>JBQTGU010000084.1:0-63713 GCA_052390575.1 Actinomycetota bacterium | reverse complement strand
TAGAGGGGAAAGGTAGTGGTCCCTGACTACCATGTCAGGTCTCTCGGGGAGGCCTGCGCATGCCCGCTCGCGAAGCCGTCATCGTCGACACCACCCGCACGCCCATCGGCAAGCGCAAGGGTGCGCTCGCGACCTGGCACCCCACGGACCTCCTCGGCTTCACGCTGAAGGCGCTGCTCGAGCGCAACGACGTCGACCCCGGCCTCATCGACGACGTGGTCGGTGGCTGCGTGACCCAGACCGGCGAGCAGGGCTGCAACGTCACCCGCAACGCCTGGGTCGCGGCCGGGCTCCCGTGGCACGTGCCCGCAACCAGTGTGGACCGGCAGTGCGGCTCGTCCCAGCAGGCGATGCACTTCGTCGCCCAGGGCGTGCTCGCCGGCGCCTACGACCTGGCGATCGCGTGCGGCGTCGAGTCGATGACGCGCGCACCCATGTCGACGAACGCCCGTGGTGGCATCGGCCCGTTCAGCCCCGACTTCCTCGCCCACACCGACAACACCCTCGGCATCCAGTTCTGGGTCGCGCAGGTCCTGGCCGACCGGTTCGGTGTGACCCGGGAGGAGATGGACGGGTTCGCGCTCGAGAGCCATCGCCGCGCCGCCGACAGCACCGACACCGGGCACTTCGCCCGGGAGATCGTGCCCGTCCCGCTCAAGGACGAACAGGGCGAGACCACCGGCGAGACCCTCGGTGCCGACGAGGGGATACGGCGGGGCGGGACCATGGAGTCGCTCGGCGCGCTTCCGCCCGCCTGGGAGTCGGACGACCAGCCCGCGCCCCAGATCACCGCCGGCAACGCCTCGCAGATGAGCGACGGCGCCGCCGCCATGCTGATCGCCGACCGGGCGACGGCCGAGCGGCTCGGCCTCCCGATCCGGGCGCGGTTCGTGCACTTCGCGGTCCTCGCCGACGATCCCGTCCTCGTGCTGTCGGCGCCCAACCCCGTGACCCGCAAGCTCCTCGAGCGCACCGGCATGAAGGTCGACGAGTTCGATGCGGTCGAGTGCAACGAGGCGTTCGCCGCCATCGCGCTCATGTGGGCCAAGGAGTTCCATCCCGACATGGCGCGCTTCAACCCCCGGGGCGGCGCGATCGCGATCGGTCACCCCCTCGGCGCGAGCGGTGTGCGGCTGATGACGACTATGCTCAACCACCTCGAGTCCACCGGCGGGCGCCTCGGCTTCCAGACGATGTGCGAGGGTGGCGGCCAGGCCAACGCCACCGTCATCGAAAGGCTCGGTTGATCGAACTGGAGGCGGGCCGGGCGCGGCTGGTCTACGCGCCCGAGCGGGGCGGCCGGCTGGTTTCGCTGAACGTCGATGGGCGCGACCTCCTCGTCACGCCGGAGCTGGACGACCACAACTACGGCTCGTTCCCGATGGCGCCGTGGGCGGGGCGGGTGCGGCGGGGCCGGTTCTCGTTCGCGGGCGAGGACTACGAGCTGCCCGCCAACAACCCGCCCCATGCCATCCACGGCGTCGCCCGTGACCACCCGTGGCGCGACGAGGGTCTGGGCGTGATGAGCGTCGACCTCGCGCCGCCCTGGCCGTTCGGCGGCCGCGCCCTGCAACGTCTCGACCTGGCCGGCGACTCGCTCACGATGACGATGGAGGTGCACGGCACCGACCGGCCGATGCCGGCGTCGCTGGGGTGGCACCCGTGGTGGGCCCGTCGCCTGGGTTCGGGGGAGCCGCTCGAGGTCGACCTGCACGCCGGCGCGATGTACCGGCGCGACGACGACGGCATCGCCGTCGACGAGCTGGTACCCATCCCGCCCCAGCCGTGGGACGACTGCTTCACCCAGCTCGACGACCCACCCGCGGTGCTGCACTGGCCCGACGCCATCACGGTCACGCTCGAGACCGCCTGCCCGGACCTCGTGGTGTTCACCGAGCCCGACCACGCGATCTGCGTCGAGCCCCAGACTCATCCGCCCGACGCGCTGAACCTCGGCCCCGCAGTCGTCACGCCGGGCGAACCGCTGGTGGCGTCGTGTACGTGGAGGTGGTCGGTGACATGACCGGTACGGAGGGCACCGCGCTCAAACTCGACCCGCGCCTGGATCAGGCGATCAGCCGCCTCATGGACGCGGCCACCTGGGTCGCGCGGGTGCTGCTCCCCCTGGCGCTGGTGTTGCTGGTCGGTGCCGTCGCCGTCTTCGTCGCGCTCCCGGCCCAATGGTTGAACGACGGCGGCTGGCACCTGGTGGTCGCCATCGTCGCCGGCGTCGCGCTGGTCTACCCCGGCGTCTCGGCCCTGCGCGTCCGGAGCGGGCTGCGCGACGCCGCCGCCCACGAAGACACGGTCAAGCGCGACGTCGTCCGGCTGCTGGCGGCGAGCTCCGAGGAAGCGGGGATCCGAGCTCGCATCAGCGACGCCCTCGAACGGCTGCAAGGTCCGCACAAGCTCCGGGCGATCGCGTCGGTCGGCCGCGAGCTGCTGCCGCTGGCCAAGGCCGCCCGCAAGACCCATGAGCGCTACGAAGCGCTGGTCGAGGCGTTCGGTCCCGCCGGGTTGGGCGCGCTCTGGGTCGCAGTGCTCACGAACTCGGTCGTCATCGTGGGCGCGCCGATCGCGGTAGCGGTCGGCCTCGTGCTCTGGCTGATCTGAACCGCGGCTATTTCGCCGGGCCCAGCCGGAAGACCGGATGCCGGGCCGCCTCGGCCTCGAACTCGGCTACCGGGGAGTCCTTGTCGGCGTCGAAGAACGGCCGCACGACCGGTACCTTCTTCACGTAGCGCTGGAGTACCGGCGCCGCCTCCGCCGGGCCGACCTCGGTGATCGGGTGGGTGGTGGTCTTCCGTCCCCGGGTTAGCGTCACCTCGCCGGCGGCCCGGGCGTTGTGTACCCAGGGCACCGGTCCGTAGGGCGCGACCAGGAACCGCTCGCCGTTCTCCATCAGCGTCACCGGAGTCGTGTGGCGCTTCCCCGTCTTCCGCCCGGTGGTGGTGAGCAGATAGTTGCCACGCGGCGCGATCCCGAGCCGCAGGGCCGCGGTCGCGAGCAGGTTGATGAGCTTGCGGCCGATGCCGAGGCGATACGTGCGCGCCATCAGAGCTCCGGGGGGCGGCCGGCGGCGAGCTCCTCGAGCAGATCGCCCCGCAGCTGGATCCAGTCCTCGCTGCCGTGATCGATCAGCACGACGTCGAAGTCCCACTCGATCGCCTTGCGAAACAACGTCTCCGCCTCCATCGCGATGTGGTGCTCGGCGTCGGGGTGCCAGCGGCGCAGCGCGTCGAGGTCGGTGAAGACGGGCAGGGCACGCTCGCCCCCCCGGCCCGATCATCGAGGCGATGTCGATGGGCGTGTCCTCGGTGACGACGTAGGGGGCCACCCTCGGGCGCGACCGCGGCCCCGGTCTGGACGATCAGGAGCGAGTCGAGCAGCGCCGTGAACATCGCCCGGTGCTTGTCCGCGTCGTCGCTGTTGTTGGCGTTGCGGAGCAACCCCTGCAGCGCGGCGGCGTCGACGGGCACGGTCGCAGGCTACGTCGACGCCAGCTCGGACATGGCTGCCAGCTGCTCCACGTAGTGGTCGACCGAGTGGTGCACGAAGCGCACGCTCAGGATGGTCCCTCCGATCTCGGCGAACTTCGCCAGCCGCTCCGCGACGCGGTCGGGCTCGTTGGCGGGGTCGAGCGGGCGTTCGTTCTGTAGCACGAGCTCGAGCGGCGAGTCGCGCCGGGCCCACGCGTCGCTCGCGCGAGCTCGCTCGAGCATCGTGGCGAGGTCGGCGGTGCCGATCCCGAACGGAGCCCAGCCGTCGGCGAGCTCGACCGCCCGCCGCAGCGACCGGGCGGTCCGGCCCCCGATCCAGATCGGCATCTCTGTCTGCACCGCGTGGGGATCGACGACGAAGCCCTCGTACTCGTAGTGGGAACCCGTGTACGCCGGCTCCGGCTGCGACAGTGAGGCCCGCAGGGCGCGGATGGCGTCGTCGCCGCGCTCGCCCCGGTCGTCGAACGGCGCGCCGAGCAGGTCGAACTCCTCCTCGAGCGATCCGACTCCCACGCCGAGGATCAGCCGGCCGTCGCTGATGCGATCGAGGGTGCCGTAGCGCTTGGCGATCGCGAGCGGGTGGTGGTAGCCGAGCACGAGGACGAAGGTCGCGAGCCGGATCGAGCTGGTCCGGGCGGCGAGATAGCCGAACGTCGCCAGCGGGTCCCAGTACGTTGCCCCCCGCACCTCGGCGATTTCACGGGGGATCGCCACGTGCTCGCTGCAGGTGACGTGGTGGTAGCCGAGCCGCTCGGCCTCGACGACGACCCGCTCGACCTCGGCGATCCCGGCCGTCTCCTCCCAGCGGGCGTGCGCGCCCGGCAGGCGGGTCAGAACCGGCGTGACAATGCCGAGCTTCGTGGTGGCGCTACTTCCTCGGCAGGAGGGCGCGGTCGGCGATGATGTTCTTCTGCACCTCGGTGGCGCCGGCGCCGATCGAGGTGTAGCGCTGGAACGAGTAGAGGCGGGTCCAGCTGCCGCCGTCGACCGCGTCGGGCCCGCCCTTGGCCAGGAGCCCCGACGGTCCCAGCAGGTCGACCGCGAGCTCGGCCAGCGTCTGGGCGAGATGGCTCCACTGGAGCTTGGCCAGCGGCACCTCGGGCCAGTTCTTCTGGCCCTTGATGATCTTGGTGAGCGCCCGGTAGTTGAGGAGCTTGGTGAACTCGATGTCGGTGTATGCCCGGGCGATCCGCGCGCGGATCTCGGGGTCGTCGAGCGAGTCCGGGTTGGTGGCGCGCGCCGCCGAGATCATCGCCCGCAGGTCGGACGCCATGGCGATGGCCAGGCCGGCGGTGCCGACCCGCTCGTGGCCGAGCGTCCCCATCGCGACCTGCCAGCCCGCACCCTCGTCGCCCAGGCGGTAGTCGGCCGGGATGCGGGTGTCGGTGAAGAACACCTCGTTGAACAGCTCGTCGCCGACGATGTCCTTGATCGGGCGGATCTCGATGCCCGGCGCCTCCATGTCGATGATGAACGCGGTGATGCCCTCGTGCTTCGCCCCCCGCTCGATCGCCTCCGGGTCGGTGCGCAGGAGGAACAGCCCCCACTTGGCCAGGTGCGCGGTCGAGATCCAGATCTTCTGGCCGTTGACGACGTACTCGTCGCCATCGCGGATCGCGGTCGTGCGGAGGTTGGCGAGGTCCGAGCCCGCCTCGGGCTCACTGAAGCCCTGGCACCAGTGCTCCGACGCGTCGAGGATCCCGGGAAGCCAGCGCTGCTTCTGCTCCTCGGTGCCCCACTTGATGATCATGGGGCCGATCTGCCAGATGCCGTTGGCGTTGTAGACCCCCGGCGCCCGCTGGCGCGACATCTCCTCGGAGTAGAGGACGTTCTGGACCGGCGTCGCCTCCCGCCCGCCCCAGTCCTTGGGCCAGTTGATCGCGGCCCAGCGGCCCTCGTGCATCCGCCGCTGCCAGTCCTTGCGCCGCTCCTGGGTGCGGGCGACGCCGGTCTGGGTGCCGCCCTGGCGGCCGCCGCCGGGGTCCTCGTCGCCGCCCCAGTCGGCAAGGAACTTGGGCAGGTTCTCGTCGAGCCACGCCCGCAGCTCGTCGCGAAACGCCAGATCCTCGGGCTTGTAAGCGAAATCCATAGAAACCTGACACGGACGTTAGTCTTCGGCCTCGATGGACTTCACGTTCTCGGAGGACCAGGAGGCGCTGCGCGACGCAGTCCGGTCCTTCCTCGCCAACGAGGCGCCCGGCAGCTACGTGCGCGCCATGGCCGACGACGAGCGCGGCTTCACCGACGGGCACTGGGAGAAGATCGCCGAGATGGGCTGGCCCGGCCTCCTCGTGCCCGAGGACCACGGCGGGATCGGCCTCGGGCTCGTCGACATGGTCGTGGTGATGGAGGAGATGGGCCGGCTCCCGCTCCCCGGCCCGTTCTTCTCGTCGA
The DNA here is from genome assembly GCA_052390575.1 of Actinomycetota bacterium. GTDB lineage: Bacteria > Actinomycetota > Acidimicrobiia > IMCC26256 > JACDBD01 > JBPCMN01. Next base: position 57,819 of record JBQTGU010000084.1, on the reverse strand, counting down.
GCGTTCTGGCCACGATCGCCGCCGATCGCCTCGGCGCCCACGACCTGCTCGAGCCACTGGCGTCGGGCACCCTGCGCGGGACAGTCGCGCTCGAGGAGCAGGGCCACGGCGACCCCGTCGACCGCGTCCGCGCCCGGGCCCGCCGCAAGGGCGCCGACTGGATCGTCACCGGCACCAAGCCGCTGGTGCTCGACGCCCACACCGCCGACTGGGCCATCGTCGTCGCCCGCACCGAGGAGGGTCTCGGTTCTTTCCTGCTCGAGACGCCGAAGGGCGAGGCGGTCCCGACGCTCGACCCGACCCGCAAGGCCGCCCGGCTCGTCCTCGACGAGACGCGCGTGGTCGCGATCGGTCCCCGTGCCGACCATACGGCGATCTGGCGACGGGTGGTCGACGACGCCGCGGTGGCGTTGAGCGCCGAGCTCGTGGGGGCATCGGAGGCGGCGCTGAACCTGGCGGTCGAGTACGCCAAGGCGCGGGTGCAGTTCGACCGGCCGATCGCCACGTTCCAGGCGATCCGGCACAAGGCCGTCGACATGCTGCACCGGCTCGAGCTCGCCCGGGTCGGGACGCACTACGCCGCCTGGACATCCGACGTCGACGACGACCAGCGTGAGCGCGCCGCCGCCATGGCCAAGGGATACGTGGGCGAGGCCGCGGTGTTCATCAGCGGCGAGGACATCCAGATCCACGGCGGTGTCGGCTTCACCTGGGACTGCGACGCCCACTTCTATTACAAGCGGGCCAAGCAGAACGACGCCATGCTCGGCTACCAGGGCTGGCAGCGGAACCGCCTCGCCGACCTGGTCCTCGACTCGGCTTGAGCAACACGGTCGCGCCGCTGCGCGACGCGGTCGCCGAGCACGTCCGCGCCGGCGACTCGCTCCACATCATGGTCGGGCACACCCGCTGGACCGCCGCGGCGCGCGAAGTCGTGCGGCAGTGGTGGGGACGCGACCCCGGGTTCACGCTGGTGATGCTGAGCCTGTCGAGCCTGGGGACGCTGTTCTTCCGGGGCGGGCTCGTACGCAAGGTCGTGACCGGGTACTCGGGCGACACGTTCCCGAACTTCACCCCCAACCCGATCTTCGCCACCGCGTACGAGACGGGCGAGGTCGACGTCGAGCACTGGTCGTTCCTCGCGTTCTCGCAACGCCTCGAAGCGGCCGGGCGCAGCCTGCCCGCCATCGTCACCTGCTCGATCGCGGGCTCGTCGATGGAGGCGAACGAGGCGTACAGGCGTGTCGACACACCCTTCGGCGAGGCGGGTCTGCTCGCACCGCTCGTGCCCGACGTCGCGCTGCTGCACGCCCCCGTCGCCGACCGCGAGGGCAACGTCGCCATCCACCCACCGCTGCTCGAGGGAGTGTGGGGCGCGCTCGCCGCCCGCCGAGGCGCGATCGTGACCGTCGAGCGGATCGTCGACGACCTGCGGCCGTGGTCGCACCACGTACGCATCCCCGGTCACCGCGTCCTGGCGGTCTGCGAGGCGCCGCTTGGTGCCCACCCCGGCGGTCTCTTCACCGGCGACCTACCCGTCGACGGGTACGGCGAGGACTACGAGTTCTGGGTCGACGCCCGCGCCGCCACCCGCGCCGACGACTTCGACGACTGGATCCGCCACTGGATCCTCGGCCCCGACGACCAGTCCGCGTATCTCGAGCGGCTGGGGGATGAGCGGGTCGCGCAGCTCCGGGCGAAAGCCCAGCCCGGCTCCTGGCGCGCCGACCAGGCCGCGTACGCACCCGATCTCGACGCGCCCCCCAACCGGTGGGAGCTGGCGGCGGTGTGGGGGGCGCGCCACCTCGCCGAGCGCGTCATCGCCCTCGACGCCGACGCGGTGCTCGCGGGCGCGGGCGTCGCCAACCTGGCGGCGTGGCTCGGCGTCGTCCAGGCCCGGGCGGGTGGCGCCCACGTGCACCTCACCGCCGAGATCGGGCTGTGGGGCTACGAGCCCACGCCCGCCGACCCGTTCGTGCTCAACCACCGCAACTTCCCGCGCTCGACGATGCTGGGCGACGCCGGCATGGTGCTCGGCGCGCTCGTCGGCGGTCCCGGCACGACGACGGTCGCCTGCCTCGGCGGCGCCCAGGTCGACCGCTCGGGCAACATCAACTCCACCCGGCTCGACGACGGGCGGTTCCTCGTCGGCTCCGGCGGCGGGAACGACGTCGCCAGCGTGGCGGAGGAGTCGGTTGTCGTCGCGCTCCTCACGCCCGAGCGCACCCCGCCCGAGTGTGCCTACGTCACCTCGCCGGGCCGGAGCGTGCGCGCGCTCGTGACCGACCTCGGCACCCTCGAGAAGCCCGACGGCGCCGACGAGCTCGTGCTCGCCGCGGTCCCGGGCGGCGATACCCCTTTGCCGGAGCGGATTGCCGCGGCCCGCGCCGCCTGCGGCTGGGACCTCGAAGTCGCGGACGCGCTGGGCGAGCTCGCGCCCCCGACCGAGGACGAGATCGGGATGTTGCGAGCCTGGGACCCGCGGGGCTGGTTCCTGCGCGAGCGGTAGGACGGGCTACGGCAGATCGGCGACCGCGGCCGGCACGCCGAACAGGTAGCCCTGGCCGAGCTCGACCCCGAGTCGTCGGAGGGTTGCCGCCTCCTCCTCGCTCTCGATCCCCTCGGCGATCACGCGACACTCCGTGAGCCGGGCGAAGTGGTTGACGCCGGCGACGATCGCCTGGCGTGCCGTGTCGCCGTCGAGGTCGCGCACCCAGGTCATGTCGAGCTTGATGTAGGCGGGGTGGAGCGTGAGGATGTGGCGCAGGCTGGCGTAGCCGGCGCCGGCGTCGTCGACGGCAAGGACCGTGCCTTCGAGTGCGCCCAGTGAGCGGGCAACCGCGGCGTAGTCCTCGATCGGGTCCCGTTCGGTCAGCTCGATGACGACGTGACGCGGGCAGCGCGCCCGCGCCGCCGACAGCGTGTCCTCCTCCAAGACGAGCGCGGGGGAAGCGTTGAGGCTCAGCCACCCGGCGCGGGGGAGCGAACCGGCGACGTCGATGGCGGCGGCCAGCGTCGCCCGCTCGAGCTCGATGCCCAGGCCGAGGGCGGCCGCCTCGGCGAAGCGAACGTCGGGCGCGGTGCTGTCGGCGAAGCGGGTGAGCGCCTCGTAGCCGACAGTCGCGCCGCTCGAGAGCTCGACCACCGGTTGGAAGACCGGGCCGAACGCCCGCCGCTCGACGACGTGCTCGATCACGGTGCGGCGGGCGGACCGCTCCGCCCCTTCGACCATCGTCGGGGCGAGCACCGCCGCCACCGCCTGGGCCAGGTCGATGGCGATCGCCAATGCCGAGCCCGCCGTCTCGGTCGGTCCGTGCTCGGCGTCGAAGCCGAGGGCGAGCACGCCCAGCGTCCGTCCGCGACTCACCAGCGGCGCGCAGGCGGACGGAACGGTGCCCTCGTCCACCGGGCCGGAGAGGGCCACGTCACCGCTCCACGGCCCTTCCTGAGCCCGGCGGCGCACGTTCAGCGCAAGTGCGCGTGGGAGCATCTCGCCGCTCTGCCGGTGGCCGCCGTATTGCGCGAGCACGGCGACGCCGTCGCCCGCGAACCCGAGCAGAGCAGCACTATCGATCGTGGAAAGGCTGACCAGCGTGTCGCAAACGCGGCTGGCGGTTTCCTCGACGGAATCACCGGGTTCGATACGACCGAGACCCTCGATCACCGCGGCCCGCTCCTGCCAGCTGCGCTCCACCGCATCCAGCCACGCGTCGCGGCCGCGGAGCTGGGCGCGCACCCGCGCGACCAGCTCCTCGGGGTGAACCGGCTTGGACACGTAGTCGTTGGCGCCCGTCTCGAGCCCCAGGACCCGGTCGTCGACCTCGTCCTGGCCGGTTACGAGGATGACGGGCAGGGTGGTCGTCCGGGCGTCGGCCCGCAGCGCGGTGAGCACGTCCAACCCGGTCAGATCCGGCATGCGGTTGTCGAGCACGACCACCTCGGGCGTGTGCTCGGCGATCTGGGCGAGACCCTCGCGCCCGTTGGACGCCTCGATCACCTCGAGCCCGGCCCCGCGCAGGACGCGCACGAACAGCCGCCGGACGACGTCCTCGTCGTCGACGACGAGGACGAGCGCGGGGCTACCGGTCTCAGGCGCGCGGTGCGCCATCGAGGATCTCCCTTACTCGGCGGGTGAGTTCGGCGGGCTGGAACGGCTTGGGGAGGAAGTGACCGTCGAGCGCACTCTCGTGCCCGACGGCCGCCTCGGTGTAGCCCGAGATGAACAGGACGCGGAGATGCGGGTCGTCGGCGGTGAGCTTCTCCGCCACCTCGATTCCACTGGCCCGAGGGAGCACGACGTCGGTGAGGAGCAGGTCGATGCGGCCGTCGTGGGCGTCGGCCACCTCGAGCGCCTGCATGCCGTCGGCGGCCTCGAGGACGGAATAGCCCAGCCGGGCGAGCACTTGACTGGCCAGCGTGCGCACTGCCGCCTCGTCCTCGACCAGCAGCACGGTCTCGGTCCCGCCCGCCTGCTCGGCGATCGCCGCCGTTGGCCCGGACCGCTCGTCGGTGCTCGCCTCGACGCTCGGCATGTACACCCGGAACGTCGTGCCCCGGCCCGGCTCGCTGTAGACGGTCACCTGGCCGCCGGCCTGGGTGACGATGCCGTACACGGTCGAGAGGCCCAGGCCCGTTCCCTGGCCCACGTCCTTGGTGGTGAAGAACGGCTCGAACACGCGGGCCCGGGTGGCGGCGTCCATCCCGACCCCGTCGTCGCTGATCGCGAGGACCGTGTAGCTGCCGGGGACGACCCCGACGTGGGCGGCGACGGAGTCCTCATCGAGCTTGGCGTCGGTCGTCTCGATCAGGATCCGGCCGCCGTCGGGCATCGCGTCACGGGCGTTGACGACCAGGTTCATGAGGACCTGCTCGATCTGGCTGCGATCGGCCTCGATGGGGTCGAGTCCCGCGCTCAGCTCGGTCACGACCTCGATGTCGGCGGGCAGGAGCCGGTCGACGAGCGAGCGCATGGACTCGACGACTTCGCCGAGGTCGAGCTCAGTCGGCTGGACCATCTTCCGGCGGCTGAACGACAGCAGCTGGTCCACGAGCTTCGCGGCTCGGGTGCCGGCGTGGGCGATCTCCTCGAGGTCCTCGCGGCGCGGGTCGCCTTCGGCGGTGGCGTCGAGCAGGAGCGCGGTGTAGCCGGTGATCGCGGTGAGCAGGTTGTTGAAGTCGTGGGCGACGCCCCCGGCGAGCTGGCCGACCGCCTCCATCTTCTGGGCCTGGAGCAGCTGCGCCTCGAGCCGCTTGCGCTCGGTCATGTCACGCGCGGTCACGACCAGCCCGCGAACCGCGGGATCGTGGAAGAGGCTGTTGCCGATCCCCTCGATGTAGCACCACGAGCCGTCCGCCCGGCGCATGCGGAACTCCACCGGCTCGGTGAGGCCCTTTTCGGCCACGGCCTCGGCGAACCGCCCGGCGACCCGCTCGAGATCCTCCGGGTGCACGAGGTCGAACACCTCGCGGCCGATCCACTCCGCGATGGGCCACCCGAGAACGGTCTCGGCTGCCGGGCTCGCGTAGACGATGCGGCCCCCGGTGTCGAGCACAGTGATCATGTCGGAGGTGTTCTGGACGAGCGCGCCGAAATGCTGCTCGAGCTGGATGCGCTCGGTCACGTCGCGGCCGTTCACGACCAGTCCTTCGACCGCGGGGTCGTGGAGCAGGTTGGTGCCGACCGCCTCGATCGTGCGATACGAGCCGTCCGCGTGACGCAGCCGGACCTGCACCGACTCGGTGGGCCCGGGCCGCTCGAGTGCCTCCGCGAACAGGCGTTGAATGGCGTCGAGGTCGTCCGGGTGCACCAGGTCGAACCCGAGGCCACCGGCCCGCTCGTTCTCGTCCAGACCCAGGATCGTCCGCGACGCCGGGCTCGTGTACTTCACCACGCCCTCGGCGTCGAGGACGCTGACGATGTCGGAGCTGTTCTGGACGAGGGCGCGGAAGCGCTCCTCGCTGCGGCGCAGCGCTTCCTCAGCCTCCACCCGCTCGGTCACGTCGCGGGTGTTGAGTACAAAGCCGCCAACCGCGGGGTCGTCGAGGAGGTTGTTGGCCACCGACTCGACGATCCGCCACGAGCCGTCGCCGTGACGGATCCGGACGCGCAACGGGACCTTGGGACCCGGCTCCTCGAGCGAGTTGCGGAACGACTCCAGCGCCTGGTCGGCGTCGTCGGGGTGCACGAAGTCGAAGATCGTCTTCCCGAGCGCGTCGGCTTCGGACCAGCCGAGGACGGATCGGCTCGCGGGGCTGACGTAGATGATGTTGCCCTCGCCGTCCAGCACGCTGGTGACGTCGGACCCGTGCTGCACGAGCGCTCGGAACCGCTCTTCGCTGCGTCGGAGGGCCTCGTCCGCCGCGATCCGTTCGACCTCGGTACGGGTACGGTTCAGTGCGGCCACGAAGACGTCGGCGAGTACCCGCAGCGTGGGGAGCACGGTCCCGACGACGTCGGGGACGGCATCGTGCCACGTGAACGCGATGAAGCCGGTGACGCGACCGACCGCGCGCACGGGGAGCATCCCGATCACGCGCACACCGGCGGTCGCGAGCGCGGCACGAGGTTCGTTCGATCCGTTGGGGAGATCGTCGACGTCGACGACGAGGTGGTCGACGTCGCTTAGCGCCGCCGCGATCTCGGGAAGCGCGGGGTAGCGGTCGGGGTACTCGGCGCGGACGGTCTCGGCATCCCGCGTCGCCCACAGGTGGGATCGGACCACCCAGGCCCCGTCCTCCGAATACAGGTCGAGGGTGGCGGCGGAGGCGCCGACGAACAACCCGGCCTGCTGGAGCGCGTCCTCGAGTACGCGGTCGATGTCGTCGGGTGACGTGGTGAGGACGCGCCGCGAGATGGCCGAGACGAGCTGCTCAGCCTGGGCGCGACGCGCCTCGGCTTCCTCCTCGGCCCTGCGGGCGGTGATGTCGCGAGTCGTGACGACGATGCCGCGGACCGCGGGATCGTCGAGCAGGTCGTTGGCGATCGACTCCATGTAACGCCATGACCCGTCGGCGTGGCGCATGCGGTACTCGACCGGTCGCCCGTTGACGCCCTCGACGTACGCCGCGGCCACTCTGTCCCGGTCGTCGGGATGAACGAAGTCGAGCGGGTGCAACGGCGCGTCCAATCGCTCGTTTTTCCAGCCGAGGATTCTCGTGACAGCCGGACTGACGAAGACGAGTGTTCCGTCGGCCCGCATGACCGAGATGACGTCCGATGTGTTCTGCACGAGTGCTCGGAAGCGCTGCTCGCTCTGGCGCAGCTCCTCCTCGGCCCGCTTCCGATCGGTGATGTCGCGGGTGGTCAGCACGACGCCGCCGACGGCGGGGTCGTGGAGCAGGTTGTTGCCGATGGCCTCGACATCGCGCCAGGTGCCGTCGGCGGTCCGGAGCCGGAACTCGACCGTCTCGTTGCGCTGGTCGACGAGCCCGGAGAAGAAGCGCTCCTTCACCCGCTCGCGGTCGTCCGGGTGGACGAGGTCGAACGCGTTCGTCCCCACAAGCGCTTCCTCGGTCCAGCCGAAGATCGCGACCGCCGGGCTCGTGTAGACGATCTGGCCATCGTCGTCGAGCACGCTGATGACGTCGTTCGTGTTCTGGACGAGGGCGCGCAGGCGCTCCTCGTTGCGCCGGAGCGCCTCGTCGGCTTCGATCCGCTCGCGCTCGGTGTGGGTGCGGTCGAGGGCGGCGACGAACACGTCGCCGACCACCCGCAGGGTCGGCAGCAGCATCTCGACGCCGTCGGGCACCGCCTCGAACCAGGAGAACGCCACGAAGCCGCTCACGCGGCCACCCGATCGGATCGGGAGGAACCCGAGCGTCCGGATGCCGGCGGCGCTCAGCCCGGGCTCGTGGCCTCCGTCGGCGGGGAGATCCTTCACGTCGATCATGAGGTGGTCGACGTCCCGCAGCCCTTCCGCGAACCACGGTGCCGCCGGCCGTTCCTTCGGGAAGACTCCGAGCTGCGTGGCGTCGGCGTCGAACCACTCATGCGTTCGGACCGTACAGCTGCCGTCCTCGGAGTACTGGAGCAACCCCGCGGCCCGCGCGCCCACGAAGCGGGCCGCTTCCCTGAGCGCTTCCTCGATGACCGCGTCGATAGTGTCGTCCGACGTCGTGAGCACGCGCCGTGAGACGGTCGACACCAGCTGTTCGGCTTCGATATGGGCGGCTCGAGCCTGCTCCGCCTGCTGGCGCTCGGAGATGTCGAGGATGGTGCCGAGGTAGCCGGTGATCGTGCCGGCCTCGTCGCGCAGCGGCACCGCGTGCCCGGTCAGCCACGAGACCTGCCCGTCGGGCGTACGGAACCGGTAGTCGAGGTCGAAGATGCGCCCGGTGCCGGTGGCGTTGTTCCATTCTTCGAACACGCGCTCGCGGTCGTCGGGGTGAAGGGTGTCGGCCCAGCCGTCGCCGAGCGCGTCCTCGTGTCGCATGCCCGCCCGGTCGCACCAGTAGGAGTTCACGAACAGGCACTTGCCCTCGGCATCGGTCTGGAAGATCCCCACCGGCGCGCCCGTGGCCAGAAGCCGGAAACGTTGCTCGCTGTCGCGCAGCGCCACGTCGGCCGCCTTGCGATCCGTGACGTCGCGCGTGTTCACGACGACCCCTCGCACCGCGGGATCATCGAGCAGGTTGTTGCCCACCGACTCCACGTGACGCCACGACCCGTCGGCGTGCCGCATCCGGTACTCGATCGGCTGGCCCCGCCCACCGGTCGCGACGCCCTCGGCGAAGGCGGTGGCCACCCGGTCCCGATCGTCCGGATGGATGAAATCGAAGGGATTGAACGGTCCCTCCCATCCCTCGGTCTCCCAGCCCAGGACACTCGTCACGGCCGGGCTCACGAAGGTGAGCGTGCCGTCCGCCCGCATGACCGAGATCACGTCGGACGTGTTCTGCACCAGGGCGCGGAAGCGCTCCTCGCTCTCGCGCAGCGCGTCTTCGGCGCGCTTGCGCTCGAGCGCGCTCTCGATCGCGTCGCCGAGTACGCGCAGGGCCGCGAAGATGGGCTCGTGTGCGGCGGCGCCGTCACCCCGCCAGATGAACCCGAGGAACCCGGTGAGCCGTTCCCCCGACCGCATCGGGATGCGCACCAGTGAGCGCATCCCGTAGCGCTCGGCGTACTCTCGCCCCGCTTCGGCGAACTCCTCGGGGATGTCGTCGGGTGAGGAGTAGAAGACGTAGTCGACGTCGGGTTGCTCGGCGAGCACGACGGGGTACAGGCCCGGCGGGACCGCCGTCGGCAGATCGATGTCCCGCGCCGAGGGGGCCACCCACTGGTGGGTGCACTCGCCGCCATCGGCGTCGATCCGCACCAGCCGGGCCGCGTCAGCGTCGACGAACGTTGCCGTGCGGGCCAGGATCGACATGATGGCTTCGTCGATATCGTTGACGTCAACGGTGGCGATGTGCCGCGACACGTCGGAGACCAGCCGCTCGACCTCGACCCTCTGGTTCAGCTCGCGCTCGTGCTCCTTGCGCTTGCTGATGTCGTTGGTCGTGATGGCGATGCCGTCGCCGACGCGGGTGATCTGCTGGTGAAGCCAGCGTCGGCCGAGCGTCGGGACCTCGGACCGGAACTCGTGCTCGAACACCGCGCCGGTCTCGACGACCTCGGCGAAGCGTTCGATGCGTTCCCGGATGCCGGGGACGGGCAGCGCGTCGGTGAGCAGCGATCCGACGACGGTCGCGCCGTCGCGCCCGAGGAGCCGCTGTCCGTTGGAGTTGATCTCGACGAAACGGAAGTCGACGATCCCGCCGGAGTCGTCGCGTACCGCTTCGAGGATCGAGAAGCCCTTGTCGCCCGACTCGGCGGCGGCGCGCAGGCGCGCTTCCGACTCCCGCAGTGCCTCTTCCGAGCGCTTGCGCTCGGTGACGTCGCGCCCGATCGCGAGCACGAGATCAGGGCCCATCGGCACGGTTCGGACCTCGAGCAGGAGCTCGATCCCGTCGAAGTCGGCCAGGAACTCCTCGTACTGGGGCTCGCCGGACTCGAGCGTTCGCTCGACGAGCGCCAGCGCACGCTGGTTGAAATGCGGGGGAACCAAATCGCTGACGCGTGAACCGACGAGATCGTCGGTGCTGTTGACCAGCCCGAGCACGCTGCCGTCGAGCGTCATGAGCGCCCCGTCGCGCCGCACGGTGGCGATGACATCAGGCGTCGCTTCGAGGATGGCGCGGCTGCGCGCCTCGGTCTCCCGCTGGAGGGTGGCGTCGCGCCACACCCCGAAGATGTGCGTGCAGCGCCCGTCTCCGTTCGCGACCGGGACGAGCGTGGTCTCGTACTCACGCCGCCCACCGGGCAGATCGATGTCGAGCCGGGGGAACACGGGGCGCCCCGTGCTCACAGCGTGATCGCAGCGCTCGCGAATGGCCGCCAACGCGTCGGTGTCGGTGATGACCTCACCGAGCGGCCGACCGCACACGTCGTCCCACGCGCGGTCGAGCACCTGGAGGGCGGCGCGGTTGGCCGCGACCAGCCGGTAATCGTCGTCACCGAGCGCGGTCAGATGAGCCGGATACGAGACATCGTCGAGCAGGCGCCCGAAGGTCGCCAGATCGGTGGCGACCGGCGCCCACGCGCGGCCGTGCGTCTCGTCAGCCACCGCCTGCCCCCCTCCCCCCTCGCCGGGGCCGGCCGTTCTCCACAGGCTATTCCTCGGCACCCCGGCGTGGGCCCCTGAGGTCGAAATCGCCCCGAATCGACCCCGGGCGAGCCTTCGCCGGACGTTCACCCGGACGTGGCCTCCCCACCCGCCGTCGGGTGGCCCCCGGCGTATCCTCACGCCGACCAGGGAGGGTCATCCAGATGGGTCGGGTCGCCATCCAGGGCGTCACCAAGCGGTTCGGCGACGTCACCGCGGTCGACCACCTCACCCTCGAGGTCGCTGACCAGGAGTTCCTCGTCCTGCTGGGGCCGTCGGGCTGCGGCAAGTCGACCGCCCTGCGCATGATCGCCGGTCTCGACGAGCCCACCGAGGGCGTGATCGAGATCGGTGAGCGCGTCGTCAACGACGTCGAGGCGAAGGATCGCGACGTCGCCATGGTGTTCCAGAGCTACGCCCTCTACCCCCACATGAGCGTGCGCAAGAACATCGAGTTCCCGCTCCGGTCCCGCCGGGTGCCGAGGGAGGAGCGCCAGCGGCTGGTCGAGGAAGCGGCCGGGATGCTCGGGCTCGACACCCTCCTCGACCGCAAGCCGGCCCAGCTCTCCGGGGGGCAGCGCCAGCGGGTGGCGCTCGCCCGCGCGATCGTCCGCCGTCCGCAGGTGTTCCTGATGGACGAGCCGCTGTCGAACCTCGACGCCAAGTTGCGGGTGCAGACCCGCGCCGAGCTGGTCGAGCTCCACCGCCGCGTGACGACCACGGTCATCTACGTGACCCACGATCAGGTCGAGGCGATGACGATGGGGGACCGGATCGCGATCCTCAACGACGGGCTGCTCCAGCAGGTCGGTCCGCCCCAGGACGTCTATGAGCGCCCGACCAACCTGTTCGTCGCCCGCTTCATCGGGAACCCGCCCATGAACACCGTGACCGGGAAGGTCGTGCGGCCGGACGGCGGGGGGCACGCGGTGGCCGTGCCCGGGGGCGAGATCGCGGTGAAACCGGAGATCGGCAAGGCGCTCGACCGTCTCGCGCTCGCCGAGGTCGTCGTGGGCATCCGGCCCGAGCACCTCGAGCTCGGGGCCGACGGCCCGATCGAGGCGACCGTGAGCGTGGTGGAGTCGCTCGGCCACGAGCGCCACGTGTTCTGCCGGCTCACCGACGACCAGCCCGTGATCGTGCGCCAGCAGGCGGCCGAGGCCCCGCCGGCTGAGCAGACCGCCGCCCGGCTGACTTTCGACGACGCCAACCTCCACCTCTTCGACCCCACGACCGAGCGGCGGGTCGAATGACCGCGGCGATGGCCCGGCCGCGGCGATTCAGCCGGCGGGTACGCGAGGCCGCGCTCGGCTACGCGCTCGTCCTGCCGTCGCTGCTCGTGTTCGGGACGTTCATCTTCTATCCGTTCTTCAAGAACTTCTACCTGGGCCTGTACCGCAACCCGCCGTTCCCGAACCTGCCCCGCAAGTGGGTCGGCTTCGAGCAGTACTCCGACATCCTCACCTCGAGCGACTTCTACAACAGCGTGAGGGTCACGGTTCTGTTCGCGTTGTACACCGTCCCGGTCGGCATCGCCCTCGGGCTGCTCCTCGCCATGCTCGCGCACCAGCGGCTGCGGGGCATCGCGATCTACCGGACGATCTTCTCGTCGAGCATCGCGACGTCGGTGGCGGTGGCGTCGGTCATCTTCGGCACGCTCATGAACCCCCGGGTCGGCCTGCTGCCGTGGCTGGGGCTCGACCCGAACCCACCGATCCTCCAGAACCCGACCTGGGCGCTGATCGCGGTGGCGGTGACGACCGTGTGGCAGAACCTCGGCCTGTCGTTCATCCTCATGTCGTCCGGGCTCCAGTCGATCCCCGACGACCTGCTCGAGGCGGCCGAGGTCGACGGGGCCGGGCCGTGGTCACGCTTCCGCAGCGTCACGCTGCCCCTGCTGTCGCCCACCATCTTCTTCGCGGTGGTCGTGGGCACGATCTTCGCGTTCCAGAGCTTCGGCCAGATCGACCTGTTGACCGAGGGCGGGCCGCTGAAGAAGACGAACGTCCTGACGTACTTCATCTTCACCGAGTTGCGCGAGCGCAACGACCCCGGCGCGGCCGCCGTGCTCGCGATCGCGCTGTTCGGCATCACGCTGCTGCTGACGGTCATCCAGATGCGGGTGCTGGAGCGGAGGGTGTTCTATGCCCGTTGACGGCGGCCAGGACTTCTACATGGGTGGAGGCCCCAAGCGCGACGGCGCCGCCCGTCGGTGGAAGCTGGTCGGGCGCTACGTGCTGATCACGGTCCTCGGGTTCATCGTGATCTTCCCCATCTACATCACGATCGTGAACTCGCTCCTCCAGCCCGACCAGCTCGGGGCGCGCCCGCCGCGCTTCTTCCCGACCGACCCGCAGTGGCACACGTATGGCGACGCCTGGGACGGCGCTCACATGGGCACCTACCTGCGCAACAGCTTCATCGTCACCGGCATCATCACGGTCGGGCAGGTGGTCACGGCGATCCTGGCGGGCTACGCGTTCGCCTTCCTCGAGTTCCCGCTCAAGCGCACGCTCTTCGTGTCGTTCCTCGCCACGCTCATGGTGCCATTCGAGATCACGATCGTCACCAACCTCCAGACCATGGACTCGTTCGGTTGGCTCGACACCTACCAGGGGCTGGCGGTGCCGTTCCTCGCCACCGGCTTCGGCGCATTCCTGCTGCGCCAGGCGTTCCTCCAGGTCCCGCGTGACCTGCAAGACGCCGCCGCCATGGACGGCTACGGGCACCTGCGGTTCATGGTCCGGGTGGCGGTCCCGCTGGCCCGGCCTGCGGTCGCCGCCCTCACGGTGTTCGCCTTTCTCGCGGCGTGGAACCAGTACCTGTGGCCGCTGCTGGTCACCGAGGACGACCGGCTGCGCACGGTGCAGATCGGCCTCAAGCAGCTGCGCCAGACCAGCCTCGACGAGGTCAACGTGACGTTCGCGGGTGCGATCATCGCCGCGGTCCCGCTGTTGATCCTCCTGATCTTCTTCCAGAAGCAACTGGTGCGCGGGCTCACCGCCGGCGCCGTGAAAGGCTGAACCCATGACCAAGCTTCGACTTCGTCGGCGTCTTCTCATGCCCGTCCTCGCGGCCGCGCTGGCGCTGGCTGCCCTCGCGGTTCCGGGAGGTGCGGTGCCCGCCCGGGGCGGGGACAGGTGCCCGCTGAAGGCGCTCGACAGCGCCGACGGGCCGGTCGAGATCACCTTCTGGCACTCGATGAACCGGGCAAACGAGGAGACGCTCATCCGCCTCACCGACGCCTTCAACTCGTCGCAGAGCGGCGTGCGGGTGAACCTGGTCAACCAGACCAGCTACGACGACACGGTCGAGAAGTTCCGCAACGCGTTGTCGACCGGTGAAGTCCCCGACATCGCCCAGCTCCCCGAGACCTTCCTCCAGCAGGCGATCGACTCCCAGGCGGTCCTGCCCGTCCAGACGTGCGTCGACGCCGACGACTACGACCTCTCCGACTACCTCCCGCGGGTCGTGGACTACTACACCGTCGAGGACACGCTGTGGGCGCTGCCGTTCAACGTGTCGAACCCGGTCCTGTACTACGACAAGAACGCCTTTCGCGCCGCCGGGCTCGACCCCGAGGCTCCCCCGGCGACGCTCGAGGACGTGCGGACCGCGTCCGAGGCGATCAAGGCGTCCGGCTACCCGGCCGGCTTCGCGCTCAAGATCGACGCCTTCTTCTTCGAGCAGTTCCTGGCCAAGGCGGGAAAGCCCTACGTCAACAACGGCAACGGCCGCAACGAGCGGGCCACCGAGGTCGAGTTCGACAGCCGCGCCGGTCAGGAGTTCTTCACCTTCATGTCGGACATGGTCGCCGACGGCCTCGCGGTCACCAACGCCCGCACCGGCCCGAGCCAGATCGACAACTTCCTGGCGCTCGGCAACCGCCAAGCGGCGATGACCGTCGACAGCACCGCCGGCCTCGGCACCATTGCCCAGGTGCTGGGCACGGGACAGTACGCGCACGTCGAGCTGGGGGTCGCGCCGATGCCGGGCCCGGTCGACAAGGGCGGAGTTCTCGTCGGCGGCGCCGCGTTCTACATCATGAAAGACACGAGCGACGAGAGGCAGGCGGCGGCGTGGGAGTACGCCAAGTTCATGAGCACGCCCGAGAACGTGGCCGAGTGGGCCGCGGGAACGGGCTACATCCCGATCCGGGAATCGTCGGTCGAGATGCCCGTCTTCCAGCAGCGCCTGGCCGAGATCCCCGAGTTCATCATCGGGTACAACCAGCTGAAGGAGGGCAAGAACAACCTCGCCACCGCCGGGCCCGTCATCGGCGACTACCTCGGCACGCGTTCAGTGGTCGACGAGGAAGTGACGCGCATGCTGTCGGAGGGCTCGAAACCCAAGGCCGCGCTGAAGGCGGCCAAGAAGGCAGCCGACGCGATCATCCAGGACTACAACGAACGGGTGGGCGCATAGCCGCCCATCACCGCCGCAGGATCACCACTGACGCGTTGGCGCCCCGGCCCACGGTGTGGCCGAGCCCGAGCCGAGCCCCCTCGACCTGCCGCGGCCCGGCCCTGCCCCGGAGCTGGCGGGTGAGCTCGACGACCTGGCCCAGCGCCGAAGCCCCGAGGGGCTCGCCCTTGGAGAGAAGGCCGCCGCTCGGGTTCACCGGGAGCCGGCCGCCCAGCGCGGTGACGCCCTCGGCGATCCACTTCCCCGACTCGCCCTGGGGGCAGAGCCCGAGCTCCTCGTAGGAGAGCAGCTCCCGAGCGGCGTCGGTGTCCTGGCACTCGACGACGTCGACGTCGTCGGGACCAACCCCGGCTTCCTCGAAGGCGGCGGTGGCGGCGAGTGTCGTCGGGGCGGGGATGTCGGCGTCGTCGGTGAGGCCCGACATCGGCGTCCCTTCGCTGAGCACGGAGCCGGGCAGGTGCGAGCGCAGGGACGCCGCCTCGAGCCTGACCTCGGGCCCACCGCCGCCCCGAGTCGGCGCGGCGTGCAGCACGACCGCGGCCGCGCCCTCGTTCGGCGAGCACAGCATCCACAGGTGCAACGGCTCGCACACCAGCCGCGACGCCAGCACGTCGTCCGCGGTCACCTCGGCGCGGAACATCGCGTCGGGGTTGTGCACGCCCTGGCGACGGTTCTTCACCACCACCTGCGCGAGCTGGTCCTTGGTGACCCCGGACTCGCGCATGAGGCGCTGGGCCCGCAACGCGAAGTAGGCGGGGGTGGCGGCCAGCCCCGCCTCCTCCCGCCACGGCTCGAAGAACGACGACCGGATGATGCCCTTGGGCATCTTCTCGATCCCGAGCACGAGCGCGCACTCGTACTGGCCGGCGCGGATCGCGCCCGCGGCCAGCATCAGCGCGGCGCCGCCACTCGCGCAGCCGGCCTC
The DNA here is from genome assembly GCA_052390575.1 of Actinomycetota bacterium. Lineage (GTDB taxonomy): Bacteria > Actinomycetota > Acidimicrobiia > IMCC26256 > JACDBD01 > JBPCMN01. Next base: position 41,826 of record JBQTGU010000084.1, on the reverse strand, counting down.
GACGTCGACGATCGGGGGGCCGGTGCGGCCGAGGGCGCCCAGCACCTTGTGCCCGGCGGCGACGCCGCTGTAGGCGGTGCCGCAGAACGCAGCCTGAAACGCGGGATCGCCGGCGTCGCCCAACGCGGCGCGTACCGCCTCGACGCCCATCTCGGTGACGGTCTTGTCCTCGAAGCGCCCGAACGGGTGCATGCCGATGCCGACGATCGCGACACCCGTCACGCCGACTCCGACGGGACGAACGAGTAGGTCACGACGGCGGTGCCGTCGTCCTCGTCGTGCAGCGGCCCGATGTCGAGCTTCATCGTCTGGCCCAACGAGAGCCGGGCCGGGTCGGGCTCGCCCAGCCGGGTGATCACGCGGATGCCCTCGGGCAGCTCGACCACGCCGAACCCGAACGGCACCTCGCCCCGGTACCCCGGCGGCGGCGCGGTCACCGCGGTCCAGACCCAGAGAGTGCCGGTGTCGGACAGCGCCACCTCGGTGACCTCGGTCGACCCGCAGTACGGGCAGGTCGTCGCGGCGGGGAAGTGGTGCCGCCCGCAGGCGCCGCAGCGGGCGCCGATGAGGTGCTCGGGGGTGAAGAGCCCTTCGTGGACGGGCCGGACGCCCGGCATCAGATGACGCCCTCGTTGGCGAGCGAGTCGAGCTCGCCGTCGTCGAGCCCGAGCTCACCGAGCACCGCCCGGGTGTGTTCACCGAGTCGCGGCGCACCCGTTGGCACCGCCGCGGGCTCGCCCGCCAACCGCGGGAACGGCGCCTGCTGGCGCAGCGGTCCCACCACCGGGTCGTCCACCTCGACCAGGTCGCCGCGGGCGGCGATGTGGGGGTCGGCGAAGATGTCGGCGGCGGTGTACGCGGTGGCGACCGGTACGTCGCAGGCGACGCAGGCGTCCTCCACTTGGGCGGCGGTGTGGGCGCCCGTCCACTCGGCTACGAGCCCGTTGATGACGTCGCCGTGCTCGGCCCGGTCCGCGAGCTTCGTAAAGCGGGGGTCGTCGAGGAGATCGGGGCGGTCCATGGCCTCGCACAGCCGGGCGAAGTTGGCGTCGCTGCCGGCGACGATGCAGACGAACCTGCCGTCGGCGGTGGGGTAGTTGTCGAGCGGGGCGGAGTTGGCCAGCCGGTTGCCCTCGCGGTTGCGGACGACGCCGAGACGGTCGTACGCGGGGATGGTCCACTCGAGGATGCGCAGCGCCGCGCCGTAGAGCGCGGCGTCGATTACCGCGCCGTTCCCGGCGCGGCGCGCGTCCCGCGCGTACAACGCGCTGACGGCCGCGTTGGCCGAGAACAAACCGGTGAGGTAGTCGGAGATGGTGACGCCCACCCGGACGGGCGGCCGATCGGGGTACCCGGTGAGGTGGAGCAGGCCGCCGTAGCCGATGCCGACCCGGTCGAGGCCGGGGCGGGGTGAGTACGGGCCGTCCTGACCGAAGCTGCTGATGCGTACGACCACCAGCTTCGGGTCGAGGTCGCCCGGGCCGATGTTCCACTTCTCGAGCGTTCCGGGGCGGAAGTTCTCGACCACCACATCGGCAGTGGCCGCCAGCTGGCGGAACAGCTCCTGGCCGCGCGCCTGGCGCAGGTCGAGCGTGACGCTGCGGCGGCCCCGCCCTTCAACCGCCCAGAACAGCGAGTACCCCGCGCCGCCGCCGGTGGCGTCGTTGGCAGGGAGGAACGGGCCGATCTCGCGCATGAAGTCGCCCGTGCCCGGCTGCTCGATCTTGATGACGTCGGCGCCCTGCTCGCCCAGCAGTCCGGCGCAGAACGGTGCCGCGATCCGGGTGCCGAGGTCGAGGACGCGAATGCCCTCGAGGTGGTTCATGCCCGGTCGCCGCGCTCCTGCTCGGCGAGGACGTCTTTCATCGAGCCCTTCTCCTTGCGGGCCTCCATGGCGCCGAGGGCGGTGGGGGTGTTGCTGACGAACTGGTGGACCAGGAAGTGGTACCGCCACGACTCCTTCTTGCCCTGGAAGTCGGTCGTGCGGTTGATCGATTCCTTCACTGCCTGAGCGGTGATCGGCGGCACCAACGCGACCTTGTCGGCCATCTCCCGAGTCGCCGTCGCCAGCTCGGCCCGGGGCACCACCTTGTTCACGAGCCCCAACCGCTCGGCTTCGTCGGCGGTGAGCGTCTCGGCGCAGAGCAGGAACTCCTTGGCCTTGCGGGCGCCGAGCTCCCACGGCTCGACCAGCAGCTCGACGCCGGCGCCGCTCATGCGCAGCACCGGGTTGGAGAACTTGGCGTCGTCGGCGGCGACGATGAGGTCGCACATGCACGCGAGCATGAGCCCGGCAGCCGCGCACGCGCCCTGCACCGCCGCGATCGTGGGCTTGCGGAACTCGTACAGCCGCAGGCACTTGTCGAAGTACATGACCTGCTCGTGGTGGAGCTTGCCCTCGGGGGTGGCGCGCATGCGGGCCCACTCGTCGCCGTCGGCCATCAGCTCCTTGAGGTCGTGGCCGGCGGAGAAGTGCTTGCCCTCACCGGCGAGGATCACGACCCGGACGGCGTCGTCGGCGTCGGTGAGGTCGAGGGCGGCATCGAGCTCGTCGATCAGCCGCGAGTTCTGGGCGTTAGCGGCCTCGGGTCGGTCGAGCGTGACGGTCGCGACGGGGCCGTCGACCTCGTAGCGGACGGTCTGGAACCCGGGCACGGAACCTCTAGCTGTCCTGCTGGAACTCGATGGTATTCCCGGCCGGGTCGGTCACGAACACCTGGGCGCCCGCGCCCTCGCCGATGCGGAAGTACTCGACGCCCGCTTCCTCGAGGTCGGTGACAGCGGCGTCGAGGTCGTCGACCGCCAGGCAGTAGTGGTGGCCGATCGGGTCGATGCCGCCACCGGTGGGCTCGGCATCGATCAGGTGCACCTGGCTCCCGGGTCCGGCCTGGAGCCAGCAGCCGCCGATCCCCAGATCGGGTCGCGACGCGAGCGGCAGCCCGAGCACGTCGGTGTAGAAGCGCTGCGCGTCCTCCTGCTTGCCGGCGGTGTTCACGCTCGCGTGGTGGATGCGGGTGACTTTCATCGCCCGAACCTACCGCTTCGGCTCGCGCGGAAGGGCGAGGACCCGCTCGCCGATGATGTTGCGCTGGATCTCGTTGGCGCCCGCCCAGATCGAGGACGCCTGGTAATAGAGCCACGAACGCTGCCAGTTGCCGTCGCCGGGGTTGTCGCCGGCACCGCGCCACAACGGCGCGACCGGACCGAGCACGGCCATGACCGTCTCGTGGAGGCGCTTGCTCATCTCGCTCCAGTACAGCTTGAGCAGGCTGCCCTCGGGACCAGGGGCCTCGCCCCGAGCGAGGCGCGATAGGGAGCGCCAGTTGTGCAGCTGAAAGAGCCGGACCTCGACGTAGGCCTGGGCGAGGCGAGGGCCGAGCCGGACGTCGTCGTAGGCGCCCGACTCGAGCGCGAGCCGCAGCAGCTCCTCGACCAGCTGGATGTGGATCACCAGCTGGCGAGGGTTGATGCCGCGCTCGTGGGAAAGCGTCGAGTTCGCGACGCGCCAGCCTTCGTGCTCGGGCCCGATGAGGTGCCCGCGCGGCACGAAGACGTCGGTGAAGAAGACCTCGTTGAACTCCGCCTCGTCGGTGATCTGGCGCAGCGGCCGTACCTCCACGCCGGGGGCGCGCATGTCGACCACGAGGTACGAGATCCCCTGTTGCTTCGGGACGTCGGGGTTGGTGCGGGCGAGGCAGACACCCCAATCGGCGAACTGGGCGTAGCTCGTCCACACCTTCTGGCCGTTCAGGAGCCAGCCGCCCTCGGACGGCGTCGCCCGGGTCGACACCGACGCCAGGTCGCTGCCCGCGCCCGGTTCGCTGAACAGCTGACACCACAGCTGATCGGCCGAGAGGATGCTCCGCAGCCACCGTTCCTTCTGCTCGTCGGTGCCGTGGGCGAGCAGCGTCGGGCCGACGAGGTTGATGCCGATCCGTCCCACCAGCTCGGGCGCGCGGGCGCGGGCGAGCTCCTCGGTGACGATGAAGTGCTCGACGGGTCCCGCGCCGCGACCGCCGTACTCCTCCGGCCACGCGACCCCGACCCACCGGCCCTCGGCGAGCTTCGCCTGCCAGTCGCGCCCGAACGCGACCTCCTCGGCCAGGTCGTCGAAACGCGGCGGCAGCCCGCGCCCGTACTCCCACGGCAGGTGTTCGCGTAACCAGGCGCGCACCTCGTCGCGCAGCGCGGCTTCCGCGGCGGTGGCGGTCAGATCCATTGGAGCGGAGGGTAGCGTCGGTCGCCATGAACGAGACCGTGGTGATCGATCACCGCTTCTGCGGTCCGCCCGACAGCGCCAACGGGGGATACGCCTGCGGCGTCGTCGCCGCCCCGGCCGGCAACCCGGCGGTCGTGACGCTCCGCCTACCGCCGCCGCTCGATATCCCGCTCCGGCTGGAGCGCGGTCACGACCGCGTGCGGACACTCGACGGTGACACGCTGTTGGCTGAGGCGTCTGCTGCCGAGCGCGTCGATCTCGAGGTCCCGGCCCCGATTTCCTTCGACGACGCGAAGACGGCCAGCGAAGGGTCATGGATCCGCTCCACACCCGAACGCCACGCGTTCCCGACATGCTTCGTGTGCGGACCGGACCGCCAGCCCGGGGACGGCCTCCGTGTCTTCGTCGGACCGGTCAGCGAACGCGCCGGTCTGCACGCAGCATCGTGGGTGCCCGACGCATCGATCGAAGCCGACGGCACGGTGCCGCCGGTGTTCGTCTGGTCGGTGCTCGACTGCGCCGGCGGCATCGGCGCCGATTTCTCCAACGAGGATCCCCATGTCCTGGGCCGCATGACTGCTGACGTGCGGCGTCCGGTAGCCGTAGGGGAGCGGTGCGTCGCCGTCGGCTGGCGCATCGGTGTCGAGGGTCGCAAGCTCGACGCGGGGTCGGTGATCTTCGACGCCGCCGGAGACGTTATCGGCGCCGCCCGGGCGACGTGGATCCGGTTGAAGGAGTAGCGGTCAGCTCCGAGGCACCTGGCTCCAGGGGAGGTCCTTGTCGGCGCGGGGCTCGCCCGGCAAGCCGAGGACGCGCTCGCCCAGGATGTTGCGCAGGATCTCGGACGTGCCGCCCTCGATGGAGTAGGCGCGCGAGCGCAGGAACATCTTGCGGGGGTCGAGCCCGCCGGTGAGCGCCGACTCCTCGGGCCGGACCATCTCGTAGCTCGGGTACAGGAGCGCCTCGGGACCGAGGATGTCGGCGCACAGCTCGTAGATCCGTTTGTTGACTTCGGCGAACGAGAGCTTGGCCACCGATCCTTCGGGGCCGGCCGCGCCCGCTTTGCGGTTCGCGGTCGCGCGGGCGTTCGTGAGCCGGAGCACTTCGGCTTCGATCCAGGCACGCGCCATCCGGTCGCGCAGCACCGGATCGTGGCGCTCGGGGTGCTCGCGCCACACCTTGAGCGCGTCGGCAATGGGGCCCGAGTCGCGCGCCGCCACCGCCCCGCCGATGGTGACCCGCTCGTTCATGAGCGTCGTGAGCGAGACCCGCCAGCCGTCACCGAGGTCACCGATGCGGTCGGCGTCGGGCACGCGCACGTCGGTCAGGTAGACCTCGTTGAACTCGGCCTCGCCGGTGATCTGGCGCAGCGGGCGCACGTCGACGCCGGGGGAGTGCATGTCGAGGGCGAAGTAGGTCAGGCCCCGATGCTTGGGCGCGTCGGGGTCGGTCCGGGCGACCAACATCCCCCGGTCGGCGGCGTGCGCCAGCGTGTTCCACACCTTCTGCCCGTTGACCACCCACTCATCGCCGTCGCGGATCGCCCGGGTCGAAAGTCCGGCGAGATCGGAGCCGGCGCCGGGCTCGCTGAACAGCTGGCACCAGATCTCCTCGCCCGTGAAGAGCGGCCGCAGCCGGGCACGCTTCAGGTCGTCGCTGCCGTGGGCGACGATCGTGGGCGCCGCCAGGAACATGCCGAACCCGTTGCGGCTGACGGCGTCGTAGTCGAAGCCGGCGTCGCGGATGCGGTGGTCGATGACCCGTTGCAACTCCGGCGCCAATCCCAGGCCGCCGAAGCCGACCGGGAACCACACCCACGCCAGCCCGAGGTCGTACTGCGCGCCGCGCAGCTCGACCGGGTCGCTCGACGCGGGCGGGTGCGCGGCGAGGAGCTCGTCGACCAGCGCCGTGACCCGGTCGGTATCGGGTGCAGCGTGCGTGGTCACGGCCATCACATGGCTCCGTCGCTCGGCGCCGGGATACCCGGCGCCGCCCCTTCGGGATCGCTCCTCCGCACAGTGGGTGCAGCGTAACCTCGCCCCGTGAACTTCGACTTGTCCGACGACCAGCTCGCGCTGCGCGCCGGCGCGCGCGAGCTGCTCGACGGGCTGGCGTCGACCACGCAGGTGCGCGCGGTCGTGGAGGCGGGGGGTGGCTTCGACGCCCAGCGGTGGAAGGCGAGGGTCGAGCAGGGCTGGGCCGGCATCGAGCTGCCCGAGGCCGAGGGCGGCCTCGGGCTCGGCGCGGTCGAGGTCGCGGTGCTCCTCGAGGAGGTCGGCCGGCACGCCGCGCCCGCGCCGTTCCAGGCGACCGTGCTCGCTCTCGGGGTCCTCTCGAAGTCTGGTCGCGCCGACGACGTCGAACAGCTGTTGAGTGGCGAGACGACCGCCTGCGTGGCTTGGAGCGCGCGTCCGGACGCGGTGCGGGCCGAGGGCGCCGACGCTGATTGGCGGCTGACCGGGCGGCCCGACCCCACCCCGTACGCGCCCTCGGCGTCGATCGCGGTGGTCGCGGCCGAGGCGCCGGACGGCCCGGGCCTGTTCGCGGTCGACCTCGACCAGATCGGTGCCCCGGCACGCGAGCCGGCGATGGACCAGACCCGCGAGCTCGGCTGGCTGCGCCTCGAGCGTGCCCCGGCGACACGCGTCGGTGACGCCGACGCCGTCGCAGCCCTGCTCGATCGGGGTGCCGCGTACGCGTCGGCGGAGATGCTCGGCGGTGCGTCCCAGGCGATGGACATGGCCGTCGAGTACGCCAAGGAGCGGGTGCAGTTCGACCGGCCGATCGGGAGCTTCCAGGCGGTCAAGCACCGCTGCGCCGACATGCTCGTCGACGTCGAGGGGATGCGCTCGAGCGCGTACTGGGCGGCGTGGTGCATCGGCGCGGACGACGCCGACGCGCCGGTGGCCGCGTCCACCGCCAAGATCTGGTGCTCCGATGCGTCCCGCCGGGTCATGGCCTCCGCCCTCCAGGTCCACGGGGGGATCGGCTTCACCTGGGAGCACGACCTCCACCTCTTCCTCAAGCGGGCCCAGCTCGACCAGCTGACCTTCGGCGACGCCTCGTTCCACCGGGATCGCCTCGCCGCCCTCCTGCGTCCGCGCGTCGAGGCGGGCGAGAGCGTCATCTAGGTCGCATGCGCCGGGCTTCTGCTCTCCTCGCTGCCGGCTCGGCGTGCGCGCTGGCGTTGGTCGCATGCGGCGGGGGCGGCGGGAAGCCCGAGGCCTATCCGCTCGACGACAGGCTGCGCGTGAACGAGATCCAGCTGCTCAACTCGCACAACAGCTACCACCTGCGGCCGACCTATCCGCTGCCGCCGTTCGTCTACAACCCGGTCGACTACGCCCACCCGCCGCTCGACGAGCAGCTCGAGGACCAGGGCATCCGCGGGTTCGAGCTCGACGTGTTCAACGGTCCCGACGGCCTGCCGGTCGCCCACACGCCGGTCATCGACGCCGAGACCAACTGCACCCCCGTCGAGGAATGTCTGCGGGTGATCAAGACATGGTCGGACGCCCACCCCGGGCACGCCCCGCTCTTCGTGATGGTCGAGCCCAAGAACCAGAACATCGTCCTCGAGCCGCTGTTCCACGACTTCGATGGCCCCGCGCTCCGACGCCTCGACGACGCGATCACCTCGGTGCTCGAGCCGAGCGACATCCTGACGCCCGACGACGTCCGCGGCGGCGCTCGGACGCTGCGCGCGGCTGTCCGCGACCGCGGCTGGCCGACACTCGAATCGACGCGGGGGAAGATCGTGCTGGTCCTGCTCAAGGGCGATCCCGAGCGGTCCCTGTACCTGGAGGGTCGCCCCTCGCTCGAGGGCGCGCCGATGTTCGTGACCGCGGAGGAGGATGCCCCCTCGGCCGCGTTCATCAAGGTCGATGATCCCGCGGAAGAGCGCATCCCGCGCCTGGTGCGCGAGAACTTCATCGTCCGCACCCGCGCGGATGCCGACGTCGTCGAGGCGCGCGCGAACGACGTCACCCGCCGCGACCTTGCCTTCAGCAGCGGGGCCCAGATCGTGAGCACCGACTTTCCCGTGCCCGACCCCGTTGTCAGCGCCGAGTACTCGGTGCAGCTGCCCGGCGGTAAGCCGGGGCGCTGCAATCCGCTGAAGGCGCCGAAGGACTGTCGCCCGGTGGACGTCGAGAACCCCGAGCACCTGAAGAATCGCTGAGACACCTCTCAGCGAATACTGACCCGACGCTAATTCCAACCTGAAGGCGCGGTCATCAGATCGTCGGATCCTTCTCCTACGACCGACAGAGGAGTAGGAGATGACCAAAGGACGACGCATGTTCGCGATTGCCGCCGCGGTCGCCGCGCTCGTGCTCGCGGGCGGAGTCGCCGGTTGGGCGATTACTGCGAGCCCCGCCGGGGATCACGACCATTCCGAACACGAGCACGCTGAAGAGGGCGGTGACTCCGGCGACGGCGGGGGCGAGGCTGAGCCGGCGCACGACGACCACGGGCTCGCCGAGCACGACTCCACCGGCGGGCGGGAGCCGACAGCCGAGGACGAGGCCAACGCCGACGCGTTCTACGACGCGGTCGCGGCCGGCACGGAGCGGTACCAGGACGTCAACGTCGCGGTCGCCGACGGCTACGTCGAGAGCGCCAACGGGAACGACGGGCCGATCAAGCACTACATGCAGCGCGGCGGCGATCCCGAGCGCGACGAGGCCGTCGACCCCGAGAACCCGTCCGGGCTCGTGTACTACGTCGACGAGAACCAGACCACGCTCATCGGGGCGGTCTGGGTGTCGCGCGCCGAGGAGCCGGAGCAGCCCGGCGGCCCCCTGACCGTGTGGCACGACCACTCGCCCATGGGCTGCCCCGAGGCCCACCCGGACTGCCCCGCCGCCGACGGCATCGACGACGGCGAGATCCCGCCCCGGATGCTGCACGTGTGGCTGTTCGAGGGTGCCGACACATTCGCCCACGACTTCCCGGGGGCGATCCAGGGCGTCGGCGAGGACCACCAGCGAGGTGACCCGCTGCCCTTCGACGTCTGATCAGCGGTTGACATTGCCTTCACAAAGGAGGTGAAGCGTGGCATCAGCGAACCCGGGTCCGGCCAACGAGGTCCAGAGCTCCCGTCCGGCCGGGCCCGGGCTCGCGTCCTTCCCTGGTCGCACTCGCTCGCCGGCCGGGATACCGGGCCGGCGTTCTCGCCTCCGGCTCGAAACGCTCGCCGCTCCCGCGAATTCACGGGTCGATCCGGTGGATGGCGCCTCTGCCTTCGGCTGCTCAGCTGTCTTCGGCTGCCCGCCTTGTCAGGGCGGCTCGGTCGGGTTTGCCCGCCGCCATCAGTGGGAGGGCGTCGACCCGGACCACCCGCTCGGGCGTCTTGAACCGGGCCAGGCCCCGTTGCTCGAACCAGCGTCGGCACTCCTCGACGTCGAACGGCGCGGTGGCGACGACGAACGCGCACACCCGCTCACCCAGCCGGTTGTCGGGATAGCCGACCGCGACCGCCTGCCGAATGGAGGGGTGGGCCTCGAGCGCGCCCTCCACCTCGGCGGCGGCGATGTTCTCACCGCCCCGGATGATGACGTCCTTCATGCGCCCGACGATCGTGAGCCACCCGTCGTCGTCGACGCGGGCGAGGTCGCCGGTGCGGAACCAACCCCGGTTGAGCGCGGCGCGCGTCTGCTCGACGTTGGCGTACCCGACGAACAGCTCCGGTCCCCGCAGCCAGAGCTCGCCCGCCTCCGAGGTGCGCATCTCGAGCAACGGTGAAGTCGCGTGGCCGTCGGTCTCGCGCGCCCGCTCGACGCTGTCGTCGGGAGTCGACGTTGTCACAGTGGGCGCCTCGGTCGACCCGTACGTGCGTTTCACGCGACAACCGAGGGTCGCGCTTGCCCGTTCGACGAACGCAGGGGTGACGCCGGCGCCGCCGCTCGAGACCAGCCGCAGCGTGTCGACCCGGGACGCCGAGAAGCCCGGCGCGTCCATCAGTGCCACGAAGAACGTGGGTGGTCCGATCATGAACGTGATCCGCTCCCGCTCGATGGTGGCGAGGGCGTCTTCGGGATCCCACTGCGCCATCAGCACCGCCCGCATCGGCAGCACGCCGGGGATCTGCACCGCGTTCAACAGGCCCGAGACGTGCGCGAGCGGCGCCGGCATGAGGATGGAGTCGGCCGGCGTCAGCCGGTGGGCCTGGGCCATCACCCGCGCCTTGTAAGCGAGGCCGCGCTGCGTGTGCAGCGCCGCCTTGGGCCCGCCGGTCGAGCCGGAGGTGAACAGCACCACCGCCAGGTCACTGGGGCGCGCCGCCGAGTCCGTGACCGGGCGTCCCTCGAGCAGTTTGGGGAACGTGGCCGCCGGGCCCCGCAGGTCGTCGGGAGCGAGCCACAACCTGGGATCGAGGACGGAGAGCATCGCCTCGACGTCGGCCGGGCCCGCTTGATGGTGCACCGGGCCCGCGATCGCGCCCAGCCGCCAGCAGGCCCTATAGAGAAGGACAACCTCGTGCCAGTTCGGCGCCTGCCAGGCGACCACGTCGCGCCGCCGCACGCCCGCGGCCCGTAGGCCGCCGGCCAGCGCCGCCACCTGCGCTTCGAGCCCGGCGCCGTCGAGGCGCACGCCGGCGGACCCGTCGACGAGGAGGTCGCCGGTCGCCCCCGCGGCCGCCTCGGTGACGAGCGCGTCGAGCGACGGGATGTCCCACGGCCCACCGGGTGCCAGGTAGTCGCGCGCCCGCGGGTGCCGGTACGTGGGGCGGAGGGCGCTCAAACGAGCGGGTTGCGCCAGCCGGGGCTGACCGTGGTCTTGCCCCGCACCACCTGGGAACCGACGAAGTTGCGCTGGATCTCGACGGTGCCGGCGCCGATGCACAGCCCCCGGATGTCGCGGTAGGCCCGCTCGACCGGGTACTCGCGGCTGTACCCGTAGCCGCCCAGCAGCTGGATGGCCTCGTCGCACACGAACTTCGCCGCCAGGTTCGCGGCCGTCTTCGCCATGGCGGTCTCGAGCGCCGGGGGAGTGCCGTGCGGCCCCGCCAGGTGCAGCGCCCGCAGGAGCAGCAGCCGGGCGCCTTCGAGCTGGGTGGCCATGTCGGCCACCTTCCACTGCAGCCCCTGGAGCTTGGCGATGGGGCGGCCACCTACGGTGCGCTCGTTCATGTACCGCACCGCGTATTCGAGCGACCCCTGGGCCGCGCCGATGCACATGGCGGCGTTGCCGCAGCGTTCGTGGTTGATGTGTCCGATGAGCGTCTTGAACGACTCGTTGTTCGCCGGGTCGCCCGGGAGCAGCACGTCCTCGGGCGCGATGTACACGTCGTCGAACGCGAGCTCGGCCTCGCTCGTGCCCCGCAGCCCCATCTTCACGTGGGTCCCGGCCATGGTCACGCCGTCGGACGTGAGGTCGACGACGACCGCGCCGATGCCCTTCGAGCCTTCGCTCCCCGGGAACCGGCACCACACCAGACACGCGGCCGCCTTGTGCCCGCCGGTCACGTAGTTCTTGTAGGCGTTGAGTCGGTACCCGTCGCCGTCGGCGGTGAGCCGGGCCCGCATGTGGTTGACGGCCGAACCCGCCTCGGTCTCGCTGATACCGATGCAGAACAGCCCCTCGCCCGACGCCGCCATCGGGAGCCAGCAGTCCTTCAACGCGTCGCTGCCGAGGTGCTGGATCGCCCGGGGCGGCCCGTTGAAGATCAGCTGGGCGAGGATCGCGCTGGACACGTCGGCGCGCGCGAGCTCCTCGAGCACGATCGCGGCTTCCACGTCGCCCATCCCCATGCCGCCGTACTGCTCGTCGACGGTGATCCCGAACAGATCCGCTTTGCGGAGCGCGTCCCACGACCCCTGGGGGAACTCCTCGGTCTCGTCCCAGTGGCGCGCGTGCGGGGCCAGCTCGCGCTCGGCGACGTCGCGCGCCAGCTTGCGCAACGCCTGCTGATCATCGGTCTCGGCGAACGGATCCGTCCCACCGGCGTCCATTTGCTGACAGGGTAGTCAGGGACCGTTCGGACGCCGTGACGTATCGTCGCGTTCGGTGGAAGGGCTGTTTCGGTGGGAGGCACCCGAGCCTGCGGCCGGTGCACTGGTCCGCGGGCGCCTGCTCGCGCCGCTCGCCCGCCGCTTCGACGTTCGTCTCGTCGCCATCGAGGCCGGCGCCGGCTTCGGGAAGACGACCCTCCTGGCGCAAGCCCAGCACGAGAACCGCCTCCGCCCAGCCGGTGCGGACGCCTGGCTCGGCTGCGAACCGGCGGACGCGTCTCCGTCGAACCTGTTAGCCGCGCTCATGGGGGCGCTAGGCGCGGACCCGGGGCGGGACGAGCTGTCTACGGTCGACGCGGTGTGCGAGGCGGTCTGGGCGCGAGCTCCGAGCCAGGTGTGCCTGGTTCTCGACGACGTCCATCGCCTCGACACCGGTTCGGCCGGATGGGAGGCACTGGTCGAGCTGATCGACGCGCTTCCGGCCAACGGCCACCTGGTGGTGTCGGGCCGCGCGCTGGGGGTGCTCCCGCTGCATCAACTTGTGGTCAAGGGCGCGGCGATCTCACTTGGCGAAGACGATCTCCGTTTCGACGACGACGAGTTGCGAACGATGGCGGAGACCCGTGACGTCGCGTCCGATGTACTCGATGACAGCGCGGGCTGGCCGGCGCTCGCTGAGCTCCGGGTCAGCGCCGGAGGCGCTGCTGACGACGCCGCGCTCTTGAAGGAACTCCTCGGGACACTCTCTCCCTCCACGCGGCGGCAGTTCGCGGTCGTCGTCGCCGTCGGTGGCGGGGACGCCGACATCCTGACCGCCGCGCTGGGCGAGCCCTCCGATGTGTGAGCGCTCGGGGCCTTGCCGCTCGTGCGCCTCGGCGTCGACGGTGGGTTGCAGCCTCACGCCCTGTGGCAACGGGTGCTGCAGGACGAGCTGCCACCCGATGAGCTCCGGGAAGCGCGCCGGCGGGCGGCGGCGGCGTGCACCGCTCGCGGCGACAACCGCCCGGCGTTCGAGCTCCTCGCCGCGACCCAGGACTGGGACGCGGCGCTGCCGGTGCTGTTCGACGCCAGCCACGACCAGCTGAACCCGCCCTGGCCCGACACGCTGGCTCGCTGGCGGGCGATGGTGCCCGCCGATCGGGCCGACGAGCCCGAGGTCGTCTACCTCGACGGGATGGTCGCCCGGGGCGACGACCCGTGGTCCCCGCTCGGTCGAGGCGCCTTCCAGCAGGTGGAAGCGCGGTTCAAGGCTTCCGGAGACGTGATGCGAGAGATCCAGGCCGGCATCCGCGCCAACTGGCGTCTACTGGCTGGTCGGCGACCGGGAGCGCTTCACGTACGTCGTCGCTCGGCTCACCGAGCTCGGCATGCCCACGGTTCCCGCGCTCGAGGGTCTGGTCAAACTCGCCGAGGCCATCGCCGGCGACGTCGATCTGGACTCCGACGCGATCTTGGCCGCGCTCGACGCCGACTACGAGGTCGAGCCGCGGCTGGACTTCTTCTTCCCGTCGCTCCGGGCCGCTGCCCACCTGATCGCCGGTGACGGACCGGCCGCGCGACCGCACACCGCGGCCTCGGTCGAGAAGGCAGCGAAGTCGTCCGGCGCGGCCGGCACCCAGCTGTGCCTGATCGGCGAAGCGATCGGGGCGTGGATGAGCGGAGATCTCGACGCCGTCGTTGCCAGCCCCCTCGCGGATCCCGGACCCCGCTGGAGCATCGCCGAACGGGTGCCCACGCTGGCGGTGGCTGCCACCATCGCCGCCCATCGGGGGCGGCTCGACGAGGCACGACATCTTCTCCGTCAGGCGCACGAGTTGGTCCCGGACGTCGGCGACCGCGACTTTCTGGCGGGGTTCCTCGCAGTCGCAGACGCCACGCTCCTCGTCGCGACCGGTGACGAACGAGGTGCCGGCGCGGTCATCGACGCGGTGATGGATCGCACTCCGTTCGTCGCGGGGACGACAGGCCGGGCGCTGGTGTGGCTCGGCGCGGTCCCGTCGTTGGTGAGCGAAGCGGCGGCCGCGTTCGTCGCCGAGCTGCCACTCGGTCCCAGCCGGCGTCGTGCCCTCGAAGCGATCGAGGCGCTGCAGCGCGTCCGCGCGGGAGAGCCGCCGGGTGCGGTGGCCCTCCTCGACGACGCCCGGGCTCTGCTCACGGTCTTGCCGCTGCCGCTCGCCGCCGAGTTGGCGTGCGGCGCCGCCGCGAGTCGCGACCCGAGAGGGAACGCTGCCGTCCAGACGTTGCGATCGCTCGCGCCCCGGGAGACGCGCGAGGCACTCCAGCGGGTCGTTGCCGGTGGGCCGCCGCGCGTCCGTCGGGCCGGCGCCGCGCTCCTCAACGAGGTACCGATTCCACCGCCGGAGCCGGTTCGGGTCGAAGCGTTCGGCCCGGTGCAGGTTCGGCGCGACGGCGAGGTGGTGGCCGATCGCCACTGGCGGCGGGAGCGGGTCCGCCAGTTGCTGCTGCTCCTCGTCGACCGCCGGGCGATCCGCCGGGCGGAGGTCGCCGATCTGTTGTGGCCCGAGCTCGATGCCGACGCGGTGTCGTCCAACCTTCGGACGACACTGAGTTACCTGCACGGCGTCCTCGAGCCGCACCGGCGACAGGGTGAGGCGCCCTACGTCCTCCGGCAGGACGCCGGTGTGCTGCGCCTGGCCGACGACGAGTCGTTCACCGTTGACGCTTGGGAGCTCGAACTCCTCCTCGATCGTGCCGCCGCCACCGAGCGCGACGGACTCGCGTCGGTGTCGCTGTCATTGCTGCTCGACGCCCTGGCATTGTGGCGGGGGCCGTACCTGGAGGACGTCGCGGCCGAGCCGTGGGCGGAGCCGACCCGCCGCCGCATGCACGAACGGGTCACCGCCGCCGGCATCCGCGCCTCCGAGCTCCTGGTGGCGGGCGGCCGGGCCCATGACGCGCCCGGTCCAGCCCGAACCGCGCTCGACGCCGACCCGTGGTCGGAAGCCGCGTATCGGGCGCTCATCGGCGCCCACCTCGCCCTCGGCGATCGAGCAGCCGCGAAACGGGCACTCGCCGCGTGCCGGGACAGGCTCGGCGAGCTCGGGGTCGAGCCCGATCCCGCCACCGACGCACTGGCGGCGGAGGTCGGCGGTCCCGGCTGACGTTCGGCTAACGGCTCTCGATCACACTCGGACCCGTGACCGAGCAGGAGATCCTCGAGCAGGTCGTCCTCGACTGCCAGCGCGCCCTCGCCGACTACCGAGCCGGGCTGGTGGACGAGGACGAGTTCCGCGACGCGCTGGAGCGAGCGGGCCTGGCCCTGAGGGAGACCTCGAGTCCCGAGCCGAGCGACGCGAACGCGTAACGGAGTGACGCCGGCGTCCGCCCCGTAGCATCGCCCGACGATGCAGCGGCCGGAGGTTTTGGCGGCGTTCTCGTACCCGCGCTTCCGGCGGGTCTGGGCCGCTGGTCTCGTGTCGCAACTGGGCGACTGGATGCAGATCGTCGGGCGCGCGTTCCTCGCGTTCCAAATCACCGGCAAGGCCGAGTCGGTCGGCATCGTGTACTTCGCGACGTACGCGCCGCAGCTGATCTTCAGCCTCTACGGCGGTGTGCTCGCCGATCGGTTCGATCGTCGCCGCATGCTGATCATCACCCAGGTCGCGCAGATGCTCGGGTCCGTGCTGCTCGGCATCCTCGCCGCCAGCGGTCACGCCACCGTCGCCAACATCGCGGTCCTGTCCTTCTTCCTCGGGATCGGCTTCATGCTCTCGATCCCGGCCCTGCAGGCGCTCCAACCCACGGTCGTGCCCCGAACCGGCCTCAGCAGCGCGATCTCGCTCGGTACCGCCACCAACTCGATCACCCGGATCTTCGGCCCGCTGCTGGCGGCGCTGGTCATCTCGGCTGCGGGGATCGAGTGGGTGTTCTGGGTCAACGCGGTGTCGTTCCTGGCGGTGATCGGGGTCTGGGCGACGACGCCCGTCCCGCGGCAGGAGCCGATGGAGGAGGAGCGGAACCTCGAGGCCATGCGGGCCGCGTTGCGCTTCGTGCGGCAGACGCCCGCGGTGGCGGTGCCCATCGTCGCCACCGGGTTTCTCATGGCGGTCGGGATCGTGTACCAGCCACTGGCGGTCGTGTACGCGACCGACGTGCTCGCCGACGGCGTCAAGTCGGTCGGTCGCGACTACTTCGGCTGGCTCCAGGCCGGCGTGGGCGCGGGTGCGGCGGTGGGCATCCTCGCCCTCGCCGGGGTCGGGCGCCGCCGCCCGGCGGCGACGTTCGTCGCCACTGCGATCGCGTTCTCGGTCGCGCTCGCGCTGCTCGGCCGGGTGTCCACGTTCGCGCCTGCCTTTGCGATCATCGTCGCGGTGGGCGGGTTCCACTTCGCCAACATGGCGCTCGCCCTCACGCTCGTCCAACACGAGGTCGCCGACGCCATGCGCGGCCGCGTGATGGCCATCCACATGACCGCGCTCATCGGGTTCATCCCGTTCACCGCGCTGATCGGTGGCCTGATCGTCGATCGGGTCGGCATCCGGACCACGTTCACGGGTGCGGGGTTCGTGTGCCTGGCGTTCTCGCTGCTCCTCCTGCGCTGGGGCCGCCACATCCGCCTCCGGGAGGAGCCGGCGGACGAACGCGAGCGGGTCGACACCGCGGTCGCAGTCGGCACTCTGATCGAAGAAGAGGCCTAGCCTCCCCACGCAATGGTTCTGCACGAGGCTGCGATCAGAAAGAACCGGCGTCGGATCGTCGCGCTGGCGATCCTGGCGGTCGTCAACTTCTGGCTGGCAGCGATCATCCTCGTCTTCTGTGTGGTCGTCGGCTCGATCGTCGCGCTGCTGGCCGAGGGGTTCGTCGAGGGGCTCGACTTCGACCTCCTCGCCGCGTTCGTCCGCGCCCTTCCCGATATCGCCGTCGACGTGTTCACGTCGCCGATCACCGCGATCGTGGCGCTCGCCTTCGTGCTCGCCGGATCGGTCGTGGCCGCGATCACGCTGCTGTTCCGACTCGGTCGGGTGGAGGGTCCTGCGCGAGACGGGGGCGAGCCTCGCCCCCCAGGGGACGAACGGCGAGGTCGAGAACCTGCTCTCGGGCCTGGCCATCAGCGCCGACGTCCCTCCGCCTCGATTCGCGCTGATCGAGGACCCGGCTCCGAACGCGTTCGCGGTCGGCCGCCGTCCCGAGACCGCGATCGTCGCGGTCACGCGCGGGCTGCTCGACACTCTCAGTCGCAACGAGACCGAGGCGATCCTGTCGTACGAGATCAGCCGCATCGCCAGCCGCGACATCGCCCTCGCGACGTGGGCGGTGGCGGTGACCGGCCACACGATCGAGCTGTGGGAGAACACCGACCGCTTCAGCGTGACGATCGGGCTGTGGGTTCCGAAGCTGCTGGCCCAGCGCCTCCGGGCGTTCGCGCTCCGGGGCCAGGTGGCCCAGCAGGACATGCTGGCGGTGCGGTTCACCCGCAATCCCCGGTCGCTGCTCGACGCGCTCGTCAAGCTTCACCAGGACGGCCGGGTCATCGGCAATGTCTCGACCGCGACCGCGCCGCTCTGGCTGGAGTACCCCGGTCGGCGGGGCCCGACGCTCGACGGGCGCATCACCACGCTGCGCGAGCTGTTGCGCGAGCCGCCGGTAGCCCAGCAAGCAGAGGTGCCATCCACCGACCGGTAGCCAGGATTGTGCGGGAACGGCGAGCGGCCCGTAGGGCGGCGGCACGGAGGCGAACGGCCCGCAGGGCTGCGGCCGGGTATCCCGGCCGCAGAGTGAGCCGACCAATGGAGCGGGTACCCTGGCCGCCGAGCGAGCCTGACCAGGGGAGAAGGCCATGCACGATCGCGACAAGCTCTACATCGACGGCTCGTGGGTGCCGTCGGCGGGCGAGGGCACCATCGACGTCGTCAACGCCGCCACCGAAGAGGTCATGGGCCGCGTGCCCGAGGGCACGCCCGCCGACGTGGAGAAGGCGGTCGCCGCCGCCAAGACCGCGTTCCCCACGTGGGCCTCGACCTCGATCGACGACCGGGTGAAGTTCGTGCAGCAGCTCAGCGAGGCGCTGCAGGCCCGCACCGAGGAGATCGCCACGATCATCACCGGCGAGGTCGGGACGCCGTTCATGATCAGCCAGATCGCGCAGGCGGGTCTTCCCGCGCTGATGGCCGGCTCCTACGTGCAGATCGCCCAGGAGTTCCCGTGGGAGGAGCAGATCGGCAACTCCACCATCGTGCGTGAGCCGATCGGCGTCGTCGGCTGCATCACGCCGTGGAACTACCCGCTCCACCAGGTCGTCGCCAAGATCGCGCCGGCGTTGACGGCCGGCTGCACCATCGTGCTCAAGCCGAGCGAAGTGGCGCCGCTGACCGCGTTCGTGCTCGCCGACATCTTCGACGACATCGGCCTGCCGAAGGGCGTGTTCAACCTTGTGAGCGGGACCGGCCCGGTCGTGGGAGAGGCGCTCGTCACCAACCCCGACGTCGACATGATCTCGTTCACCGGCTCGACCCGGGCGGGGAAGCGAGTCATGGAGCTCGCGTCGCAGCAGGTGAAGAAGGTGGCGCTCGAGCTCGGCGGCAAGTCGCCGTTCATCGCGCTCGAGGATGCGCCCGCCGACGAGGCGGTCAAGGCCGGCCTCAGCTCCTGCTACCTGAACGGCGGCCAGACCTGCATCGCGTGGACGCGCATGCTCGTCCCCGAGAGCCGCAAGGACGAGTTCGTCGCCGCCGCCAAGGCGGAGGCGGAGTCGTTCCAGCCCGCCGACCCGATGGAGATCACGACCAAGCTCGGGCCGATGATCTCGGAGACGCAACGCGAGCGCGTCCGGAACTACATCAAGAAGGGTGTCGACGAAGGCGCGACCCTGGTCACCGGAGGCGCCGAAGCGCCCGAGGGCCTGGACAAGGGCTTCTTCGTGCGACCGACCGTCTTCGCCGACGTGAACAACGACATGACGATCGCCCGGGAGGAGATCTTCGGGCCGGTCCTGTCGATTATCACGTACAAGGACGAGGACGACGCCGTCCGCATCGCCAACGACACCGTGTACGGATTGCACGCCGGCGTCTACGGCGGCGACAAGGACCACGCCAAGGAGGTCGGGCGGCGTATCGAGGCCGGCCAGGTCGACATCAACGGCCAGGGCTTCAACCCGCTGGCCCCGTTCGGCGGTTACAAGCAGTCGGGGATCGGCCGCGAGTACGGCAAGTACGGGCTCGAGGAGTTCCTCCAGGTCAAGTCGCTCCAGTCGTCCTGAGAGGGCCGCGGGCAGGCCGGTGGCGACGGGGGGAGTCTCACGGCGGGCGTTCCTCGCCGGCTCGCTGACCGGCGGCGCGCTTGTCGCGGTCGGGCTCGACCCGTGGGTGCGCCTCGCCGCCGGGCTCGGCGGCGGTGACGACAACGACAGCGGCCGCAGATTCCTCCGTGGCAACTACGCGCCGGTCGACGACGAGCTCGATGTCGCCGACCTCGCGGTCGAGGGCACGATCCCGGCGGCGCTGAACGGTCACCTGCTGCGCGTCGGCCCCAACCCGATCGACGCCAACCCGGCCACCTACCACTGGTTCCTGGGCGACGGGATGGTGCACTCGGTCGAGCTCCGCGACGGCGCCGCGTCGTACCGGAACCGGTGGGTCCGCACCGACGACGCCGCCGCCAAGCTGGGCGAGCAGCCGCGACCTGGTCAGCCGGAATCGGTCAACCTCATCCACAGCGCCGCCAACACCGCCCTGGTCGCCCATGGCGGCCACGTCCTCGCGTTGTACGAGGTGTCGCTGCCGACCGAGATCACCGTCGACCTCGACACGATCGGGACCTTCGACTACGGCGGGGCGCTCGGCTCTCCGATGACCGCCCATCCCAAGGTCGACCCGGCGACGGGTGAGTTGCTGTTCTTCGGGCTCGACATCTTCGGGCCGCCGTTCCTCCGCTTCCACGTCGCCGACGCCACCGGCGCCATCACGCAGACCCACGAGATCGGGCTCGATCAGCGGGTGATGATGCACGACTTTGCGATCACCGAGACCCGGGCCGTCTTCCTCGATTTGCCGGTGGTGTACGACTTCAACCTCGTCGGGAAGCGTCCGCTGCCGGCGGCGTGGGACCCCGACTACACGGCGCGCGTCGGCGTGGTACTACGCGCCAACCCGGGCACCGCCGAGTGGGTCGAGATCGACCCGTGCTTCGTGTTCCACACCCTCAACGCCTACGACGATGGCGACCGGGTCGTCCTCGACGTGGTCCGGCACGAGAAGGTGTTCGACCGTGACCCGACCGGGTTCGACGAGGGCGGGCCGCGGCCCTGGCTCGAGCGCTGGACGATCGACACGCAAGCGGGCCAAGTCGCGGTCGACCGGCTCGACGACCGGGGCCAGGAGTTCCCCCGGGTCGCCCCTCGCGTTGTCGGGAAACCTCACCGCTTCGGGTACAGCACGCTCGTCCGGTCGCGCACGAGCAAGCTGGGGACGAGTGGCGTCGTGAAGCACGACCTGCGAGACGGCACGGCCGAGGTCGCCGGGGCCGAGGAAGGCATCGCGTGGAGCGAGGCGATCTTCGTGCCCGACCCGGAGGGCACGGCCGAGGACGACGGCTGGGTGCTCGGGATCGTCTACGACGCCGCCCGCGACGGCAGCGACCTGGTCATCCTCGACGCCGCCGACTTCGCCGGCGAGCCGGTGGCGCGGGTCCGAATGCCCCGGCGGGTCCCGTTCGGCTTCCACGGCACCTGGGTGCCTAGCTGACTACCGTGTCAGGTTGATGGCCACGACCCCGGAGCGAAGCGCAGCCGTGCTCGGATGAGCGGGACGGCGGAGCGGAGCGACCCATGACGGAGGCCATCCCCACCAAGCTCGACTGGTCAACGACGCAGCCGTACCCGGCCTGGGAGGCGGCGCGGGCCAAGTGCCCCGTCCTCCACTTCGACGAGGGCAGCGCCACCGGCGGCGACGGGTACCAGATCACGCGGTTCGCCGACGCCGAGAAGGCGTTGCGCGACTGGCAGACGTTCTCGTCGTCGATCAACGCCGAGCACATCGGACAGTTCATGGGCGAGCTCATTCTGGCGATGGACGGCCCCGAGCACCGCGCCTACCGAAACCTGGTGGCCCACGCCTTCCGCGCGTCCGCGCTCGAGCGTTGGGACGGCGAGCTCATCCGCCCGACCATCGACCGGCTCATCGATCCCATCGCATCGGAGGGGCGCGCCGACCTCGTCGACGCCATCACGACCAAGTACCCGGTCCAGGTGATCTGCGGGATCGTGGGCGTGCCGCTCGAGGACTTCGAGCAGTTCCACCAGTGGTCCGAGCAGATCAACACCGGCCCGCTCGACCCGCCTCGCGGCCACGCCGCCTCGCAGGCGATGCGCGATTACCTCGCCCCGATCGTCGAGGACCGTCGCAAGGACCCGAAGGGCGATCTCATCAGCGACCTCGTGACCGCCGAGATCGACGGCCACCAGCTCACCGACGAGAAGATCTACGGCTTCCTCCGCCTGCTGCTCCCCGCCGGCGCCGAGACGACCTTCCGGGTCATGGGCAACGCGCTGCTCGCGCTGCTCACCCACCCTGACGACATGGCGCGCGTCCTCGCCGACCGCGAGCTGATCGCGGCGGTGATCGAGGAGACCCTGCGCTGGGAGACGTCGGTCACCCAGGTGAGCCGGGTCACGACCAAGGACGTGGAGGTCGCGGGGTGCCCGATCCCCGCGGGCGCGTCGGTGGGCGTGATCACCGGCTCCGCCGACCGCGACAACGAACGCTTCGACGACGCCGACGAGTGGCGTCTCGACCGTCCGGCCGCGCACCATCTCGCGTTCGGTACCGGGCCCCACCAGTGCCTGGGCATGCACCTGGCCCGCCTCGAGCTTCGGGTCGGGCTCGATGCGATCCTCGAAAGGCTGCCCAACCTCCGCCTCGACCCCGACGCGCCCGCGCCCGTCATCGAGGGCTACGCGTTCCGCGGCCCCGACGCGCTCCCGGTGCTGTTCGACCCCGCCTGACAGAGCGGCGACCGGGCCGACAACACGAGCCCACCCCCGAGACCGAACAGCGCAAGGCCCACGAAGAGCACCACGCCCCACGCCACTTCGCCCGTCGACAGCCCGTCGTCGGACGGCGACACCTCCTCGGACGGTGACATCTCGTCGGGCGGCGGCGCAGGCGTGCCCTCGGTCCCGGCGCTCGGGGGTTGCGGCTCGTCGACCAGCGTGCGCCCCTCGAGAGTGATCGGGCTCCGGTTGCCCTCGACCGTCACGGCCACCGAGAGGGTGACGGGCTCGGTCTTGGTGGGAGCAGGCGGGGCGCGCTCGGTGATCGACTCGCCCGCGACGACCGGCACCGTCCGGGTGGCAGTGCCGCGGGGCGTCGTCACGGTGATGTCGTAGTCGCCCTCCAACGAGAGCGGCACGGGCGCGAAGCGGAACGAGCCGGTCGGCTCGATGGGCGCGTCGCGAACCACCTCGGGTATGCCGTCGGGAAGGCCGGGGCCGCGCAAGGTCAGGACGGCAGTGGCGGGTCCACGCGCCACCGTGGTCGTAGTCGTGGTGGTGGTTGCGGCCGACGTCGTCGTCGCCATCGACGTGGTCGTCGGCGCCGGGGCGGGAGCTTGGCTGCCGTCATCCGCATTGACCGCGGTCACGAGAGCGGCGATCGCCGCGGCCACGCCGAGCACGACGAACGGCCACCACGCCCGGCGGGGCCCCACCGGCGACGGCAGCGTGATCGGCGGCGCTTGCTCGACGACGCGACGGAGGGATGCGGCCGCGGCGCGGGCGCGCTCGTCGAACGAGACCGGGCTCACGATGCACCCCCTTCGTCGTCGTCGGCGTCTTCGACTGTGAGCTCGAGCGCGCGGGCGAGGGACCGACGGGCCTGGAACAAGGTCGCCTTGACCGTGCCCTCGGCGGTGTCGAGGACGGCTGCGATCTCGGCCACCGAAAGATCCTCGAGGTAGCGCAGCGCGATGACCTGCGCCTGGCGCTTCGGCAACCGCCGCACCGCCTTCCACAGCTCCTCGTCCTCGGCCGGCATCGGGTCGAAGCTTCGGGGCCGCTCGGAGCGGAGGCGGGTGATCGCTCTCGCCTCCGCGGCGCGCCGGCGGAACCCCGACACCGCCAGGTTCGCCACGACGCGCCGCACCCAGGCGGCCGGCTGCTCGATCTCGTCCCACCGCCGGTAGGCGGCGATGAACGCGTCCTGGGCCAGGTCCTCGGCCGCGACCCGGCTGCCGCTCAACGCGTAGGCGAGGCCGACCACCGCGGTGCGTTCACGGCGGAAGAAGTCGTCGAAGCCGGGTGGGGCGGGTTGTCCGCCGTTATCCCCTCCCGCGCTCGCCAGCGCCGGGGCGCCGACCCATCCGATCACGGGGCCTCCGAGGATCGCCCGCCACCTGTCAGTCGCCTCGAGCACCCGCGACGTTTAGCGAGGGGACATTTCAGCACGAATGAGGCGGTCACTAAACCCCCGGCTCTGCTCGAGCGACGTACCGACCAACACGACCGTTGACGCCGCGGCGTGGCCCCGTAAGGGTTGGGGCGGGCGCCGGCTGGGGGAGCTCGACCGATGGGTGACGAGAAGGGCACGAAGAAGAAGCAGAAGAAGCCCAAGCCGCCGAAGCTGCCGGGCAAGCCGCCGCCCAAGGACGACAAGGCCGCCACCGACAAGTACAACGAGGCCACCAAGTTCCTCGACTGCACGGGCACCAAGGTCGTGCTCAAGGCGGGCAAGCTCGACTGGATCGACTTCGGCTGGATCACGCCCGAGGCAACCTTCGAAGCGGACAAGGCCAAGCCCGGCACGATCAACATCAAGGTCAAGCTTCCAACCGGTGACATCTCGCTTCCCGCGACGGTCAAGGACGGCAAGCTCGACGTCGACACGAAGGACCTCCCGATCGGCAAGGACAAGGTCAAGGAGTTCGTCGACGGCCTGAACGCCTGGTTCGAGGCCAACGGGAAGCAGCTCGACGGCCCCGCGGTCAAGGATGGGGAACTGACGCTGACGAAGTCGGCGGCCGCGGCACCGGGCAAGGCGGGAGAGAAGAAGGAAGAGAAGGGCGTCAAGGGCGGGCTGTTCCCGCACGTGCCCGGGCGCGAGAAAGTGGCGGCGGGAACGCTGCTGGGTCTGTCGGTCCTGTTCGGCGTGGGCTTCATGAACGCGGGCGACGAGACCGAGACGCGCACCGAGAAGGTCTGCCCCGAGCGCAGTGGCCCGGGCGAATCGGTGCGTCTCGGACTCGAGTGCGAGCAGCCCCGGGCCTCCGACGAGCCGGCGCCGGCACCGCGCGCGGAGGGGCTCGCCGAGCAGATCGGCGACGTGGTCATCAACCGCGAGGGAGGGCAGCCCTCGCCGGGCACGATCACGCAGCGCGAGGGCGACCGCTTCTCCTTCGAGGTGCCGTTGTTCGCGATGGTGCCGCACCAGGTGAACCTCGGCGGCGTCGACGGGTTCACCCTGCCCGTGCCGGCGGCGTCGGGTCCGGTACCCCCGATCACCACCCAACAGGGGGGCACCGCCGAGTGCGACATCGATCACACCAGGCAGGTGGGGACCGGGCTCTCGGGAGGGTTCTGCGTGTATATCCAGCCGATCGTGCAGACGATTCCGCAACCCACACCTGTGCCCGACGGGGGCACAGCGGTCGAGCCCGTCGTCACCGAATCCAAGGAGACGAAGGACGGAGCGCCCGTGAGCGTGGCCGCAATTCCCGGTGCGGTGGCGCTGGCGGGCGGCGCCCTGTACGCGCGGAACACCTGCCGCGGCGAGAAGAAAGGCGACGGCTATGGCGGGGATTACGTCGAACCCGACTTCGACACCAAGGTCGAGCAACCCGATTTTCCGCCCGCGGTCTTCGGCCCGTCCGGCGATGACAAGCCCACCCAGGACGTGATGTGAGGAGGATCTGATGCCGACCAGGACGCGCATCATCATCGGGTGCCTGATCGCGACGGTCGGCTTCGTCGGCATCGTCGTCGGCGTGCTCGGCACGGTGCTCGACTGGGGCGCCGAGACCACCACCGAAGCGGTGGCCGACGAGAACGGCGGTGAGGTCCCCGACAAGGGAGACAAGGGCGACGACGTCGAGGAGACGCCCGAGGAGTTCCTCGCGGCGCTGGCGACCGCGATTCAGGACGGCGACGCCGACTTCCAACTCGAGCGGCTGCACCCGGCGGTGATCGAGCGCTACGGCGAGGACGCCTGCGCCGCCGACATCGCCACCCGCACCGACCCGACTCGCGCGTTCGCAGTCACGCGAGTCCGCGAGGAGCCGGAGCCCTTCGACTACGCCAGCGACGGCCTCTCCGAGACGATCCCCGAGACCACCGTGGTCGAGGCGCAGGTGACCGCAGACGGCGCGACCAATCCCCAGGAGGTCCACGTGGCCGAGGTCGACGGCGAGTTCCGCTACTTCAGCGACTGCGGCACGCCGGCGACGGCATAGCACGGAGGCCTTCATGGGTGACGACCACAGCGGACTCATTCCCAAGCCCAAGGCTGGCGCGGCACCAAATGAGATTGCCGTCGCGGACTTCTTCGACTGCAAGACCAAGACGCTCACAATCGGGCCCAACGCGCCGGGCTGGGTCACGTTCTCCATGGTCTTCAACGGTCCGTCCTTCGTCCAGGACGAGAGCGGGAAAGTCGCTATCAAGATCAAGCTGCCGAAATCCGACGCAGAGCTGCCAACGTCGGTGAAGGGCGGCAAGCTCCACGTCGACACCAGAGCCGCGCACGGGGCCGAGGCGAGCTTCCCGCAGCTTTCTGGGCAGAAGGTCAAGGACAAGGCGCAGGAGATCGACCGATACGTCGAAGGCCTCAACACCATCCTCAACGAAAAGGGGCACCAGTTCGGCGGAGTCACGGTCAAGGACGGCAAGCTCACCCTTACCAAGGTGGCCCTGCCGGTGCCGGGAAAGGCCGAAGGGAAGCCCGACGACAAGCATGGGAGTGGCGGGATCAAGGGCGGCCCGTTCCCCCATGTCCCGACATGGGAGAAGGTCGGGGCCGGTTTCCTGCTGGGCGCAGCGGTCCTCTTCGGAGTCGGGTTCATGAACGCGGGTGACGGGACCGAAACCCGTCCCGAGAAGGTGTGTCCGGAGGCGGGTGGTCCGGGTGAGTCGATGGGCGCCGGCATCGACTGCCCCGAGACGGGCTCGGATGTCGACAAGTCCGTTCCCGCGCAGGGCCTGGCCCAGCTGATCAGAACCGTGTCGATCACCCCCGAGGGCGCTGACCCGGCGTCGGGCGCGGTCGAGCCGAGCAACGAGCCGAACAAGATCTTCCTCGAGCTCCCGCTCTTCATGATCGGCGAGCGAGACACGGTCGAGCTGCTGGACAAGCGGAACGCAACTCTCGACACGTTCACGTTCACGGTTCCCTCGAAGCAGGGCCTGGCTCCCGCCGTCACCACTGAGCGCGGGGGCACGGTCATGTGTCTCATCGACCACGAGAACCCCGTCCCTCCCGGACGCTCGGGGGCGGACTGCCAGTACACCGAGCCCGTTGCCGATGCCGCGACACCGCCGACGCCGGATGACAGCGAGCCCGTCGTACCGGAATCCCGTGAGTTCGAGGAGGACACTGAAGGGAAGCCGTGGAGCCTGCTGGCGATCCCGGGCGCGGTGCTCGGTCTGGCCGGAGGCCTCGCGCTCGAAGAGGAGCGGCGCCGCCGTGATGAACCCGACCTGGGCGGCTTCGACCCGACGACGGGGACCTACCCCGACTGGGAGACGACGTACCCGGACTGGCAGGACACCGGCCCGGCCGAGGACGTCCCGCCCCCGGAGCCGCCGCCAACCCTCGACGTGATGTGACGGCCGCCGCCGCCGTCGTCATTCCGGCGTACCGTGCCGCCGACACGATCGCGGCGTGCCTGCGCGGGCTCCAGGGCCAGGATCTCGACGAGCCCTTCCAAGTCATCGTGGTCGCGTCGGGCGGTGACGCTACCGCCTCCATCGTCCGCCGCGGGTTTCCCCGCGTCGTCGTGGTCGAAGCGCCCGGCCGGCTCTCGCCGGGTGCCGGTCGCAACCTCGGCGTCGCCCGCGCCCGCGGGCCCGTGGTCGCGTTCCTCGCCGCCGACTGCGTGCCCGAGCCCGACTGGCTGCGGCGCCGGGTGGAAGCGCACCGATCCGGCGAGGACGTCGTGGGCGGCTTCGTCGACGTTCCCAGGCGCTCGACCCTGGCGGGATGGGCCCAGTACTTCGCCAAGTTCTGGGGCATGCTCCGCTTCGAAGGTGGCCGTCACCGCGGCCGGGGGCCGCTCCTCCACCTCTCCTACACGCGGACGATCCTCGAGCAGTTCGGACCGTTCGACGAGAGCGCGATCGCGGGGGAGGACACCGCTTTCAACCACGCGTTGATCGCTGCCGGCCACCGGGTGAGCTTCGACAGTGCGATCCGCGTCCGGCACCTCAACGTCCGGCGGTGGCGCGACGTGCTGGCGGCACAGCGCGAGCAGGGATCGGCGACCGGTGCACTGTGCCGGGACGCCGCCATTGTCCGCTACTACGCACCCAGCGCGTGGGGCGGTCCGCTCATGCCTGTTCGGTTGCTCGGTCGAGCCTTCCTCACGGTCGCCCGGCACCGGCGCGACCTGCTCGTGAAGTTCTGCGCGAGTGCACCACTCGTCCTGATCGCGATCACGGTTCGGCGCCGGAGCTTCCGCCGCGCCCTGCGCGGCGAGGAGGCGCAACCCTCAGTCGACTCGCCGTTGACGGCGCCCGCGGTCGCGCGGCTGTCCGTGCGCCGCCCCGATGTGTCCGTGGTCGTCGCCGCCTACAACGAGGAGCGCGTCATCGGGGCCTGCCTGGATTCGCTGCTGGCGCAGACCCAGGAGCAGCTCGAGGTCGTCGTCGTCGACGACGGGTCGACCGACCGAACCGTCGGGGTGGCGAGCGGCCGCGGCGTCCCGGTCGTCTGCCTCGAACACCGAGGTCCCGCCCGCGCCCGCAACATCGGCGCGAACCTCGCCCGGGGGCGAGCGATCGTGTTCGTCGACGCCGATCTCCGCCTGGACGCCAACTGCGTCGAACGGCTCGCGCAGCCGATCCTGTCCGGCGACGAGACCGCCACGTATACCCGTGAGATCGGAGTCGCCAACCCCGACGACCACTGGGGCGCGTGCTGGTCGCTGCTTCGGGGGGTACCCCGGGGCGCCTACATGCCGCGTGGTCTGCCCGAGCGGTGGGCGAACTTCCGGGCGGTGGAGCGCGACGCGTTCCTTCGGGTCGGCGGGTACGACGACGTCGGGTACGGCGAGGACATGACGCTGGCGCCGAAGCTGGGCGTCCTGGCGCTCGCGGTCAGCGGCGCCCGGATGTGGCACCACAACCCCGACTCGCTGCGTGAGGTGTGGGAGAACGCCCGCTGGGTCGGCCGGGGTGTTCGGATCCGCGAGCGGGGGCACGTGCGGCGCGCGCACGCCCCGTGGCGATCCATTCGCCGCGGCATCGTGGTCGCGCGCCGGGCGCGCCTGCCGCGCTACGTGCTGTTCCGGACCGCGTACGACCTCGGCGTCGTCGTGGGATACACCGCGAGCGAGATCACGCCGGGCCGGCATTGGAAATGAGCTCCTTCCTCAGGCAGACACTGAGAGGCGCGTCCACATAAGGCCCGAAGCTGGCGATTCGCCCGTAGCCGTGTCCCTCGTACAACGCCAGCGCCTCGGGCTGGCGTTCGCCGGTCTCGAGCACGACCGCCTGGTAGCCAAGTCTCGCCGCCTGCGCCTCGAGTGCCGCCAGCATCACCCGGGCGACGCCGCGACCACGTTGGTCGGGGACGACGTACATCCGCTTGAGCTCGGCCACGCCGTCGTCGTGACGGCGGAGGCCGCCGCAGCCGACGGGACGGCCTTCGACGCGCGCAAGCAGGAAGGTGCCGCCGGCCGGCGCCGCGAGCTCGTGCACCAACGGGTGGTCGGGGTCCTCCTCGCCGTAGCGCTCGCGTAGCTCGTCGAGCAGCGCGCCGACCAGCGCCTCGGCCTCGGGGTGATCAAGCCGCGCCGGCTCGATCGTGATCTGATCGGTAGTCAGGACCCGTCCCCGAACATCGTCATCCACTGCTCAGGTGAACGCAGCCGGAACACGTAGTTGTGGGCGCGGGTCTCGCCCATCGTGGCCGACGGCTCGGGCGAATAGAGGTGCCCGGGATAGAGGACGGTGTCGTCGGGCACCGCCGCCAGCCGTTGGGTGAGGCTCTCGTACATCGCCGCCGGGTCGCCGCCGGGGAGGTCGGTGCGGCCGCACCCTTCGAGGAACAGGGTGTCGCCGGCGACGAGCCGGCCGTCGACGAGGAAGCACTGGCTCCCGGGCGTGTGCCCGGGCGTGTGCATGAGTTGCACCGGGATCGCGCCGACCGACACGGTGTCGCCGCTGTCGTGCAGGGCGAGATCGGTGTCGGAGATCCCGGTGGCCCGCTTGACCCACTCGGCCTCGTCCCGCTGCACGTGCACTTTGGCGGCGAAGTCCTCGCGCGAGAGGAGCTCGCGCAACCCTTCGATCGAGTAGCCCATCAGGTCGCCGCCGACGTGGTCGGGGTGCCAGTGCGTCACGAGCACACCGGTGAGCTTGTAGCCGTCCCCGGCCAGGACGTCGACGAGCTCACCCACGCCATATGCCGGGTCCACTGCCACCGCTTCGCGCGTTTCGGGGTCGCCGAGGAGGTAGACGAAGTTGACCATCTGACGGGCGAGCGGGTCACCGCGGGCGAAGTCCCGCCCCGCCAGGAGCTGCTTGAAGTACAGGCGCTCGGCCACGTCCGGGACATTATCGAGCCGACCTCTTGATCCGGGGCGGGCACGGTCGACGAACCTCTCGTGTGCGGGCATACCTCGGAGCGTCGGCCGGCAGCCTCGGCGCGCCCGCCGCGCTCGGCCTTCTGGTACCGATGGAGGCGGGGCTGCCGATCCCGCTGCCCACCGACCTCGTGCTCCTGCTCGTGGGCGAACGAGCCGCCAGCGGGTCCATCCCGCTGTGGCTGGCCGTGCTGGCGATGGAAGCGGTCGCGGTCATCGGCACGGCACTGCTGTTCTTCGCCTGTCGCGGTCCCGGTCACGCGCTCATCAAACGCCTCGGCCCCCGCGTCGGGCTCACCGACGAACGCCTCGGGCGCGCCACCGGTGTGGTCGAGCGGCGGGGCCGGCCCGCGCTCGCCCTCGGTCGGGGTACGCCGGGGTTGCGCACCATCACCGTCGTCGCCGCCGGCGGCTCCGGGCTTCCGGGCCGGCGCGCCCTCCCGTGGCTCGTGCTCGGGAGCAGCGTGTTCCTCCAGCTCCACCTCTTTCTCGGCTACTTCCTCGGAGAGCCCGCGCGCGATCTCATCGAGCGCTTCACCGTCCCCGCCATCATCGTGGTGCTCGCCCTCGTGCTCGGCGCCGCCGCGTTCTGGCTGATCCGCCGGGGGAGGAAGGCGGGCACCCAGGCCTGGACCGAGGCCGCCTGCCCCGCGTGCCTGGTTCTCGGCGTGGTGGGAGAGCGAGTCGCAGCGGGAGCGCCGTAAGGTAGGTCGCATGACCGCGACCGAGAACGGCAAACAAGTCGTCTACCGGACGTGCCCGCTGTGCGAGGCGACGTGCGGGCTCGAGCTCCACCTCGACGGGAGCGAGATCACGCTCGTGCGCGGCGACCGCGACGACGTGTTCAGCCACGGCTTCCTGTGCCCCAAGGGCACCGCGCTCAAGGGCCTCGAGGCCGACCCCGACCGGCTGCGCGCGCCCCAGGTGCGACGGGGCGACACCTGGTCCAAGGTCAGCTGGGACGACGCCTTCGCCGAGGTCGAGCGGGGCCTGACGCCCATCCTCGAGCAGCACGGGCGCGACGCGGTCGCCGTGTACCTCGGCAACCCCAACGTCCACAACCTCGCCGGCCAGATGTACAACCGGGTGCTGCTCCAGGCGCTCGGCACCGCCAACATCTTCTCGGCCAGCACCGTCGACCAGATGCCCAAGCACGTCTCGTCGGGCCTGATGTTCGGGGGCGCGCTGAGCATCCCCATCGCCGACATCGACCGCACCGACTACCTGCTCATGCTGGGCGCCAACCCGTTCGCGTCGAACGGCAGCCTCATGACCGCGCCCGACTTCCCCGGTCGCATCCGCGCTCTGCGCGCCCGGGGCGGCAAGCTCGTCGTGGTCGACCCCCGCCGCTCGAAGACGGCCGAAGAGGCCGACGAGCACCTCTTCATCCGTCCCGGCACCGACGCCCACTTCCTGTTCGCGCTGGTCCACACCCTGCTCGACGAGGGACGGGTCGCCCTCGGGCGGCTCGAGGAGCACGTCAACGGGTTCGAGGAGGTCCAGCAGCTGGCCAAGGACTTCGACCCCGACACCGTCGCGGCGATGTGCGGCATCGACGCCGACACCATCCGCCGCACCGCCCGCGAGCTCGCCGCCGCACCCCACGCGGCGGTGTACGGCCGCATCGGCACCTGCACCCAGGCGTTCGGAACCCTCGCCAGCTGGCTCGTCGACGTGTGCAACACGCTGACCGGCAACCTCGACCGGGAGGGCGGCGCGATGTTCACCAAGCCCGCCCACGGCTCCGCCAACACCGGCGGCACGCCCGGGAAGGGGCGGGGGGTGCGCTTCGGCCGCCGCCACAGCCGGGTGCGCGGCCTGCCCGAGCTCTTCGGCGAGTTCCCGGTCGTGTGCCTGGCCGAGGAGATCGAGACCCCGGGCGAAGGCCAGGTCCGGGCGATGTTCACGGTCGCCGGCAACCCCGTCCTCTCCACGCCCGACAGCAGCCGCCTCGACCGGGCGTTCGCGTCGCTCGACTTCATGGTCAGCGTCGACATCTACCGCAACGAGACCACCCGCCACGCCAACGTGATGCTCCCGCCCGAGGGCGTGCTGGCGCGGGGCCACTACGACATCGCGTTCTACACGCTGGCGATCCGCAACATCGCCAACTACTCGCCCCCCAGCGTCGACCTCGCCCCCGGCGAGATGCCGGAGTGGGAGATCCTCCTGCGCCTCGCCGCGATCGCAGCCGGCCAGGGTGCCGGCGCCGACCCGGCCGCGCTCGACGACTTCGTCGTCGCCGGGCTGGTCGACAAGGCCGTCGGGCGCGGCAACTCCAACGTCGAGGGCCGCGATCCCGCCGAGCTGCTCGAGACGCTGTCGGCGCGCCGCGGCCCCGAGCGCATCCTCGACCTCATGCTCCGCAACGGGCCCTACGGCGACGGCTTCGGTGCCGACCCCGACGGGCTCACTCTGGCCGCGCTCGAGGCTGAGCCCCACGGCGTCGACCTCGGGCCGCTCCAGCCCCGGGTGCCGGAGATGCTGCGCACGGCGAGCGGCAAGATCGAGCTCGCGCCCGAACCGATCGTCGAGGACGTCGCCCGCCTGCGGGCCTCGCTCGATCGTGCAAATGGCAGCAGTCGCGTGCGCGGAGACGACTTGGCTTCCGAGCGAGCGCCCGCGGGCCGGGTATCCCGGCCCGCAGCGAGCGAGGCAATGGAGATGGTCCTCATCGGGCGGCGCGACCTGCGCTCCAACAACTCGTGGATGCACAACGTCGAGATCCTCGTCAAGGGGAAGGAGCGCTGCACCCTCCACCTGCACCCCGACGACGCCGCCCGCATCGGTGTCGCCAGCGGCGAGCAGGCCAGGGTCGGCTCACGCACGGGCGAGGTCGAGGTCGTGGTCGAGGTGACCGACGCGATCATGCCCGGCGTCGTCAGCATCCCCCACGGCTGGGGCCACGATGCCGACGGCGCCGTCCTCGCGGTGGCGGCGGGGCGACCGGGCGTCAACAGCAACGTGCTGGCCGACGGCGAGCTCTTCGACCCGTTGTCCGGCAACGCCGTCCTCAACGGCATCCCGGTCCAGGTGACGGCGGCCACCCCGGCGTAGGACCAGGCCCTCATCGGTGTTTCCCCGCCCCGTCGGCGGGGAACCCTCCTGCCACAGGTATCGGCTTGAGTACGGGGGGTCCGATGGACCGCACGATCGAAGACCGCCACGAGCGACGAGACGTCGTCGAGAACCGGCGTGACCGGCTCGACTTCGTCCGTGACGCCGGCTGGCGGAAGGTTTCCGGGTTCAGCGTCGCCGCCGGCGTGCTCGCCGCCTACGGCGCGTTCGCGCTGTTCCTCGCCATAACCGCTTCGGTCCTCCACGCCCTCGGAATCGACAGCAGCGAGCTCGACGACAGCGAGTGGCGCAACCTGGAGGCGGGGGCGGGTGCCGCGGTCGTGGCCGTGCTCTTCGGCGCCTATCTCTTCGGGGGCTACATCGCGGGCCGGATGGCCCGCCGGGCCGGCCCGTTGCACGGGTTCCTCGTGTTCGCGGTCGGGGTGGTCGTCCTCGCCGCCGTGGCCGGCATCGCCCACGCCCAGGACGGGACCGGCGCCCTCGTCGATCGTCTCGACGCCCTGGGCGCGCCGACGTCCGGCGATGCCTGGGCCGAGGTGGCTTCGGTCGTGGGGATTGCCGCGGTGATCGCCGCTCTGGTCGGCGGGCTGGTCGGCGGGGCGGCCGGCGAGCGCTGGCACCAGCGGCTGGCGGCGCGGGTTCTCGATCCCTCGGTCGGGCCCGAGGCCGACCTGCTCAAGCGCCAGCGCAAGCTGGAGAAGGCCGAGCAGCGCCTCGCGCGCAAGCGGGAGAAGGCCGAGAAGCGCGGCGTGCTCACGGTCTCGCGGGCGACGGCGGACGGGCCCTCGCCCAACGGGCACGGCGACGGCGACGGCAGTGGCGCGACCAACTGGCGGGCGCAGGACGAAGAGGAGGGCCGGCGGGCCGAGACCGTCGACCTCGCCGACGCCGAGCGCACCGAGACCGAGCCGAAGGACAGCGAGCCGAAGGACGTGGAGAAACCCGCGACCGACAAGGACGAGGACGACACGTTCGTCCGCGGAGTCCGGGAAGATCTCCACACCGCCCCCACCGGTGGGACGATCGGGGGCCAGAGCTAGGTCGTCGAGCCCTTCGCCATCTCGGCCACCATCGAGAGGAACGCGTCCGGGTTCTGGGTCTTGCCCACGACGATGTCGTGCTGCTTCCCCAGTCCGCCCGGCATCTCCGGGGGTGCGTAGTACTCGAAACCGTCACCCTCGATGGCGGCCACGATCGTGGCCGCGCAGTCGGCGGCCGAGACGAACGGTCCGTCGTAGAGCGCGGGGTCGTTGTCGGGCAGATCCCAGATCTCGGTCTCGATGGGCCCGGGGAGCACCAGCTTGGCGCTGACGCCGGTGCCGTGGAGGTCGATGGCCATCACCTCGGTCCATCCGCACAGGGCGAACTTGGCCGCGCAGTACGCGGCCTCGTGGGCGATGCCCAGCCGTCCACCCAGGCTCGAGACGTTCACGATCTCCCCCGAGCCCCGCTCGAGCATGCGCGGGAGCACCGCCATGCCCATGCGGACCGGCGAGGTGAAGTCGACGTCCATCACGTGAGCGACGTCGGTGGGCGTCAGCCGGGTGAGCGGGGTGCGCTTCGGTATTGCGGCGTTGTTGACCAGGCAGTCGAGGTGACCGAACGCGTCCCATGCCTCCAGGGCCACCTGCTCCGCCCGTGCGAGGTCGCCGAGATCCGCCGCCCACATGCGGGAGTCGGGCGAGTGGGCCCGACACCGCCCCAGCACCTGCTCGAGCCGCTCGGCCCGGCGGGCGACGATGCCGACGGTGGCGCCCGCTTCCGCCAGCTGCGGCGCGAGCTCGGCGCCGATACCGGACGACGCGCCGGTGACGAGGATGTTGGTGCCGGCGATCTTCACGGGCGGCGACGGTAGCATCATGTCCCGATGACGGCCGATGTGCTCGTGATCGGCGCGGGCATGGCCGGCGTCACCGCCGCCAGGGAGTGTGCGCGCGCCGGGCTCGACGTGGTCGTGGTCGAGGCCCAGGACCGCGTCGGCGGGCGCATCAACACCGCTCGCGACTTCTCCGACTACCCGGTCGAGCAGGGCGCGGAGTTCGTGCACACGGCCGAGGCCGATACCTGGCCCGAAGTGCGCGCCGCCGGGCTCGAGACGATCCGCTGCAACCCCGCCGACGGCTACCTCATGTCGATCGGCGGCGCCCGCAGCCCCGAGCTGTTCTCGGACCCGAGCCTGGCCCGGATGGGTGATCTCCTCAGCGAGGTCGAGCACTGGGACGGGCCCGACATCACCGCCGCCGAGCTTGTGGCCAGCAAGGATCTGGAGGGCGTCGCCCGGGTCATGGCCGACCAGATGCTCACGATCCACCCGCTCGGCGACGCCGACCAGCTCGGCCTGCACGGCCTGCGCGACGACCGGGTCGTCGACCTCGAGCGCGGCTGCGACTGGCGGGTCGCAGCCGGGTACGACTCGCTACCGCGGCATGTCGCGGACGGGCTCGACGTTCGCCTCGGGTGGGAGGCGACGAACGTGCGGTGGTCGGCCGATGCGGTCACGGTCGCGTCGGCGGCGGGGGAGGAGCTCACCGCCGCGGCGGTCGTGTGCACGCTGCCGGTCGGCGTGCTCAAGGCGGGCGCGGTGCGGTTCGAGCCCGACCTGCCCGCCACCAAGTGGCGCGCCCTGAACGGCCTCGAGATGGGCCCGGTGCTCAAGATCCTCTACCGCTTCGACGAGCCGTTCTGGCCCGACGACCTCACCATGCTCGGCTGCGACGGCCCCATTCGCCTGTACTGGACGCCGCTGTACGGGCGGGACGACGCGCCCGCGGTGCTGACGGCGTACGTGAGCGGCCACCGGGCGCGGGCGCTCTCGGCGATGACCGAGGCCGAGGCGGCCGCGGTCGGGCTCGCCGACCTCGACCGGCTGTTCCCGGACGCCCGTCCGTCCCGGAGCGTGGAGGAGTACCGACGGGTCGACTGGTGCACCAACCGCTTCACCCGCGGCGGGTACAGCTTCGTGCGCGTCGGCGGCGCCGGCTCCCGGGCGGCGCTGGCCGCACCCGACACCGGCGCACTGTTCTGGGCCGGCGACGGCACATCGACCACCACCATCGCCGCGGTCGTCCACGCCGCCTACGCCAGCGGCCTCCGTGCGGCCGTCGAGGTCACCACGCGCCTCGGTGGCTGATCAGGCGTCGCCGGCCTTGGCGCTCGACTCGGCCGCGGCCCACGTGAACACGCCCTTCGACATCGTCGACGCCTCCGCCTTGACCCGGGCCTGATTGACGTCGGCGCGGGCCCGCTGCACGTCGGCGTCGTCGGGCGCCGCCAGCGCAGCCCATTCCGCCAGGTGCCCGGCCAGCCGGAGGCTTCCCGAATCGGCGGCAGCGCGCGCCCGATCCGCCAGCGCGCCCGCGCCGCCGGCGAGCTCGGCGACCGCCCGCCCGACCTCGGCTTCCGGCGCCGGCTTGAGGTTGGCCGGGTTGCCGTCGTACCAGCCCCCGTACAGCCGCCACGTGTTGCGCACGACGAACTCGGGCTCGTCGTAGACGGGCCGCAGGTACGGCTTCTCCAGCAGTTCTTCCGGGTAGACGACCGAGTGCACGATCTCGTCGAGGCGGGCGCCCTCGTTCATCATCGTCACCGTCTGGTCGTGCAACGACTCCAGCAGCGTCGCCGCATCCGAGAGCGAGGTGCTGATGCGGTCGGCGCCCACGATCGGCAGCCCGTGCCCGGGTAGGAGCACGTCCGCACCCATCGCCACCATCGTGCGCAGGGCGACCGCCCAGTCCTTCGGGTAGCGCTGCACCTTCTGGGGGTTGCCGCAGTTCGGGGAGACCCAGCAGAACAGGTCGCCGCAGAAGAGCGTGCGCCGGTCGGGCTGCCACACCCAGGTGTGGTCGTCGGTCTCGCCCCGGGCGTGGTGCAGCTCGAACCGAACGCCGCCGACGTCGAGGTCGCTCCGGTCGCGGTAGGTCTCGTCGGGGTAGCGGTAGTCGAGCGGCCACTCGAAGTCGGGCAGCTGGAACTGCCGCCGGTTGATCACCTGGTTGTACCCGGCCGTCGCGATGTAACGGTCGAAACGGGGCGGCACCCCTTCGTGGGCGACCACCCGCACCGCCGGCGCCCCCACATCGCGGGCCGCGGCCTCGTAGCGCTCGACCCCGAAGACGTGGTCGATGTGGCCGTGGGTGTACACGATCGTGTGCGCCGGGCGCGGATCCCAGGCCTGCAGCGACTCGTGCGCCTTGGCGGTGCCGACCGGGCTGCTGGTGTCGACCACCACCAGCCCGTCGTCGGTGGCGATCGCGTTCACGTTCGAGAACGCGGCCACGTGCACGGTGTCGGGGAGCGGGCTGGCGATCTCGCCGAAGTGGGCGAACCAGTGGTGGGCGTTGGGGTCGGCCTCTCCGGCCCAGATGCGCTCGGAGAGCTCCAGCAGGTCGGTGGTCATGGGATGGTTGCCCCCCAAATCAGAACATGTTTCACTTCTGCCGTGGCCGTCCCATCATCGTCGGCGCCGAACGCGCTCGCCCGCAACCAGGCCGCCCGCCGCCGCCGGGTCCTCGACGCCGCGGTGCGCCTGGCCGAGCGAGGCGGGTTCGAGACGGTGCAGATGCGGGACGTAGCCGCCGAGGCCAACGTCGCCCTCGGCACCGTGTACCGCTACTTCACGTCGAAGGAGCGGTTGCTGCTCGAGGCGATGGTGGAGCAGGTCCGCACGCTCGCGGGCCGGGTCGAGGAGGAGCCTCCGGTGGGTGCGACCCCCGCCGAGCGCGTCGTCGACGTGCTGGCCCGGGCGACGGCGTCGCTCCAGCGGCACCCCGAGGTGACGGCGGCGATGGTGCGGGCGAACGGGTCGGCGCAACCGTCGGAGTCGGACTGCGTGCGCGAGGTCCGGGAGCTCATGACCGGCATCATCACCGGCGCCATGCACGAGGGGCTGCCGACGCCCCGCGATCTCGCGGTCGCCCGCGTGCTCCAGCAGGTCTGGCTGTCGGCGCTGATCGGCTGGGTGGGCGGGGTCGACGAGGCGCCCCGGGTCACCGCCGACCTCGACACCGCCGCCCACCTCCTGCTCGACTGAACGCGATGCGAGCGGCACGATCAACGTGTCTCGCTCAGACTTGGCGTCCGAGTGAGCGCCCGCGGCGCAGGTACCCTGCGCCGCAGCGAGCGAGGCAATAGAGGTGGACCGGAACGACTCGCCCGAAGCAGCCAAGTTCCGCTCCGAAGCGCGTGCGTTCCTCGACGAACACGCGCCCCAGGACGCGATCAACACCTACCGCGCCGACGTCGACGAGGGCATCGCGGTCGAGCGCTCCAACGCCTGGCAGCGCACGCTCCACGAGCACGGGTGGGCCGCGATCACCTGGCCGAAGGAGGCGGGCGGCCGCGGCCTCGGCCCGGTCGAGCAGATCATCTGGAACCAGGAGCTCGCCCGGGCGGGCGTGACCCAGTCGCTGTTCATGGTGGGCGTCGGGATGGTCGGGCCCACGCTGATGGTCCACGGCACGCCCGAGCAAAAGGACCGCCACCTCGAGCCGATCCTCAGCGGCGAGCACGTGTGGTGCCAGCTCCTGAGCGAGCCCGGCGCCGGCTCCGACCTCGCCGGCCTCCACACCCGCGCCGTGCGCGACGGCGACGAGTGGGTGGTGAACGGCCAGAAGGTGTGGTCCTCGGGCGCCCACTACTCGCACTACGGGATCCTGCTCGCCCGCACCGACCCTGAAGTCCCCAAGCACCAGGGCATCACCTGCTTCGCCTGCCCGATGGACGCGCCCGGCGTCGAGGCTCGCCCGTTGCGCCAGATGACGGGCGGCGCCCACTTCAACGAGGTGTTCCTCACCGACGCCCGCATCCCCGACTCGCACCGCATCGGTCCCGTGAACGAGGGCTGGAACGTCGCTCGTACCCTGCTCGCCAACGAGCGCATGGCGCTCAGCGGCGCCGAAGGGGCGTTCTCGTTCGACGAGCTCGCCGACGCCGTCCGCGCTCACCCCGACCAGGTCGACACGGTCATGCGCGACCGCATCGCCCGCCTCTACACGAACGTCCGCACGCTCGACTTCCTCAACGCCCGGGTGATCACGAAGCTGGGACGGGGCGAGACGCCGACGGCGGAGGCATCGATCATGAAGCTCAAGCTCGCCGACATCGTCACCGACGGCGCCACCCTCGCGCTCGCGCTGCTGGGGCCGGGCGGGATGCTGGACGAGAACGGAGAATCGCGCCGGTTCGTCGCCTGGCCCGCGATGCACATCGGCGGCGGCACCGACGAGATGAACAAGAACATCGTGGCCGAGCGGGTGCTCGGCCTGCCCCGCGACCCGCCCTAGTCGCCGACGGAGGTCTGGCGCACGACCCGGTTCGGCACCGGCACCGAGAGCACGAGCGACGTGGTCGTCTCCCCATATCCGGCGAGCCCGTCGATGACCGCCTCGAGCGCAGGGATCGACGGCGCGACCACCTTCGTCACGTAGCAGTCCTCACCGGTCACTCGCACGCACTCGACCACGCCGGGCGCGTCCTGCATCGCCTTCTCGAACCGGTCCTTGGCGTCGAAGCCCGGGCGGCTGCGCACCACCGCCACGATGGGCAGCCCGAGGCGCCCGAGGTCGACCTCGGCGCGGTAGCCGGCAATGATCCCGGCGTCCTCGAGCCGGCGGACCCGCTCGGTGACCGCCGGGGCGCTCATCGCCACCTGCCGCCCGAGCTCGCTGAAGCTGATCCGCCCGTCGTCCTGGAGGATCTCGAGGATCCGCCAGTCCACGTCATCGAGCGGCTTCGAAGAATCAAAGCTCATACGAGCAATCTACCATCGAATCGAAACCGATCAAGCGGTAATGCCTGGGATCAGGCATTCAATTCCGGGTCTGGCCGTCATATCGTCTCCGCATGACGACCACGATCACGCAAGCTCCCGTCCGCTCCCGAGTCAGCGCGGTCCCTCCCGCCAGCCCGGTCCTGGCCGCCCGGCACTTCCAGTGGCGGCTCGGCTTCGAGACCGACCCCGCCGACGTGCACGCCGATCTCGAGCGGGGCGGGGCCGAGTTCACCCTGGTCGACACCCGGAGCCGGGAGGCGTTCGCCGCCGGCCACATCCCGGGGGCGGTCAACGTCCCGTACGCGGAGATCGACGAGACCACCGCCGGGCTTCCGCCTCGTGACCGCCTGGCCGTGACCTACTGCTCGAGCCCGGCGTGCAACGCCGCGACGAAGGGCGCGGCCGCGTTCGCCGCGCTGGGGTACCAGGTCAAGGAGATGCTCGGCGGGCTCGAGTACTGGCAGCGCGAGGGCTACCCGATCCAGGCGTCGGAGTCGCACGCCGCGTAGCCGCAATGTCACGCTGGAGCGCGTGACGACCACCGCCGCGCCGACACCCGCGCCGCGGTACCCCCTCACCCACCGGCAGATCCAAACCGTGTTCGCCGGCCTGATGGCCGGAATGTCACTGGCCGCGCTCGACCAGACGATCGTCGCCACCGCGCTCCCGACGATCGTCGGAGAGTTCGGGGGACTCGACCACATCTCGTGGGTCGCGTCGGCCTACCTCCTCACCTCCACCGCGGTGATGCCGGTGGCGGGAAAGCTCAGCGACCTGTACGGCCGGCGTCGCCTGTTCCAGGCGTCGATCGTCGTGTTTCTGGTGGGGTCGCTGTTCGCCGGCGTGGCCCAGAGCATGGGCCAGCTCATCGCGTTCCGCGCCGTCCAGGGGGCCGGGGCGGGCGGGCTACTGGTGCTCACGTTCGCGATCGTCGGCGATGTCGTCGCTCCTCGGGAACGGGGTCGCTACCAGGGGTACGTGGCATCGGTGTTCGCGGTCTCCAGCGTGGCCGGGCCGCTGCTGGGCGGATTCTTCGTGGACAACCTCTCGTGGCGGTGGGTCTTCTACGTGAACCTGCCGGTCGGGGTGGCCGCGCTCGTGATCACGTCGTCGGCGCTGCGCCTGCCGGAACGACGCCAGGGCCACACGATCGACTACCTCGGCGCGGCCCTGCTGGTGGGTGCGATCACGAGCCTCATCCTCCTCACCGTGTGGGGTGGGAACGAGTACCCGTGGGGGTCACCGACGATCGTCAGCCTCGGTGTGGCCGGCGGGCTGCTGCTCGCGTTGTTCGTGCTCCAGGAGCGGCGGGCGGCCGAGCCGATCCTGCCGTTGCGCCTGTTCCGCAACTCCGTGTTCACGGTGTGCACCGGTGGCGCGTTCATCGTCGGGCTGGCGATGTTCGGCGCGATCTTGTTCCTGCCGCTGTATCTCCAGATCGTGAAGGGGTCGAGCGCGACCAACTCGGGCCTGCTGCTGCTCCCGATCATGGC
Organism: Actinomycetota bacterium; assembly: GCA_052390575.1. GTDB lineage: Bacteria > Actinomycetota > Acidimicrobiia > IMCC26256 > JACDBD01 > JBPCMN01. The sequence goes on along the minus strand of JBQTGU010000084.1, from coordinate 561 downwards.
CGGGATCCTCGGCGGCTCGACGACCTGTGGGCGGATCATCACCCGGGTCGGTCGCTACAAGCTGTTCCCGGTTGTCGGGCTCGCGCTCATGACGCTCGGGTTCGTGGGCTTCTCGAGCATGGACGCGTCGACGCCTCGTGCCGTGTCGGCCGCGTTCATGGTGCTGACGGGCGTGGGCATCGGCTTCGTGACCCCCGTCCTCGTGCTGGCAGTCCAGAACGCGGTCGACCAGCGTGACCTCGGGGCCTCGACGTCGGCGGTGACGTTCCTGCGCACGATGGGCGGGGCGTTCGGAGCGGCCGTGTTCGGCGCGGTGCTCAACGCCCGGCTCACGGTCGAGCTCGCGGCCCGGCTCCCGGCGGACGCGCTCCGCGACATCGACCCGGCCCGCCTGCAGGGCAGCCCGGCCCAGATCCGGGCGCTCCCGCCCGAGGTTCAACGGGGCGTCGTCGGCGCGTTCGAGGCCTCGCTCCAGACCGTGTTCCTGGTGGCAGTCCCCATCGCGCTGGCCGCGTTCGTGCTGATCTGGTGGCTCCGCGAGCTCCCGTTGCAGCAGCGGGA
>JBQTGU010000083.1:0-6304 GCA_052390575.1 Actinomycetota bacterium | reverse complement strand
ATCGTCCGCATCTTCAACACGTTCGGCCCCCGCATGCGGCTCAACGACGGGCGGGCGGTCTGCGCGTTCGGCTCGCAGGCCCTGCGCGGGGAGGACATCACTATCTTCGGCTACGGCTCCCAGACGCGCAGCTTCTGCTACGTGGACGACCTGATCCGCGGCCTGATCCTGCTCGTCGAGAGCGGCGAGCACCTGCCCGTGAACATCGGCAACCCGCAGGAGTTCACGCTGCTCGAGCTCGCCGAGAAGGTGATCGAGCTCTGGGGCGGCGACAGCGAGATCCTCTTCGAGGCCCTGCCGGTCGACGACCCGAAGGTGCGGCAACCGGACATCACGCGGGCGCGCCAGCTGCTCGGCTGGGAGCCCGAGATCTCGCTCGACGAGGGCCTCCGCCGGCTGCACGACTCGCTCCGAGAAGCGACCGTTGCGTAGGCGCTTGCCGCTGGTCGCGGTCGCGCTCGCTGCGGCCGCGCTCCTCTCCGTGCCGTCGGCGTCGGCCTCGCGCTTCCTCCAGAAGGGCATCTTCGACGACGCGCAGATCCTCTACGGGAATCCCGACGTCGTCTTTCCGACGCTGAAGACGCTGAAGGTCAAGCTGATCCGCGTCGACCTCCGCTGGGGCGGAGTGAGCGGCGTCGCCACCCGGCGTCCCACGAACGGGGCCAACCCGAACGACCGCGCCTACGACTGGTCGCTCTACGACCGCACCGTCAACTACGCGCAGCAGTACGGGATCAAGGTCGTGTTCTCGATCGTCTACACGCCGCCCTGGGCGAACTCGGCGGCGGGCGTCAACGTCGTCCCGCGGCAGCCGCTCGACCTCCAGCGCTTCGCCACCGCCGCCGCGATGCGCTACAGCGGCCGCTTCGCGGCCGCCGACGGCCGCCTGCTGCCGGCGGTCCGCCACTGGCTCGCCTGGAACGAGCCCAACAACCCCGCCTTCCTGCGGCCGCAGTACCGGAAGGTGGGCACCCGCTGGATCGCGCAGAGTCCGATCGACTACGCGAAGATCTGCAACGCCGTCTACAAGGGCGTCTCGGTGACGACTCTCGGCGCGTCCAAGGTCGCGTGCGGCGTGACCGGCCCGCGGGGGAACAACAATCCGAGCTCGGCGCGTCCGGCGATCTCCCCGCTTGCGTTCCTGCGCGGGATGAAGAAGGCGGGCGCGGCCAAGTTCGACGCGTACGCCCACCACCCGTACTACGGCTCGCCGTCGGAGACGCCGTCGACGCCGCCGCAGGGGTCGAACGGCACCGCGCCGACCGCGATCACGCTCGGGAACTTCGACCTGCTGATCCGGGAGGTCACCCGCCTCTACGGCAGCAAGCGGATCTGGGTGACCGAGTACGGCTACCAGACCAAGCCGCCCGACCCGGTCTTCGGCGTCTCGCTCGCGAACCAGGCGAAGTACCTGACGCAGGCCTACGGGATCATGAAGAAGCACCCGCGGATCGACATGATGCTCTGGTTCCTGCTCCGCGACGAGCGCCGGGCGCGGATCGAGGAAGGGTGGCAGTCCGGCCTCCTCACGGAGACCGGCGTCCGCAAGCCGGCGTTCGCGGCGTTTCAGCGCCTTCGCTAAGCCCGCTCGCGCACGAGCGACAGAGCGCATCCCGCCTGACGCGGGCATTTCCGTGCGCCGGCTGTGCTTGACAATAGTCTCGCGCCATGGTCAGGATGACCGATGGCCCACGGCGTGAGCGGGGCTGGTCTGGGCGGAGCAGGTGTCGTTCTGCTGACTACCCTCGGGCTCGCCGGCAGTGTCTTTGGTGCGGTTCCCGGGGGCTCCCCAGCTCCGCTGAGCGGACCACCTGTCTCGCTGACGGCGCCTGCGGTGATCGGGGCGCCGGCATTTGGAAAGATCTCTTCTGCCGGTCGGGGAACGTGGTCAGATCCCGACCGGCTGGGGTTCACGTACCAGTGGCAGAGCTGTGACGTCTCGGGTACCGGATGCTCGGACATTCGCGGTGCAACGGCTGCGTCGTTCCGGCCGACCTTCTTTGCCGTCCGTCCCGGTGGACGGGTACGCGTTGCGGTGAGGGCGCTGAACCAGGGGGGAAGCACGACTGCGTTCTCGTCCGTCTCGGCGCCGATCGCCGGGCGTGTGGCCGTCTCCAGGAGCACGCCCGTGCTCGCAAACGACGCTGGGACCCTTGCGGTTTCGCTAGGGAACTGGCAGAGCGTGGAGCCGTTCACTCTCTCCTTCGTGTGGCAGCGTTGTGGGAGCGAGGTCTGCGTAGAAATCCCTGGCGCGACCGATGCACGCTACCGGCCGAAAACGGAGGACACCGGCGCGAAGCTGCAGGCTGTCGTCACGGCCACGAGCGTGTCGGGGTCGATGTCGGTGACGAGCGCGCTGAGCGAGGTCGTGGCCGGATCGACGGTGCTGCCGGGAGGTGCCGGGGCGGTACCCGCGAACGCGATCGACATCAGCGCCGCTGGGCCGACGTCGGTGGGTGTTCCGGCCCGGTGCCGCAGAGACCGCGCCTGAGCTCACGGCGACTGTTGCGGCCGGCTCAGGTGAGCTCACGTTCGTGCTCGAGCGTTGCGCGGCCGTGGAGGGGTGCTCGGTCGTATCGGTCAGCACGCCACGGCGTGCAGCCGCGGGCGACTCGGTCTCGTGGGTGCCCCCTATCCCGGTGCGGGGCGGCGGCTGGGCGTGGTTCGTGCTGGCGTCGGGGGCTGACGGAAGCAGCGATGTGAGCGTTCCGCACCCGCTCGTGGTGTACGAGTCGCCGGAGGTTCCGGCTGTGATCTCGCCGCGGCACGGGCAGGCGATCCCGACGATGTTGCCCGTGCTGGTGGCGGAACCCGGCCGCGATGCAGAGGGCGACCAGGTCACCTACCGCTTCCAGATTGCCACGGACGCGCATTTCACTGCCGGGCCGGAGGGCTCGCTGATCGGCGACTTCTCCTGGACCAGTCGTGGTCTGCCCGTGCCGGCCTCGTGGTCGTATCGGGGCAGCGAGCGCTGGCTGCTCGACAACCGCAGCTACTGGTGGCGGGTGACGGCCCTGGATCGGGACGGGCAGTCAGGGGACTGGAGCACGGCTCGGCTCGACGTACGCGACCCGCAGCTCGGAACGGGTGGCAACTGGCCGTTTTGGAGCAACGGGCCGCTCGCGATCAACGAGGCGAACGGAAACCTCGTTCTACGGGCGCCCACTCCGAGCTTCCCGACCGCCGCGGGTCCGCTCGGTGTGACGATCACCTACAACAGCCTCGACACCGTCGGGCAGGGATTCGGCTCGGGCTCCACGGGTTGGACGGTGGGGCCCGAGGTCGATGAGCCGTTGCGGCTGATCAACCATGCAGTGATCGCCGGGGACGGGCAGCACGTGGTCGAGCGCGTGTATGCCGACGGTCGCGCCACCTTCTACCAACACATCGTCGGCTCGCTCGTGTATCTGCCTCCCCCTGACAGCGCCTCCCAGCTGACGAAGAGCGGCGACGGGGAGACCTTCACGTTGATCGACGACGACGGGTATGTGTACACGTTCGCCAAGGCGGCGACCTACGCGTCGACGGGCATCCTCGAGCTCGCACACGCGCAGTCGTACTCTTCGCAAATCAACGTCGGTCGGATCGACTTCGGCTACAGCGGCGGCAAGCTGACGACGGTGACGGCCAAGAACGGCTCGACGACGATCGCGACCGTCTCGTTGAGCTGGAGCTGCGCCGGCGCGATGCTGTGCGTCACCGGGCCGGATGGCGTCGTTTGGCGCTACGTCGGAACCGGGTCGGGAGGCGCGAGCGGTTCGCTGCAGACGGTCAACGACGGGACGAGGGACGTGCTGAAGATCAGCTACGACGCGAGCGGCCGTCCGCAGGTTCTGCTCAACGCCAACGACCTCTCCAAGCTGAGCGGTTCACCCGACCCGAGCCTGAACCCCGTCTACGACAGTGGACACCGGCTGCTGCTCGGCTACGACGGCTCGAACCGGGCGACCTCGGTCAGCGCGGAACGCGTCAGCGGCCAGACGCCGACGACCTCGACGTGGAGCTTCGCCTACGCGACCGGCGGCAGCACGCATGCGAGCGTCCATCACGGAGGCGCTCGCGCCGCGGCCGGCAACACGACGATCACGCCGCCCTGCCAGCAGGGGCCCGGCACCTGCCCTGGCCGGAGCGGCAGCAGAAGGATCAAGGTCTTCTACGACGACCGCCTGCAGGAGATGGAGCGGATCGACCTGCTCGGTCGCTACACGCTGGTCTCCTACAACACCAGTAGCCAGATGCTGTGGAGCGAGGACGCCGACGGCAATCCGACCGACTACGCCTACGACCTGGTGGACAAGACCCTCACCAGCGTCACCGGCCCCGATCCCGACGGTGCGGGCGGTCTCGACCGGCCCGTGACGAGGTTCAACTACGACGAGAAGGCCTACGGAGCGGTCAGCGGCACCAGCTACACCCCGGGCGCGGCACTCACCGGGGTGCAGGCGACGTACTTCAAGACGCCGAACCTCGTCAGCCCCGTCGCGGGAGCCGGCGGCCGTGCCGATCTGATCGCGAGCAACCCGAACGGCGTCTACGTCCAGTGGGGTACCGACGGGCCCCCCGACGGCCAGGACGAGACGAACTTCTCCGCGCGCTTCGTCGGCGTCCTCACCGTCCCCGCGACCGGATCCACGAACCACTTCGTCTTCCAGATCCAGGCCGACGAGGGCGTGCGCATGACCCTCGGCGGGCAACTCGTAATCGATCGCTGGACGAACCACAACGGGGCGTACGACGCCGAGTCGCCGGCGCTGACGCTGCCGCCGGGCAAGTACCGCGTCGTGGTCGAGAACTCGGTCACGGATCGGTACAACTCCTACGTGCTCCTGAACTGGCGCTGCAGCGACGGTCCTGCGTGTGCGTGGCTGCCGCAGACCTTCAACAGCGGCGTTCCGTTGACTCCTGCCTGGAGCAACCTCACCTCAACCGTCTCACCGTTCGGCCGCGTCGCGTTCAGCCACTTCGACAGGCCCTGGACCGGCGCGGCGCAGTACACGCTCGCGAAGGCTCCCGTCGCGGGGACGACGAGCAGCCTGATCACGAGCTTCGGCTACGACGGCTACGGTCGCATCACCGGCAAGGTGATGCCGAAGGGGAACACTGGCGCGACGATCAACTCCTCGACCGGGGACCTCTCCGGCGGCGAGAGCGCCGCCACGAGCAGCTACGGCACGACCTACGCCTACTACGGCGACACCGCCACCGCCGCCACCCCCGACACCAGCGGTCTGCTCACAGGCTGCCCCGGTCCCAGCACGCCGAGCCAGCTCGGGCTCCTGCAGCGGGTTACGCAACACGGACTCTCCCCCGTCACGACCATCTACGACGCGGCTGGGCGGCCGGTCTCGGTCACCAACGCCAAAGGCACCGCGCTGAGTTGCTACATCGGCGGACGCCTACGCGCGGCCAAGGCCGCGACGGACGCCAACCCGACCACGTACACGTACGACCCGGCCGGCAACCTCGTCTCGTCGGCTCACGGCGGCGCCGGCGACAGCACCGCCGGCACCCTCCGCTCCACCTACGACGAGAGCGGTCGCATCACCTACAGCACCGATGCGAACGGCGCGGAGGCCGCCTTCACCTACGACGCCGGCGGCAACACGCTGACCCGCAGGGCGGCGAACGGCCCCCTCGCCCCGTCGCAGGCGATGGTGGTGTCGGGGGGTGAGGTGTCGGATGCGGTGCGGTCGGCTGGGGTGGAGGGTGATGGGCGGCCGGTGCCGGATTCCTCCTACGGGGTCTGGGACGCGACGACGAATTTGTTCGCGAACGGGGGGTTGGAGTCCGACACGGTGCGGTGGGGGCAGGAGGCTGGTGTCTCGACGATCGAGCGGACGACGGGGCAGAGCAAGTTCGGGTCGGCGTCGTTGCTGGTGACGTTGACGGGGTCGGGGTCGCCGCAGGTCAATGCGCCGAGCCAGTACTCACGGATTCCGGTGGCGGCGGGGACGACCTACACGTTCAGCGCTTGGGTGAAGCAGCTCGGCGGCGCGGCGCGCAGCCTGAAGGCGACGATCCTCTGGACGAACTCGTTCGGGGACACGTTCTCGGCCGAGGCTGGGGTCGTTGTCGGCGCCCAGGTGGGGAGTTACCGGCGGGTGGTCGTGAGCGCTGCGGCGCCGGCGGGGGCGGTGACGGCGTGGACGCGGGTCGAGCTTACGGGCGCGGCCGCGGGGGAGACGTTCTCGGTCGACGGCGCCCAGTTCGAGGCGCAACGGCTGGCGACCCCGTACGTGCACACCGACGGCGCGAGCGCGTCCCGCAGCGCCGGCCGGGTCGAGCTGCCCGCCTCGGTGCTGGA
>JBQTGU010000082.1:0-2373 GCA_052390575.1 Actinomycetota bacterium | reverse complement strand
GCCAGATCTCGTCGCTCAAGCGGTTCAAGGACGATGCGCGCGAGGTGCAGGCCGGCTTCGAGTGCGGCATCGGCCTCGAGAACTACCAGGACCTCAAGCAGGGCGACATCATCGAGACCTACGAGCTGAAGGAGATCGCCCGCACCTGACCCCTTGACGAAACCGGACGAAGCGGTATCCTCCGGGCACGTCTTGAGGCAGGGAGAGGCCCTTGCGCCACCCTCCGTCACTACCTGTCGTGGTCACCCTGACGATGGTGGTGGCGCTCGCCGGGTGCAGCTCAGGCGGAGGCGGGGGATCGGAGAGCCGGCGAGACGACCCGGGGCGTTCCGCGGAACGCACCTCCACGACCGTGGCGCCGATCGGCATCGACCTGTCGGAGCCCATCCCCGGTGGCTCGCTCCACGGGACCCCGCGCCCGCCCCTCGAGAACACCGGCGACGACTACGTCGCGATCTTCGCATCGCTGACGGCCAACTTCCGTTGGCTGACAGAGAACCCCGATGTCGCCGTGATCTCGGAGCTCTTCGTGCCTGGCACGGTGAACCACGACTCCCGTGTCGAGGCGTACGGGTATTTGGTTGCGAACGGATATCGATGGGCGGACGAGGGTTACCAGCTGCTGTCCGTCGACATCGTGGACGCCCGAGCCGGGGCTGTCTCGCTCGAGGTTGTGCAGCAGCTTGAGTTCGAGCGGATCGTCGATGCAGGGGGACAACAGGTCGGCGACGTGAAGCCACACGGTATGCCGGAGACCCTGAACTTCCTGCTTGCGACAGACGAGGCAGGCCATTGGCGGATCGCAGACATAACGCGTGCCGCGGACGAAACGGTCGAGCTGTGAGAGCGTTCGTCGCCGCATCGATAGCTGCGCTCTTGTTGGTGGCACCCGCGCTGGCCCGCGCCGACGACTTCGGTCCGCCCCCAGCGGCGGGCGGTGGCGTCAGCGGTGGAGCGTTCTTCGTCGGCATCATTGCTCCGGGTCAGTCGGGCTTCGTCGCCGCGGACGATCCCAACGGACCGCGGCCGTACACGTACACGTGGGTGCCGTTCGGCGCGGGCGCGTTCGGTCCGACCGAGCCCGTGTGCGGCGGGTTCGGCGCGACCGGGACGCCGTACACGCTGATCGTCCGCGACCTGTCGGGTGCGATCGTCAACATGGAGGCGCACTGCGTGCCACAGGGCCAACCCGTCCCCGAGCTCCCGCAGGTGCCGACCATCGGCGAGATCTGGCGTGCCGCGATGCGCAACATTCCCGGACCCAAGGCGGGGATCAACCCGCGTCCCACCGGGCTCACGGGGCTCGAAACTTGGCTCTGGTACGAGGGCCCGCAGGAGCTCGCGGTCAGCGCCACCATCGGTCCGTTCACCGTCACGGGCACCGCGCGCCTGAGCGAAGTGACCTTCGACATGGGCGACGGCGAGCCCGTCACCGCCTCCTCGCCCGGTTCGGCGGCGGAGCCGGCTACGCGTTTCGTCTACGAGACCAAGGGCACCTACGACATCGAGGTCACGGCCCGCTGGACCGCCGAACTGGTGCTGACCGGTCCCGGGCTCACCGCCCGGCCGACTCCGATCGGCTCCGCCGTTCTGCGATCCACGGAGCGCTACCCGGTCCAGGAAGTCCGTGGCCTGTTGATCGATTGACCTCGGTTATACTAGACGGTATGACTCACCGAGTGGGGCCAAAGGGCCAGGTGGTCATCCCGAAGGCCATCCGTGAGCATCTGGGCATCAACCCGGGCGACGAGGTGGTCTTCGTGGAGGACGGAGATGAAGTGCGAGTTCGCCGCGCTGTCGACGCTCGAGAGCTCGCCGGACTGTTGCGCGGCGCCGGTGCCGCTGAACAACTGCTTGCCGAGCGCCGACACGACCGCGAGGAGGAAGAGCGCGATCTTCGGGTACTCGAACGTTGAGTCACTGCCTCGACGCCTGGACCGTGATGGAGTGGCTCGACGGCGGCGAGCCGGCGACCGGTCGAGTTAACCGGCTGCTAGGGGAGCGACCGCCGCCGATCATGAGTTGGATCAACCTTGGCGAAGTCGCGTATCAGCTCAGGAGGATGCTGGGACCTCAGCGTGCTTCCTTCGTGGTCGAGTTGCTTCGTGGCTCGTTCACACTCGACCTGCCGACTCCCGAGCTCGTGCTCGAGGCGGCGGCGATCAAGGCGGATCGGCAACTCGGCTTTGCCGATGCCTTTGCCGCCGCGACGGCGCGAGCGCACGACGCCGTTCTCCTCACCGGCGATCCCGATCTGATCGAGGGCGACCCACCGTGGCAGGTCGAAGACCTTCGCCACGCGGCGTGACGGTGACCGTCACTTGCCCGCGTTGACGGGCTCGACGCGGAGCTCCCAGGCGCCGCCCTTCGGCT
>JBQTGU010000081.1:0-32697 GCA_052390575.1 Actinomycetota bacterium | reverse complement strand
TCCGCCCCCCACAACCCGATCTACTCCGGCCTATCATACGGGTGGGGTTTGTACACGCGGCGCTTGCCGCATTTTTCCCCCCCCAACGGTCGAGCAACGGTCGGGCTCAGGCCACCCCGGCCTTGCGGCGGGCCAGGGCCCGCTCACGGCGCACCCGGCGCCGCTCCCGCTCCGACAGGCCGCCCCAGATGCCGAATTTCTCGCCGTGGCTCAGGGCGTACTCGAGGCACTCGAGCCGCACCTCGCAGCTCCGGCACACCGACTTGGCCTCCCGGGTGGACGCCCCCCGCTCGGGGAAGAAGAGGTCGGGATCGACCCCCAGGCAGTTGGCCTGCTCCTGCCAGCCCCGGTCGCCCTGGGTCTTGGCCCGGGCGGCCAGTTCCGCCAGCAGGGCCGCGGTGGCGGCCGCCGCCGCTTGGCCGGCGGCCCCGTTGGCCCCGCTGGGGGCCCGTACGGCCCCGTTGACCTTGTTGAGCTTGCTGGCGCTTGGTCCGATGACCTGGCGCATCGGCGACCCCCTCACTAATAACGCCGATGGAATTACAATGGTGTTACTCTTGTCGCTCCAGACCGGTAGCGCAAGGGGGTTCCTGCGCGCTGGACCACATCTGTGGATAACCGGGCCCGCCTAGCCTGCGGCCTGTGACCCCGCGCCTCGAAGCGGTCCAGGGCGACATCACCGCCGAGACCGCCGACGCGATCGTCAACGCCGCCAACACATCCCTGGCCCGCGGCGGCGGCGTCTGCGGGGCGATCTTCCAGGCCGCCGGGCCCGCCCTCGACGACGCCTGCCGCGCCATCGGGAGCTGCGACACCGGTGACGCCAAGGCCACCCCCGGCTTCGGGCTCCCCGCCGGCCACGTGATCCACGCGGTGGGGCCGATGTGGAACGGCGGGGACGCCGGCGAGCCCGAGCTCCTGGCGTCCGCCTACCGCCGCTCGTTGGAGGTGGCCGACGAGATCGAGGCCCGCACCGTCGCCTTCCCCGCCATCTCGACCGGCATCTACGGCTACCCGCTCGACGCCGCCACCGAGATCGCGGTGCGCACCGTCCGCGACGCCGACACCAAGGTCGAGCGCGTGCGCTTCGTCTGCTTCGACTCCAAGACCCTCGCCGCCTACAAGCGAATGCTCGAGTCCTAGCTGGCGCGCCTCGCCTGGCGGCGGTGCTCGAGGAAGTCGACGAGCACGTAGTCGCCCAGGGTGTCGGGACTGGTGAAGAACGCCCGGCCGCGGTTCATGCGCATCATGCGCTCGACGAACGACCGCAGGTAGTAGCTCTCGTCGAGCATGAAGGTGTTGATGCGGATGCCCTCACGGGTGCAGCGCATCACCTCCTTCAGCGTCTCCTCGATCGTCACCGGCGACGGCGGGTACTGGAAGTAGGCCTCGCCCCCCTCGATGTGGGCGGTGGGCTCGCCGTCGGTGACCATGATCACCTGCTTGGTACCGATCTGGCGTGACAGCTGCCGGCGCGCCAGCAGCAGGGCGTGCTGCATGTTGGTGCCCCACTCGAAGTCCCAGCTCATCTCGGGCAGCAACTCGGGCTTCACCTCGCGCGCCACCCGCCCGAAGCTCACCAGCCCGAAGTAGTCGCGCGGGAACTGCGACGTGATCAGCGCGTGCAGCGCCATGGCCACCTTCTTGGCGGCGAGGAAGTTGTCGCGCATCGGCATCGACAGCGACACGTCCAGCAGCAACACCGTCGCCGACCGCGTGATGACCTCGGTGCGCTCCACCTCGAAGTCGCGGGGATCCAGGTGCACCGGCGTGCCCGCACCCTCGCGCCAGATGGCGTTCTTCACCGTCTCCTCGACGTTGAGGTGGAACGGGTCGCCGAACTCGTACGGCTTGTGCTCGAACGCCCGCTCGTTGCCCGGGCCCTCGCGGTCGACGTCGTGGCGCCCGGCCCGGTCCTTGAGCAGCTTGCGGAACAGGTCGCCCAGCGCCTTCTGGCCGATGGCCCGGATGCCCCGGGGCGTCAGCTCGAAGCGGCCCTCGCGCTGCTCGATCAGACCCGCCTCCTCGAGCAGCCGGGCCAACTCGGCCAGCCGCTCCAGCGAACGAGCGGCGTCGTCGCCGAGCAGCTCGCGCGCCTTGTCGATGTCGACCTCGGCCAGCTCCCCCGGCTGGGTGGCCGAGCGCAGCAGGTTCTCGAGGTCGTCCATGTCGCCCAGGGCCTCGAGCAGCCCCGACATCTGGCCGAACTGGAGCGGGTCGTCGCCGGAGAAGTTCATGCGCCGGTTCCACGGCAGGTCGGGGAAGGCCTGCTGGAGGTTGCGGGCGAGCTCGTCGACCTGCCAGCGCAGGTCGAGGTCTTCGAGCAGCGCCTGGGCCAGCCCCTGGAGCTGGGCCCGCTGCTCCGGCGTCATCGAGTTGAGCAGCGACTGCATCTGGGCCATCGACTGCGCCATCTGCTCGAGGAGCTCGTCGAGGTTCTGGGGGTTGCCGGGGAAGAAGTCTCCGTACTTCTCCATGAACCCCTTGAAGTCGGGCTCCTCACCCCGCTCCCGCTGCTCGAGCATCCGGTTGAGCTCGGCGAGCATGTCCTTCATGCGCTGCATGCGTTCGGGCGAGACGTCCTTCATCCCCTCCGACATCTGGTTGAAGTAGCTCTGCATCAGCTGCTGGCGCAGCTCGTCCATCAGCTCCTCGAACCGCTGCCGGGCGGCGTCGTCCATGAACTCGTAGTTCTGGAGCTCTTGCACCGTCCCGGCGAGGTCGGGCGGCAGCTCCTCGAGTTGCCGGCGCCGCTCGCTGGCGAGCTCGTCGACGATCTCCTGCCGGCGCCGGTCGCCCGACTGGCGGGCCTCGTCGACCCGCCGGTCGATGCCCGCCCGCTCCTTGTCGACGATCTCGTGCAGTTTCTCGGCGATGTCGTCGTAGACGCCGCCCAGGTCGCGCTGCTCGAGCTCCTCGCGCCGGCGCTGCCGGAGCCGCTCGAGCATCTCGCGCAGTCCCATGAGCTGCTCGTCGTTGCGGTCGCGGAAGCCCTGCTGGAGCAGCCGCCGCAGGGCCGCGTTCAGGTCGCCGTGGTACAGCAGGTCGTCCGACATCTCCGAGAGCAGCGAGTCGGCGTCGAGGTCGAAGCCGACCTGTGAACCGTCCCAGCGCGAGTAGCGGAAGCCCGCCTCGCGCCGGCGAAAGAGGCGCATGTGCCTACGCGCTCCCCTCGGCGACCGACTTCAACTTCGCCAGCGTCTTCTTGACCCCGTCCTTGAGCGCGGCGAGGGCTTTCTTCGGGCGCACGAGGAGCTTCGAGAAGAACCCGTACTTGACCGCCTCGAACGACTCGGTGACCTCGGTCCCGCCGCCGGCCGGGGCGAACTTGTAGCTCCAGCGGGTGATCGGGTTGTCGGCCTTGCCGACGACGAAGCTGAACTCCTGGCCCGGCGCGCAGGCGATGACAGTGCACTTCGTCGACCACCGCGCGATGCCTCGCTTGTTGCTGCCCTTGAACCGGGCGCCGACCGCGGGGCCAGTGGCGCCCTCGATCCAGACGGCCTTCACCGTCTCGGGGCTCCACTCGCCCATCCGGGTGACGTCGCTGACCAACGCCCACACCTTCTCCGGCGGCGCGTTGACCTGGACCTTGTCCTCGCCTTTGATGCCCGAAGCTGCCATGGGCCGTGCCTCCCGTCGCGAAGTGCCGCCAGCCTACGACTCCGGCCCGCCGCCGGGAGCCGGGCACAATCGGATGGTGCGCCCGATTGTCGTCGCGACCACTCTGCTCGCGCTCACCGCAGTCGCGGGGTGCCGGCGCAGCGACGAGCCCGTCACCCGCCCACCCGAGCCGTTCTGCCAAGCCGCCATCGACCTCGAGGAGGGGCTCGAGCAACTCGTCGACATCGACGAACAGATCCGCCTCGTCCGGCGGTTGGTGGAGACCGCCCCGGCCGAGATCGAAGCCGACGTCCGGGCGTTCCTCGACGCACTCGAGGCGGTGCGCGCCGACCCCGACAACCCCGACCTGCGCGACGATCCCGACGTCCGGGAAGCCGTCGACAACGTCAACCGCTTCGCGACCAACGGGTGCGAGCTCCCCGAGCGCGAGGGCGGCGGCGGCTCGCCCCTCTAGCTCGCCCGCCGGAGACGGCGCGCGCCGACGACGACGAAGACCGCCCCGCCGACCAGCAGCTTGATCGCCACGATCCACAGGGTGATGTCGCGCGCCAGCTGGCTCTCGTTGTTGATGACGGTGGTCGGGTCGTTGCGGTCGTAGAGGATGTCGACCTGCGAGCCGACCGGCGGCCGGCCGGTCCCGCTCTTGAGCGGCTCCTTGGCCCGGATGTCGTCGCCCTCGGCGGTCGTGAAGACGAGGCGCCGTTCGCCTTTCACCTCGACGACCGTCGCGGTCGCCTCGACCCCGTCGGCACGCAGGGCGGCGTCGTGGCGTTGCAGCGCGACGACCAGGAACGAGGCGACGATCCCGAAGACGAAGCACCCGATCCCGCCGATCACCGCCCACCGCGCGCCCCGGCGGGTCAGGCGCGGCACCCGAGGCCCCGGGACGGGCGCGGGTGATGGCGCCGGTGATGAGGCTGGCACCGGCGGCCGCGCGATCGCAGTCCCCGTCGTGTCGTAGCTGCGGCGGCTGGCGACGTTCCCGAGCACCCGGTAGGCGGCGGTGACCTGCTTGAAGCTTTCCGCCGCGGCGGGATCGACACCCTGACGATCGGGATGGAGCGTGCGGGCGAGCGCGCGGAAGCGGGCCGCGATCTCTTCCTGCGTGGCGTCGTGCTCGACGCCGAGGACGTCGTAGTAGTCCGTTACCTGACGGACTGGCCGCCTCCGCCGCCGCCGGCGCTACCTCCACCGCCGGACCCGCCGCCGCGGCCGCGGTAGGCGGCCTTGCCCCCCACCTCGTCCTTGTTGAGTCGCTTCGACAGGTGCAGGCCCTCGAGCACGAACTCGACCGCCGACGCGACTCCCGCCGGCGTCTCCCCCACGCCCAGATCCGCCAACGTGCCGCGTAGGCCCTTGAGCTTCGGCAACAGCCCGGCGTACTCCGACGCGGGCACGTCGTCGCCGGTGTGCACCACCAAACCCTCGTCGAACGCCGCCACCAGCTCGCCCAGCTTCTCCGGCCGGCAGCGGGCCCGGAACACCTCCAGTACCGACGCCTTCACGATGCGGTCGAGCACCTGCTCCTCGCGCCCGTCGTCGAGCGTCTCGAACTCGACCTTCCCCGCGGTCGACGCCACCAGCGCGTCGAGGTCGCTGACGCGGGGCACGACCTCGCGGTCGCCGTTGCGCAGCGCCCGGCGGGCGGCGTTGGCAACCAACGTCTCGTAGTTCGTGATCGAGAGCCGCACCGACACACCCGAGCGCTGGTTCACGTGCGCCGACCGCCGCGCCTGCTGGCTGATCTCCGAGACGACCTCGGCCATGAACTCGGGCACCTGCACCGCCAGCTCCTCGGCCGCCAGCGGCCGGACCTCCTGCTCCACCACGTCCATCTCGACGTCGACGTCGAGCGGATAGTGCGTCCGGATCTGGGCACCGAAGCGGTCCTTGAGCGGCGTGATGATGCGGCCGCGGTTCGTGTAGTCCTCGGGGTTGGCCGACGCCACCAGCATGAGGTCCAGGGGTAGGCGGATCTTGTAGCCCCGGATCTGCACGTCCCGCTCCTCGAGCACGTTGAGCAAGCCCACCTGGATGCGCTCGGCGAGGTCGGGCAGCTCGTTGATCGAGAAGATGCCCCGGTTGGTGCGGGGCACGAGCCCGTAGTGGATGGTCAGCTCGTCGGCGAGGTAGCGGCCCTCGGCGACCTTGATCGGGTCGACCTCGCCGATGAGGTCGGCGATCGACGTGTCGGGGGTGGCGAGCTTCTCGCCGAAGCGCCGGTCGCGGTGGACCCACTCGATCGGCGTGTCGTCGCCCCGCTCCGCGACGACGTGGCGGCCGTGCTGCGAGACGGGCTCGTACGGGTCGTCGTTGATCTCGCTGCCGGCAATGGTCGGCGTCCACTCGTCGAGCAGGCTGGTGAGCGAGCGGATGATGCGGGTCTTCGCCTGGCCCCGCTCGCCAAGGAAGATCACGTCGTGCCCGGCGAGGAGCGCGTTCTCGAGCTGCGGGAGCACCGTGTCGTCGAAGCCGACAACCCCGTCGACCAGCGGCTTGCCCTCGGCGATGCGAGCGACCGCGTTGGCCCGCACCTCCTCCTTCACCGGGCGCGACACCCAGCCGCTCGCTCGTAGCTCACCGAGGGTGCCGGCACGGGTCATCACACACTCCAAATAGGAAGGAGAGAGAAGGAGGATCTCGCGCCCGGGATCGTACCTGCCAGACTGCCTGCCCTAGTCGGCGACCGCCGTTCGAATTGCAGGAGGGTGCCCGATGGCCGACGACGAGCAGTACCAGGCGGCGAAGGAACGGGTGGAGGCCAAGATCGGTTTCGGCATCCACCTGACCGTCTACCTGGTCATCAACATCGTCTTCCTGATCGTCGTGGGCTGGGACTTCCTCTGGGCCACCGTCTTCTGGGGCCTGGGCCTCGCGTTCCACGGGTTCGGGGTCTTCTTCAAGGACGATCCCCGCCTGCGCGACTGGAAGGAGCGCGCCATCGCCAAGGAGCTGGCGCGCGACCGCGGCGACCCCCCGACCACCGGCGGCACCGTCGGCTAGTCGGTGAGCCCGGGCAACCAGCTCGACCTCTCGGGCCCCTGGCGCGCCGCGGCGAGCACCGGCGACCTCCACCAGCGCTTCGTCGAGGCCGGCTTCGACGACTCCGACTGGGCGACGCTCACCGTCCCGGGTCATTGGCGCTCCCACCAGTCGTTCGCCGACAGCGACGGGCCGGTCCTGTACCGCCGCCGCTTCGAGCTCGACGGTGATGGCGCGGCGCCGAGTACCCGCCGGTTCCTCGTGCTCGACGGCGTCTTCTACTTCGCCGACGTCTGGCTCGACTCCCGCTATCTCGACGCCACCGAGGGCTACTTCTTCCCCCAGACGCTCGAGGTGACCGACGTCCTGGCGGAGCGACCGGGCGACGAGCACGTGCTCGCGATCGAGGTGGCCTGCCCCCCGCAGACCGACCGCACCGCCAAGCGCGTCATCACCGGGGTCTTCTCGCACTGGGACAACCTCGACCCCGCCTGGAACCCGGGCGGCCTCTGGCGCCCCGTGCGCGTCGTCGAGACCGGCCCCGTGCGGCTCGCCCGGTTGTCGTGCGTGTGCACCGAGGCCACCGAAGAGCGGGGGCGGCTGCTGCTCGACCTGACGCTCGATCCCGGCCCCGACCCCGAGCCCGCGCCGCTTCCGGCGCGCCTCACCGCCCGCATCACGGGGCCCGTCCCGGGCGACGCGCTCCTGTCGGAAGCGACGCGCGAGGTGTCGCTGGCCGGCGGTGACAACCACCTCACCTGGACCCTCGACGTGGACACGCCACCGCGCTGGTGGCCGTGGCGGCTCGGCGAGCCGTCCCACCTCGTCGACCTCGAGGTCACGGTCGAGATCGCGGGCGCGCCCAGCGACACCCGCCGGCTGCGCACCGCCTTCCGCGAGGTCCGCATGCGGCGGTGGCAGCTGAGCGTGAACGGCGAGCGCATGTTCCCGATGGGCTCGAACCAGGGGCCGACCCGCATGGCGCTGGCCGAGGCGACGCCCGACGAGCTGCGCGACGACGTGCAGCTCGCGGTCGACGCCAACCTCGACTTCCTGCGGGCCCACGCCCACGTCACCCGACCCGAGCTCTACGCCGCCGCCGACGAGGCCGGGCTGCTGGTGTGGCAGGACTTCCCGCTCCAGTGGGGTTACGCCCGCGGGTTACGCAAGCAGGCCATGCACCAGGCGCGCCAGATGGTCGACCTGCTGGGCCACCACCCGAGCATCTTCGTGTGGTGCGCCCACAACGAGCCGCTGGCCATCGACATCGAGCCGGGCGAGGACCTCGACACGGGCGTGCTGGCGCGGGCGGCGGCGTCGATGTTCCTGCCCACTTGGAACAAGGACATCCTCGACCGGTCGCTGGCCCGCACCCTGCACCGCGCCGATCCCAGCCGGCCGGTCGACCTGCACTCGGGGATCCTCCCCCGCATCGGCGGCGGCGGGACCGACAGCCACTTCTACTTCGGCTGGTACCACGGCCGGATGGACGGGCTCGCGCCGGCGCTGCGCACGATCCCGCGCCTGGCCCGATTCGTCACCGAGTTCGGCGCCGAAGCCGTCCCCGAGACCGCCGACTTCATGGAGCCGGAACGCTGGCCCGACCTCGACTGGGACCGGCTGGCCGAGCACCACGCCTGTCAGCGTCTCGTCTTCGACCGGGTGGTGCCCCCGGCCGACTACGCGACGTTCGACGGGTGGCGGGACGCGACCCAGGAGTACCAGGCCGCGCTCACCCATCTCCAGGTCGAGGACCTGCGCCGGCTCAAGTACGAGCCCACCGGCGGGTTCTGCCACTTCTGCTTCGCCGACGGCCATCCCGCGGTCACGTGGTCGGTGCTCGACCACGCCCGTGTCGAGAAGCGCGGGTACGGCGCGCTGCGCGACGCCTGCCGGTCGGTGCTCGCGATGATCGAGCCCCGCGAGGGCGTGGTGCACGTCGCCAGCGAGCTGCGCCACGGACTCGAGGACGCGGTCATCGAGGTGCACGCCGACGGCCGCCGCCTCGGGAAGTGGACCGGGTACGTCCCCGCCAACACCGTCGCCTACGTCGCCGACGTCGATCTCGACGGCACCGACGACCTGGTCGCGACGCTCACCCATCCCGAGGTCGGCTCGGTGGAGAACCGCTACTCCCCGCTGATCATGGCGGCCGTCCGCAGGTCCCGCCCCGGTTGAGGATTCCGGCGAAACCGGCGCTAACTTGCGGAACGTGGCGAAGGTAGAGGAGGTCACGACGGCGCCGGCACGCTCGGGCGCCGACGACGCCGACCGCCTCGCAAAGGACACCGGCGCGCCCGTCGCCGAGCCCCGGTTCCGCACGCCGTTCGCGATCGAGTTCTACCGCTCCGCCGTCGGCAAGAAGTGGGTGATGGCGGTCACCGGCGTCATCGGGATGGGCTTCGTGTTCGCCCACATGATCGGCAACCTCCACGTCTTCGAGGGTCCCAACCAGATCAACCACTACGGCGAATGGCTGCGCGAGCTGCTCGACCCGCCGTTCCCGCGCACGTTCACGCTGTGGATGATGCGGGTCACCCTCATCGGCGCCATCGCGCTCCACCTGCACGCGGCGTACGCGCTCACCCGGATGAACCAGAAGGCCCGGCCGGTCAAGTACCAGGGCGACCGCGACTACGTCGCGGCGACATTCGCGGCGCGCACGATGCGCTGGACCGGTGTCATCGTGCTGCTGTTCCTGCTGTTCCACCTGGCCGACTTCACCTGGGGCAGCGCCAACCCCGGCTTCGAGCGCGGCGACGTGTACCGCAATGTCGTGGCCAGCTTCGAGCAATGGCCGGTGTCGGCGATCTACATCGTCGCCAACCTCGCGCTGGGCGTGCACCTGTACCACGGGGCGTGGAGCCTGTTCCAGAGCGTCGGGCTCAACAACCCGCGGTTCAACCCGTGGCGGCGCTGGTTCGCGACCGCGTTCGCGGTGATCACCACGGTCGGGTTCATCAGCGTCCCGATCGCGGTGTTGGCGGGGGTTGTCGAGTGAGCGCCGTGCGGCTCGACGCCCACGTCCCGGCCGGCCCCATCGCCGACAAGTGGGACGCCCACCGCTTCGGCGTGAAGCTGGTGAACCCGGCCAACAAGCGCAAGTTCGACATCATCGTGGTCGGCACCGGGCTGGCGGGCGCGTCGGCAGCGGCGTCGCTGGGCGAGCTCGGGTACCGGGTCAAGGTGTTCTGCTTCCAGGACTCGCCCCGGCGCGCCCACAGCATCGCCGCCCAGGGCGGCATCAACGCGGCCAAGAACTACCGCAACGACGGCGACAGCGTGCAGCGCCTCTTCTACGACACGGTCAAGGGCGGCGACTACCGGTCGCGTGAGGCCAACGTGTACCGCCTGGCCGAGTTGAGCGTGAACATCATCGACCAGTGCACCGCCCAGGGCGTCCCGTTCGCCCGCGAGTACGGCGGGCTGCTCGACACCCGCTCGTTCGGCGGCGCCCAGGTGTCGCGCACCTTCTACGCCCGGGGCCAGACCGGCCAGCAGCTGCTACTGGGCGCGTACCAGGCGCTCGAACGCCAGATCCATCTCGGGAACGTGGAGATGCACCCCCGCACCGAGATGCTCGAGCTGGTCCTGCACGACGGACGCGCCGCCGGCATCGTGATCCGCGATCTCGTCACCGGCGAGGTGTCGTCGCACTCGGCCCACGCGGTCGTACTCGCCACCGGCGGGTACGGCAACGTCTTCTTCCTCTCCACCAACGCCAAGGGCTGCAACGTCACCGCGATCTGGCGGGCCCACCGCCAGGGCGCGCTCATGGCGAACCCGTGCTTCACCCAGATCCACCCGACCTGCATCCCCGCGAGCGAGGACTTCCAGTCGAAGCTCACGCTCATGAGCGAGTCGCTGCGCAACGACGGACGGGTGTGGGTACCGCAGCAGATCGACGACCCCCGTGCGCCCGACCAGATTCCCGAGGACGAGCGCGACTATTTCCTCGAGCGGCGCTACCCCGCGTTCGGGAACCTCGTACCCCGCGACGTGGCGTCGCGGGCAGCGAAGCGGGAGGTCGACGCCGGCCGGGGTGTCGGCCCGCGCAAGAACGGCGTGTACCTCGACTTCAGCGACGCCATCGCCCGGCTCGGGCGCAAGGTGATCGAGGAGCGCTACGGGAACCTCTTCCAGATGTACGAGCGCATCACCGGCGAGGACCCGTACGAGGTGCCGATGCGGATCTACCCCGCGGTCCACTACACGATGGGCGGGCTCTGGGTCGACTACAACCTGATGAGCAACGTGCCCGGGCTGTACGTCCTCGGTGAAGCCAACTTCTCCGACCACGGCGCCAACCGCCTCGGCGCCAGCGCGCTGATGCAGGGACTGGCCGACGGGTACTTCGTGCTGCCGAACACGATCGGCGACTACCTCGCGCCCCAGCTGGGCGAAGCGCCGGTCCCGACCGACCACGAGGTGTTCCGCGCCACCGAGCGCGAGGTCGACGAGCGGGTGCGGGGGCTGTTGGCGGTGAACGGCAAGCGCTCGGTCGACTGGTTCCACCGTGAGCTCGGGAAGATCATGTGGGACAACTGCGGCATGGAGCGCAGCCACGCCAGCCTCGACAAGGCCCTGGGTGAGATACCCGCGCTGCGGGAGGAGTTCCACCGCGACGTGCGGGTGCTGGGCGAGCACGAGACGTTCAACCAGTCGCTCGAGAAGGCGGGCCGGGTCGCCGACCACCTCGAGTTCGCCGAGCTGCTGTGCATCGACGCGCGGCACCGCGAGGAGAGCTGCGGCGGGCACTTCCGGGTCGAGCACCAGACCGACGAGGGTGAGGCGCTCCGCAACGACGACGAGTTCGCCTATGTCGCCGCGTGGGAATTCACCGGGGTGGGATCGAAGCCGGTGGTGCACAAGGAGCCGTTGGAGTTCGAGAACGTGCACCTCGCCCAGCGGAGCTACAAGTAATGGACGTCACGCTGCGGGTGTGGCGGCAGGCGGGGCCGGACGCGCCGGGCCGGTTCGAGGAGCACGCCGTCGACGACGTCAGCCCCGACATGTCGTTCCTCGAGTTGTTCGACGTGCTCAACGAGCGGCTGACCGAGCGGGGCGAGGAGCCGATCGCGTTCGACCACGACTGCCGCGAAGGGATCTGCGGCTCGTGCTCGATGATGATCAACGGCCAGGCCCACGGGCCTGAGCTCGGCACCGCCACCTGCCAGCTCCACATGCGCAAGTTCCCCGACGGCGCCGACATCACCGTCGAGCCGTGGCGGGCGGGAGCGTTCCCGGTCATCCGCGACCTGGTCGTCGACCGCGGCGCGCTCGACCGCATCATCGAGGCGGGCGGGTACATCAGCGTGCCCACCGGCAGCGCGCCCGAGGCGAACCTGATGCTGGTCCCGAAGGACGCATCCGACGCCGCCATGGACGCGGCCGCCTGCATCGGGTGCGGGGCGTGCGTGGCCGCGTGCCCGAACAGTGCGGCGCAGCTGTTCACCGCGGCCAAGGTCGCCCACCTGGGGCTGCTGCCCCAGGGCCAGCCCGAGCGCTACGAGCGGGTCGAGGCGATGGTCGACCAGATGGAGGAGCTGTTCGGGAGCTGCACCAACTACGGCGAGTGCGAAGCGGCGTGCCCGAAGGAGATCTCCATCGACTTCATCGCCCTCATGAACCGCGACTACTTCAAGGCCAAGATCAGCAACCGTCGCCTCGCGGCGCAGCGGGGCTGACCGACCCCAACTTGCGCGCCCATCGCGGCGAAAATGGCGCGCTCAGCGCGCAGGATCGTGGGATGACGGCGCGGGGAACTTGATGTACTCATCGATGATCGTTTCGGCGAGCTCGCGGGACGGCGGCGTCTCGCCGTCGACGCGCCCGCGTTCCCGCAGGTCGTCGACGAGGCGGGCGAGCGTCCAGTCGAGGTCGAGGTCGTCGGTGTGCGACTTCCAGGCGTCGCGTTCGGCCTCGTCGGCGAAGCAGTAGGCCTTCCACGAGATCGAGAACCGCAGCTCGTCCCAGCGGTAGCTCGCCACCACCTCGTCGCCGGCGCGGACCGACCAGCGCTCGTCGCCGTCGAAGACCAGGTGCATCCCCGGCTTGAGCGGCGGCAGCTCACCGGTGGGCAGGTCGATGGGGTCGACGCCGTGGAAGACGCTGTCGGTGTCGACGAGCAACGCGGTGTTGTAGGTCACCTCGTGGGCGACGGCGTCGCCGCCGGGACCGTCGGGGTAGAAGGCGAACTCGCCGCCCTTGCAGTCGTGGAACCAGGCCACCCCGGTGGCGATGGGCATCCGCCAGTCCTCGAAGAGTCCCGAGTGGCGCATCGCCACCAGCAGCCACTGCGGGTGGAGCTTGCGGTTGGCGCCCCGGAACTCGGGGACGTCGGTGTGCAGGGCCAGCTCCTGGCCCGGGACCATCAGGTTGGCAAACACGATCGCGGGCTCGACGAGCGGCCGCCCGTGGATCTTGCGGGCGGCGTCGACGAAGCCGTCGTGGAACAGGAACGGCTCGACCCCTTCGATCAGTGGCTCGGTGCCGTAGGCGTACTCCTCCCGGAAGTAGTTGGTGCGCGCCGCCAGCCGGTCGGGCGAGTCGTGGCGGCCGTGGCGACCGCCCGATCGCACGTAGTTCATGACCGCGTCGTGGCGCTGGGTCAGGCCCTCCCCGATCTCCGACTCGACGCTTTCCTGCGAGTACATCCCGTAGCGTCCGTACCGTTCGCAGAGGCGCACCATCGCCTCGGCGCCGGCATCGTCGAAGAGCCGGTCGAACAGGACGTACTCGTGGTGGGTCACCGCCGCCGATCAGTCCTCGTCGATCCGCATCACGTCGAGGTTGCGGAACGCCACCGGCCCGTCGGAGAGCGCCGCCGACTTCTGGGCAAGTTCGTCGGTCTCGGGCAACTCGTTCGTCTTCATCGCCTCCTCGTAGGACGGGAACTCGATGAGGTCGACATAGGTGTCGGGCCGGTCGCGGTCTCGCCCGGACACCGCCCGTGCGACCGTGCGCCGACCCGCGGTCGCGGCGAGGAAATCGTCGGTGAGCTTGTCCATCTCGTCGCGCTTCGTCGTCTTGTACTCGATGATCTGGGCGAAGCCTGCTGGTCCGCCGAGCTCATCGTCGATCCGGACGACGCCGAGGTTGCGGAAGGTCGCCGGGCCGTCGCAGAGCGCCTGCATCTTCTCGGCCATCGCCTGGGTCTCGGGCAGGTCGTTGTTCTTCATCGCTTCCTCGTACGACGGGAACTCGATGAAGTCGATGTAGGTGTTGGGCCGGTCGCGGTCTTGCCCGGACACCGCCCGTGCCGAGGTGCGCTTGCCCTTGGTCTCGGCGAGCCATTCGTCGGTGAGCTTGTTCATCTCGTCGTACTTGGTCGTCGTGTACTCGATCATCTGGGCGAACTTTGCCATCAGGCGATCCTTTCGCGCTGGAGGAGACCCCGATGGTGCGCCCGCCCTCCAGCGGGCGTCAACTCAGGTCAGAGGAAACGGCTCGCCCCGATACCGGCAAGAAGCACCGTCACCATGGTCCAGGTCTGGCCGCGCAGCTTCGACTCGACGGTCGCCCTGAGGTCAGACATCTCGGCCCTCAGGCCTGCGAGCCCGACCTCGAGATCGGTCTTCACGCCGCCGATCTCGGCGCGGAGATCAGCCGTGGTCGCCAGGAGATCGGCCTTCGTCGCCAGATCGTCTCGCATTCCCGGTTCCATCGCCTTCAGTGTCATCTCCCGCTCCGTGTCGTGACGGTCGGGGGAAGTGACCACCACATGGTACCGCCGGGGGTACGACACCTACATTGGCCGGCGTGCAGGAGCACTCGTTCTCCATCGTGGTCGACGCGCCGCCCGAGGAAGTGTGGGACGTGTTCTGGTACCGCGGGCCCGACCGACCGCAGGGGAAGATCGGCACCATCGAGATCCTCCACCCCGGTGACGAGGTCGGCGAGGGGCTCGTGCGCCACTGCTCGTTCCCGGTGCCGCGCTTCCTCCTCTCCGGCGGCGTGGGCGTGTCGTGGGAGTGGCTCACCGAGGTGAAGCCGCACGAGTCGTGGCGCTACGACGCCATCGGCAAGCCGCTGTGGTCGCGCGCCGAGGGTCACACCCGCCTCGAGGGCCTCGGCGACGGCCGCACCCGCATCCACTTCCTCGAGCGGTACTGGGCGTTCAACCCGTGGATGCGCCGCCTCGGGCTCGAGCGCTACGTGCACAACCGGCTCTCGCGCGACAACGACACGATCTTGTCGGCGATCGAGGGCGGCATCCGCTGGCACCGGAAGCGCCGCGCCCGGGCCGAGGCGGGAACCGGAGACGTCGCCCGCTCGTCCAAGAGCACATGAGCCCGAGACGCACCCTTACCCTGCTGGCCCTGGCCGCCCTGGCCCTCGCCGCCTGCGGTGACGACAGCGACAAGGACGTCGCCACGAAACCCCGCGGCGACTCCGACGAGCTGATCCTCCGCGTCGCCACCGGCGGCGGCTTCGTCGGGCCGAGCTCGCGGCTGGCCGAGATCCCCGAGGTCAGCGTGTACGCCGACGGCCGCGTCATCACGATCGGCCCGACCACCCAGGAGTTCCCCGGCCCCGCCCTCCCGAACCTCCAGGAGGGCCAGCTCGACGCCGCCGGGCTCGAGCAGCTCGTCGCCGCGATCGAGGACGCGGGCCTGCTCGACGACCCGCCGCCCGACTACGGCGATCCGCTCATCACGGACGCGCCGACCACGGTCGTCACCGTGAACGTCAATGGCGTCGAACGCACCCTGTCCGCGTACGCGCTCGACTTCGAGGACAACGACGACCAGCTCGAACCCGACCAGCGCGAGGCCCGCCAGGCCCTGCGCGCGCTCGTCCGAGGCTTCGACGGCGACGACGCCACCGCGACGTACGAGGCCGAGTCGGTGGCCGTGTTCGTGCGGACCAACCAGGCGGAGCAGGGCAGCGACGACGCGCCCGAGCCCGCCACGCGGGACTGGCCGTTCGGCGACCTCGCCGGCGCGGGCGAGCCCTACGAGGGCTTCGACGACACCCGCTGCCTCGTGCTCACCGGTGCCGACGCCCAAACCGTTCTCGCCGCTGCAGCCGACGCCAACGAGGGTGACAGCTGGCGCTCGGGCGACGCCGAGTACGACGTCGTGTTCCGGCCGCTGCTCCCCGACGAGGCGAGCTGCACCGACCTCTCGCCCGAAGAGGTCGGCGGCGCCTAGCCCGCCTCGCCTTCGGGCGCGTCCTCACCCCGGGCGGCGGCGTACCGGGCGCGCACCGCCTCGGCGTCGACCCGTAGATCGGGTTCGACCGCCCGCGCCGCGTCGAGCGCCCACTCCGACGCCACCTCCTCCGGCGGCCGCTGATGCAGCACCGCCGCCGCCTGCACGCACGCGCCCGCCGCGACCTGCTCGCCCCGTGGCACCTCGACCGCTCGCCCGGTCAAGTCGGCCAGCACGCGCTGGTAGGCGTGCGAGCGGGCCCCGCCCCCGACAAGCACCATTCGACCGTCGACGGACGCGCCGGCGGCCCGCAGCGCGTCGAGGCCGTCGAGCAACCCGCACACCACTCCTTCGAACGCGGCCCGGGCCACGTGCTCGGCGGTGACGTCGGAGCGCAGGCCGGTGAGCGTGCCGGTGGCGTCGGGTCGGTTGGGGGTGCGCTCGCCGTCGAAGTACGGGACCAGCACGACGCCGCCCGCGCCCGGCGGGGCGCGCAGCGCGAGTTGGTCGAGCCCGGCGGGGTCGACGTGGAGCAGCCCCGCTATCGCGTCGGTCACCTTGGTCGCGTTGAGCGTGCACACCAGCGGCAAGAACCGGCCGGTGGCGTCGGCGAAACCGGCCACCGCGCCAGTGGGGTCGGCGGTGGGCTCCTCGCTAACCGTCGAGATGACGCCCGACGTACCCAGCGATACGGCGACGTCTCCCGGCCGTAGCGCGACCCCCAGCGCCGCAGCCATGTTGTCGCCGGTGCCGGGCCCGATGGTCACGTTCTCGCGCTCCCCTGCCGGTTCGAGCGGCCCGAGCACCTTCGGGAAGCAACCACTCCAGTCGCGTTCGGCATCGACGACCGCCAGCACCTCCGGCAGGTAGCGACCCTCGCGCGGCGACCAGTAGCCCGTCCCGGAGGCGTCGCCCCGGTCGGTCGCGTAGCGGCCGGCGATACGACCGGTGAGCCAGTCGTGGGGCAGCACCACCCGCGCCATCCGGGCGAAGTTCTCGGGCTCCTTGCGGTGCAGCCACGACAGCTTGGTGACGGTCAACGCCGCCACCGGCACCGTGCCGCACAGACCGGCCCACACCTCCCGCCCGCCCAACTGCTCGATGAGCCACTCGGCGTCGGCGGCCGACTCGGTGTCGTTCCAGAGCTTCGCCGGGCGGATCACCTGCGACTGGTCGTCGAGGGCGACCAGGCCGTGCTGCTGCGCCGCCACCGCCACCGCGTGCGGCGCCACGCTCCCGGTCTGGTCGCGGGCGTCGAGCAGCGCCTGCCACCACGCCGCCGGGTCCTGCTCGCTGCGCGGCGGGTGGGTCGGGGGATGGGGAGCGTGGCCGGAGCCGACGACCCGCCCGTCGTCGGCGTCGCGCAGCTCGGCCTTGGTCGACTGGGTGGACGAGTCGATGCCCAGCACAAGTGGCATCCGCCCCGCCCTCCCCACGAAGTCGAACGGCTAGCGCGCCCCCAGCAGCAGCTCGGTCACGAGCTGGTCGAGCCGCTCGTGACCGTAGCCCTGGGCGGCGAGCCCGTCGATGTCGACCGTTTCGCGGCGAAGCGCCGCGAACGCCTCCGGCGTCGCGCCTCCGGGCAGGGTCGGCTCGGCCAGCCGTTCCGCCTGGGCGGCGTGCAACGCTGCCGTGATCTCGGCGTCGGCGTGGAAGCGCGCCACCTTCTCCTTCAGGATCAGGTACGTGCGCATGCAGCCGCGGGCGAACTCCCACACGCCTTCGACGCTCTCGGTGCGGTACGCGTGGGCGTCGAAGTGGCGCATGCCACCCCAGCCCGCGTCCTCGAGCAGCTTCACCAGGTAGAAGGCGTCCTGCACTCCCTCGGACCCGAACCGGAAGTCCTGGTCGTACTTCCCGATGCGCTGGGCGTTGAGGTCGATATGGAAGAGCTTGTCGTGCCACAGCGTCTGCGCGACCGCGTGGTGGAACGACAGCCCCGACATGGTCTCGTGGGCGAACTCGGGGTTGAGGCCCACCATCTCGGGATGCTCGAGCTCGCCGATGAACGCGAGCGCGTGGCCGACGGTCGGAAGGAACATGTCGCCACGGGGCTCGTTGGGCTTGGGCTCGAGTGCGAGCACGAGGTCGTAGCCCCGATCGCGCACGTACGCGCAGCAGGCGTTGACGGCTTCGGCGTAGCGGTCGAGGGCGAGGCGCACGTCCTTGGCCGCGTCGCACTCCATCCCCTCGCGTCCGCCCCACATGACGTACACGCTCGCGCCGAGCTCGGCGCCGAGGTCGATGGCGTCGATGGTCTTTCGGAGCGCGTGGCGGCGGACCGCGGGGTCGTTGGCGGCGAAGGCGCCGTCCTTGAACACCGGCTGCGAGAACAGATTGGTGGTCGCCATCGGCACCAACATGGCGGTGTCGTCGAGGGCGCGGCGGAACCGCTTGAGGATGGCCTCGCGCTCGGCGCCGGTCGAGCCCGGGGGCACGAGGTCGTCGTCGTGGAAGTTGACGCCGTAGGCGCCGAGCTCGGCGAGGTGGTGGACGGAGTCGACGGGGTCGAGCGGCGGCCGGGTCTCGTGGCCGAACGGGTCGCGCCCGCGGTTGCCGACGGTCCAGAGCCCGAAGGTGAAGTGGTCGTCGGGGGTGGGGACGTACGTGTCGCTCATGGTCATTGGCGCCCGGAGTGCTCGCGATCCTCCCGCGCCCAGAGCTCGCGCTGCTCTTCGCGGAACCGCTCCGTCGCTTCGGTGATCATCTCCTCGAGGTCATCATCCGTGAAGTCGGCCTGGTCGGAGGCGTGGGCCATGGCGTTTCTCGCTCGCGTGAAGGCTCCAAGGTACTTACCCATGATCTGGAGCGCCCGGATCTCGTTCTCATCGGTGGTGCCGGCGACGGCTCGATCGAGGATGGCGTTGAGCTCGGCCTCGTCATCGACGTTCGCGAGCTTCCCGAAAACCTGACGGACCAGATCCGGCTCGACAATCAGCGAGTCGCCCGGCTGTCGACCGATCTTGCGCTGCCACGTCTCGACGAAGTGATTGATGCTCGGCCGGGTCCACACTGGACCCGCTGCCAGGTTCGCGACCGCCACAGGAAAGTCCGGACGCTTGGTCAGCTGGTGAGCGCGCTGTCGGCTGACCGCGAGGATCCCCGCGATCTCAGTGATGCCGGCGAGCTCCGGAAAGTTCGGCCGGGCAAGCTCTGCGTCCTGCTCCGCGTACGTCTCGACCTCGAGGCGAACGACGGGAAGGACAGGAAGGCCGGCCGCCCGGGCCGCGTCAGTGAACCTGAGATAGCCCTCGGAGGCGGCGGTCGCCGCGTCCATGGTCGTTGTGACGTCATCGATGGAGAACGTCGCGCCGTAGCGCGACCCGTCCTGGGCGCCGCTCACCGCGCCGCCGACCTCATAGAGGTGGTCCGCGAGCTGGTCGAGCGCGTCGTCAGTGACGTCGCCGGGCTCGCCGATGGCCTCGGCGTGGATCGTCCACCCCGGCACCGAGTCGTTGGTCATCGTTGTCCTCTCGCTACGCGACAGCGGCGGGCCTCATAGGTCGGCCCCGCTCTTCCGTAGCTCCCCTATCAGGTTCTGCTTCCACCGCCTGCCGCCGGGGGAACTTGGGAGCTTCACCGGCGACTTGGCTTTGTCCGGCGGGATTGCCAGCTCATATGGCCCCTTCGCCTGGCGGAACCGCCACCCCTGCCGCTTCAGCTTCTTGCGTATCTCCCAGACTTCCTTGTGCATGCTACCGCCGGTCCTTGACTCCTTCAAGCTGACGGTGTCAAGGCTACGGGCAGTGTCGATACAGTGTCAAGGGACAGCGTCAAGACAGGCCGAGGCGGACGAGCTGGTCGTCGGGGGCGTCGATCTCGACCAGCGCCGCCCGCAGGGCGTCGACCATCTCCTTCTCCACCTTGTCGTCGCTGCCGGCGAGGTTGCGCTCCTCGGCCGGATCCTCGGTCACGTCGTAGCAGTGGTTGCCGCTGAACTCGGTGTACGCCCACCACGGCAGGAAGTCGCCCGGCGCGAACGGCTGGCGGATCACTGGCACGGTCGAGCCCGGCATGCGGTCGAGAAACGCCCGGTCGTCGGGCACCGGCAGCTGGAGCTCGGGACGGCTGTGAACCGGCATGGTCGACCACCGGTTCGACCACATGCTCAGCGGCGCGTTGTCACCAACCGGCGCCCGGGCGTACTTGCGCCCGTCGGCATCGACCAGATGAACCTCCCGGCCCCAGACGCCGCCGAGGGCGTGGTCGCGCACGGAACCGGCCTCGCCCGTGATCAGCGGGACGAGCGAACGACCGTGGGTGCGGTGGTCGACCGACACCCCGAACAGGTCCGCGATCGTGGCGAACAGGTCCACCGTCGTCGTGAGCGCGTCGACCGCGCCGGCCTCGACACCCGGCCACCGCACCAGCAGGGGCACGTGCCCGAGGGGCTCGAACGCCGGCACGCCCGGCTTGCCCCACACGTCGCGCTCGCCCAGGTAGTGGCCGTGGTCGGTGCACACGACGACGGCGGTGTCGTCGGCCCGGCCGGTGCGCTCGACCGCATCCAACAACCGGCCCAGCCAGGCGTCGATCATCGTGAGCTTGGCGCCGTACGACGCCCGGATCTGACGGCCCTGGCGCTCGTCGATCAGGCCCGAGCCGACGCCGGCGGAGCTGTACGGCGGCCATACCAGGTGGGGCCCCTCCCAGTCGGGGTCGTACATCGAGGCGTAGGGGTCGGGAGTGTCGAAGGGCTCGTGGGGGTCGAACTCGTCGACGAAGAGGAGGAAGCGCTCATCCGCGGGCGCCTCCTCGTCGAGCCAACGGGCCGCCTCCCGCATCACCCGGGGCCCGGGGAAATCGTCCTCGTCGCGGAACCAGCCCCGCGACGAGTCGTAGGGCATGTGGCCCCGCCCGAAGCTGGGCGCGCCTACCCACGACGGGTCGGGACGGGTGCGCCACAGGTCGGTCTCGTGCCCGCGCTGGTAGTCCCAGGCGCCGAAGTCGACGTGGTAGTTCTCGCCGCCCGACTCGAACAGGTGGGGATGGTCCGACACCAACTTCGTGACCACTCCCGCAGCGCGCAGAGGCACCGTGATCGGCCGCTCCCACAGCTCGATCGAGCCCCACGGCTTCCAGAGGAAGTCGAGCGCGCCGCACAGGATGTCGTGGCGGGCCGGCATGCACGGCAGCGACCCGGTGTAGTGGCGGTCGAAGCGCACCGCGCGCGCCGCGAACCGGTCGAGGGTGGGCGTCTCGAACTCGCCGCTCCCGTACGCGCCGAGCAGATGACGGTTCAGGCTGTCGAGCAGCACCACGACGACGTTGCGGGGCATCACGCCCGGCCATGATCGCGTAGGGTGCCCCGCCATGACGAGCACACCGCCGCCCCCGCCGCCGGTGGCGCCGGTGGCGCCGGCCCGGCCGGCCGCCGAACGGGTCCGCGTCGCCTACGTCGACCGCGCCAACACCGACTACGTGTTCGAGGGCAAGGGGATGGTCATCTTCCTGATGATCATCACCTGCGGGATCTACCTGTACTTCGTCTTCTACCAACTCATGCGGCGCATGCGCGACCACAACCGGCGCCGCCTCGAGCTGCTCGAGGGCGCGACCGAGCTGGCGTGGCAGCAGGCGAGTGACCGAGGCATCGCCGAGGAGCTCCGCCCCAACTTCGAGCGGGTCTCCGGTCACCTCGGGGTGCTGCGGTCGATGACCCTCGACTTCCGCGACCCAGCCATCTGGCTGGTGATCACGATCTTCAGCAGCGGCATCGGGATGATCGTGGCGTACATCTTCCTCGACCAGGACCTCGTGAAGCACGACCAGAACGAAGGCGCGATCGAGGCCGAGCTGTCCTACATCTACGGGCGACTCGGCCAGAACGTCCCCGCTCCTGACGCCGGACGAGTGAAGGGCCAGCACAACTACGCCGGACGGATCGTCGCGACCTTCGCGTCGTGCGGCATTTACCACTACTGGTGGACTTACGACCTGATGGACGACGTGAACGTCCACTTCGGCCACAACTGGCCGTGGGAGGACGCGCTCGCGGCCGCCGTGTACCAGCTGACCGAGGCCGCCTGAGCCCTACTCCCGACTGCTCAAGCCGAGGCGTCAACCGGTCGATATCACCTTCCGTAGCCACTGGTGGGCAGCCGGGAGGGGACGTGGGTTCGGCGCAATCGCCCCAATTTCATTGGCGGGACCGGACGGCCGCGCAGGTCGCCGGCATGGCGGCCGGCACCCCGACGGCGGTCGGAGTCGGCCTGACCGCAGGCTTGATCGCAGGCTCCTGGGTGATCGCCTACAGCCTGGGCGGCGCCGGTCCGGTCCCACCGCACTGGTTCTACGTGCCGATCATCTTCGCCGCCCTCCGGTTCGGATGGCCGGGCACACTCCTCACTTCGCTCGTCTCCGGCGTGGCCGCCGGCCCCTTGCTGCCGCTCGTGGTCAGCCAGGGGACCCCCCAGACTTTCGAGGATTGGGGGATGCGAACGGCGTTCTTCATCGGCATCGGCCAGGTGCTGGTCCTGCTCATCCACGAGCCTCGGGCCCTACGCGTGCACGCACTCGGCTACACGCGGACGGATCGCGCGCTGCGAAAGGCGCTCGCCGCCGACGAGCTGGAGGTGCACTACCAGCCGCTCTACGACATCCTCGGCCGACGCCGGCGGGTCGTAGGCGCCGAGGCCCTGATCCGGTGGCGTCACCCGACGCGGGGCCTGGTCTCGCCGGCGGAGTTCATCCCCGCCGCCGAGCACACCGGCCGCATCGTCGACATCGGCGAGTTCGTGCTGCAGGACGCCTGCGGGCGGATCCGGGGATGGAGTGAGGTGTCGGGCGACTGGCGCTTCAAGTTGTCGATCAACCTCTCCGCCCGCGAGCTCGCCGATCCCGGCCTCGTAGGTCGAGTGGGCGCCGCCATCGCCGACCACGGCATCGAACCGGCGCGCCTCACGTTCGAGATCACCGAGACCGCGGTCATGGACGACATGGACCTGTGCCTGAAGCAGCTGCTCGCGCTGCGGGCTCTGGGCGCGAGTCTGGCGATCGACGACTTCGGCACCGGCCAGTCCTCCCTGTCGTACGTGCACCTGTTCCCGGTGCAGACCATCAAGCTCGACGGTTCGTTCACGGCCCGCATCGGGGACAGCGAGCAGGGTCAGGCCTTCGTGGGGACGATCATCCTGCTGACGCACACGCTGGGCCTCGAGGCGGTCGCCGAGGGAATCGAGACCGCCGAACAGCTCGAGCTGCTCAAAGCGATGCGTTGCGACTTCGGGCAGGGCTTCCACCTCGCACGACCCATGCCGCCCGCCGACATCACCGCGGCACTCGAGCAACAGCAGCGCAGCCGACGGCAGCGCGCCCGACGACGGCCGGCTCGCGCTCGCTAACCTCCCGCGCGTGCGACGCGGGTGGGCGGCCGTGGCGGCGGCTGGACTGTTCCTCGGGCTCGCCGGCGAAGCCGCCGGCAGCGCGGCGGGGGAGCAGCTGAGCGTCGAGAGCAGCGCGTTCACGTTCGGGGGCGACATTCCCGTGCAGTACTCGTGCGACGGCGAGAACGTCTCGCCGCCCCTGGAGTGGTCGAAGCCTCCCAAGGGCACCAAAGAGATCGTGGTCACCCTCAACGACGCCGACGTTCCCTCGCCGGACGGCACGTTCCTCCACTGGTCGGTGTGGCGCCTCAGGCCCAGGACGCGGGAGCTCGAGGAGGGATCCGTTCCATCGGTCGCCCGCGAGGGAGAGAACCAAGCGGGTCAGGACGGCTACTTCGGGCCGTGCCCGCCAGGCGAGGCCCACCGCTACATCTTCAGTGTGTACGCACTGAGCAAGAAGCTCGGTCTTGACAAGGGCGCGTCCGCTCAGGAGTTCCGCGAGGCGATGGCCGAGAACCGTGATCGACTCGTCGCCAACGGCTTCGTTTCCGGCTGCTACCCCACCGGCTGCCAGTAGGCCTGCTAGCCGCCTTCCTCCTCCCCGACCTCGCGCTCGAACGCCTCGAGGTCGGTGACGATCTTGTCGACGTCGCCCTGGGCCCGGGCGATGCGGGTGCGGCAGCTCTTGATCAGCTCGCTCGCCCGCCGGACCCGCTCGGCCAGGACGTCGACGTCGAGCTGGTCGCCCTCGAGCTCCTCGAGGATGTCCTCGAGCTCGGCCATGGCCTCGGCGTAGCCGGGGGCGTCGGTCACGGGCCGCAAGATAGGACAAGTGGTCAGGCGCCGCCGAGATGGGTGACGAACCAGTCCCGCGCCAGCTCGGCCACCCGTTCGAGCGTCCCCGGTTCCTCGAAGAGATGGGTGGCGCCGGGGACGATCTCGAGTTGCTTCGGAGCGCGCAGCTGCTCGTAGGCCTGGCGGTTGAGCTCGATCACCTCGGTGTCGAGGCCACCGACGATCAGCAGCGTCGGTGCTTGCACGCGGGGAAGGGCCTCGCCGGCGAGGTCGGGCCGCCCGCCGCGGGAGACGACCGCGCGCACCAGCTCAGGTCGTCGCGCCGCCGCCACCAGCGCGGCGCCGCCACCGGTGCTCGCGCCGAACAGCCCGATCGGCAGCGCGGCCGTGGCCGGCTCCTCCCGCAGCCACCCGCCGATGCGCTCGAGCCGGTCCGCCAGCAGCCCGATGTCGAAGCGCAGGTGACGGGTCTGGAGGTCGACCTGTTCTTCGTCGGGGGTGAGCAGGTCGACCAGCAGCGTCGCCAGGCCACCCTCGCCGAGCGCGTCGGCGACGAACCGGTTGCGAGGGCTGTGCCGGCTGCTGCCGCTGCCGTGGGCGAAGAGCACCAGGCCCCGGGCATCGGTGGTCCCGGCGAGGTCGCCATCGAGCTCGGCGCCGTCGACCGGGACGCGCACCGCCCGAGCGTCGGTCACTCCCCCAGCCGGCTCCGGAGCTCGTCGTAGAACTCGGGGAAGAACCGGGCGACGTCCTCGAGGGTGAACTCGTCCATGATCTCGGACGCCGACTCCCGCTCGAGCAGGAAGGTGAACGTCTCCCGCAAGATCCGCTCGGGCTCCATGTCGCCGAGGCCGAGGTCGCCGAGCATGTCGGGGGCGAGCCGGACGTGGTGGGTGGTCGTGTTGGTGCCCTCCGTCACCCGGACCTCGAAGTGTTCCGGCTCGAGATCGATGATCTGGATGCTCACTCGTCGGTCTCCTCGTGGGTCGCGGGCGGCGCCACCGACTCGATTCGGCTCGAGGTCGCGCCCGCGGCGAACTCGGTGAATAGCACGTCGTCGGGCGCGAGACCATCTACAGCCTTGAGGACGCGCCCGCCGTCGTCGCGGGTGATCGAGTAGCCCCGCTCGAGCACCCGGCGGGGGTCGAGCGCCCGCAGCCGGGCCTCGCCGCCGTCGAGCTGGCGGACCGCACCCCGGGTCAGACGGGTGCCGGCGGCGACAAGCACCCGGCGGCGGTCGCCGAGCGTGACCGCCGCCTCGCGCACACCCCGCGTCCCCAGCTCCTCCACCCGACCGCGGCGACGTTCGAGCGCGCTCAGCGCCCGCACCAGCGCACCGGGCGCGCCCCGACGCACGCGCCGGGCGCGCTCCTCCATCTCGCGGGCCGCCAGCGCGCACCGTGCCCGGGCCAGTCCGGCGACGCCGCGCGACACCTCGTCGAGCTGGTCGACGAACTCGCCCACCCGCTCCACCAGCGTCTGGGCGCAGGCGGTGGGCGTCTTGCAGGCGGTGTGCGCCACCTCGTCGGCGACGCTGCGGTCGACCTCGTGGCCGATGCCGGTGACCACGGGGACGGGCATGGCCGCGATCGCCCGGGCGACGTCTTCGGTGTCGAAGGGGGCGAGGTCGCTGCGGGAGCCGCCGCCCCGCACGATCACGACCGCGTCGACGGGCTGGTGCGCCAGCTGGCGCAACGCCCAGACCACCCGCTTCGGTGCGCCCGACCCCTGCACCCGCACGTCGGCCCGGCACACCCGGAACGCGAAGCCACTGGCGCTGAGCTCCTCGACGAAGTCGTGGTAGGCGGCGGTGTCGGCGCTGGTGACGAGCCCGATGCGCAGCGGCACCATCGGCATCGGCCGCGCGCCGTTCGCTCGCAGCAGACCCTCGCTCGCCAACATCTTGAGCAGCCGTTCGCGGTTGGCCGCCATGCCCCCGACGGTGAAGACGGGATCGATCCCGTTCATCACCAGGTTGAGCTTCCCGCCGGGGGTCCAGAAGCCGACCCGGCCCCGGATGCGCACCTCGATGTCGGGCTCGAGCTTGAGGCCGGAGTCCTTGAGCGCGGCGTTGATCGCCGGCCGGTCGTCACGGAAAAGGGCGACGTCAATACGTGAGAGCACCCGCTCGCCCTTGCCGGCCTTCTCCACCAGTTGGAAGTAGCTGTGTCCCATTCCTGAGCGAGTGAGTCCCTGCACCTCGCCCTTCACCCAGACGTCGCGCGGGAACGCCTCGCGCACCGCGTCGCGGATCGCGACGTTCAGCTCGGTGACGGTAAGGGTGGGTTCGTCCACTGGCTCCTTGTTACTACCGCCCCACGATCGATGCAGTGACGGTGGCACTCAAGGCTGCAACGATGACGAGCCCGTAGATCGCCATCGTCAGGTAGAAGGAGCGCTCTGAACGCTGCATCTGTCGCTGATGCTCTGCCTTCTGCTCTTCGCGACCGGCGTCCTCGATCGCCGCTCCGGGGGCGCTGATGACCGGCGGTACGGGCCGGTGCCTATGGCGATGGTAGCTCTGCCCCTCGCTGGCGCAGGCGCCAGAGCGCGCCCGCAGCCATCAGCGCGAGCGCCGGGCCGGGGACGCCGAGTGCGTCCTCGTCCTTCTTCTTCCTTCTCCGCTTCTTGCTGACCTTCCCGAACGGGCCCGTCACCGCGTAGGTGATGCCGCCGTCACCGCCTCGCTGGGAGCTGAAGTAGAGGTGGTGGCCGTTCGGTGAGAACGCCGGTCCGGCCAGCTCCGAGCCCGAGTGCCCCGTCATGCGCAGCAGCGGCGCGACCCTGCCGTCGGTCGTGATCAGCACCAGCTCCTGCTCCTCGGGCTGATCCTCGGCGATCAGCACGTCGCCGGTCGGCGTGACCGTGATGTTGTCGACCGCGCTGAGCGCGGCGTCGGGCTGCTCGGCCGGGTCGAACAGCGTGTCGATGCGCTCCCGGGCCGCGTCGTACACCCACACCTTCACGTCGCCCTTGGTCGTGAAGTACACGCGCCCGCCGTCGTACCAGACGCCCTCGCCGCCGTTGAACGCGGTGCGCTCGGGGACCTGGTCCCGCGTCGCCGTGTCGGTCGCCGCCGGATCGGGCACCGCGTGCCACCGCACCCGTCCCTTCGCCCGAACCTCGGCGACCTCGAGCGTGCCCGCGTCGAGCTTCGGGTACTTCTTCGGTGTGAAGCGGTAGAGGCCGCCGTTGGGCTGGTCCTCGGTGAGATAGAGCTGCTCGCGCCCGGGGTCGACGGCGGCGGCCTCGTGGCTGAACACGCCGAGCGCGGGGCGGGCGACGGCCTCCTTCTTGCCGGTCGGGTCGCACTCCCACACCTGCCCCTCGGGTCGCTCCTCGCACGAGAGCCATGTCCCCCACGGCGTCGGCCCGCCGGCGCAGTTCAGCTGGGTGCCACCGAGGATGCGGTAGGCGTCGACGACCTCGCCGTCGCCGTCGAAGGTGACGGCGCTGGCGCCGGCGTCGGGCTCGCCCGCCTCGCTGTTGGAGACGTAGATCCAGCCCTTGCCCTTCCCCGGGAAGGTGGCGCCGCCGTCGGGGAAGAGGTTCCACGCGTAGTCGTGCCGGCCGACGGGCTCGCCGGCCCGGGCGATCTCCCGGGAGGTGAGGCCCTCCGGGAGCATGATCCCGTTGGCGTCGGGTGGGAGCAGCGGCGCGTCCGGCCCGCCGGCGAGCGCCGGCAGAGCGGGCGCCAGCCCGGCCGCCGCCGCACCGGTGACACCGAGGCGTAGGAACTCTCGCCGCTCCACGGCAGGCGACCGTATCCGCTTCGTGAGAGAACTCTCATGCAGGCCTCATGTCCGTGGCAGCCGCAGTGCCGATAACAGAGGGACACAACCACTACTAGGAGGTACGACGTGCGTCCCCTCATCCGCACCCTCAAGGACAGTCGGGCGTTTCGCGTGCTCGTGGGCGGCTCGGCCGTCGTGGGCGTCGGCGCCGCCGCCGGCACCGCGGTGGGCCACCAGGGCTCCTCCGACCCGCCCCCCGACGACGTCTCGCTGGGCGACCCCGAGACGCTCGACATCGAGGGCGAGGAGGTCGAGGTTCCCACCGACACGACGCTGCCCCCCGACCCGCTCGTGGAGCCGGTCGATGCCCCCGACTCGACGCCCAACTCGGTCGTCGACACCGTCGACACCACCGGCACCGCGCCGACCCCGGGCACGCCCGACACCCCGGGCACACCCGACACGCCCGACGGGGCCGTTGACGTCGAGACCCCCGACACGCCCGACGAGGTCGACGCACCCGACACACCCGATGAGGTCGACGACGTCGAGGCTCCCGACACGCCCGACGACGTCGACAACAGCGGGCCCGGCGGTGGCGACCACGACTGACGTCCCACCCCGTCCCGCCGACCCCAGGCTGGCGACGCGGGAGCTGCTCGACGAGGGACCGGCGGCCCTGGCCTCCTTCCTGGAGGCCAGGGGCTGGTCCCTCACCGATGCGCGCCCGGCCCAGGTCGTCTACCGGCCCGGGCGCGCCTGCGACGTGCGCTACCAGACGCGGGCGAGCGCCCCCGACGGGACCTCGCGCCTGCTCACCTTGTGCGTCGAGACCCGGCGCCGGCACCGGGAGCCGCCGGCGCCGCCGGACGCGTTCGACGCTCGCTACGGGCTCGCCGACCCGGTCGAGCGGGTGGGGCCCTACCTGGTGTGGGCATTCCCGTACGACCCGTCGCTCCCCGGCCTCTACGACGCCGCCCAGGGCCCGGCGGTACGGGAGACGCTGCGCGCCGTCGGCCGCCGCGCCGTGGGCGTCTCGGTGCAGCCGGTGCGCTACCGCCCCCGCCGTCGGGCGGTGCTGCGCTACACCGCGCTGACCGGTGACGGCCACGAGATCCTCTACGGCAAGGTGCTGCGCGCCGAGAAGGCCACCCGCGTGCAGGAGGCGGCGCCGGGGCTCTCCGCCCGGCTCCGGCGCGGTCACCTCCTGGGTCGCCGCGCCGGCCTACGGCTCACGCTGCCGCTCGGCAACGCGCCCGGCGACACGCTCCTGTTTCCCCGCGCCGACGGCCGCTCGCTGCGCGAGCTGCTCCTCGTGGGCGCGTCGCTGCCGGCGCCCGCCCGGGTCGCCGCGCTCCTCGACGAGCTCCCCCGTCTCACCCCTGCGCTCGAAAGTGACGGCGCCGACGGCGCGCCCCGGCCCGTCCACGACCCCGTCCGGCTGGCCGAGCACTCCCGCCGGCTGCTCACCACCATCGTCCCCGAAGCCGCCGGCGACGTGCACCGAGCGGTTGACGCCGTCCTCGCCGCCGCGGCCACGGACGCGCCGCCCACCCGCGCCGTGCACGGCGACCTCTACGAGGCCCAGATCTTCGTGGCCGACGACTTCTCGCTCGGGCTCATCGACCTCGACGACCTCGGCCCCGGCGACCCCGCCTACGACGCCGCCAACTTCTGCGCCCACCTGGTGGCGCTCGGCCTGTCGGTCCCGGTGGCCTGGCGGCCTCTGCTCGCCTACCGCTCCCTGGCGCGACGGGCGTTCCTCGAACGTCTCGACATCGCCCCGGCCGCGCTGGGCTGGCGCGAGGCGCTGGCCAGCCTGCTGCTGGCGTCGGGGCCGTTCCGCACGCTCGCCCCGAACTGGCCCGCCGCCGTCCGGCACCGGGTCGACCTCGCCCTACGCTTGCTCTCGTAACCGTCCCGAGGAGAAGCGGCGTGGCCCACGTGCTCCTGGTCGAGGACGACCCCCGCATCCGGGAGATCGTGGAGAAGGGGCTGGGCGCGCGCGGCTTCGTGGTCACCTCCGCGCCCGACGGGCCCGCCGGCCTCGACCTGGCGATCAAGCTCGAGGTCGACGTCGTGCTCCTCGACCTCGTCCTTCCCGGCAAGGGCGGCCTCGAGGTGCTCGAGGACATCCGGGCGGCCAAGCCCCGGGTGCCGGTGATCGCGCTCACGGCCCTGGACGACGCCGCCTCGAAGGTCGGCGGCCTCGACGCCGGCGCCGACGATTACGTCACCAAGCCGTTCGCGATCGAAGAACTCGCCGCCCGCATTCGGGCCCGGCTGCGCTGGGGCGACGACGACCGGCCGCTGCTCAAGGCGGGCCCGATGACCGTCGACCTCCTCGCCCACCGCGCCGTGCTCGCGGGGCACGAGATCCCGCTGTCCGCACGCGAGCTCCAGCTGCTCGCCATGTTCGTGCGCCATCCCGGCCAGGTGCTCAGCCGCCCTCAGCTCCTCGACTGGGTGTGGGACATCGACTTCGACCCCGGCTCCAACGTCGTCGACGGGTACGTCGCCGCCCTGCGCCGCAAGGTCGGAGCGGAATTCATCGAGACCGTCCGCGGCATCGGCTATCGCTTCGTTGTGCCCGACGGCGAAGCGGCCGAGGAGGGCGCGCGGTGAAGGTCGCAGCGGGCGTCCTCGTGGTCGCGGGTCTGTTCCTCGCCGGCGTCCTGACCGGCGTCGCCCGCGACGGCGGCAATGCCGGCGCCCCGGTGCGGGTCGAGCTCGGCGGCGCCACCGCCACGACGGCGCCGCCGGCGACGGCCGCGCCCGAGACCGCGGTGGCGACCACCACGACCACGACGCCCGTTACCGCCGGCGAACCCGAGGAGGTCGAGCACGAGGTCGAGTACGGCGACGTCGACGACTACGAGGACAAGTCCGGTCCGGGGGGCGGCGGCGGCAGCAGCGGGAGCGGGAGCGACTCGGGCCCGGGCGGCGGCGACGACTGATGGCCGACGCCACGATCCCCACCATCCCGGTGCGCGAGGGCGACGCCCCCACGGCGGAGGTGCCGGTCCGTGATGAGATCACACCCGGAGCCGACGACGCCCGGCCGGAGACGCCACGCCCGCGCGGCGGCGTCCCGATCTCGATCCGGGTGGTGGCGATCTGCGTGTTGCTCCTCGCGGCCGCGCTGCTCGTCGCCGCCGGCCTCACCGTTCGCCAAACCCGCGCCCATCTCACGTCCCAGCTCGACGACCGCCTCGCCGCCGCGGTCGAGTCGTTCAAGGACGACCCCGCGCAGCGCGTCGTGCAACCCGAGCAG
Organism: Actinomycetota bacterium; assembly: GCA_052390575.1. GTDB lineage: Bacteria > Actinomycetota > Acidimicrobiia > IMCC26256 > JACDBD01 > JBPCMN01. The sequence continues at coordinate 1,808 of JBQTGU010000081.1, read as the reverse complement.
CTCGCGACCGAGGCGCGGGCGTGGCTGGCGGCGCAGGCATTCCCCCACGACCAGGTGGTCGCGTTCCGCACCGAGGCGGGCGAGGTCCTCACCACCACCGGCGGCCTCGAGCTCACCGAGATCGAGCGCAGCCGGGAACTGCTCACTGCGCGCGAGTCGCGCTGGTGGAACGTCGACGGCGACAACGGCCCCGTCCGCGCCCTCACAGTGCCCCTAACCCTCGAAGGAGAGCAGGCGGGCACGATCGTCGCCGCCGCCGACCGCTCCGACGTCGACGACACGCTCGCCACGCTCCTCTCGTCGGTCGCGCTCGCCAGCGGGATCGCGCTGCTCGTCGTCACCGTGCTCGCGTTCCTGGCCGTCCGGCGGACTCTGCGACCGCTGACGCGGATGGCCGGCGACGTGCAGGCCATCGAGGCCAGCGGCGACCACTCCCGGCGGGTGGCACCCACCGGCAGCGCCGACGAGGTCGGCCGCCTCACCGACTCGTTCAACCGGATGCTGGCCAGCCTCGAGGACTCCTACCGGTCGCAGCAGCAGTTCCTGTCGGACGCGTCGCATGAGCTGCGCACTCCACTCACGGTGGCGCGGGGCCGCCTCGAGCTCCTGAGCGACGAGCTGCACGACGACTCCGCCCGCCAGGCCCTCGCGGTCGCGACCGACGAGATCGACCGCATGGGCCGGATCGTCGAGGAGCTGCTCCTGCTCGCCCGGCTCGACGAGGGCCTGCCCCTGCGGCGGGAGCCGGTCGAGATCGAGCTGTTGCTCCAGGAGGCCCTGCTCCGGGCGCCGTACCCGATGTCTCGCGCGGCGCGCGTCGACGCCGAACCCGAGCTGTCGGCCCTGGCCGACCACGACCGGCTCCTCCAGGTGCTGAGCAACCTGGTCACGAACGCGGTCCAGCACGCCGGCCACGACGCGTCGTTGACGCTGACGGCCTGGCGAACGGGCGACCGGGCGGTCATCGAAGTGGCCGACACCGGCGCCGGGATCGCCGCCGCCGACCTTTCCCACGTCTTCGAGCGCTTCCACCGGGGCGGCCCCGCCGGCACCGGCGTGCCCGGAGGCGCCGGCCTCGGCTTGGCCATCGCCGCGTCGCTCGTACGCGCCATGGACGGGGAGATCTCGGTGCGCTCGATGCCGGGCGCCGGGACGACTTTCACCGTCTCCTTGCCGACGGCTTAATCCGTCAGAGGCGCTGGTCGAGGAACGCGATGGTGTCGTCGATCACGTCGGCCGAATACGCCCGCGAGTGCCGGCTGCCCGGCAGCACCAGCAGCTCGTGTTCGACGCCGGCGTCCTCGAGGGCGTCGACCATGGGCTGGACGAGCGCGAGCGGTACGAGCTCGGCGTCGGAGTTGATGAGCAGTATCGGTGAGTCGCTGTCGTCGACGTGGGTGAAAGGCGAGGCCTCGGCCGCCCGCTCGGCGGGACAGTCCCCCTGCGTACACGCGAGGAACGCTCCGATGTTGCCGTCCGGCGGTGTGCCCGCATCGAAGGCGGCGGCCACCCGGGTGAGGTCCATCGGTCCCGACCACTCCACCACCGCCGCGACACGCGCGCCCTTCTCGAGCGACCCGTCACCGAGGGCGCCCAGCATCGCCACGAGATGGGCGCCGGCCGAGCCGCCCAGCGCGCCGATGCGGTCGGGCTCGATGCCGTACGCCTCGACCTGCTGCTTCTTGCGCAGCCACTTCACCGCCGCCGCGACGTCGTCGACCGCGGCCGGGTACGGGTTGGCCGGCGCGAGCCGGTAGTTCACCGAGACGGCCACGTACCCGGCCTCGGCGAGCTGGTTGCCCTGGTCC
>JBQTGU010000080.1:0-69487 GCA_052390575.1 Actinomycetota bacterium | reverse complement strand
CTGTCTCAAACGCGACTTCGGCTGGGCCCGCACCCGCATCGACGGCATCGACGGCGCCCGAACCTGGTGCGGCCACGGCGTCTTCAACCACAACCTCGTCAAGATCGCCGGCCTCATCCCATGACCGGGTGTATCAGGTAGCCAGCCATCGCCGGGCACACCACACGACTCGCCACCGCGCTTTTTCAGGCCGAAGTAGCTAGGCCCTGAACTCCGATTGCTCGAAGCCCCGGAGGTTGCCCAGACCGCGGAAGAGGTAACTCGTGCCGTCGGTCGTGGTCAGGATGGCGTGCCCCTCGAACTCGCGGCCGTCCTCCGACTCGAGCCGGAGCCGGTACTCGCCCTGCACGAGCCAGCGCTTCTCGTCGCCGTGGGCGGAGACCTCCCAGTCGAAGAGGCCGATCTCCGCCGCGCTGGCGTCGTCGCGGCGCACGGTCAGCCGGGCCCGGCGGGCGCCGACCTCCTCGCCGTCGATCCAGACGCCCGTGAGCGCGAATTCTCTTATCGGCACCTGCCGAGCCTACGGCGGAACCGAACGGGCGGTGCGCTACGTGGAAGGAGCGGCCTGACGGGGACGGAACGGGTACGCGAGCTGCGGTAGGTACCCGGTCGGCACGGGTGCGTCGCTGCCATAGCCGCGGGGCATGCGGCCCGGCCTCCGGAGTGTCCCGAAGACGCGGTCGACCACGGGGAAGAGCGGGGCGTAGTTCGTGTCACGCGCCTCGATCTCGGCGGCGTGGTGCCAGCGATGAAACTCGGGCGATGCGATCACGCCCTCCAGCTTCCCGAACCGCCACGTCACGTTGGCATGCACGACGAACGACCAGAAGTAGTAGGCCACCAGGTAGACGCCGAGGCCCACGGCCGAGAACCCGACCGCGTACAGCGGGACCAGGAAGGCCTTGCGGAAGATGCCGTCGACCGGGTGGTTGCGCTGGGTCGAGAGCCAGTCGAGCTCGGTGCTGCTGTGGTGCACCGCGTGGAACCGCCAGAGGAACGGGATCTCGTGCTCGAGCCGGTGCGACCAGTACATTCCGAGCTCGCACACGACGACGATCAGAGCGAGCTGCACGGCGAACGGCAGCGCGCCGATCGCGGCACGTGCCGGGCCCGGCGTGAGCCCCCGCAGCGCCTCGCCGACCGTGCTGTGGAGGAGGGTCAGGATGATCCCAACGGGAATGACGTCGATCAGGGCGTGACAGACGTCCGTGCGCCACCCGGACCGCAGCACTCGCTGGGGCCGGAGGGCGAAGACGCGCTCGAACGCGATGAAGAGCACTGCGGGAACGCCCAAGGTGAGGAAATAGAACACGCCGCGACCGGCTATCCGCCGAACCCGGTCTGCGAGATGCGGATGGCCGCCGGGCCCATCAACACGATGAAGAGGGCCGGCAGGATGAAGAGGATCAACGGCATGACGATCTTGACCGGGAGCTTCATCGCCCGCTCCTCGGCTGCTTGCCGCCGCTTCTCCCGCAGCTCGCTCGACTGCACCCGCAGGATGCGGGCGATGGGGACGCCGTACTTCTCGGCCTGCGTCACCGCGTGCACGAAGGTGCGCAGGTCGGAGACGTCGGTGCGCTCGACGAGGTGCTTGAGCGCGGTCGCTCGGGGCACGCCCAGCTGGACGTCCTGCAGGGTTCGCGACAGCTCGGCGGCCAGTGGTCCCTTGCGGCTGCGCGCCGCCCGCGCCATCGCGGGCTCGAACGCGAGGCCGGCCTCCACGCTGATCGTGATCTGGTCGAGCGTGTCGGCGAGCTCGCGCTTGAGCAGCTCCTGGCGGGAGGAGGCCTTCTGGTACATGAACAGGTCGGGACCGAAGTAGCCGACCCCGGCCAGCAGCACGGCCAGGAACAGCGAGCCGAACGACGGCACCATGACGAGGCGCAGCAACCCGAGGAACGCGCCGGCTCCGCCCAGGATCATCTTGAGCGCCAGCACGCGCTCGATGGGCCACTCCGCTCCGGCGCCGGCGAGGTTGATCCGCTTCTCGAGGTTCTTGACCACACCGGTCGGGGTGAAGCGACGGGCGCGCCGCGCCAGGGCTTCCGCCCCGGGACGCACGACACGTTCGCGCGCCGAGCGCTGCAGCACGAGCTGCCGCAGGTCGGTCATCGCCTCCTCGGCGTCGAGCTTGGCCGACACCTTGGGAGGACGCCGCTGGCGGGCGCTTGCGATCGACCACACGAGCAGCGGGATCGACGTCACGACGGCGGCAGATGCGAGAACGACTTGCATCAAAACTCCAGCTTCACGATCTTGCGCAGCCACATGCCGCCCATGAACAGGAGGAAGGCTGCGAATGCGAGCATGATGCGGCCGAGCGCTGAACCCGTCATCTCAGCCATGTAATCGGGGTTGATGAACTTGATCGCCACGAACATCACCAGCGGCAACAGGAACAGGATCGCGGCCGAGAGCCGCCCCTCGGCGCTGAGCGCCTTCACCTGCCGGCGGAGTTGGTCGCGCTGGCGGATCGTCGCCGCCACCGTGTCGAGCACCTCGGTGAGGTCACCGCCGACCTCGCGGTGAATGTCGATCGCCTGCACGACCCACTCGAAGTCCTCGTTGCCCATCCGCTTGGCAAGGGCGTGGAGCGACTCGGACGGGTTGCGGCCCAACCTCGTCTCGATGACGACGCGGCCGAACTCGTCGGTGGTGGGGGAATCCGCTTCGCGGGCGACCGCGTCGAACGCCTGGAGCATGCCGTAGCCGGCACGCAGGCTGCCCGACAGCAATTGCAGCGTGTCGCCGAGCTGCGATCCGAACCGGTTCCGCCGGCGGTCGGCTAGCACCGACACGCTGAAGCGGAACCCGACCACGACCAAGCCCGCGAACACGAGCGCCATGACCAGGCCGCCGATGAGGAACCCCACCACCAGGGCCACGAATGCGCTCGTGACCGCCAGCACCAGGAACTCGCCCGGCCGGACCGCCATGCCGGCGTGCTCGAGCGCGTCGCTCAGCGCGCGTCGGCGGCCGCGGTCTTCGAGGGACCGCTCGGCGAGCTGGGTCGCCCGCTGCGTGAGCTCCTTGATCTGCCCCATGTGCCAGCCGCCCTGGAGCACGCCGGCACGCCGCTCGCGCTGGCGCTGGCGGTTCTTCTGGGGCGCGAAGATGATCAGCCCCCCGACCAGCATCGCCACGAAGATCGCACCGAGGCCGACGGGTAGGGCCCAGTCGTTGTCGGGCGCTTCGACCAGCGTGGGCACGTCGCCGGCACCACCGGCGGTGCTCGCACGGGGGAGCTCGATGACGCGGTCGATCTGGGCGGTCACGTCGCCCTCGCGCACCGCCACCTCGATCTCGGCCGGGCGACCTTCGCCCTCGGCCTCGAACGTGAGCTGGTACTGGTTCGCCAGCCGCGCCGCGATGGAGTCGTAGACGCCCTGGAGGGCGTTGTCGTCAGCCGCCGCGATGACCTGGCCGCTGGCGGCGTCGGCGAGCGTCTCCAGCGAGGCGGGGTCGCTGTCGTCGGTCTGCACGTTGACGGCGTACAGCGCCACTCCGGACGCGGTGAGGCTCGCGCTCACGTCGTCCAGCGAGATCGTGCTGGCGGTGTCGGCGCCGTTCGACAGCAGGATGACGACCCGCTGGGCGTCGGGGGAGAACTGGTCGAGCGCGGTGTCGATGGCGGCGTAGAGCGCGGTCTGTCCCTGCTCCTGGAGCCCGTCGATGGCGGCCGCGGCGGCGTCGACGTCGGTCGTCAGCGGCTGGGCGACGTACGGCGTGTCGCTGAAGCCGAGCACCGCGACCTCGGTCTTGACCGTCATGCGCTCGAGGAAGTCACGCGCCGCGACCTTCGAAGCGTCGAGTGCCGACGGCAGGCCCTCGGGGATCGGCCCGCTGAACGCCTGCCCGCCCGACGTGTCGACGACGATCGCGACCTCGAGGTCGCGGCCGGCGACCCGGTCGACGGTGACGTCGCGCTTCTCGCCGTCCTGGCGCACCTCGAAGGCCTTCGGTCCCAGGTCGGCCCCGGCCAGCTCCCCGGTGGGAGCGACGGTCACGGTCGTCAGCGGGAAGTTGCGCTTGTCGATCGAGACGAACTCGAGCGGCTGCCCTTCCTGGGCGGCGGCGGGTCCGCCGAGCAGCGCGAACGAAAGCGCCCCCAGGAGGGCGCCGGCGAACAGCGCGCGCGGCCGCGAGCGGCGCATTAGGGCAGTCCGCCCGTCTGCCAGCCGAGCGGGTTGGCCCCGAAGATGGAGGCGTCGAGCTGGATACCGGCGTCGGCGAGCTTGTCCTCGAACTTCGGTCGCATCCCGGTCGGGTGGATCGTGTTCGCGAACTTGCCGTCGGCCTCGATGCCCCCGCTGAAGTCGAACAGGAAGAGCTCGGTGAGGGTGATGATGTCGCCCTCCATCCCGTCGACCTCGACGATGTGGGTGATACGCCGCGTGCCGTCCCGCACCCTCGACGTGTGGACGATGAGGTCGATGGCCGAGGCGACCTGCTCCCGGATCGCCCGCACGGGCAACTCGAGCCCCGCCATCAGCACCATCGTCTCGAGGCGGGCCAGGCCGTCACGGGGGGTGTTGGCGTGGAGCGTCGAGAGCGATCCCTCGTGGCCGGTGTTCATGGCCTGGAGCATGTCGAGGGCCTCGCCGGCGCGGACCTCACCCACGATGATGCGGTCGGGACGCATGCGCAACGAGTTGCGCACGAGGTCACGGATGCTGATCTGGCCCCGCCCCTCGATGTTGGGGGGGCGCGCCTCGAGCCGGATCACATGGTCCTGCAGCAGGCGGAGCTCCACCGCGTCCTCGATTGTCACGATGCGCTCGTCGTTCGGGATGAACGAGGACAGCACGTTGAGGAGCGTCGTCTTTCCGGAGCCGGTGCCCCCGCTGACGAGCACGTTGAGCTTGCCCCGTACGCACGACGACAGGAACTCGGAGATGGACGGCGTGAGCGTGCGGAACGAGATCAGGTTGTCGACCGTGTAGCCGCCGGCGGCGAACTTTCGGATCGTGACCGCGGGGCCGTCGACGGCGAGCGGCGGGATGATGGCGTTGACGCGGGATCCGTCGGGCAGGCGGGCGTCCACCATCGGCGACGACTCGTCGATGCGCCGGCCGACCTTCGACACGATGCGCTCGATCACCCGGCGCAGTTGCCCGTCGGAGGTGAACCGGGCATCGGTTTCGTGCAGCTTGCCCTCGCGCTCGATGTAGATGGATTCGTAGCTGTTGACCATGACTTCGGTGACGGACGGGTCGTTGAGGAACCGCTCCATGGGCCCGTAGCCGAGGACGTCGTCGCTGACGGTGGCCACGATCTGCTGGCGCTCGTCCGCCTTGAGCGGGAGCTGTTCCTCCTCGAGCACCGCGTTCAATTCGCGCTGGACGAGCTCGCGGAGCTGCTCGTCGCTCAGCGAGGCGTCGTAGAGGCGGGCACCGAGACGGTTGAAGAGCGCGTCCTGGACCCGCGACTTGAGGCTGTCGAGGGGGTCGCCGGCCTCGACGGTCTCGTGCAGGGTCTCGGCGGAGGTCGCGTTCGGGTCGGGTTGGCCCGGGTGCCACGCCCCTCCCTCCCCGGCGGGGCGAGGCTCGTGACCGACTTCCTTGAGGCGCTGGCTGAGCTTCACCGAGACGCCTTCCGGCGGCGCCGGCCACCACCGTCGTTGCCGGCATGAGCCTGGCCCGCGCCCGCGTTGAACCGGGCGACGAGCTCGGTCATCGCCCGGCCCGCCGGTGAGTTGGCGTCCGACTCGAGGATCGGGGTCCCGCTGTTCAACGACAGCCACATCGCTTGCGAGCTCGGCACGCTCACATCGATGCTCATGCCGAGCGTCCCTTCGATGTCGCTCGCGCTCAGACCCACTCGAGCGTCCGCCCGGTTGAGCACGAAGTGGCGGGTCTGATTGTTCAGGCCGATGATGTCGAGCGCCTCGACCGCCTTCCGGACGCCCCGCACGCACGGCACGTCGGTGGTGCACACCATGATGAGGTCAGTGGCGAGCTCCATGGCTGCAAGCGCGTGCGCGTCGATGCCGGCGGACGTGTCGACGACGATGTACTTGAACTCCGACGACAGCGGCCGCACGACCTGGGCCAGGTGCTCGGGGTCGAGGTCATCCGCCTGCGCCAGTGACTCGGGGGCGCAGAGCGCGAACAACTCCGCCGGGTGTGGCGTCAGCAGCACCTTGAGCGTCGTCGTGTCGAGCACGCCAGTGCGGGCGGTGTCGGCGATGGTGTGCTCGGGCGTGAGCCGGAGCGCACTGGCGACGTCGCCGAACTGGAGGTCGAGGTCGATCAGCACCACCTGGTGCGGGGCGGTCTGGGCCAGACCGACGGCGAGGTTCGTCGCCACGGTCGTCTTGCCCGAGCCGCCCTTGGGCGAGATCACCGCGATCACCCGGGTGGAGGGTTGACGCGTCTCGTCGACCGTCAGGCGAGCCTGCCGGCTCCCGGCGGTCTCGAGTGCCTGGTCGAACGACACCCGCAGCTCCTCGCCGACGGCGGTGGGCGCGACGACGTCGCGCACGCCGGCGCGTACCGCTTGCGCCCACAGATCGGCCGTGGGTTCGGCCACGATGACGACCACGACCTCGGGACGGTCGCGATCGAACGCCCGCGCGAGCTCGAGAGCCGAGTCGACGTGGATCCCGGGCCCGATCGCAACCACGTCGGCGCCGGTGTTGGCCAGCTCCTCGACCACCTGCGATGGCTGGGCGCGCATGATCTCGTCTCGCCAGTAACGGAGCTCGCCGCTGAGCGCGTCGCCGTAGGCGGCGCGCAGCTGCTCTTCGAATTCCGGCGACGGCGTCGCGACGATGACGCGGCTCATGACCAGACGTTGTCGAGCACCACGATCTTGGTACCCGTCTCGTCGGCTTCCTTGGGCTCCGCTGCCAGCCACAGGTGGCCGAACTCAGCGGTGAACGTGACCCGCTCCACGTTGGGTGCGCTCAGCGCGACCGTGACGAGGAACCGACCCGACGGCGCTTCGGCCGCGTCTTCGCCTTCGTTGTCGCTCTCGGGCTCGGGCGCGGCCGCGCCGGGGCTGGTCTCGATCTGCACGTTGGTCACGCGGACCTTGTGGATCAGCACGTGGGTCTGGTTGGGCGTCTTTCCGGTGGGCGTGTCGAACGGGTCGAACGAGCCGACGACCGCGACGATGTCACCCTGCTTGATCTGGCCGCCGATGGCGCGCTCGGGTTCGAGCGCCACGGTCTGCTGGAGAAGGTTCTCGCCGCCGGTGGACCCGGGGACGGCGCTCCCCGCTTCGCTCTCCTCGATGAAGCGCGACTTGACGACCTGCTCACCCTGGAGCAACTCGGTCTCGGTGACTCGATCGCCGAGCTGGCCGATGCTGGTGACCGCGCCTTCGGCCCTCACCTTCTGGGGGATCCGCTCGAACTCGAGCTTGCCCTCGAGGTCTTTCGCGGGCGTCCCCGCCTCGATCGGCTCCGCCGCGACCAGCACCTTCACCGTCTTCTCGCCGGCGAGGGCGCGGTCCTCCGCGCCCTTGACGTAGGAGACCAGGACGACGGTCCCCAGCAAGGCAAGGACCAACGCTCCGATGATCCCGAACAGTCTTCGCTTCACGGTCTCTTTCCCTCCGTTACCAACGGGGTCGACTGGTTCTCACATCGGCTCCCGGAACAGGCTCCTGAAGGGCCAACTCGCGGCCGCCGGGACCGCCGAGTTCCGGCGGGGTTCTAGGTGCCGTCCTCGGACACGCAGGCTTCGTCGTGGCCGGGGTCGGTGGCGCAGATGCGCACCGCCCGCGCGCCCGTATCCGGGTTCGGTCCGCCGTTCCCGCAGCACGTGCCCTGTATGACCTGATTGGCCTGGAACTGGAGGTCGAGGTAGCGGTCACTTTCGGAACCGTTGACCCGGTAGCCGACGAGCTTCACCCAGACGAACGCCACGACGTCGAACGTCGCGTTCGAGCCGGTGCCCGTGACGGTGGCGAAGATCGGCAGCGCGAACTGCTTGTTCAGGAGGCCGGCGAGCTCGGTGTCGATGCTCGGGTTGAACGAGCCGGTGTCGCCCGGGATGCTCGGCGGGGAGAGCGGGACGGTCTCGGGGTACCCGTTCGAGACCCACTCCTTCGTCTCGGCGTTGGAGTTGTCCCCTCCGTTGAAGTCGAGCATCCCCCAGTTGCCCGGCGCCTCTCCGCCACAGGCGTCGGGGTGGTCCTTGGTGTAGTAAACGCGGATCGTGCCCGAGTCGCCGCTCGGGCCCTGCGGGAGATTCAGCCACGCCACCAGCTCCGCGTTGGCGGCCGCGCAGAGGCCCATCGGTCGCATGCCATTCGCGCCGGTCGGGATGCCGTACATCGCGTGCGTGGTGGACCCGATGGTGGCTGTGTTGAAGCCGAAGATGCCGGCGAAGTTGAGGCCGACCGTGCGCTCGGCCGCCACGGTCACGTAGCCGGCGTCGCCGTTGGGGTGGTCGTGGCAGTCGGTCACGGTGGCCCCGGGGTCGTTGGCGGTGGCGTAGGTGTCGTCGATGCCGGCGCACCCGTCGACGCCCTCGGCGTAGTCCTTGGCGGCGGCGAGCGACGCCGCGTCGGTGCTGGTCCGGAGGCGGCGTCGCGAGCTCCAGAGGTTGCCGGCGTCGACCGCGAACGCGGCCGCCGCGATCAGGACGACCATGATCAGGGCGGTCATGGCGAGAACGGCACCGTGTTCGCGGTCAGAGCCGCTCGCCCGGCGACCGCCTACTCGCAACGAAATTCGCCCCGCCCCGTGAGCGTGAGGGACTGGTTCCCCCACAGGGGAATGTCGACTTGGGTCACACCCTGGACGCTGACCACAACCGTCAGGCCCGACCGCTGGTCACAGGGCTTGGTGACGTTGGGTGTGATCGTGATCGTCGGCGCCGTCGAGAACGGGACGCCGCTGAGCGAGTTGTTCACCCGCGTGGTGATCTCGCTCTGGGTCGTCTGCGGGAGGGAGGCGATGCGGGCGCCCTCGCGCGCGGCGGCGTGCAATCCCTGCTGGCGGTTGTACGCCAGGCTGAACTGCACGATCCCGAAGACGAGCAGGATCAAGAGAGGGAGGATGAGCGCGAACTCGACCGCGGCGGCGCCGCGTTCGTCCGAGGAGCGTGCGAGCCGGCGCGCGGTTACCACCACTGGACTGCCTCGTAGAGGGCGTTCACGACCGGGCCGAGCAGGACGAGGGTCCCGATGACCACGGCGGCGATGAGGGCGACGAGCATGCCGTACTCGACGGCGCTCGCTCCACGCTCGGCTGCGGAGAAGTGTTCGAGAAGGGAATGCTTGCGGTGCGACTGGGGGTTCACTGTTACCCCTTTGCAAGGCCCGGGTCGGGCCGACGATCTTCGAGAAGACCGCCGGCCCGCCGGTGTGGGCCTTAAGCCGCGAGGGCGTCCTTGATCTTGGTGAAGGCAGTGTTGATCTGGCCTCCGAGGACAACCACGACAGCCACGATCACAGCTGCGATGAGAGCAACGAGCATGCCGTACTCGACGGCAGTCGCACCCCGCTCGCTGTGACGAATCGCCAACAGGTAGGCGTAGAGTCGCTGCATTGTCTTGTGTCTCCTCTCGAGTACTGCACACTCGTGCAGCGTTAGCCATATCGACCGCTCTGAGTGTCAACCTTGAGGACTAATCCGCGGGATCTGCCATCATCACGCCCGTGCTCGGAGCGGACAGTGGTGAGCGTGATCTGATCGAGACCCGCCTGCGGGTGCTCACTTGGAACGTGTGGTGGCGTTTCGGACCATGGGTGCAGCGGCAGCCGGCGATCGAAGCCACATTGGGTCGCATCGACGCCGACGTCGTCGCCCTCCAGGAGGTCTGGTCGGAGGTCGGCGGCACCGATCAGGCGTCGGTGCTCGCCGAGAAGCTCGGGTACCACCACGTGTTCGCGCCCGGCTTCGACGACGGCGCGGTCGGGTTCGGCCTCGCCGTCCTCTCCCGCTGGCCGATCTCGGGGAGCGAGGTGCGGCAAATGCCGAGCCTCCCCGGCGTCGACGAGCTCCGGGTCGCGCTCAAGGCCGAGATCGACGGGCCCCGGGGCCGGTTCGAGGTGTACACCACCCACCTCAACTGGCGCTATGACCAGAGTCACGTCCGCCAGCTCCAGGTGCAGGCGCTGGCCGAGATGGTGGGGGAGTCCGACGGGCGTACGTACCCCGCGATCGTGTGCGGCGACCTCAACGCCGAGCCAGTGTCGGACGAGATTCGGATGCTCACCGGCCGGGCGGCGGTGCCGGTGCCGCGGCTCGTGTTCTTCGACGCCTGGGAGGTCGCCGGCGCCGGGCCCGGGTACACCTGGTCGAACGACAACCCGTTCGCGGCCCGCGACCTCGAGCCTGAACGACGCATCGACTACGTGTTCGTCGGGTGGCCGAAGGAGGGAGGCGCGGGCCACGTGGTCGCGGCCGCAGTGGAGGGCGTCGACCCCGTCGAGGGTGTGTACCCGTCGGACCACTACGCCGTGCTGGCGGAGCTCCGGTACTGATGCCGGTGGCGAGTGGTCTGAGCGCCCGACTGCGGGTTGCGCCGGGCACGGCCGCAGGGTTGGGACAGCGCGACCCTGGGGAACGACTCGAGCTGGCCGGGAAGAAGGATGCGCGGGCGGCGCTCGAGCCACTCCTGGTCGAGCTCGACGCGCTCCACGACCGCCTGTGGGCGGAGGCGACCCGCAGCGTCTTGCTGGTGCTCCAGGGGATGGACACCGCCGGCAAGGACGGCGCCATCCGGAAGGTGCTCACCAGCATCGACCCTCAGGGGCTGCGGGTGTCGCCGTTCAAGGTGCCGTCGGAGGAGGAGCGCGCCCACGACTAGCTGTGGCGGATCCACGCCGAGTGCCCGCCCCGCGGTCATCTCGGCGTGTTCAACCGCTCGCACTACGAATCCGTGGTGGCGGCGCTGCGCGGCGGCGACGTTGACCAGGAGCAGTGCGAGCGGCGCTACCGGCACCTCCGCGAGTTCGAGCGGATGCTGGTCGACGAAGGGACGTACCCGGTCAAGGTCTTCCTCCATATCTCGCGCGAGGAGCAGCGCGAGCGCCTCCAGGCCCGGCTCGACGATCCCGAGAAGCGCTGGAAGTTCCGGAAGGGTGACCTCGCGGTGCGGGCCCGCTGGGACGAATACCAGGCCGCCTATGAGCGGGCGATCAACGAGACGTCAACAGAGTGGGCGCCCTGGTACGTCGTGCCCGCCGACCACAAGTGGGTGCGTGACGTCGCCGTGGCGACGATCCTGGTCGAGGCGGTGCGGTCGCTCGACCCGCAGTTCCCGCCACCCGATCCCGGACTCGACGGCGTCGTCGTCAGCTGACGCGCTCGTCCCATTCCGCGGCGGCCTGCTCGAACGCCTCGCGCGGGTGCTGGAGCGAGCCCAGCGCCGTGATGTCGCGCGGGAACAGCAGCGTCACCGTCCAGTCGAGCGCGATCCGGACCCGCCGGTTCAGCGTCGGCATCATCGCCAGGTGGTACGAGCGGTGGAGCAACCACGCCACGAAGCCGCGGATGCGGATATGCCCGGGGAGCTGGGCGAGGCCGCGGTAGCGGCCCAGCGAGACGAGCTGGCCGCGGTTGCGGTAGCGGAACCGCCGGAGCGGCCGCCCCTCGATGGTGGCGACGAGGTTGTCGCCGAGGCAGCGGCCCTGGCGCAGGGCGTGCTGGGCGGTGGGTGGGCACGGGCGGCCGGTGGCGGGGTCGGGCACCGCGGCGGAGTCGCCGCCCGCCCACGCACCCGGGACGGGCGCGCCTCCGCCGTCGATGACCCGGAGGTACTCGTCGGTGGCAACGCGGCCCTGATCGTCGACCGGGAAGCCGGCTTTCGCCGTTACCGGATGGGGACGCACGCCGGTGGTCCAGACGAGAGTCTCGGCGGCGAATGCGTCACCGTCCGAGAGGCGCATCACGCCGCCCTCGGCGGACTCGAGGCGGGTCTCGAGCCGGACGTCGATGCGGCGGCGGGCCAGGAGCCGGTGCGCGTAGCGAGCCAGGCCGGCGTCGAGCTCGGGCAGGATGCTCCCGCTCGCCTCGACGAGTACCCAGCGCGGGGTGGCGGAGTGCAGCCCGGGATAGCGGTGGACGGCGGCGCGGGCCAGGTCCTCGAGCTCGGCCAGCGCCTCGACGCCGGCGTAGCCGCCGCCCACGAACACGAACGTGAGCAGGGCGCGGCGCCGCTCGGCGTCGGTGGTGTCGGCGGCGGCTTCGAGGCGGGAGAGGACGACGTTGCGGAGGTGGATGGCCTCGGGGATCGTCTTGAACCCGATGGCGCGTTCGGCCAGGCCGGGCACGGGCACCACCCGGGAGACGGAGCCGGGCGCGAGGACGAGGGCGTCGTACTCGAGGTCAAGCGGCTCGCCGGCGAGCGTGCGGATGCGGGCGCGGCGGGCGGCGTGGTCGACGGACTCGACCTCGCCCACGACCAGCCGGGTCCGGCGCAGCACCTCGCGGAGCGGGACGACGACGTGGCGGGGCTCGATGTTCCCCGACGCCGCCTCGGGGAGGAACGGCTGGTACAGCAGGAAGTTCTCCGGGTTGACCAGCACGACCTCGTGGCCGCTGCCGGCGGGCAGGCGCCGCTCGAGCCGGAGGGCCGCGTAGGTGCCCACGAAGCCGCCCCCGGCGACGAGGATCCTCATCCGACCACCTCCAGGTGTGCTTGTGAATTCTCTCACAAGCAGCCGCGCGGCGTCGAGCGAATAGAGTCCCGGCCGTGCCGACACCCGAGCAGGTCCGCGCCGCCGTCGACGCCTACGTCGACTCCTACCGCCAGAACAGCCGCGCGGCGCTGCTGGCGACCTTCGCGCCCGACGCCGTCTGGCACGACCCGGTCGGCGCGCCACCCCACGAGGGCCACGAGGGGATCGGGGCGTTCTGGGACACGGTCCGCACGATGGCCGACTCGATCGTTCTCGAGCCCAAGGACGTCGTCGTCTGCGGTCCCGAGGCGGCGATGGTCTTCACGATCAACGCCCGCTCGGGCGACACCACGATGATTTTCGACGCGGTGGAGACTTTTCTTGTGGACGACGACGGGAAGATCACCCTGCTGAAGGCCTACTGGGACATGAGTAAGGCCCGCCCAGCCACTTGACCGGGTGGTCAACTCGACTGGCCCACCCCTGACGCGTCGGCAAGAATGATGCGGCGATGCGCGTCGAGTCCCGTGATTCCGTCTCGCTGAAACCGGCCGAGCTGGACGAGCTCGGCCAGCTGCTGACTGCGGTGGGGCTGCCCGTGGCCGAGGAACGCATCGACCAGCACGTCGAGCAGTTCCCCCTGATCGCGGTCTCGGCTGTGGATGGCGAGCTCCACGGGTTCCTGTTCGGGTCGCTCGAGCGCATCGGCGGGACCCCCTGCATCCTGTGGGGGCTGGGGGCGATCCGCCGGGGCAAGCAGGCCAAGGGCCACCTCGACGGCCTGGCCGGCGAGCTGTATCGCCGGGCGGCCATCTCGTTCCCCGACGAGGACGTGCTGGTGGCGGGCCGGTTCGCCCACCCCGCCTCGTACGCCCTGCTGGCCGCCCTCGATGACGTGTGCCCCCGCCCGAGGTACGCCCCGACGGGCGAGGAGCGGGCCTGGGGGCGGCGGCTCGCCCGCCGCTTCGGGTGCGACGCCCGCTACGACGATCGCAAGTTCCGGCTCAAGGCCAACGGGGCCCCCGAGCCCGTGCTCGACGCCCGCTCGGTCAAGGCCGGCGGCAAGGCCGCCACCGATCTGATCGGCGCGGTCAAGCCCGAGAAGGGCGAGGCCGTCATCGCCTTCGGCTGGGCCATGGCCGAAGCCCTCGCCGACGGCCTCGTCACCCGCAAGTAACCCGCTTCTCCCTTCCTTCCTCCACCCACCCGAAGCTGCGCGCCGCGCGCGCCGAAATCAGCGCGATGAGCGCGCAGGTTCGATGGCAGGCGGGAGGAACCCGTGGGATGGGACGCCCTGCTGGCACGAGCCGAGCAGCAGTACGGCGTGATTGCGCGATGGCAGACGCGCGAACTCGCTATTTCGCGAGCACAACTCGCTCGTCGCACTGACCGCGGCGAGCTCCAATGCTTGACTCCAGTCGTCCTTCGCCTGCGAGGCGCGCCCGACAGCGAACGGCAGCGCGCGATGGCGGCCATCCTCGATGCCGGCCCTGGAGCTGTGCTCTCGCATCATTCTGCTGCCGCGCTCTGGGAGCTGCCCGGCTTCGATCTCCGTCAACTGCACGTGAGTCGGCTGCGTAGCGGAACTCGGCGAGGGGATCGGCTCGCTGTCGTGCACCAGCCGTCCTGCCTGCCGCCCGGGCATGTCACGGTCCTGGAGTCGCTGCCGGTGACCACCCCGGCACGAACGATCTTCGATCTCGCTGCCGTAGTTCACCCGTATCGCGTTCGGCGGACGCTCGAGACTGCGTGGTCGAAGCGCATCACCGACGGCGTCAGGCTGGTACGCGTCCTGGACGACCTCGGCCGTCGAGGTCGACCCGGTACGAGAGTCATGCGTGAACTCTTGGCGGAACGCGATCCCGACTACATCCCGCCCGACAGCGGGCTCGAAGGGCGGTTCCACGACATCCTTCTTCGCAACGGGCAGCGGCCCATGAAGCGGCAGGTTCACGTCGGCGGCGAGAAATGGCTCGGACGAGTCGACTTCTACGATCGCGAAGCGCGTCTGATCGTGCAGATCGACAGTGAGCGATACCACTCGGCACTCATCGACAAGGAGGACGATGGTCGTCAGACCAAGGAGTTCGAGGCGGCCGGCTTTACCGTGCTTCGGTTCACCGATTTCCAGGTCTGGTACTGCCCCGAGGAAGTGACGGTGCCGGTGGGCGATGCTCGTCGTGCCGTACCTGCGCGCTCACCGCGCTAGGAGCGGCGCGACTAGCGCGCAGGTTCGGTGGGCTAACGGCGGGCGGCGAGAGCTTCGTCGAGTTGGGCGCGGAGGGCCGCGGGGTCGGTGACGGGCTGCTTGCAGGCGAAGCGTTCGCAGACGTAGGCCGTGGCGCGGCCGTCGACCAGTGGGCGGTCGGCGAGCAGCGGGGTGAGGTCGGCGCCGTTCTCCGCCGGCGCGCTCACGGCCACCGTCGCCGGCAGCAGCCGGCCGAACACCTCGCGACGCAGCTCCGCTGACTCACCCACGATCGCGACCTCGAGCGGCGCGGTCACCGCCCGCTCCAGTGCACCCAACAGGTACGCGAACGCGGTCGGGTGCTCGGTCATCACGGGCGCGAGGTCGCCCAGCACCTCATGCGCCGCCTCCTCGTAGCGGGACTCGCCGGTCAGCGCGGCCAGCCGCAGGAGCCCATCGGCAGCCAGCGAGTTCTCCGCCGGCGTCGCGTTGTCCTGCCAGTCCTTGGGCCGCACGATCAGC
Source organism: Actinomycetota bacterium (assembly GCA_052390575.1). Taxonomy (GTDB): domain Bacteria; phylum Actinomycetota; class Acidimicrobiia; order IMCC26256; family JACDBD01; genus JBPCMN01. Next base: position 54,195 of record JBQTGU010000080.1, on the reverse strand, counting down.
GCTTCGGCGTCGTCCCCGGTGGTGAAGAACCCGCCGCCCTCGTCGTCATGGAAGAGGCGCAGCAGATCGTCGGCCACCTCGCGCGCGGTCGTCAGCCACGCGACGTCGTCGACCTCGGCCATCGTGACCAGCGCCTCGAGCACAGCGGCGTAGTCCTCGGCATACGCCAGATGGCGGGCGCGGCCCTCCTGCCACGATCGCAACAGCCGCCCGCGCTCGTCCCGCATCTGCTCGGTCAGGAAGCGGACGTTCGCACGCGCCACCTCCATCCAATCCTCACGCTCGAGCGCGGCGGCCGCCTCGGCCAGCACCCGCAGCAACAGTGCGTTCCAGGCCAGCAGCACCTTGTCGTCAAGACCGGGGCGGACGCGCTGCTCGCGTGCCGCGAAGAGCTTCGGAATCGCACGCTCGACCGCCGCGGGCCGCTCCTCCGTCCGGTCGACGACGTGGAGGATGTTCCCGCGGTGCCCGGAGTGCGGGTCCTCGAAGTTGCCGCCCGGCGTCACGCCGAAGTACCGGATCACCTCGACGGCTTCGTCGCCGCAAACCTCCTCGATCTCCTCCTGACTCCACACGTAGAACTTGCCCTCGACGCCTTCGGAGTCGGCGTCCTCGGCGGAGAAGAACGCCGCCTCCGACGTGTGCGTCAGATCCCTCAGCACGTACCCGATCGTCTCCTCGACGATCCGGCGGTACCGCGGCTCACCGGTCACCAGGTACGCATGCAGATACGCCCCCGCCAGGAGCGCCTGGTCGTAGAGCATCTTCTCGAAGTGGGGGACGAGCCAGTAGGCGTCGACCGAGTAGCGGTGGAACCCGCCCCCGACCTGGTCGTACATCCCACCGGCAGCCATCGCATCCAACGACACCGCCACCATCTCGAGCGTCTCCGGCGCCTGGTTGCGCACGTATGTGCGCAGCAGGAAGTCGAGCGTCATCGCCTGGGGGAACTTGGGGGCGCCCCCGAAGCCGCCGAAGCGGGGGTCGAACTGCGAACGGACCCCCTCGTAGGCCCGGGCGAGCACGTCGCTCGAGAGCCCGTCACCTCCGGCGGCGCCCGCGCCCGCCAGCCCGCCGCTGCGGGCGAGCAGCTCGTGGAGCTTGCCCGCCTGCTCGTCGAGGCCGTCGCGCCGGTTCCGCCAGGCGTCGTCGACCGCTTCCATCAGTCGCAGGAACCCGGGCATTCCGGGGCGGTCGTCCTTGGGGAAGTACGTCCCGCCGAAGAACGGCCGGCCGTCAGGCGTGAGGAACACGGTCATCGGCCAGCCACCGTGCCCCGTCATCGCCTGCACCGCCTGCATGTAGATGCCGTCGACGTCGGGACGCTCCTCCCGGTCGACCTTGACGTTCACGAAGAGCCGGTTCATGACCTCGGCGACTTCGGCGTCCTCGAACGACTCGTGCGCCATCACGTGGCACCAATGGCAGGCCGAGTAACCCACCGAGAGCAGGACGGGCTTGTCCTCCTTGTTGGCGCGCCCGAACGCCTCCTCGCCCCACGGGTACCAGTCGACGGGGTTGTCGGCGTGCTGGCGGAGGTACGGGCTCGTCTCGGCAGCGAGCCGGTTCACGTAGGCGAACCTACCCCCGGGACGACGCCGGGATGCCGAGACGCTCGGTGGCGGTCGCCTTCGCCCAGCGATAGTCGGGCTTGCCCGAGGGCGAGCGCTCGATGCTCTCGACCAGCACGACGTCGCGCGGTGCCTTGTACCCGGCGACGTACTCCCGCGCATGCTTGTCGAGCTCGTCGAGCCCGGGCTCCTCGCCCGGACGCGGCTGCACCAAGGCGACGACGCGTTCACCCCAGCGCTCGTCGGGCACGCCCACCACGACCGCGTCGAAGACCGCCGGATGAGCCTTCAGCGCGGCCTCGACCTCCTCGGGGTAGACCTTCTCGCCGCCGGTGTTGATCGACACCGAGCCCCGCCCGAGCAGGGTGATGGTGCCGTCGTCCTCGATGCGAGCGTGGTCGCCCGGCACCGACCAGCGCACCCCGTCGACGACCGGGAACGTGGCGGCGGTCTTCTCCGCGTCCTTGTAGTACCCGAGGGGGATCCTGCCCCGGCGAGCGAGCTTGCCGACGACGCCCGGGGGCGCGGGGAGCAGGTCGTCGTCGAGGACCGTGGTCTGTTCGTTCACCGCGAACCGCGGCGCCGAGTGCACGTCACCGCCCGCGACCGTGATCGACTGACCTTGTCCACCCGATTCCGAGGACCCGTAGCCGTCGATGATCAGGCTGCCGGGGAGCTTCTCGGCCAGGCGGAGCTTCACGGTCGGGGAGAGGATCGCTCCACCGGAGAGGATGACGGTGCAGCACGACACGTCGATGCCGGACGCGCCGTCGTCGAGCGCCTCGACCAGCGGACGGGCGAAGGCGTCGCCCACGATGACGAGGAAGTTGACCTCCTCGCGGGCGATGAGCTCCCACAGCCCCACCGGGTCGAAGTGGCGGTCGGGAGAGATGATCACCGTGCCGCCGGTGAACAAGGTTTGGAACGCCATCCAGTGCGCGGTCCCGTGCATGAACGGACACGCGGGCAGGCAGCGGGTGCGGCCGTCGCGCGCCCGGTCGGCGATCTCCTCCGGCTGCTTGATCTCGTTGCCGATGCCGCCGCCGCCGAAGGCGCCAAAGAAGATGTCCTCGGCGCGCCACATGACGCCCTTGGGCATCCCCGTCGTTCCGCCGGTGTAAAGGATGTAGAGGTCGTCGCTCGTCCGCGGGGGAAAGTCCCGCTCGGGGGGCGCGTCCACGAGCGCGGCCTCGTACTCGACCGCGCCGAGGGCGTCGAGGTCGGTGCCGCTGTCGTCGTCGACCGCCACGAACGTGTCCAGCAGGGGTAACTGCGGCAGCACCGCCGCCAACTTGGGCGCGAACTCGCGGTGGAAGACGACTGCCTTGGCGTCGGCGTCGTCGAGCAGGTAGCGGAGCTCCTCCTCGACGTAGCGGTAGTTCACGTTGACCGGGACGGCGCGCAGCTTGAACGCGGCCAGCATCGCCTCGAGGTACTCGGTGCCGTTGTAGAGGTACAACGCCACGTGGTCGCCGGGACCGATACCGCGCGACTGGAGGTGGTGGCCGAGACGGTTGATGCGCTCGTCGGCCGCCGCGAAGGTCAACCGGCGGTCGCCGCAGACGAGCGCCTCGCGGTCAGGGGCGGTGTCGACGACCTTCTCCCACAAGTCGGCGAGGTTGTACTGCATACCAGCCCTATGGGCTCCGTCGCTCGGCGGCAGGATACCTGCCGCCGCCCTTCGGGACGCTCCTTCGCACAATCCGCGGTCCTATCACACGCCCAGCTTGTCCAGCGCGGGCTCGACCCGATTCCAGACGGAGGCGACGAAGCGCTCCCGCGCCGGCAAGTCGCCGGCGACGGCATCGGCCTCCTCCCACAGCTCCGCCTCCGGCGGCCCGAGCACCGCCCGGATCTCAGCGAGCTCGTCGCCACCCTGCTCACCCTCGACCCGGTCGCGCAGCGCGGCGAACCGCGCCCACGTTCGCGCATCGGACAGTTCGGGTGTTGCGGTCTCGGGCGGGAAGACCGGCACGTACACGCTCGCGCACGGGCTGCCGAGCGCGATCCACGCGCGCAGCGGCGCGCCGTCGTCGTCGGGCAGCTCGGCCACCATGGACGCGTTCGTCACCTGGTAGTCGCGCACGTGCATGCATACGGTGACGCCCGACCAGTCGTCGTTGACCTCGGTGGGTGGCGGCGAGACGTCGGCAGGATCCGCGCCGGGCGCGCCCCAGGACCGGTCGCCGTGGTGCCGGAGGGTCGCGACCACATCAGCGGCCGTCAAACCGGCCGCGCCGGTGGCGACGCACCGTCGCGTCGCCGCCAGGCGGTGGTCGGCGATCCCCGTGGGCGCCGCCGGGTCGCGCCATTCATCGAAGTCGGTTCCCGGGGCGACGTCGCTCGAGGCCCGGGTCCAGTCCGTGCCCAACGTGATGCGGTTGGAGATGGCCGCGCCGTCCTCGACCCGACGCGCCGCCCACGTGCGGGCGCTGGTCTCGAGCACCCACGCACTCCGGGGGTCGGCGACCAGGAAGGAGGAGAAGTAGGGCTCGTCGTGGTCAGCCTCGCCGCTGCCGCCCTGTCCGTGCTGCTCCAGGAGCTCGGTCATGTGCGTGAGCGCATCGTCGGCGGTGCGGCCGCGTTCGAGCCCGAGGCGCACCAGGTCCATCCCCAAGAGCCCGGGCTCGGCCGCGTGCGGGTCGTCGACGGTGTACAGCTTCTCGTTCCCGATCGCGACCCGGTGCTCGTTGACGCCGTGCTCGAGACCCCACATCCACGTCGGCCGCGACCCGAGCAGCGCCGCCGCGCCCGTGTCGTCGAGCTCCAGATAGGTCGTGCGCACGCGCCCGCCGCCGGGACGTGCCGGATGCGCCTCCGCGACCTGCGCCTCCGCCACCGGCCGGTCGGAGTTCTTCCCGAACAGCGTCCGGCCGGCGCCGAACGCGCACAGCGTGTCGCACACGCCGTCAGCGTATTCGGGTCAGAAGTCGGTGCCGCCGTCGACGGGGATGGTCGCGCCGACCACGAACCCGGCCGGCTCCGAGCAGAGGAACACGGTCATGGCGGCCACCTCCTCGGGGAGCCCCACGCGGCCCAGGTCGTTGGGCGCCCCGAAGTCGCGGGCTACGGCGGCGTAGGCGGCCTCGAGCGGGCCGTCGGGGAGCCCGGCGCGGTCGGCGCCTTCCAGGTAGGCCTCGAGCGCGGGCGACATCACCGTGCCTGGGCACACCGTGTTCACCACGATGCCGTCGGGCGCGAGCGCCCGGGCCAGGTTCTTCGACGCGCTCGCCAGCGCCGCCTTGGACGCGGTGTACCCGATGAGCCCGGGCGCCTGATGGCGGATCGACGTGGCCGCGAGGTTCACGACCCGGGCGAACGACGCCTTGCGCAGCAGCGGGAGCGCGGCCCGAACCGTGCGCACCATCGTGAGCACACCCAGGTCGAAGTACTCCATCCAGTCGTTGTCGCTGAGATCGTCGAGCGCACCGATGCGGGTCGGTCCGGCCGCGTTGACGAGCGCATTGAGCTCGCCCCAGCGCTCGTCGAGGAAGCTGAACACGGCCTCGACCTCGCCGGTGTCGACCAGGTCGCACTGGAGCCCGACGGCGTCGGTCGCGCCGGCGGCGGCGAGCTCGGTCTCGGCCTCCCGCAGGTCGGGGTCGGTACGGGCCAGCACCGCGACCCGGCAACCCTCGGCGGCGAGAAGCTCGGCGGTCGCCCGGCCCATCCCGCGCGAGCCGCCGGCAACGGCCACCGCGCGCCCCCGGAGCCCGAGGTCCATGTGGCCGGGAATCTACGCCGTCAGGCGGCGAGATGCCGGGCAAACGCGCCGGCGCCGAGCGGTTCGCCGGTGGCCCGCTCGACCAGCTGGTCCCAGCGCAGCGACGCGCCCGGCGCGAAGAACTCTCCGACCAGCAGTCGCCCGGCGTCGGCGCGATCGACGAGCCCGGCGGCGCGCGCCGCGACCGCGTCGCCGAGCTGCGAGGCCACCAGCTCCCCGTAGAGGTAGTTCTGGTAGTAGACGGGCGCGACCGTCAGGTGGATCTTCGACGCCCACGCCGCGTCCGCCGATCCCGCCTCGGGCCGGTGCAGCAGCTGGAAGCGTTCGACGAGGGCCCACCAGCGCGACTCGTGGTCAGCGGCAGGATCGGCGTAGAGGCCGCGCTCGAAGTTGGTCATCACCAGCACCCAGCGGGCGAACACCAGGAGGTTCGCCCGCCGCGACTCCGCCAGCCGGGGCGCGAGCTCGTCGACGCGGGCAGCGTCGACGCCGGCGATCGTGCGCAGCCAGGTGGGGTCGCGGGGGAGTCGGCCGAACAGCATCGCGACACCCTCGGTCGTCAGGGCGTGGGCGGCGGCCCGCAGGAGCCAGGGGAGTCCCCGGTCGACCTCGCGGTCGTAGGTGGCGTGCCCGAACTCGTGGAGCATCGTGTCCATCCACCGCTCGTTGGGCTCGACGTTGCAGAGCACGCGGACGTCGCCCTCGCGGTCGATGTCGATGCAGAAGGCGTGCTGGCTCTTGCCCTCGCGTGCGAAGAGGTCGCTCTGCTCCAGCACCGGCCGCAGGTCGAGGCCGAGCCCGTCGTACGTGCGCAGGGTGAGCCGCTCGATGTCGGCCCCCTCGAACAGGGGGTCGAGGTCGACCGCGCCCGCCACCGGCGGGTCCTGGAAGAAGGGGTCGTCGTAGTGCCAGGGCCGGAGGTCGTGCACATCGCAGCCGAAGCGGGCGGCCAGCGACTCGTCGAGGCGGGTCTTCCACTCGGTGAACGGGGCGGCCGTGGCCCGGTCGACTGCGTCGAGGGTGGCAAACAGCCGGCCCTCGTCGAGCTCACCGGTGGCGAGGGCGAGCGCGAAGTGGTCGCGGTAGCCGAGCCCGTGGGCGGCCTCGTTGCGAAGCCTCGCCAGTTCCCGGACTTGGTCGGCTACTTGCGCGCCCACCTGCTTGGACGCCTGCCACGCCGCCTCGCGCTCACCGGTGTCGTCGCTCGAGCGCAGGATCTCGAGGATGTGGTTGTCGTCGACCCGCTCGCCCTCGATCTTCCCGCGGTGCGAGTTGAACGTCGCCTCGACGTCCACCTCGAGCTCGACCAGCCGCCGCCGGAGGTCCTCGGGCACCTGATGGGGCGCGAAGGCGTCGTGGAGCACGTCGAGCTGGCGGCGGACGAGGGGGTCGTCGTCGGTGCCGCGCGCCTCCCGGATCGCGGCGAACGCGTCGGGATCGGCGAGCAATGCGCGCCGCTCGAGCTCGATGCGCTCGCGCCGCCCCTTCGCTTCCTCCGAGACGCGGGTGCTCGTCTCCCACCACGCCTCTGCGAGCGCGACCTCGAGCGGCCGCAGCCGCGCCTCGATGTCGGCGACAAGCGCTCCGGGGTCCGACATCTACAAGGCCGCCCGTGGTGGTTGATCGAGAAGGTCGGCCAGCGACAGCGAGCTGCCCTTGTCGGTGACCTCCTGCTGGTCGATCGCGATCCGGTTGGATGTGGGCGCGGCGCGTGCCGCCGCCAGCAGCGTGAACGGGATGCCGATCACGTACACGAACGGCTCCCCGGTGAGGGCCCATCCGGACACGCCGACGCAGACCGGCAAGTCGACGAACCCGACCCGGAGCACGTACCGGACGAAGTACGAGCGGATGAGCGATCCGGCGGAGTCGACCCGCAGGCGGGCGCGCTCCGACACGACCGGGACCAGGAGTACGACGATGGTCCCGACCACGCTCGTGGCCGCGAACGCGAGCGCGATCGCCAGCTCACTCCCCTCGGCCTCGATTGGCACGAGGAACACGATCGGGATGCCGATGAGCCACGACGTCGCGTTGGAGGCGAAGAGGATCCAGAGTTGCACGCGGCGGGTGAAGCCTGCCGCGACGTCTTCGCCCGGGGCCATGCCGTCAGGCTACGTTCCGCGGAACGCCCGGCGAGGTGAGGAGAGGCATGGCTGACATCGGGTTCGGCGTGTTCGCACCGCAGGGGTGGAAGACGGAGCTCCGGTCCATCAAGGGCGCCGAGGCGCAATGGGCGAAGTGTCGCGAGATCGCGCTGCGAGCCGAAGAGCTGGGCTTCGACTCGGTCTGGGTCTACGACCACTTCCACAACATCCCCGAGCCGTCGCACGAGGCGGTCTTCGAGTGCTGGACGACCATGGCCGCGCTTGCCGAGGCGACCAGCCGGATCCGGCTGGGCCAGATGGTCAGCTGCACCTCGTACCGCAACCCCGCGCTCACGGCCAAGATCACCTCCAGCATCGACGTGATCTCCGGAGGACGGCTCGACTGGGGCGTCGGCGCGGGCTGGTACTGGCACGAGTACGAGGCCTACGGCTGGCCGTTCGAGGAGAACAAGGTCCGGATCGGGAAGCTGCGGGACGCGGTCGAGGTCGTGAAGGCGATGTGGACCCAGTCCGACGCGCAGTACGAAGGGAAGTACTTCAGCGTCAAGGGCGCGCAGTGCGACCCCAAGCCCGTCCAACAGCCCCACCCGCCGGTGTGGATCGGTGGGGGAGGCGAGCAGCTCACGCTGCGGGTGGTGGCCCGCCATGCGGACTGCGCAAACTTCGGCGGCAAGCCCCACGAGTGGGCACACAAGCGTGAGGTGCTCCAGCGCCATTGCAAGGACGTCGGCCGCGACGAGGACGAGATCCGCAAGACCATCAGCGGCGAGGTGCTGGTCCGCGAGAAGGAGGACGACATCCGGGCGCTGGTCGACGCGGGCACGGCCGGATCGCTGTGGAACGAGCCCTACGACTCGTGGGTCGCGGGCAACCTCGTCGGCACGCCCGAGCAGGTGTGCGAGAAGGTCCGGGCGTACGTCGACCTCGGCTGCACCTACTTCGTGCCGTGGTGCTCCGACTACCCCGACGACACCACCCTGCGGCTGTTCGCCGAGCAGGTGATGCCCGAGTTCCGCTGACTAGTCGCGGCGAGCGTGCTTGTCGAAGAAGTCGAGGAGCAGGTCGGTGGCGTCGATCTCGGTGGTCGTTTCACCCAGCGGTCCGACCGGGATGCTCCCGGGCCAGGTGTGCCCGCCGTCGCTGACCGAGTAGAGCTGCACGTCGGTCTTCCCGTCGCAGCCCGAGTAGTCGAACAGCTGGACATGCTCGCTCACGGACTTGGTCTTGGGCGCCGGCTTGCAGCCGTCGCGCTCGGCCCATTCCGCCACCGCAATCTCGACCGCCGGCAGCGGCCGGTCCTGGAGCAGCAGGATGCCCAGCGGACCGCCGAAGTACGGGACGATCGCGTCCTGCTGGCCGTGGAAGGCGATCACGGGGACGCGCTCCTCACTCGTGCAGGGGCCGAACTCGAGGTTCACGCCGGCGACGGGGGCGATCGCGGCCAGCCGCTCCGCGAGGTTGCAGCCCAGGTAGGCCGACATGCCCCCACCATTCGACATCCCGGTCGCGTACACCCGGCGGGTGTCGATGCACAGCGTCGCCGCGGCGGTGTCGATGATGGCGCCGGTGAAGCCCACGTCGTCGGGTGCGGCGAGCTCGGGCAGGACGTTCCAGAGGCGGAAGCCCGCCAGTGTCTGGCCCTGGGGCGTGATCACGATGTAGTTCCGCGCCGGCCCCTGCTCCTCGAGCTCGCTGTACACCGCCTGCTGGTCGGCGTTCGACCCCAGGCCGTGGAAGTTGAGGACGAGCGGCAACGGCTTCTTGCCGGTGTAGTCCGCGGGAATCGCCAGTCGGTACTCGCGGGCGCCGTCGGCGGTGGTGAGCGTCTCGGTCGTCACACCGGGGGCACGCGGCTCCTGGTCGCAGCCGGCGGACGGATCCGGCTTGGGCTTCGCCGATGCCGCCGGCGCTCCCGCGATCAGCAGTGCGACCGACGCGGCCACCGCCACGAGCAGGCGACGAACGGACGTCATTTGAACCAGATGCGCTGGTAGTCGCGGCTCTCGGGGTGAATCAGGAGCGCGACGAGCGCGCCGTCGAACATCAAGGTGAGGATGATCGGGAACTCGAGCACATCGAGCCCGTATATCGCCAGCAGCAGCGCGACCCGGATGATCGCGATCGCGACGGCGAGGCCGTAGCCCCACTTCCGTTCGTTCGCGATCCCGTACCCGCCGGCGGCCAGGCCGATCCCGAAGAGCATGAGGAGGGGGAAGAAGCTGATGAGGTCGAAGAAGGCGTTGACGTAGAGCAGGAGGGTGGCGATGACCAGCGTCTGCGGCTGGGCCTGGTTGAGGAAACGGCGCTCGTTCACCGGCCCATTGTGGCCGACGGCGCCACCTCGCGGGCGTAGGCACGATCGCGGCGATAGGTCTCGAAGCCCAGGGAACGGTAGAGCCGCAGCGCGGACTCATTGGCGCCGTCGACGTAGAGCATGCCCGTGCGCACGCCCCGTTCGGCCAGCGAGGCGAGCCCGGCCACCGTCAGCGCTCGCCCCAGCCCGGTGCCGTGGCGCGAGGGGTCGACGCCGATCACGAAGATCTCCCCCTGCAGCTCGGGATCACCGGGGGCGGGCGGGTGGACCTTCGTCCAGCAGAAGCCGGCGAGCCCGCGGTCGTCGAACGCGAGGAGGAAGCCGGCGGGGTCGAACCAGGGCTCGGCCAGCCGCCGCTGCAGGGTCGCCCGCACCCATCCGCCCTGCTCGGGGTGGTTGGCGAATGCCCGGTTGTTCACCTCGAGCCAGGCGTCGTCGTCCTCCCCGGGAACGAACGTCCGGACATGGGTGCCGGGCGGCCAGCGCGGCTCCTCCAACAGGGGGAGCGCCACCCGCATCTGAAGCAGCTCGCGTTGCGGCGCGAAGCCGGCGGCGGTGACCGCCTCGTCGTCGTTCTCGTCGGCGCCGGGCACCCACAGCACGACCGGCCCACCGCCCTCGGCCGCGATGTGTTGCACCGCGGCCTCGAGCAATTCGGCTTCGAGCCCGGTGCCGCGGCGGTCGGGGTGCACGACCAGCCCGACCTCCCAGTGGGGCGGCGAGAAGCTGTCGCTGCGGGCGACGTGGGCGTAGCCGACCGCGTGCTCCCCGTCGGTGGCGAGGACACCGGCCGACCCCGGGTGCCCACCGGCGTCGAGGTCGCGCCACACCGCCTCGTTGAGCGACGGGTGGCCGTCGGCGGCTTCGGCCGCGTCGTGCAGACGCCCGATCGCGACCGCGTCGGCCGGCGCGACCGGTTGGAGCAGCCGCAGGGTCGTCACGGAGGTCACGGTACATTCCGAGTTTGTGCGGACGAGCGTCCCCGCAGGGGCGGCGCCGGCCAGTCCTTTCCAGGATGGCCCGGCGCCGAGCGAGGGAGCTGTGTGATGGCGAGACCCCGAGGGGCGAAGCAGCGCGCCGAGGAGGTCGTGCGCCGTCTCGCCGAGGAGTATCCCGGCGACGCGCGCGAGCTGTGCGCGCTCGTGCACGACAACCCGTTCCAGCTCCTCGTGGCCACCATTCTCTCGGCGCAGAGCACCGACGAGACGGTCAACAAGGTCACCCCGGCGGTATTCGCCCGCTACCCGACGCCCGCCGATCTGGCCCACGCCGATCCCGAGGAGCTGGAGGCCCTGATCCACTCCTCGGGCTTCTTCCGATCGAAGACGCGCAGCTTGATCGGCATGGCGCGTGCGCTCGAGGAGTGCTTCGGCGGCGAGGTGCCCCGTGACCTCGAAGATCTCGTGACCCTGCCCGGGGTCGGCCGCAAGACCGCCAACGTGGTCCGGTCGGTCGGGTTCGGCCTGCCCGGCCTCCCCGTCGACACCCACGTCGGTCGGCTGGCCCGTCGCCTCAAGCTCACCGACCAGACCGACCCGGTCAAGGCCGAGCACGATCTCAACCGGATCGTTCCACCGGAGGAGCGGGGGCGGCTGTCGCTCCGTCTCATCCTCCACGGACGGGCGGTGTGCACCGCCCGTCGCCCCCGTTGCGACGAGTGCGTTCTCGCCGACATCTGCCCCTCGGCCTTCAAGGTCGAGACCCCCGTCGCCCGCCGCCGGACGGCTCGGCCCGGCTGACGCTCAGCCTTTCCCGCTCTCGGCGCCTTCGGCGCCGGGCCGCTCGGGCCCCGTCGAGCTGCGGCGCAGGATACCTGCGCCGGGCAGCTCGACTCAGCCGTCCTCGAGTGCCCTGATGGCGCGGTCGAGTGCTCGCCGGGCGCCGAACAACGACCGCTCGGCGGCGTAGAGGTCTCCCGCAACCGCGGAGTCAGGCGTGTCGCGGTAGCGGGACGCGACCGCGACGACGCGCTCGGTCAGCTCCTCGAGCTGCGAACGTAGCGTCGAGAGCTCGGCCTGGTCCGACGACGACATGCCGCGAAGCCTGACGCCGGGCCCAGACGCGGGCAATTCGGGGGTCGGATGGAGAGCGACCATTACCATGAAGGCGCTCATGAGCGTGCTCACGCGCCTCGATCTGCGCGCCTTCGACGGTGATCTGGCCGACGTTCTCGCCGTGCCGGCCCCGGCCGGGGAGGGAACCGCCGCGCTCGTGCGCGAGATCGTGGCTTCCGTGCGCGAGCAGGGCGACGCCGCGGTGCGGCGCCTGACCGTCCGCTTCGACGAGACCGTGCTCGGCGATCTGCGGATACCCAAGGACGAGCTGGACGAGGCGCTCGACGGCGCGACGGCCGCGTTCCGGGCCGCGCTCGACTACGCCCGCGACCGGATCACCGCCTACCACGAGGCCCAGCTCGAGCACGAGGTCGAGCTCGATCAGGACGGCATGAACGTGCGGGAGGTTGTCCTGCCGGTCGACCGGGCGGGGCTGTACGTCCCCGGCGGACGGGCTGCGTACCCGTCGACGGTGTTGATGACCGCGATCCCGGCCCTCGTGGCCGGCGTGCGCGAGATCGCGCTATGCGTCCCCCCCGACCGCGACGGAAGGGTGGCGCGGCCCACCCTGGCGGCGGCGGCGCTGGTGGGCGTGGACGAGGTGTACCGCGTCGGCGGCGCCCAGGCGATTGCCGCCATGGCCTACGGCACCGAGAGCATCCGGCCCGTCGACGTCATCGTCGGGCCGGGGAACATCTACGTGGCGGAGGCGAAGCGGGAGGTGGCCGGGGTCGTCGGCATCGAGTCGCTGGCGGGCCCGTCCGAGCTGGTCGTGGTGGCCGACGACTCGGCGCGCGCCGACTTCGTCGCCGCCGATCTGCTCGCCCAGTCGGAGCACGGTCCCGACGGCGCGGCCGTCCTGGTCACCTGGAGCGAGTCTCTGATCGCGGCGGTCGAGACCGCCATCGACGAGCTGCTCGAGCACGCCCAGCGGCGAGAGGAGATCGACGCGACGCTGGCGAGCGGGGGCCGGGCCGTACTCGTCGACGGGCCCGAGGCGGCGATGGCGGTGGCGAACACGATCGCGCCCGAGCACCTCGAGCTGGTGACCGAGGATTCCGAGTCGCTGGTCCCACTGGTGCGCAACGCCGGGGCGGTGTTCTGCGGTCCGTGGGCGCCCGCGGTCGTGGGCGACTACGTCGCGGGGGTGAACCACGTGCTTCCGACCGCCCGCACCGCCCGGTTCGCCAGCGCGCTCCGGGTCGCCGACTTCCAGAAGCACGTCCACGTGGTCACCCTCGACGAGGCTGCGTTCACGAAGGTGGCGCCGCACATGCGCGCCTTCGCCGACATCGAGGGCCTCGACGCCCACGGCCGCTCGGTGGCTCTGCGTGAGGTTGCGAGCGTCCCGGAGGGCGGGGCCGGCCAATCTCTTCGAGGAAGGCCCGGTCCCGAGCGAGCGGCCCAATGAGGGAGGCCAGTCCGTGAGCGGCGACGCGCCCGTGCAACCCCGTGACGGCCTGCGCGAGCTCGCCGGGTACCACTCGCCCCAGCTCGACGTGGCCGTCCGCCTCAACACCAACGAAAGCCCGTACCCGCCGCCGCCCGGGTTCGTCTCCGCCTGGCTCGACGCCCTCGGTCGTGTCCCCCTCAACCGCTACCCCGACCGCGCCGCCCGCGACCTGCGCACGGCGCTCGGCGCCCACCTCGGCCAGCCGGTGGAGCGATTGTTCTGTGCCAACGGCTCCAACGAGGTGCTGCAGACGCTGCTGTTGACGTACGGGGGCGCGGGGCGGCGGGCGGCGGTGTTCGAGCCGACGTATCCGCTGCACTCGCACATCGCCCGCATCACCGGCACCGAGGTCGTGGTGGGGGAGCGGCGCGAGGACTTCGCGATCGACCCGGGCGCAGCGGCGCAACTCGTCCAGGACACGCACCCCTCGGTGGTGTTGGCGTGCAGCCCCAACAATCCGACCGGGACGGCCGAACCGGTCGCGACCATCGAGGCCCTCCTCGACGTGACCGACGGCCTGGTGGTGGTCGACGAGGCCTACGGCGAGTTCGCCGATGACAGCGCCATGGCTCTCGTTCGCGACGACGGCCGTCTCGTGGTCGCGCGCACCTACTCGAAGGTGTGGTCGATGGCCGCGCTGCGCCTGGGGTTCTGCGTCGCACCTCCCTCGGTCGTCGAGGAGCTGGAGAAGGTGGTGCTGCCGTACCACCTGGCGGTGCCGACGCAGCTCGCCGGCATGCTGGCCCTGCGGTTCGGGGGCGAGATGGAGGCGCGGGTCGAGCTGCTGGTGCGGGAGCGCGGCCGGCTCATGGAGGCGCTGGCGCCGTTCGAGTCGCTCACCGTGTACCCGTCGGGGGCCAACTTCCTGCTCGTGCGGGTGGCCGGCGATGCCCACGGACTGTGGGAGCGCCTGGTCGCCCGGGGCGTCCTCGTCCGCGACTTCTCCAGCCGGCCTCGACTCGAGGGGTGCCTGCGTGTCACCGTCGGCACTCCCGACGAGAACGACGCGTTCGTCGCCGCCCTGCGCGGCGCGCTCCAGGAGGTGGCGGCGTAGTGCCAGTCGATGGGCCGGCCCGGCGATCGCACCAGCACCGCGAGACCAAGGAGACCACCGTCGATCTCGTGCTCGACATCGACGGGGCGGGTCAGGCGAGCGCGTCCACCGGCATTCCGTTCTTCGATCACATGCTCGAGCAGCTGGGCAAGCACGGCGGCTTCGACCTGAAGATCGAAGCGCAGGGCGACCTCGAGATCGACCTCCACCACACCATCGAGGATGTCGGCATCGTGTTGGGCACCGCGCTGACGGAGGCGCTCGGCGACAAGGCCGGGGTGCGCCGGTTCGCGTCGGCGATGGTCCCGCTGGACGAGGCGCTCGTGCAGGTGGCGCTCGACCTCTCGGGGCGGCCGTTCCTCGTCTACGAGGTCGACCCGGTGTCGGAGTGGATCGGCACGTTCGACCCCCAGCTCACCGAGGAGTTCTGGCGCGCGTTCACGATCGCCGCCGGCGTGACGCTGCACCTGCGGTCGCTGTCGGGCCGCAACGGCCACCACGTCATCGAGGCGTCGTTCAAGGGTGTCGCCCGTTCTCTCCGCGACGCGGTGAAGATCGAGGGGACCGGGATCCCATCGACCAAGGGCTCGATCTGACCTTCGACGTCTATCCCGCGATCGACCTGCGGGGCGGCAAGTGCGTGCGTCTGCAGCGCGGTGACTTTTCCGCCGAGACCGTCTACGACGACGACCCCGTCGCAGTGGCGCGGCGGTTCGCCGACGCGGGGACACGGTGGATCCATGTGGTCGATCTCGACGCTGCGCGCACCGGTGTCGCCGCCAACCTGGGCGTGATCGAGGCGGTGTGCGCGGCGGTGTCGTGCAAGGTCCAGGCGGGCGGGGGCGTGCGCACCGCCGAGGCGGCCGGCGATCTTCTCGTCTCGGGCGCGGCCCGGGTCGTCGTCGGCACCGCCGCGGTCGAGCAGCCCGATCTCGTAGCCGACCTGTGCGTCATGCACCCGGGCAAGATCGCGGTCGGGCTCGACGCCCGCGGCCGCGACGTGGCGGTGCGGGGTTGGGCCGAGTCCGGGGGCGCCGACCTCGTCGAGCTGGCGGGGCGGTTCGCCGACTCGGGCGTTGCCGCCGTGGTCGTGACCGAGATCGGTCGGGACGGGACGCTCGAGGGGCCCGACGTGCAGCAGCTCGGGGCCGTGCTCGAAGCGACCGAGGTGCCCGTCGTGGCCAGCGGTGGCGTGGGGACCCTGGCCGACGTCGAGACCCTGCGCGACCTGCGGGCGGGCGGGCGGGCGCTCGCCGGGGTGATCGTGGGGCGGGCGATCTACGAGGCCCGGTTCACGGTCGAGGAGGCGCTGGCGGCGGTCGAATGACCCGGGGGCGGGGCCGGGGTACGGTCGCAGGCACGACGGGCGCCGACGGCCGGCGCCGCCTGACAGGAGGTCTCATGGGTGACGGGTCGGGTCAGAGTGAGGTGGTCGACGAGGGATTCCTCCGGAGGTACCGCGAGCTCCTGGACGCGGAGGAGGCGGCGTTCGACGAGCTCGAGCATTCCTACGAGGAAGGCGACCGGGCCCGCTACGAACGTGACCTCGCCCAGTGGCGCTCCGTCGTCGAACGCAAGACCGCCTTCCTCGACCGCAAAGGCTTCGTCCCGCTGAGCACCCGGGCCTAACCCGCCGGCGCGACGCCGGCGTTCGCAGACGCTTCGGGCGCGTCCGTCATCGCGGCCGCGCCGAGGAACTTCGGGAACAGCTGCTCGGCCACCCAGACCGCGCCCGGCCCCTCGAAGTGGTTCCCGTCGGTGGCGCGGGGCCGGAAGCCAGCGATGTCGGCGGGACAGGGTGGCCCGGACGGGCACACGATCTCGCTCAACTCCACGACGGTCACGGCGTCAGCGTGGGCCCGGGCGTACTCCCGCAGCAGCACCGCGAGGCGTTGGAGCGCCGCCGCCTGCGCGGGGTCGTAGGGCTCGCCCGATTCCGCCGCCGGCGGGGCCGGCGCCACGAACACGAGGCGGGCGCCGCCCGCGGTCAAGCGGGCCACCGCGGCAGCGATGTCTGCCAGCAGGAGCTCGTTGGCCTCGATGCTCCCGACCTTCTCGACCTGGCCGTTGACGATCCGGTTCGAGATCTCCCACACGCTGAGCCAGACGACGAGGTCGGGCTGCTCCTGGGCGACCACCCGTTGCTGGGTCTCGGGGATCCCCTGCTGGCACACGGGCGCGTGCGGGAACGGCACCCCGGCGTCGTCGGCGGGGATGCCGCCGGTGTTTCCGCAGCCGGCGCCCCCCGCCCCCGCGACGGCCCTGCCGCCCCCCGCCGCCACCGCCGCCAACGGCTCGTCGAGGGTGTCGGCAACCGAGTCACCCACGAACAGGATCTTCTGGGGACGCGGGAACGGCTCACCCAGCGGCTTCGGGGCCGCGGGCTCGCTGTCGCCCCCGCCGGCGGGTGTCAGGAGGAGGCCGGCGAGGAGGGTGACCAGCGCGACCCGGCTCACGGAGTCGCGGACGGGGCCGCCAGCAGGCGGGGAACCAGTTGCTGCGCGACGTACGTGGCGCCGTCACCTTCGTAATGCACGCCGTCGCGGGGGCGCAGCCGCACCCCCGCGATCTCGGCCGGGCACGGCGGGCCGTCGGGGCACACGATCTCGCCCAGGTCGACGACCCGGGTGGTGTCGGGATGGTCGGCCGCGTACTGGCGCAACAGCTTGTTCAGGCGGCGGATGCTGGGGCCGTAGTCGATCTCGGGCGGGATCTCCGCCTCCTCCGCCGGGAGCGGCAGCGTGACCAGCGCGAGCTGGGCGCCGCCGGCGGTGAGCCGCTCGGCGGCGGCATCGATTTCGTCGAGTGCCACCTTGTCGCCGGTCTTGGTACCGAAACGCACGAGCTCGCCGTCGACGATCCGGTCGGAGGTCTCCCACACGCTCAACCACACGACGAGATCGGGCTGGAGCTTTTCGATCACCCGTCCCTGTTCGTACGGCACCGCCTCGATGCACGCTTGCGACCAGGGGTAGGGCACGCCGTCGGCGTCGGTGGCCAGCCCGCCGGCGATCCCGCAGCCCGACACGACCACCTGGTAGACGGGCACGCCCTGGGCGTAGGCGGCGCTCTTGACCGAGTCGTAGAGGCTGTACGCGATCGAGTCGCCGACCAGGAGCACCCGTTGCGGTCCCGCGGCGGCGTCGAGCGCGCCCGAACCGGTTACCGCCGGAACGGTCGTCGACGGGAGGGCGGGCTGCTCGTCGGCGCTGCTGATGACCTTGCCCGGGTCGGCTTGCAGGAAGTCGGGCGGAGGCTTCGCGCCCGCGGTGGCGGCCACGATGGCGAGGCCGGCCACCGCGAAACCCGTCGGCGCGGTCGCGAACACGAGTCGTTTGGGAAGCCGGGACAGCGCGCCCCGCCGGATGGGCTGCTCGACCAGGTAGAAGGACACGGTCGAGATGGCCACGGTCACCGCGACGCGCGTGAGCGTCAGCACGCCGCCGTGCAGATCGGTCCGGTTCGGCGTCATGACCACGATGACGGGCCAGTGCCAGAGGTAGAGGCCGTAGGAGATCTTCCCGATCCAGACCACCGGCGGCACCGAGAGCAGTGATCGCAGCGGCCAGCTACCCGGTTGCACGACCGCGAGGATCATGACCGCCACCGCAACATGGAAGACCGCGTACCCGCCGCGGTACATCCAGGCGTCGGTGTCCTGGATGCGCGTGAACGCGAACAGCATGTACGCAGCACCCGCGGTCGCGAGCACCCGGGTCGTGAGCCGAACTCGTTCCTGGCGCGGCGACCACCGGGACAGGATCACCGCCAGCGCGACTCCGATGAGCAGCGCGTGGGCGCGGGCGTCGGTGCCGTAGTAGGCCCGGGACGGGTCGCCGCCGGGCTCGTACAGCGCGGCCATGGCGAGCATCGACAGGGCGGTCCCGCCGACGCACACGCCCGCCAGTGCCCACGTCCGGCCGCGCGCGATTCGGAGACAGGCGAAGGTCACGAGCGGCCACACGATGTAGAACTGCTCTTCGATCGCCAGCGACCACGCGTGACGGAACGGCGACGGGTTCGAGAACAGGTCGAAGTACGACTCGCCCGAGAAGACGAGCCGCCAGTTGGCGCCGTAGAACAGCGTCGCCAGCCCGTCGCCGCGGAGGTCCGAGAGCTCGTCGGCCGGCACCTCGATCGCGGCGTAGATCGCCACCGCCACCAGGACGAGCAAGAGGGCGGGCAGGAGCCGGCGGGCCCGTCGGGCCCAGAAGGCGGCGAAGTCGATCTTGCCGTTGGCGGCCCACTCCACCAGCAGCAGCGACGTGATCAGGTACCCCGACAGCACGAAGAACGCGTCGACGCCGAGGAACCCCCCCTGGGCCCAGCCCTCGCCGAGGTGGTAGGCGATCACCGACGCGACCGCGACGGCCCGGAGCCCGTCGAGCGCGGGCTGGTACGCGAAGAGCTTCTGCTGCTCGCTCATGACCGGCTCATCCCCCGGTGAGAGTTTGGCACCCGATGTGACCTCGATCACACCGCCAGGCGGTCGAGGTAGTCGCGGGCGAGCTCCACGAGGCGGTCGGTGCGGCCCATGAAGAAGTGGGACGCGCCCCCGACCACGTGCACGTCGGTATTGGCCCAGCCCTCGGCGATGGCCGCGACCTCGGCGGGGTCGCGCACCTCGTCGTGCTGGGCGAGGGCGAGGAGCTTGGGGCGGGGATCGGCGGCGAGGCCGTCGACATCGTGGACGTACCGCAGCGGCGGAGCGATCGCGAGCCAGGCGCCGACCCGCTCGGCCCGCACCGAGAGCGCCATGTCGGCGCCGAACGACCAGCCTGCCAGCAGGATCGGGAGCTGCGGCTGCCCGAGCCGGTCGGCGAGCGCGGCGACCGCGGCCTCGGCGTCCACCCGTTCGAGGTTGCCGTCGTCGTAGGCGCCCTCGCTGCCCTCGACGCCCCGGAAGTTGAATCGCAGACAGGTGAGCCCGGCCGGCGGGAGGGCCTCGAACAACGCGCTGATGACGATCGAGCGCATCGATCCGCCGTACTGCGGGTGCGGGTGGCAGAGCGCGACGCCGCCCCGCGGCGGACCGGTGGCAGGCGCGAGCTCAGCCTCGAGCGTGAGCCCGTCGGCGGTGGTCAACGAAACGGGCTGGGGCACGGGCGAAGCGTAGAGTCCCGCCTGCCGTGACCAGCCAGTTCGACTTCGACCGCGAGACCGCGACGACGCCGATGGGCGACGGCCGGTACGAGACCGCGCTCGACCGCTCGTGGTGGGTGCACCGTGGACCGAATGGCGGCTATCTCGCCGCCATCGTGCTGCGGGCATTGACGGCGGCGGTGGACGACGTCGAGCGCGCGCCACGATCACTCACCGTGCACTACACCGAACCGCCGGCGGAGGGCTCGCTCCAGATCGCCACCACACTCGAGCGCGCCGGGCGGTCGCTGACCTCGTGCTCGGCCCGCCTCGAGCAGGACGGGCGGCTGATCGGACTGGCCCTGGGCGCGTTCTCGAAGCCGCGCCCGGGACCGGCGTTCTGCGACCTCACCATGCCCGAGGTCCCGCCGCCCGACGCGATCGAGTCGCCGCCGCTCCCGCCCGACGTGCCGCCGATCGCCCGCCGCTGGGACAGTCGCTTCGCCATCGGCGCGCCCCGCATGCGCGGGGGCGAGCCCACCGACGAGGCGATCACCGCGACCTGGATCCGGCTCCCCGAGGGCCACCCCGTCGACGCGGTCGTCGCTGCCGCCATCACCGATGCCGCCATCCCGGCCGTGTTCAGCCGGCTCGACGAACCCATCATCGTGCCGACCGTCGACCTCACCATCCACTTCCGCTCGGCGTTGCCGGTCCCCGGCGCCCGGCCCGACGACTTCGTCCTGGCGGTGTTCCGCACCGGTGTCGTCGCGGAGGGGTTCCTCGAGGAGGACGGCGAGGTGTGGGCGGCCGACGGGACGCTGATCGCGCAGTCGCGCCAGCTCGCGGCCGTCCTCCCTCTTCCGGGCTGACGCGGCCGCTACCCCGCCAGCCCCACCTGGTCGAGCACGAACGCGAGCACGAACGCCTCGTCGCGCCAGGCGTCGTAGCGACCCGACGGTCCCCGGTGACCGGCGCCCATCTCCATCTTCAGCACCAGCGGGTGGTCGTCGGTCTTCCTCGCCCGCAGCTTCGCCACCCACTTCGCCGGCTCCCAGTACTGCACCCGGGGGTCATTGAGCCCGCCGGTGACGAGCAGCGCCGGGTACTCCTTGGCCTCGACGTTGTCGTAGGGCGAATACGACTTCATCAGCCGGTAGATGTCGGCGTTCGCCACCGGGTTGCCCCACTCCTCCCACTCGGTGATCGTCAGCGGCAGGGTCTCGTCGAGGATCGTGGTGAGGCAGTCGACGAACGGCACCTCCGCCACCACCGCGCGGAAGAGGTCGGGCCGGGCGTTCACGACCGCGCCCATGAGCAGGCCACCGGCGCTCCCGCCCCGGGCGACGAGCCGGTCGGGTGACGTGTAGCCCTCGGCGATCAGGTGCTCGGCGGAGGCGATGAAGTCGGTGAACGTGTTGGTCTTGTTGGCGAGCTTGCCCTGGTCGTACCAGTCCCGCCCGAGCTCCCCACCCCCGCGCACGTGGGCGACCGCCCACACGAAGCCGCGCTCGAGCAGGCTCAACCGGACCGACGAGAAGGCGGGGTCCATCGACGCCTCGTACGACCCGTAGCCGTACAGGAGGAGCGGGGCGCTTCCGTCGCGGCGGAGGCCGCGCCGGTGGACGAGCGACACGGGCACCCGGGTGCCGTCGGGTGCGGTCGCCCACACCCGGTGGGTCTCGTAGGCCTCGGGCTCGTAGCCGCCCCGCACCGGCTGCCGCTTGACCAGGGTGGTGGTGCGCTCGTCCATGCCGTAGTCGTACGAGGAGACCGGCGCGACCAGCGACGTGTACCCGAAACGGAGGGTCGTCGTCTCGAATTCGAGGTTGGTCCCGACCCAGGCCGAGTACACGGGGTCGGGCATCTCGATCGTGTGGGTTGTGTCGTCGTCGAGACGGTGCACGACGATGCGCTCGAGCCCCTCGGCCCGTTCCGACACGACGAGGTGACCGGCGAACGCCTCGACGCCTTCGAGACGGACGTCCGGTCGATGGGGGATCATGTCCCGCCAGCCGTTCCGTCCCGGGCTGGTGGTGGGCGTGATCATCAGCTCGAAGTTGTGGGCGCCGTCGGCGTTGGTGAGCACATAGAGACGGTCGCCGTGCTCGCCAGACACGTGGTGCTCGACGTGGTACTCGACGCCCTGGACGCGCGGCTCGACGACCCGGGGTGGGGCGTCGGGCGCGTCGGCGTCGATGAGCCACGCCTCGCTCGTGAGCTTCGACTCGAACGACAGCACGACGAACCGGTCGGTGCGGGTGCGTCCGACCGACGCGTAGAACCGGTCGTCGTCCTCTTGACGCACCAGCACGTCGTCGTCGGCCGGGGTGCCGAGCACGTGCCGCCACACCTGCCACGGCCGCATGGCGTCGTCGGGCCGGGTGTAGAAGACGGTCTGGTTGTCGTTGGCCCAGGCGAGGCCGTAGTAGACGTCGGGGACGATGTCGGCGAGGTCGGCGCCGGTGTCGAGGTCGCGGAACCGCAACTCGTAGCGCTCGGCGCCGGTTACATCCACGGAGTACGCCACCAGCCTCTGGTCGGGGCTCACCGCGAACCCACCGAGCGCGAAGAACTCGTGCCCGGCGGCGAGCTCGTTCTCGTCCAGCAGCGTTTGCTCGTCGCGTCGGCTCGCAGTGCGGCAGTGGACCCCGTACTGCCTGTCCTCGAAGGTGCGGGTGAAGTACTCGAACTCTCCCTTGTGTACCGGCGCGGAGACGTCGGTCTCCTGCACCCGGTTCACGATCTCGTCGTACAGCTGCTTGCGCAGATCCTCGAGGTGGGCGGTCTCGGCCTCGGTGTACGCGTTCTCGGCCTCGAGGTAGCCGCGTACCTCGGGGTCATCGCGGTCGCGGAGCCAGTACCAGTCGTCGACGCGCTCGTCCCCGTGGGCGCGCAGCACGTACGGGCGCCTCGGCGCGAGCGGGGGAATCGCGGCGCGCTCGGGCACGGGGCGAGTCTCGCGCAGGCCCGAAACGGGCCGGTCGAAAACAGGTCGGGAGGTACGCTGAGGCCGATGCCGACCGCGACACCGATCGCAGCCACCGACGAGGAGCTGGCGGCGGTTGCGTACAACGACGATGGGCTCGTGCCCGCGATCGTGCAGGAGCACGGCACCGGCCGGGTGCTCATGCTGGCGTGGATGGACGACGAGGCGCTGCGCCGGACGCTGTCGGAGGGCCGCACCTGGTTCTGGAGCCGGAGCCGGCGCGAGCACTGGCGCAAGGGCGACACGTCCGGCGACCGGCAGTGGCTGCGCGAGGCGTACTACGACTGCGATCTCGACACCGTGCTGCTCGTGGTGGAGCAGGAGGGGCGGGGTGCGTGCCACACCGGCGAGCGCAGCTGCTTCTTCCGTGCCTTCGGGTCGGGCGCGCGACCCGAGCCCGCGTGAGCAACCCGTCGCGCGAGGAGTTCGTCGCGCTGGCGCGGGACCACACGGTCGTGCCGGTGTGGCGCGAGGTGCTGGCCGATCTGGAGACGCCGGTCTCGGCGTTCATCAAGCTCGTGGGCGATGGTGAGGGTTTCTTGCTGGAGTCGGTCGAGCACGGCGAGCGGTGGGGCCGCTTCTCGTTCATCGGCCGCGATCCCGCCCTCACCCTCGTGGCCCGCGGCCGCGAGGTCGAGCTCACCGGGCCGGCGGTCCCGCCGGGGGTCCCCGTCGACGAGGGCGCGCTGGGGGCGCTCGAGGCGCTCATGGAGTGGTACCGGGCGCCCGCCCTCCCGGAGCTGCCCCCGTTCCACGGCGGTGCCGTCGGGTACCTCGGCTACGACGTGGTCCGGGAGATCGAGCACCTCCCCGACGTGCCGCCCGACGACCTCGGCGTCCCCGACGCGGTGCTCTCGCTCACCGGTCACGTGACCGCCTTCGACCACTTCCGTCAGCGGCTCTACCTGATCGAGAACGTGTTCCTCGAGCCCGGCGCGGGTGCCAGCGAGGCCGGCGCGGCCTACGACCGCGCCCTCGTGCGATTGGACGCCCGGGTCGACGAGCTCGCTCGCCCACTCCCGTACGCGCCATCCCCGCCGCCGCCCGACGAGCTGACCGAGCTGCCGCCGATGACGTCGACGATGCCGCCGGCGTTGTTCCACACCGCGGTCGAGGCGGCGCGCGAGCACATCCTCGCCGGCGACATCTTCCAGGTCGTCTTGGCGCAACGGTTCGACCTCGACGGAGAGTACGACCCCTTCGACGTGTACCGGGTGCTCCGGCAGGTGAACCCGTCGCCGTACATGTACCTCGTGCGCGGCGCCGATGTGACCCTGGTGGGCTCCTCGCCGGAGCCGATGGTGCAGGTGCTCGACGGGCGGGTCATCAGCCGTCCGATCGCGGGCACGCGCTGGCGGGGCCGCACCGAGGAGCACGACCGCAAGATGGCGGCGGAGCTCAGCGAGAACCCCAAGGAGCGCGCCGAGCACGTGATGCTGGTCGACCTCGCCCGCAACGACGTCGGGCGGGTGGTGCGCTTCGGCACCGAGAAGGTCGACGAGCTCATGACGCTCGAGCGCTACTCGCACGTCATGCATCTCACGAGCGAGGTGTCGGGGGAGCTCGCTGCCGGCAAGAACGCGGTCGACGTGCTGCGGGCGACGTTCCCCGCCGGGACGGTCAGCGGGGCGCCGAAGGTGCGGGCGATGGAGATCATCGACGAGCTCGAGCCCACCAAGCGGGGGCCCTACGCCGGGGTGGTCGGCTACCTCGACTTCTCCGGCAACCTCGACACCGCCATCGCCATCCGCACGATGGCGTGGTGCCACGGGCGGGCGAGCGTGCAGGCGGGGGCGGGCGTCGTGGCCGACTCCGATCCGGCGGACGAAGAGCTGGAATGCCACAACAAGGCCCGGGCGTTGTTGACGGCAGCGGCCGCGGCCCGGCGCCTGGCCCCGGTCGTGCCGAACTCCACGGAGGCAGCCTCGTGAACGACTCCACCCTCGTGAACGACTCAACCTGGACCGCCCGTCCTCCGCGCGACGTGGTGGTCGCGGCGGGACCCGACGCGCTCTCGTTCCTCCAGAGCCTCGTGTCGGCCGATCTCGACGGACTCGCCGACGGGCAGAGCGTGCGTTCGCTGCTGCTCACGCCCCAGGGGAAGCTCGAGGCCGACTTCCACCTCGCTCGGGTCGGCGACGACGCCTGGCTCATCTGCGAGGGCGGATTCGGCGAGCAACTCGTCGCCGCGCTCGAGCGGTTCAAGATCCGGGTGAAGGTCGACATCGACTTGCGGCCCGACCTGGCCGTGCTGGCGGTGCGGGTGCCGCCGGCGCGCGCAGATGGCGACGACGTGGTCGTCGTGCCCGTGCCGTGGCCGGACGGCGATCGCTTCGACATTGTCGGGCCGACCGCGGCCGTCGAGGCGGCGGAGACGGAGCTGGCCGCGTCGGGCGTCGCCCCCATTGACGCGGACACGTACGAGGCCCTCCGGGTCGACGCCGGCATCCCCCGCATGGGCTTCGAGCTCGGCGAGAAGACGATCCCGCAGGAGGCGTTCCTCGACCGGGACGCGGTGTCGTTCAGCAAGGGGTGCTTCCTCGGCCAGGAGCTCGTGTGCCGGATCGACACGCGGGGCCACGTGAACAAGTACCTGCGCCGACTGACCCACGTCGAGGGCGACGTTCCGCCGGACGCGGAGATCATGGCGGGTGACAAGGTCGTCGGTGCGGTGACGAGCGCGGCGAGCGGGGTCGCGCTGGGTTACGTGCGTCGTGAGATCGAGCCGCCCGCCGACGTCACGCTGCGCTGGGACGGCGGCGAGGCGAGCGCCACGGTCACGTCCCTGCCCCTGATCGGCTGAGCGAAGCGTGGACACCGCCGCGGCCGGGTTGCTCGCGTTCGGGTACCCCACGTCGATCGTCGTGATCGTCCGCTGGCTTCCGGTGGTGCGCGAGCGGCGCTGGCGCTGGCTGATCGCCCACCACGCGGGAGTAGCGGCGATCGTGGCGGGCTGGGCGATCAAGGGAAACACCCGCGCTGTCGTAGTCAACGCGAGCTGGCTGGCGGTGTCGTCGGTGTGGTTCGCGCTCGGCCGCCGCCGGCGCGCGAGCACGCTTTCCAGCTCCTAGCGGGCCGCCGGGATCTCGACCACGAAGCGGGTGCCGGCGCCGTCGACGCGCTCGGCCCCGGCGGTCCCGCCCATCGCAGCCGCGAGCTCGCGGACGATCGCCAGCCCGAGCCCGGTCCCGACCTTGCGGCCCGGTTCCGTGCGTGACGTGTACAGCCGGTCGAACACCCGGGGCAGGTCGGCGGGGTCGATGCCGGGGCCGTCGTCGTCGACTCGCAGCTGCACGCTGCCGTTGCTGGCGGTGACGCCCACGGTGACGCGCGTGCGGGCGTACTTCAGCGCGTTCTCGACCAGGTTGGCCACGATCTGACCCAGGCGCTCGGGATCGGCGTCGGCCGGCACCGGCGCGTCCGCGGCCAGGCTCAGGTCGACGCCGATCTCGTCCGCTTCGGGCCGGAACGCCTCGACTGCCTCGCCGACCACGTCGCGGGCGTCGACCGGCTGGGGCGTCAGGGAGAACTGGTGGGCGTCGAGGCGCGCCAGGTCGAGAAGATCCGCCACCAGCCGCTCCAGTCGCCGCGCCTCGGAGGCGATGACCGCCGCCGCCCGGGCCTGGCCCTCGCCGTCCTCGACCGCGCCTTCAGCGATCGCGTCGGCGTACCCCTTGATCGAGGTGAGCGGCGTGCGCAGGTCGTGGGACACGCTCATCAGGAACCCGCGCTCGAGGCCCCGGGCGGATTCGAGCTCGGTGGCCATCCCGTCGAGAGCGCGGGCGAGCCCGGCGAGCTCGTCGTCGACCTTGCGGGTCGTGTCGAGCTCCACGCGCGCCGAGAGGTTGCCGGCGGCGATGCTCTGGGCGGCCCGCTCCATTGCTGCCAGCGGACGGGTGAGTCGCCGAACGAGGTAGGCCGCGACCACGAACGCGACCACCAGCGCGATGCCGGCGGCCACGAGGAAGAACGGCGCGGCCCGGCCGAGCGGATTGGTCTCGACGTCATCGGTGAGGATGAGCACGGGCGTGTTGCTGCCCACGTCGGCGAGCGGCTCGGCGAGGAACACGATGGAACCCCGCTGCCCACTCTGCTCCTTCCCGCTCGTGAGCGCGTCGATGTCGAGGTCGTCGGCGCTCAGGCCCTCGGGAAGCTCGAGCAACCCCGCTTCGGCCGCGCTCGGGGGCGCACCGAGCAGCCCGGCCACCCCCTCGACCACGCGACCGTCCGACGTGATCACGACGACCGTCCCGCGCGAGAGCTTGAGCGTGCCCTCGATGACCAGCTGGATCGCCCGCGTGTTCCCCTGGTCCCGGTTCTCGGCTCGGCGGAACCGCTCGCCGAGGTTGTCGAGCGATTCGGCGACGGGCGGGCCGTCCTCGCGCAGGTCGGAGAGCGCGGCGTCAGTGGCGGTCCGGCGCGCCAACGCGGCGGTGCCGGCCACACTGACCACGAGGACGCCGAACGCCACCGCGACGATGGCGACGAGCAACCGGGTGCGGAAGCGCGGGCCCGGGCGTCTCATCTACCCCGGGGCGGGCTCCGCCGCCTGCGAGTCGAGGCGGTACCCGACGCCGCGCACCGTCTTGATCGTGACCGCGTCCCCGAGCTTCTTGCGCACCTGCGCGATGTGGACGTCGACCGTCCGGGCGTCACCGAACCAGTCGTAGCCCCACACGCCGTCGAGGATCTGCTTGCGGCTCAGCGCCAGGCCCGGCCGCTCCGCCAGATAGCGGAGCAGGTCGAACTCCTTCGTGGTCAGTTCGACCGGTGCCTCGTCTACCCGGACCTCGCGCCGGCCGACGTCGACCGTCGTGCGGCCGGCTTGAATCACCTCGGGCGCGGGCCCGCCGTCGGTCCGGCGCAGCACCGCCTTGACCCGGGCGACGAGCTCGGCGGGGGAGAACGGCTTGGTCAGGTAGTCGTCGGCGCCGAGCTCGAGCCCGAGCACCCGGTCGACCTCGCCGTCCCGCGCGGTCAGGAAGATGACCGGTACCTGCGACGTCGCCCGCACCCGCTTGCACACCTCCAGACCGTCGACGTCGGGCAGACCCACGTCGAGCACGACCAGGCGGGGCCGGTGGTCGCGCACGGCCTGGAGCCCGGCCTCGCCGGTAGCGGCCTTGAGCACCCGGAAGCCTTCCCGGGCGAGATAGAGGTCGACGAGGTCGGCGATGTTGGGCTCGTCGTCGACGACGACGATTGTTCCTTGCCCCATCCTCCCCATGGTCCCACGACTCCCGTCCATATCGGTGCCAGAGCACCACAAGTCTGCGATCCACAGACTCGGCGACGGTGAGGGGAACGTTCGCGCTTGGTTAGGGCGAGCCGGTTGTTAGGCGAGCTGATTCGTGCGGGCGATCTCTCCCAGCCACTTGGCGCTGGGCTTGGGGGCCCGCTCCTGGGTCTGGCGGTCGACGGCCACGAGCCCGAACGTCGGCCGGTAACCGAGCGCCCACTCGAAGTTGTCCATCAGCGACCAGTAGCAGTACCCGCGGACGTCGAGACCGTCGTCGAGGCAGCGGCCGACGCGCTGCAACGCCTCGGTCACGTACTGGATGCGCTGCTCGTCGTCGGCGGTGCCGATGCCGTTCTCGGTGACGTACACCGGTGAGCCCGTGACCTCGACGGCGCGGCGGATCGTCGTCTCGAGCGCCTGGGGCCAGAACTCGTAGCCCATCTGCAGCGCGGGCACGCCGTCGGCCGGACCGAGGAGTCCCTCGGGACCGAACCGCAGACGCGTGTAGGTCTGCACCCCGAAGTAGTCGTCGCCCTTGGCGGCGTCGAGCCAGACGTCCTCGAGCCGGTCGCGGGCCCGCGCCATCTGCTGCTCGCCGCCGGGCTCGCACGCCCACTCGTGCATCGAGAGCGTCATGCCGACCGGGCCGTTTCCCGGGCCGGCCTTGATCGCGTCGGTCGCGAGCCGGTGGGCCCGGACGAGTTGGTCGATCGATCGGTTCAGGGCGGCCTCGTCGCGCTTGCCCGGCGGGAACACGCCCAGGTAGTGGCCCATGAGCGCGACGACGTTGGGCTCGTTCACCGTGCACGAGATGCCGACGCCATCGCCCAGCGCCGCT
The DNA here is from genome assembly GCA_052390575.1 of Actinomycetota bacterium. Classification (GTDB taxonomy): domain Bacteria; phylum Actinomycetota; class Acidimicrobiia; order IMCC26256; family JACDBD01; genus JBPCMN01. The sequence goes on along the minus strand of JBQTGU010000080.1, from coordinate 25,769 downwards.
ACCGTGCGCTCGCAGAAGCGCCCGAACCGGTCGGCGGTCGCCGGGTCTTCCCAGCCGCCGTTCTGTACCGCCCACCGGGGCGTCGTGAAGTGGTGGTAGGTGACGATGGGGACCAGGTCGTGCTCGCGGCAGCAGTCGACCATGCGCCGGTAGTGGTCGAGGGTGTTCCGAGAGAACTCGCCGTCCTCGGGCTCGATGCGCGACCACTCGACCGAGAAGCGGTAAGCGCCGAACCCCAACTCGGCGAGCAGCGCGATGTCGTTGGGGTAGCGCCAGAAGTGGTCGCAGGCGTCGCCTGACGGCTCCGCGCAGCCCGACTCGGGATTGTGCTCCCACATCCACCAGTCGTTGTTCCAGTTCCCCCCTTCCACCTGGTGCGCGGCGGTGGCGGTACCCCAGAGGAAGCCGTCGGGAAACTGGATCATGGGCGCGGAACCGTACACTGCGACCAATGCAAGTGTGTGCGGCAGCGGTGACTTGGCTTGGTACGACTTGGCGTCCGAGCGAGCGCCCGCGGGCCGGGTACCCCGGCCCGCAGCGAGCGAGGCAATGAGGATGGGAGTCTTGGCGGAGATCCTGGCGGCCAAGCGCGACGAAGTGACCCTGCTTCATCAACCGGAGACGCGCGACGCGATCCGGCAGGCCGCGCTCGACGCGCCCGAGCCGCGCGATTTCGCCGGCGCCCTCCGCCGGCCCGACGGAACGCTGGCGGTGGTCGCCGAGATCAAGCGGCGGTCCCCGTCGAAGGGCGAGCTCGCGCCTGAGCTCGACCCGGCCGAGACCGCGCGCGCCTACGAGTCGGGAGGGGCGGCCGCGCTGTCGGTGCTCACCGACCGCCCGTTCTTCGGTGGATCGGTCGAGGACCTTCGGGAGGCGCGCGCCGCGACCCGACTCCCGGCGCTGCGCAAGGACTTCACCATCGACGAGACCCAGGTGCTCGAGGCCCGGGCCATCGGCGCCGACGCCCTGCTGCTGATCGTGGCCGCGCTCCCCGACGACTCCGTGCTGGCTGATCTCCACGCCTTCGCCGGCGAGGTTGGCCTCGCCGCGCTCGTCGAGGTGCACGACGATGCGGAGCTGGACCGGGCATTGGCGGTGGATGCTGCGGTCGTGGGTGTGAACTGCCGCGACCTCGGGACCTTCGCCGAGGACCTGGCGGTGGCGGAGCGGCTGGCGACCCGGGTGCCGCCGGACGTGATCGCGGTCGCCGAGAGCGCTATTCGCGCTCCCGCCGACGCCGGGCGTATGGCGGGCGCCGGCTTCGACGCGGTGCTCGTCGGTGAGGCGCTGGTGGGTTCACCCGAGCCGGCCGCCGCGGTCCGAGCGCTCGCCGCATTGCCGGTCACGGCCCGGGGATAAGGCCCAGCCCCACCGCACCGGTCCGGTACGTTCGTCTCGTGTTCGTCAAGGTGTGCGGCATCACGACGGAGGACGACGCCCTCCTCGCGGTGGCGATGGGTGCCGACGCGCTGGGGTTCGTGTTCGCGCCCGGGAGCCCGCGCCAGCTGCGCCCCGGCGCCGCCCGCGACATTGTCAGCCACCTGCCGGTGGGCGAGGTCCTCACTGTCGGGGTGTTCCGCGATGAGCGCCCCGAGCACGTGGTCGAAGTCGTCAACACCGTGGGACTCAAGGGCGCGCAGCTCCACGGCCGCGAGCCCCTCTCCGACGTTCGCTACATCCGGGAGCGCGTCGGCCTCGTCATCCAGGGGTTCGCCGCCGGCGACCCCGCGATGGCAGCGGCGGCCGAGGGCCCCGCCGACCTCGTCCTCATCGACGCGCCCGCAGGTGGGTCGGGGAAGGTGTTCGACTGGTCGTTGGCCGAGGGCGCGCCCGGTGGCATGCGGCTCGTGCTCGCCGGCGGCCTCACGCCCGACAACGTGGCCGAGGCGATCGAGCAAGTCCGACCGTGGGGTGTCGACGTGTCCACCGGCGTGGAGACCACACCCGGCAGTGGCCGAAAGGACCCGCGCAAACTGCGACGTTTCGTCGAAGCGGCCAAAGCGGCCGGGGAGCGCCTCGGGGGCGAAGGATGGACGGCCGGGCCCGACATCCCTTACGACTGGCAGGACGATGGAACATGAGCGGGGCCGCTAGACCCGCACCTGCCCGGCCCAGCTCTCGTGCTCGCGCGCGCCGGGGTCGGGGACGTCGAGGATGACGTCGTAGGAGCCCGCCGGGAGCCCGGGGAACGTGAGCTCCCACTCGGTCTCGGGGGTGCGGGCGGTGAAGTGGCGGTAGGTGAGGACGTCGAAGCGGCCGGTCGTCTGCACCCACAGGGTCACGGAGGTCACCGGGCGGCTCAGGGCGAAGGTGGCCCGGACCGAGCCCGGGTCACGGGCGCCCCAGACCCTGAGGTTCAGGATCGTCTGGTGGGTGGCGGGCGCGACCGGCGTGATCTCACGGGTTGCGGTCCGGTTCATGGCGCAGGACCTCCTGGTCGAGGCGGGCTGGTTCGGGGCGAATCCGGGGGTCCTGACCGGCGAGGCCGGGAGCGGTGACACCTTCTGAGTAGGGGTTACTCAGGCGCGATGCCCGCCCAGGGAGGAAAATGGAGCCCACGGGGACGGGGAGCCGCCCGCACCATGAGCACGACCACAGTCGAGGAATCGGGCGGAGTGACCGCCCCGCCGGCCCGCGAGGCCGAGCGGGAGGACGACGCGCGTCTCGTCGAGGCGGCGCGGGCGGGGGACGACTCGGCCTTCGGCGCCCTGTACGACCGGTGGTTCGACCGGGTCTACGACCTCTGCCGTCGCATCGTCCACGACCCCGAAGTGGCCCGCGAGACGGCGCAGGACGCCTTCCTCGCCGCGTGGCGGGGGCTGGGCGGGCTGCGCGAACCGGCGTCATTCGGAGGCTGGCTGCTGCGCATCGCCCGTAACCAGTCGCTCAACCGCTGGGAGCACGAACGGCGCACGAGCCCGGTCGAGGACATGACGACGGTGCTCGCGGTCGCGCCCACCACCGGCCCGGCCGGCTTCACCGCCGAGGACCGGGCGGTCACCGTCACCGATCCGGCCGAGATCGCCGCCGACGCCGAGCTCGTCGCGCTGATCGAGGACGCGGCGGCGGCGCTGGGTGAGCGCGACGCGAGCGTGCTCGACCTCCACCTGCGGCACGGGCTCGACCCCCAGGAGCTGGCCGAGGAATTGGGAGTGAGCCACAGCGCGGCCAAGCAGGTCGTGCACCGTCTCCGAGGCCGCCTCGGCGATGCGATCAAGGCCCGGGTGTTGTGGCGGGCCGGCGCACCCGCCTGTAGCGAGCTCCGCGCGCAGCTCGAAGCGAAGGAGCTCGTCACCTTCGATGCTGATGCCGCGCGCGTCATCAAGCGCCACGCGGGGGCGTGCGCCGAGTGCGCGCAGCGCCAGGAGAGCCGGCTGTCACCGGCCGCGCTGTTCGGGGCGGTGCCCATCGGGATCGCGCCGGTGCTGCTCAAGCAGCAGACCGCGCTGGCGATGGAGAGCGCGGGCGTCCCCATGGGCGGCTCCCAGGGCGCGGGAGCGGGAGCGGGTGGCGCCGGCGCGCGTCTGGCGCGCCGGCTCGGGCGCGTCGGGGCTCCCGGCGGCATCGTCGCGGTCGTGGTGGTGACGGCGGTGGTGCTCGCCGCCGCCACGGTGGGCGAGCCGAAGGGCACGGTCACGGCCGGACCCGAGCCGGCGACGCCGATCTCGGGACCGACCGTCGTGGACGACGTCGCCGCGTCGGGGCCCGCGACCGAGTCGACGGTGCCCGTCTCGGTGCCCGGCACGCCAACTCCGAAGCCGACCACGTCACCGGGCGCGGGACAGCTCCCCGCCGGTCCGGCGGCGGCTCCCGTGCCGGCCCCGCCACCTCCCGCGGCGCCGCCGGCGATCGTCTCGTTCGGCATGGCTCCCACCACCGCCGCGACCACGTTCACGATGCCGGGCCCGGTGCTGAGCTGGTCGGTCTCGGCCGGCGCGGGAACGGTCGCCGTCTCCGGCCCCGGGATCTCGTCGGGAGCGTTCTCGGGCAGCCAGGCGGTGTGCCCCGGGACAGTGACCGGCGGGCGGTGCGCGAGCGCGATGGGCGTCTACTCGTACACACTCGCCGTCTTCGACCAGGGCGGGGCGGTCGTCGACCAGCGCACGGTGACGCTCAGCATCCGGTAGCCCTGCGCATACCCGAGCGGGGTTCGCCGGGCACCCCCGTATCATCCCCACATGACCGCTCCGGCCCGGGGGACACCCGTGCGACTCGATCCGGTCGACGCGCCCGAACCCACCGGGCTGGGCCGATTCGGCGAGTTCGGCGGCCGGTTCGTGCCCGAGACGCTCGTCCCCGCGCTCGAGGAGCTCGAGGCTGAGTTCCGCGCCGCGTGGTCGTCGGACGAGTTCCGCGCCGAGCTCGCCAACCTGCTGACCCACTACGCCGGCCGGCCCACGCCGGTTACCGAGTGTCACCGGCTCTCCGAGCGACTCGGGCTGCACGTCCTCCTCAAGCGGGAAGACCTGACCCACACCGGCTCCCACAAGATCAACAACGTGTTGGGCCAGGCGCTCCTCACCCGGCGTATGGGCAAGCAACGGGTGATCGCCGAGACCGGCGCGGGCATGCACGGGGTGGCGACCGCGACCGCGGCGGCGTTGTTCGGGCTCGACTGTCTCGTGTTCATGGGCGCGGTCGACGTGGAACGCCAGTCCCAGAACGTCTTCCGGATGCGCCTCCTCGGGGCCGAGGTGGTCGCGGTCGAGTCGGGGAGCGCCACGCTCAAGGACGCCATCAACGAGGCGCTGCGCGATTGGGTCGCCACCGTCGAGACGACCCACTACTGCATCGGCTCGGTCGTCGGTCCCCACCCGTACCCGTGGATGGTGCGCGAGTTCCAGCGCATCGTGGGGGACGAGGCCCGCGAGCAGTGCCGGGAGCTGCTCGACGGCGCCGACCCCGACTACGTGCTCGCCTGCGTCGGCGGTGGCTCGAACGCCATCGGCACGTTCGCCGGGTTCGTCGATCTCCCGAATGTTCGTCTGGTCGGGGTCGAAGCCGGTGGGCTCGGTCTCGCGACCGGCAAGCACGGCGCGTCCGTGAGCCGGGGAGTGCCGGGGGTGCTGCACGGTGCCCGCTCGCTCTTCCTCCAGGACGAGGACGGTCAGATCCTGGAGGCCCATTCCATGAGCGCCGGGCTTGACTACCCGGGGGTCGGGCCTGAGCACGCCGACCTCGCCGCGCAGGGGCGAGCGCAGTACGTGTATGCCACCGACGACGAAGCGGTGGCAGGGTTCGAGCTGCTCTCGGTGACCGAGGGCATCGTTCCCGCGCTCGAGCCCGCCCACGCGATCGGGTGGCTGGCGCGCGAGGCGGGCCGATCGGTGCCGGCGGGCGCGACCGTGCTCGTCACGCTGTCGGGCCGGGGCGACAAGGACGCGGCGCAGGTCGCGGAGCGACTCACCGGCGAGCAGCTCGAGTGACGCTCGAGTCGCACCTGCGCGCCCGGCGCGACGCGGGCCACAAGCTGCTCGTCCCCTATGTCACCGGCGGGCTCGGCGCGGGTTGGCTCGACGTTGTGCGGGCGGTCGCCGACGGCGGCGCCGACGCGATCGAGATCGGCATCCCGTTCTCCGACCCCGTCATGGACGGCCGCACGATCCAGGAGGCGTCGCAGCGCGCCCTCGAACTGGGGGCGACCCCGGCGAAGATCGTCGCCGAGGCTGCCCAACTCGAGATCGAGGTCCCCTTGGCCGTGATGACGTACTGCAACCCGGTGCAGCATGCGGGGTACGCGCGCTTCGCGGCGGAGCTGAGCGCGGCCGGCATCGACGCCGCGATCCTTCCCGACCTCCCGCTGGACGAGATCGGCGAATGGGCCGAGGCGGCCGACGCCGCCGGCGTCGAGACCGTCCTCCTGGCTGCGCCCACGACGCCGGACGACCGGCTCCGCGCCGTCTGCGAACGCTCGCGCGGGTTCGTCTACGGCGTGTCGTTGATGGGAGTGACGGGGGAGCGCGACCAGGTCGCCCACCAGGCCGCCGAGATGGGGCGCCGCTGCAAGGCCGTGACCGACAAGCCCGTGCTCCTGGGCCTCGGGATCTCGACCCCCGAGCAGGCCGTGGAGGTGGCGGGCTTCGCCGACGGCGTCATCGTCGGCAGTGCGCTCGTGCGCCGGCTGCTCGACGGGGGCGGGCCCGAGCTGGCCCGCGAGTTCGTGCGATCGCTGAGGGAGGCGTTGGACCGATGACAGGCGAACCCGACACCCGAACGGTGGAGCTCGCCACGCCCGACGGGCCGATGGCGTGCTACGAGGCGCGACCCGACGGCGAGCCGCGCGGCGGCGTGATCGTGATCCAGGAGGCGTTCGGGGTGAACGACCACATCCAGGACGTCACCCGCCGGTTCGCAACCGCCGGCTCTCTCGCGGTCGCGCCGTCCCTGTTCCACCGGGCCGGCGGCGGGACCGCGCCCTACGGCGACTTCGCCAAGGTCATCCCGCTCTACGAGGGCCTCACCGACGACGGCATCCTCATGGACGTCGACGCCGCCCGCGACCATCTCCACTCGGCTGCTCTGGTCGACGACCAGATCGGCATCGTCGGGTTCTGCTTCGGAGGCCGGGTCACGTTCCTGGTCGCGCTCGAGCACGCCCTCGGCGCCGCCGTCGGCTTCTACGGCGGCGGCATCGTGACGCCGCGGTTCCCGCAGTTCCCTGGGCTGATCGACCGGGTCGCCGAGCTCGACACCCCGTGGCTCGGGCTCTTCGGCGACCGCGACGAATCGATCCCGGTCGAAGACGTCGAGAAGCTCCGGGCCGCGGTGGCGGACGCGCCGGTGCCGACCGAGATCGTGCGGTACCCCGACGCCGAGCACGGCTTCCACTGCGACGTCCGCGACTCGTACAACCCCGAAGCAGCGAAGGACGCCTGGGCGCGCACCCTCGCCTGGTTCGAGCAGCATCTCGCGAGCCCATGACCGACTTGTTCAAGATCGACGGGTGCGACCTGTGCGAGGCCGCCCGCATGACCGAGTGGTTCCACGAGGACGACATCTGCTGGATCGCCGAATGTGAGATCTGCGCGGTGCCGATGGCGGTCTGGCGGTTCCACGGCACCGAGCCGCCCGAGGAGCACCGGAACCACATGATGGACCACCTCACCCGGGTCGCGACCGGCTACATGGGCGAGCACTACTTCGACGGGAACATGCGCAACATCCCCGACCACTTCCACGTACACGCCCGGCCCAAGGGCGGCTTTTTCGGCCACGCCTTCAAGCGCCCGGCAACATGATCCCGGGCTTCATCTTCGCTTCACCCCGCCGCTGCGAGACTGGCGGGTCATGACCTCTCGACGCGGGATCGCCCTGATCGCCGGAGTCGTCGCCGCGGCAGTCGTGGTGACCCTGATCGTGGTGGTGGCAGGCGCGGAGTCGCCGCCCTCCGCGAGCGAGGCTCTCGACCGGGCGCAGCGGTTCGCCAACCGGGCGGACTCGGTGGAGTACCGGGGCGAGAGCCGGCTCGAGTTCGAGGACGAGCCTCCCGTGCCGCCCGAGGACGGCGGGTTCGACCCCAACAGCTCGTTCGAGGAGTCGGCCGTCTTCCCCGACCAGAGTCGCTCGGTGCTCGAGTTCGCGGACCTCGTCACCGAGACCATCGCGATCGACGACGTCACCTACGACCGGTCGGCCGAGGATCGCAAGAGCCTTGACGACGAGTTGTGGACGGAGTTCGACCCCGACGCGATCGAAGACGAGGAGCCCCTCACCGAGGGCGGGTTCGTCGGCGGCGGCTTGTTCGTCGCTCCGACCGAGGTCCCGGCGCTGGTCGAGGCGTCGAGCCGGCCCCGTATCCTGAGCCAGGACAACGGCGAGACCGTGATCCGCGCTGACCTCGACTCCGGTGAGTTCGAGGAGATCTATTACACGAGTGTGACCATCGACCTCGCGGTCGAGGACGACGGGCGCATCACCGAGATCCATCTCGTCGGAAGCGACGAGTACGAGACCCAACGCGTCAACGTCGAGATCGAACGGTGGAACGACGATCTGCGCATCGAAGCGCCCGCCGACGCCGACATCGACCCCACCCCCAACCTCGACGAGGAGGACATCGCCGCCTACGACGCCGCTGCGCTCTTCCAGCCGCGGTTGATCCCCACGGGGTGGGTGCTCCAGACCGCGACGATCATCCCCGAGGGGGAGTTCGGGCTCGACGAGGAGGCCGGCTGCGACCAGGTCGACCTGTACTTCACGAACGAGGCGCTCTTCGAGTCGGTCGACGAGGAGGACGTCCCGCTCGGAGCAACCTACCTCGACCTCTTCGAGTTCCCGACCTCGTGCGCCGAGGACCGCCCCCGCGGGGCGGACGACTTCACCGCCGGCACCTACACCGGCTGGTTCGAAGACGAGGAGGGCTACCTCTACGGACAGATCGCGGTCGGTGACACCGTGATCGAGTTCAGCACCGACCTCTCGGAGGAAGCGCTCGCGGCGATCCTCGCCGATCTCGTGGCGCTCGACTTCGCCAACCCGCCCGCGGCAACGCTCCCGTCCAGCTAGTAGCCGGGCGCCCCACCGCCGCTGGGCGCCGAGGTCGCCGGGGTGTCGCCCGCGGGCGCCCCGCCGGTCGTGATCGACCCCTCCATGCCCTGACCCTGGTGGAAGCGGCAGAAGAAGTCGAAGCTGCCGCTGTCGGGCAGCGTGACCTCGACGGTCGCGCTGTCGCCGGGCGCGACTTCCTCGTCGACGCCATCCCCGGTGAACGTGTGACGCGCCGAGCCGGTGTTCTCGAGCTCGATCGAGACGGTCTCGCTGGCGGTCCCCTCCAACTCGTCGGGCACGAACTCGAAGTCGGTGAGGTCAACGGCCAGACCGTCGCCATCACCGCCGCCGGCCTCTACGCCACCGTTCCCGTCACCGTCGTCGTCGCCGCAGGCGGCGACGAGCGCCGCGGTCGTGACGAGGGCGAGCATGACGACGAGGCGCTTTCGCATCACGGCAGATCCTCCCCTTTGGGTGCTCCCTGGAAACTACGGACGGAGCGGCCGAACGGATTGCGGGTTTAGTCTGCGCGTGCAGTCCCAATCCGCAGAGCCCGGGCGGCCGTACACGCGATGTGGTCAGTCTCCGACGACGCCCTCCTCGCCGGCCTCGCGACCGGCGACCCCGACGCCGCCTCGGCATTCGTGCGGCGCTTCCAGCGCCGGGTCTTCGGTCTGGCGATGACGATCGTGGGCGAGGCCCGCGCTGCCGAGGACGTCGCCCAAGAGGCGTTCTTACGGGCGTGGCGCCACGCGGGGGCGTACGACCCCCGGCGCGGGACCGTGATCACGTGGCTCCTCACGATCACCCGCAACCTCGCGATCGACTCCGTGCGCGTCCGGCGCCCGCTGGCACTCGACCCCGAAACCATCCTCGGTCTCGATCTGCAGGGGCCGGACCGGCTCCCCGAAGAGCTGGCCGCGTTGCGCGACGACGCCGACCGGCTCTCGGCGGCGATGGCGCGCCTGCCGGCCGAACAGCGCCGCGCCCTGGTGCTCAGCGGTTTGCTCGGGTACACCGCCCGCGAGGTGGGCGAGGCCGAAGGCATCCCGCTGGGCACGGCCAAGACGCGTATCCGGACCGGTCTGCTGCGACTGCGGGCCGTGCTGGTGAGCGAGGAGCGGGCCGAATGACGCCGAACACGCGGGCGGCGGCGAGATGAGCATGCTCACGTGCGCCGAGGTTCGTGACCTCGCACCCGAGCTCGCGCTCGGTGTCCTCGGAGGAGCGGAGCGGGCCGAGGCGCTCACGCACATCGACGACTGCACCCCGTGCCGCTCGGTGGTGGGCGAGCTCACCCAGGCGGGCGAGCTCCTCCCGCTCCTGGCCCGGGAGGCGGAACCCCCGCCCGGCTTCGAGGGTCGGGTGCTGGCGGCGCTGGGCGGAGGTCGTCGCCGAGGCCGACTTCGCGGGCTGGCGGTGGTTGCCGCGGCCGCGGCCGCGGCCGCGATCGTGAGCGTCGCGACCGTGCGGGTGGTCGACCGCGGGCGTGACGACGCCCGGGTCGTGACTGAATCGGTGGTGAGCGAGGTGAACTCGGCCCCGATGGTCGGCGCCGGTGGCGCCACCGTCGGGTGGGCCTTCGCATCGGACGGGAGGCCGGCGGCCGTCGGGATCTCGGTCGGCTATCTGCTTCCGCCGGGCAGCTATGCGATCGAGGCGGTCTCCGCCGAGGGCGCGAAGCTCACGCTCGGAACGATGCAGGTCACCGACGGGCGCGGGGTGTGGACGGGCACGACGAAGGCGTCGCACGATGGCCTCGCCGTGATCTCCCTGGTCGACGCGGCCGGCCAAGAGGTGTGTCAGGCCAGCCTCGTCTGAGCGCGCGCGCCTCAGCCCGCGGGTCGGAGCCGCTGCCGCAGGAAGTCGAGCACCTGGTCGAGGGCGGCGCGAGTCGGGTGACCGGGCTCGTTGACGAGATCGAGCGTGAGCACCGAGTGCGCCCGCCGCTTGATGTCATGAGGGTTGCCCTTCGACGAGTCGATCTCGACCGCGATGAAGCCGTCGCCCAGCTCGCGCTGGAGGGTTTCGAAGCGCTCGGGCGGGACGAGCTTGTCGGCGCTGAAGCGCAGCGCGAGCACGCAGGCACCATCCGCCGCAACTCGCTGCTTCACGCGGGTGAAGTCCTCGTCGCTGATCCCGACCGCGGCATCGCGCTTCCGACCCGGCCCCAGTGGCAGCGACGGCTGGCTCAGCACCGGGGCGAGCATCGCCTCGTCGACCATCATCCCCAGGGCGAACCCGCCGGTGAAGCACATCCCGACGGCACCGACCCCGGGGCCGCCGCACTCGGCGTGCGCGTCGGCGGCGAGCCGCCGGAGCCAGCCGATCACCCGCGGCGTGCGGTCGAGCGCGAACGCGGTGAACTCCCGGGTGACGCAGGCGCGGGACAACGACCTGATCGCGTACCCCATGCCGAACTCCTTGCCCGGCTCGCCGAACAGCGACGGCATGAAGACGGTGAAGCCGCTGTCCACGACGCGACGGCCGAACTCGACGACTCCGGGATGGAGACCGGGCGCCTCGTGGATCACGATCACGGCGGGTCCGAAGCCGCCCCGGAACACGCGGTGGGTGAACCCGTCGTGAGTGAACTCGGACTCGCTGAAACCGTCGAACCGTGGCATCCGGGCTGCCTATCAGACTTCGGACGGGCTGATCTCGTCGAGGGTGCGGTCGGCGGGCTCCGGTAACCACGGGAGTACGAGGAACGCCGCGATCAAGGGCGCGATCCCGCAGATCGCGATGGCGGGACCGAGACCGCCGACCACCGTGTCGAGGTTGGTGGCCAGCAGGAGCCCGGTCGCGGACCCGGTGACGCCGCACACCAGCAGGAGCGCGCTCGACGTGCCCCGCACCTCGGTGGGGAACAACTCGGTGCCGAACGCGCCGAGGGCGAGGCCCGCACAGGCGGCGGCCACGATCGCCAGCGTCGACGCGATCCACAACGTCGCGCCGGAGCCGAGGAAGAACGCCATCTGAAGTGCGGCGCTCGCCGCCAGCGCCAGGATTCCGAGGGGGCGCCGCCCGCGCGTCTCGGCGAGCCGGCCGGCGATGATGATCCCGATCAGGCCGGGGAACCCGTTGGTGACGCCCCGGAACAGCGCGATCGCGGTATTGGAGAAGCCGTGCTCGTCGGTCAGGAACCGGTTGGTGAGCTGCGCCGACGGGGCGCTGAACAGGTTGGTGAGGAACGCGGCGACGCCGACGAGGGCGAACCGCCAGCCGTAGGTGCGGTCGAAGATCTCGCGCATGCGACCGCGGGTGGCGCTCCGGGCGGCGAGCGCCTTGTAGCGGCGGGTCTCGCGCAGGTCGCGGGCGAGGCGCGGGAGAAGAATGACCGCCAGCGCGCTGATGGCGAAGGCAGCCCGCCACGACTGGGAGCCGATGTCGGAGATCGGGAGCAGGAGCACGGCAAGAGCGAACCCGGCCCCGGCGGCCAGCGCGAGCAGGGCCAGCGCGTAGGCGCGGGCGCCGTCGGGGGCTTCCTCGACGACGGCGATCGCGGCCACGACGAGGGTGGCGCTCACGAACGCCCGGGTGAGCAGTTGGGCGCCGGTGAAGACGATGAAACCTGGTGCCAGGGCGGAGACGGCGTTGGCGACGCACACGCCCGCGAAGCAGGTGAGCAGGATCCGGCGTCGCCCCCGCCGATCGGCCAGCGCGCTGGCGACCAGCGAGACCAGCACGCCGACGCGCGAGACGGCCAGGGCGACCCCGAGTTGACGGTTGGTCGCGCCGAAGGCGTCGGTGACGGAGTCGGCGTTCTGGCCGAAGAGGGCGCCGGCGAAGTTCGTCACCGCCGCGATCGCCGCCACCGTGGCCACCAGGGCAGCCGCCTCGGGCGTGAACGCCACCGGCGGGATGAGCGTCGTGCGGCGGAGGCGCGGCTCGGGCCCGCCGGTCAGCGCGGCGCGCAGCCGGGCGGCGGCGTGCTCGACCGCGCGCCGGCGGGCCCGGCTGAGAAGAGGACCGAACGCCCAGCCCCAATAAGGCAATCGGAGGGTCGAGCCGGCGTCGAGGGCGACGTCGGTCGGGCCGTCGTGCGCGGCCAGGATCTCGAGCCGGAGCGTCGCAGTGGTTTCACCGGCACCGTCGAGCGGTCCCGCGAGCGTGCCGTCGGCGGCGGAGTCGACTCCGAGAGCTCGCTGGGCGACCTCGCGCACGCGATCGGGAGGCGCGTCGAGGGTGATGAGCATCCGCCGACGCACGTGCGGCATGCTACGGCGTCGTCCGTCGAGCGGAGGTGCGCATGGCCAAGCTGAAGCCCGGCGACAAGGCCCCCGACTTCGCGTTGAGTGATCAGCGCGACAAGACGGTGAAGCTGAGGGATTTCCGGGGCAAACGTCTGGTCGTCTACTTCTACCCGAAAGCTGACACGCCCGGGTGCACGACCCAGTCGTGCGCGCTGCGCGACGCGCATCCGGGGCTGAAGAAGCTGAAGGCGGCGGTCGTCGGGATCAGCCCCGATGCCCCCGCCAAGCAGAAGAAGTTCGACGACAAGTACGACCTGGGCTTTCCGCTACTCGCCGACGAGGGCCACAAGGTCGCGAGCGCCTGGGGCGTGTGGGGTGACAAGACGCTCTACGGCCGGAAGTTCAAGGGGATCATCCGCTCGGCGTTCGTGGTCGACGAGAAGGGCAAGATCGCCGACGCGTTCTACAAGGTGAGCCCGAAGGACACAGTTGCGCACGTGACGCAGGCGCTCGAGGAGATGTGAGAGCGGGACCGCCCCTCCCGGTTTCGTAGTACGATACCTGGGTGGACGTCCATCCGTCCGCTCTCAAGCACGGAGTCGACGAGGCCGACGTCCGCCATGCAGTCGACAACGCCATGGTGATCGAAGACCAAGCGGACGACACCCGCCTCTACCTCGGGCCCAGCCGTGGCGCCGCCCTACTCGAGGTCGTGACCCTCGTCCGCGACGACGACTCGGAGCTCGCGATCCACGCCATGCCCATGCGACGCAAGTACCGGCGCCTCCTTCCGGGAGAATGACGATGCCCAAGAAGACCGATGGACGAACCCGCAGCGGAAAGCCGATCACGGAGGAGTTGATCGAGGAAGCTGCCAAGAAGGCTGAAGCGGGATTCGACGTCGACGAGATGCTTCGACGGCGCGGTGGACGACCGCCGATGGGATCGGCGGCAGCGTCGGTCGAATCAGTTCGGCTCGATCCCGAGCTGAGCGAGGCGTTGCATGACCGCGCTGAAGAGGATGGTCGCACGAACTCTGACGTCATACGCGAAGCTCTCCGCCGCTATCTCGAGGTGAGCTGATCACCACCCCCGGTCGTCGAGCAGGGCCATGAGGTTGCGTTTGGGCTTGTGCCTCGTTCGGACTTCGGCCAGGAGCCGTTCGAAGCGTTCGGGCTCGTCGCCGCGTGCGGAGAGCGTGCGGATCCGGGCGAGGTGCTTGACGGCGTTGCGGTAGCCCTGGTTCTTCTTAGTGTCGATCTGCGCGAAGACGTCGCGCTCATAGATCGGGATGACTTCCAGCGGATGATCGTCCTCGCGCGCCCGCGCAAGCGTGAGCCACAGGCGGTCGGTGCACCCGACGGTGGTCGCTGTTTCCCAGGCGCCGTCGACGTCGCCCTCGTAGAGCAGAATCTCGATGAGAGCAGCCGCCGGCGTCACCGTCACGATCGACGAGGCGGTCGCATCGTCGGGCCGGCGTTCGGCGACTCGCACCCGGAGGGTCTTCAGCGCTCGCTGCTTCCACTCCCGTTGATGACCTGCACGGTCTGCTTCGGTGAGCAACCACCGGTACGCCTCGACCGATGGGTGCAGCTCGAATGCCTGCCAGAAGGCGTCGACCGCGCCGTCGAGATCACCGCGGTCGCGGAGCATCTCTGCGAGCAACTCGCGTAATGGCGGGGTCTGCCACGACCGGGACGCGTATGCATCGAGGCCGCGCCGGGCCCAGTCGATAGCGTCGTCGACGCGGCCGACGGATCGGAGCGAATCGGCGATCTCGTGATAGCCGTCGGGGGTTCGCAGGTCGTGCTCCTTGACACGCGCGAGCTCGTCGGGATCGCTGACGGCGAGGGCGACGCCAGTCATCGCTTCCTGGACCCGGAAGCGGTCAGTAGACCATCGGTCGGTCTCCGGCCCGAGCCCCCTCCAGTTCGGCTCGATCTTGCGGCGGTACTCGGCGATTCCGTCGGCGCCGAGCACCTCGGCATACGTGGCGGCGCCGCGGTGGAACGCATCGAGATCGGACGTCAGCTCGAGGTCCGCCAGTCGACGGGCCAGCTCGATGCGATTGGGCGAGCCCACCTCACACGCCCGGAGGTGGAGCGCGCCGAGACGGGAGGAGATGTCGCTCAGCCAGCCGTCAGAGTCATCGATGTGCTGAATAGCCGCATCCGCGAGCCGGTGGGCGTGCTCGGCGAGTGGGATGACGGCACCGGCATGACCGGCGTCAACCAACTCCTCGAGCGCATCGATGACGTCGGTCACGCCGGCCGCCCAGGTCGGGGCGTCGTCGTAGTCCACGAACTCGCCGTTCGGTGCGAATGCCGTCTCGAGCCGTCGCCGCCAGCCTCGCTCGTCGATCCCGGCCCCAGCAGCCGCGGCCGCTCGGGCGGCCAACCGCTCACGGAGGCGCCAGTCGGCGTGGGCCTGGTCCAGCACCAGATCCACCAGCTCGGTGGCGTCGAGTGCCTCGACGAACGCACGGAGGTCCGTGTCGGAGTGACGAGACGCGGCGTTTGGGCGCAAGGCTGGCTCGCCGCCGCCCTCGTCGGGTTGAACGGCCAGCGCAACAGCTACGCAGTGCTTGCAGAACTCGCCATCATCGCCAACGGGACACGAGCACGACCACGCGAGCGCCCTGTCGTCGAGCCAGATTGCAACGCGGTAGGGCAGCGTGCCCCGGACCACGGCATCCACTCGATCATCGCCAGTGGCACCGAGCTCCACGCGGCCATCACGCCGGTATCCCAGGCCTCGGGCGTACGCACGAGACCCGGCAAGCTCGGCAACCTCGGTGGTGCTGAGCAGCGACGCGAGCGTCCCCTTCGCCATGGCGCGCGAGAGTTTCGCTCATGACCGGAGGCCGGGGCGGGACCCACGGCGGACGTGATCACGAGATCAATCGTGAGCCCGAAGAACACAGTTGCGCACGTGACGCGGGCGCTCGAGGAGTCGGGTTAGCCGAGCCCGGAAGAACTCACGCCGCCAGGGCGCGTCCGGCCGAACGGCAAGAGCACGAGGGAGGGCACGACACGTCGGGCTGATTCCGAGGCGTATGCTGGGATCGTGGCGATGCCGGTAGACTTGCCCGCGGAGTTGGAACGTCGCGTACAGGCGGCGGCCGTGGCCCGCGGTGTGGCACCTGAGCAGGTCGTGATCGAAGCCATCGAGGCGCAGTTCGGAGCAACGGAGCACGCTCGCGAGGAGAACCTCTTCGGGTCCCTGAGCAGCGAGCTGCGGAGGATGGCGTTCGACGGATCCCTCCGAGCGGAGATCGACACTCTCGTTGACGACCCCGAGCTCGCCGTCGGCTGAGCCTGCGTGGTCCTCGTCGATGACCACCTGACGCTCCTGGTCGTCACGGGTGTCCTGGAGCCCGGCGAGGTTGGTAACGAGGTCGCAACAACGTCGCTGTGGTACTTACGTTTGGTCGCGGCGGCGACCGCACCTCCGAGGCCGGTACCGGGGCAGCTCAGTCGCGTCCTGGACGAGCTGCCAGAGGACGGCCGTGATGCGGCTATGGCCCGGCTCCTCGATCCGCCATCCGACCTCATTGAGGTGCTCCACCCGATGCGCTTCGCCGTTGAGATGGCCCGTATGCACCGGGAGCGGAAGGTCAACCTCCTCGGTGCCGAGATGCTCGGCGCTGCCGCGCACTACGGGACGTCAATCCTCGTGGCCGCGCCCAATGCTGGTGGTCCGATCGAGCAAGCCGCGCATGAGGAGGGCATTCGCTACGAGGTGCGACGCGCCTGATCGGGCGGCGTCGTTCAACCGTCCGATAGGCACATTGCCTTGACCAATACGCCACACCATGGTGAGCCCCAAGGACACGGTGCCGAAGGTGACGACGGCACTCGAGGGGTGAGCGAGCCGGTCGCCGTCGTCGACTGCGAGGACATCGCCCTCGCGCGGGAGCTCTTCACCGAATACCTCGAGGCGACCATCGAGGAGACCGGGCTCCCCAATCCCGAGGAATCACCGGGCGTGCTCGAGTGGATGCGGGCCGACATCGAGGCGCTGCCGGTCCCCTACGTCCCGCCTGACGGCGCGCTCCTCGTTGCCCGGGTCGGCGACGCGGTCGCGGGATCGGTGGGGCTGGCCCGCGTCGACGCGACCACAACCGAGCTCCGACGCCTGTGGGTCCGCCCGTCCTTCCGACGCGCCGGTGTGGCGCGTGCACTGACGGTCGCGAGCCTCGAGCGCGCCGCCGACCTCGGCTACGAGCGCATCGTGCTCGACGTGGTGCCGTCACGCACCGGCGCGATCGACCTGTACCGCTCGCTCGGCTTCACCGAGATCGAGCCCTACGACGAGTACCCGTTCCCGATGGTGTTCCTCGGCCGGGACCTCAGAACCGGAAGGTGATCTGGATCTGGGGCAGGGGGCGGGCGCCGTTCTCGAACGTGGCGCCGGCCGGGCCGAAGCTCGAGCCACCGCCGCCCCCGCCGCCCTTGTCGCCGCCGCCGCCGCCGAACCGGCCGCTCCCGCCGCCCCCGCCGCCCTGGAAGCCGGCGTCGGTGCCCCCGGTACCGCCCGTGCCCTCGGCACCGTCCACGGCCGTATTGGGGCCGGCGCCACCCATGGTCTGGTCCCCTCCGCCCCCGCCACCACCACCGCCCACGGTGCTGCCAATCGGGTGTCCGCCGGTGCCGCCGGCAACCCCGGGAACACCCGGGGCCGCCCCACCGCCACCGCCGCCAGCGCCGGCGCCGAGCACCCGGTTGGCGAGGGCGGTCCCGCCCTGGCGAATGTCGGAGGCGCCGCCACCGCCGCCGCCGGCGCCGGGCCCGGTCGTACTCGCGCCGTCGCCGCCACCGTTGAAGCCCCCGACGCCGCCGGTCATACCGGAACCGTCGCCCCCCTGACAGCCCACGTTCACCTGGATCGACTCACCCGGGGTCACCGCGAGGGTGGCCGTCGCCCGACCGCCCATGCCCCCGGTACCACCGGCGGCCCCGCCGGCGTCGGACTGCCCGGCACCGCCCTGAGCGCCGAACAGATCGAAGATCGCCTGGTTGACCCCGGCCGGGACGGTCCAGGTCTGCACGTTATGGGTGCAGAAGAAGGACACCAACTGAGGTGCCGCCTTCTTCACCGGACCGCAGGATGTCGCCACCAACACACAGATCGCTGCCAACGGTACTGCGAACCGCACTAATCGACGCCCACCCATCGTCGACGTCCCCCAGCCAAGCATCGCAAGCGCTGCCAACCGATCATCGCGCCGGACGGCGCAGGTGACCAGCGATTCGCATCAGGCGCCGATGGCGTGGAAGCCGCCGTCGACGTGGAGCATCTCGCCGGTGGTGGCGGGGAAGAGGTCGGAGAAGAGCGCGACGCAGGCCTTGGCGACGGGCTCGGCGTCCTTGACGTCCCAGCCCAAGGGGGCGCGCTGCGCCCAGACCTCCTCGAACTGGTCGAAGCCGGGGATACTGCGCGCCGCGATGGTGCGCAGCGGGCCCGCGCACACGAGGTTGACTCGGATGCCCTTGGGCCCGAGCTCTCGCGCGAGATACCGCGCGGTCGACTCGAACGCGGACTTGGCCACGCCCATCCAGTCGTAGACCGGCCACGCCTGGGTGTTGTCGAAGTCGAGCCCGACGATCGACCCGCCTTCGTCCATGAGGGGGAGCGCGGCAACGGCCAGCCCCTTCAAGGAGTAGGCGGAGATCTGGAGTGCGACCGCGACGTCGTCCCAGGGTGCGTCGAGGAAGCCGCCGCCGAGGCACGACTCGGGGGCGAACGCAATGGCATGAAGCACGCCGTCGAGCTGTCCGCCTACTTCACCGGCGAGGCCCTCGAGGTGCGCCGGATCGGTCACGTCGAGCTCGACGATCTCGGGCGGCGTCGGCAGTCGTTTGGCCGCACGTTGGGTGAGGCTCATCGCCCGCCCGAACGACGTGAGCACGACGTCGGCGCCTTCCTCCTGGGCCCGGCGGGCGACGCCGAACGCGATCGACGAGTCGTTGAGCACGCCGGTCACGAGGAGGCGCTTGCCGTCGAGGAGCATCTCGGGAGACTAGAGCGGGGTGTTGGAGTGGCGTCCCGGCCGCAGCGGCACCGACTCCCGCTTGGTCGCGAGTCGGCCCAGCGCAGCTCCGAGCGCCCGCCGGGTGTCGGCGGGGGCGATGACGTCGTCGATGTAGCCCCGCTCGGCGGCGACGAACGGGTTGGAGAACTGCGCGTCGTATTCCTCCACCAGGGCGGCCTGCTCGGCGGCGCGCTCGTTCTCGTCCGCAATGGCGGCGAGGCGTCGCCCGTGGAGGATCTGCACCGCGCCGGTGGCGCCCATGACCGCGATCTCGGCGCCGGGCCAGGCGACGCACCAGTCGTTCCCGAGATCCCTCGAGTCCATGACGATGTAGGCGCCGCCGTACGCCTTCCGGAGCACGACGCCGAGGCGGGGCACGGTGGCGGCGCCATAGGCGTGCACGAGCTCGGCGCCGTGCCGGATCATGCCTCGCCACTCGAGGTCACGGCCGGGTTCGAACCCCGGAGTGTCGACGAACGTGACGAGCGGGAGGTTGAAGGCGTCGCACCACTGCACGAAGCGCGCCGCCTTGCGCGACGCCTCGATGTCGAGGGTGCCGGCGCGGTGTGCCGGCTGGTTGGCGATCACCCCGACGGGCCGGCCGTCGAGCCGGGCGAGGCCGGTGACCATGTTGGCGGCGTACCGGGGCCGCAGCTCGAGGAAGGATTCGTGGTCGAGCACGTCGGTGACCACGGCGCGGACGTCGTAGGCGGTCGACGCCCGCGCCGGCACCGCCTCCGCGGCGGCGGTGCAGTCGCGGTCGATCGGGTCGAGGGTGGCGGTTCGGGGCGGGTCCTCGAGGTTGTTGGCCGGCAGGTACTCGAGCAGGTGGGAGAGCGCGAGGCGCGCCTCGTCCTCGTCGTGCACGACGAGCGCGGCCACACCGCTGCGGGCGTCGTGCACCGCGGCCCCGCCCAGTTCGCTCCGGGTGGTGGGCACCCCCGTGAACGCGGCCACCGTGTCGGGTCCGCTGACATACGCGAACGCGTCGTCGGTCATGACCACCTGGTCGACCAACCCGAGCAACAGGGCGGGTCCCGAGACGCACGGCCCCACGACCGCCAGGAGCGTCGGCACGACGCCCGACGCGTCGGTGAGCGCCCGCGCCACCCGTCCCCAGGCGTGGAGGGCGGCGACGCCTTCACCGACGTCGGCGCCGGAGGTCGCGACCACGCCGATCACCGGGACCCCCAGTTCGATGCCCGCCCGCACCGCCCGTTCCATTGCCTCGCCCTCGGGCACGCCGATAGCGCCCCGGTGCTTCCCGCCCTCGAGGCGGAACCAGCTGACCGTCCGCCCCTCGAGCTCGTCCAGCGCGGCGGTGACCGCAGCGCTGCGCTGCGCCCCCAGGGGCGCGGCCGCGGGGGCAGGCACCAGCGAGCTGGTCACGCTGGTCCGACTCCCGGGACCGGGAGGGGTTACGGCACTCAGGACGGCGCCGGCGCCAGGATCAGGGTGGCGTTGTGCCCGCCGAACCCGAAGGAGTTCGACAGTGCGGGCTTCGCCCCGATCTCCCTGGGCTCGCCCCCGACGACGTCGACGCCGATGTCGTCGCCGATCCGCTCGAGGTTGGCGGTCGGCGGCACGACACCGTCGCGGAGCGACAGCAGCGCGGCCATCGCCTCGACCGCGCCGGCGGCGCCGATGAGGTGGCCGGTCACGCCCTTCGTGGACGTCACCGGGGGTGCGTCGTCACCGAACACCTTCTTCACCGCCTCGGCCTCGGCGGCGTCGTTGAGGTCGGTCGAGGTCCCGTGGGCATTGACGTGCCCGATCGCGCTGGGCTCGAGTCCGGCGTCGTCCAGCGCGAGCTGCATGCACGCCGCCGCGCCGGCACCGCCGGGAGAGGGCGCAGTGATGTGGTACGCGTCGGCGTTGCGGCCGTAACCCGTGACCTCGCCGTAGATCGTGGCCCCGCGCGCCTGGGCGCGCTCCAACGACTCGAGTACGAGGAACGCGGCGCCCTCGCCGATCACGAACCCATCGCGGTCGGCGTCGAAGGGACGCGAGGCCCGCTCAGGCTCGTCGTTGCGGGTGCTCAGCGCGCCCATACGGGCGAAAGCCGCGACCGTCATCGGTGTCACACACGCCTCGGTGCCACCCGCCATCACCACGTCGGCGGTGCTGTCGCGCACGAGCCGGACGGCCTCGCCGATCGCGTGGGCGCCGGCGGCGCAGGCCGTGGCGATGCAGACGTTGGGCCCGGTCCAGCCGAACTGCATGGCGACCACACCGGCGGTGGCGTTCGCCATCATCAACGGGACCGTGAACGGGCTGACCCGAGCCGCGCCCTTGTCGAAGAAGATGCGCATCTGGTTCTCGTGGCTCTCGAGCCCGCCGACGCCGGTGCCGGTGACCACTGCGCACCGGCTGGGGTCGGCGCCGAGCTCGCCGGTGTCGGCCAGCGCGTCGGCCGCGGCCGCGAACCCGAGCTGGGTGACGCGGTCCTGCCGGCGTGCTTCCTTGGGCCCGAAGTAAGGGACGGGATCGAAATCGCGCACCTCACCCGCGAACCGAACCGGCAGCTCGGAGGGGTCGAACCGCTGGATCGTCGCCGCGGCGGCGCGGCCGGCGCGGACGGTCGACCAGAACGAGTCGACATCGTTGCCGGCGGGTGCCTTGACGCCCAGGCCGGTGACGACCACCCGGGGCCGGCCCCGCCCGTCGGTGAGCGTCATGTGGTGGCGCCCACCTTGGACAGCACGAGTTCGACGGCCTGGCCGACGGTCAGTACGCCCTCGAGGTCCTCCTCGGGCACGGAGATGTCGAAGCTCTCCTCGAGCGCCATGACCAGCTCCACGAGGTCGAGGCTGTCGGCCTCGAGGTCTTCCTTGAAGCGGGCCTTCTCCGTCACCTGGGAGGGCTCGACGCTGAGCACCTCGACCGCCACCCCCTGGAGGGCGGACAGCACCTCTTCTCGTTCCATGTTCTTTCCTCCTGTGCGTGGGAGCGGGGGCTAGTGGCCCATGCCGAGGCCACCGTCCACGGGCACCAGCGCGCCCGTGATGTAGCCGGCAGGGTCGGAGCAGAGGAAGGCGACGACCGCGCCCACCTCTTCCGGGGTTCCGAAGCGGCCGAGGGGCACCGCCGCCGATGCCCGTCCCTGCCAGTCCTCGGGCATGCCCTCCGTCATGGAGGTCACGATAGGCCCCGGTGCGACGACGTTGCAGGTGATGCCGCGCGGCGCGAGCTCCTTCGCGACCGAACGGGAGAGCCCGAGGAGCCCGGCCTTGGCGGCGGCGTAGTTGGCCTGGCCGGGCCCGCCGCTGTAGGCACCAACCGACGACACGTTCACGATGCGGCCGAATCGGGCCTTCATCATGCGGCCGGTGGCGCGCCGGATCGTGGCGAAGGCAGCGGTGAGGTTCACGCGGATGACGTCGTCCCAGGCGTCATCGCTCATGCGGGCGATGAGGCCGTCGTTGGTGATGCCGGCGTTGTTGACCAGCAACTCCACCGGACTCCAGGCCGACTCGATCTCGTCGAACGCGGCGCCGATCGCGGCGCGATCGCCGACGTCGGCGCGGATCGCGAGCGCGTCGGCACCGGCGGTCTCGATGGCCGACTGCGTCTCCTTGGCGCCGTCCTCGTCGCTCGAATAGCAGAACGCGACGCGGTTGCCGGCTTCGGCGAGCGCGACCGCGGCCGCCCGGCCGATGCCGCGTGACGCGCCGGTGACGAATGCAGTGCGCGCGGTCAGGGCGTTCCCCACCGGAGGAGGGCGCTGCCCCAGGTCATGCCGGCGCCGAACCCGGAGAGCAGGACCAGGTCGTCGGCCCGGAGCCGGCCGTCCTCGGCCGCCTCGGCCAGCGCCAGGGGAATCGACGCCGCCGATGTGTTGCCGTAGCGCTCGAGGTTCACGATGGTGCGCTCCCGCGGGATGCCGAGACGGTTGGCGGCCGAATCGATGATCCGGACGTTGGCCTGGTGCGGCACGAACCAGGCGACCTCCGAGGATGCCACGCCCGCCCGGTCCAGGGTCGTAACGGCCGAGTCGACGACGGCGCGGACCGCCCGCCGGAACACCTCTTGCCCTGCCATCTTCAGGTACTGCTCCCCGTTTGCGATCGTCTGCGGACTGGCAGGGAGACGGCTGCCGCCGGCGCGGATCTCGAGCAGATTGGCGGCGGATCCGTCGCACCCGAGGTCCCAGGCGAGGAGCCCGGGGCCGTCGTCGTCGGATGGTGAGAGCACCGCGGCGGCGGCGCCGTCGCCGAAGAGGATGCAGGTGGCGCGGTCTTCGGGATCGATGATGCGGCTCAGCGTCTCGGAGCCGATGACGAGCACGTTGCGCAGGTCGCCGGTGGCGAGCAGCGACGAGCCGGTGACGAGCATGTAGACGAACCCGGCGCAACCGGCCGCGAGGTCGAACGAGCCGCAGCGGAGCCCGAGCGCTTCACCGACGAACGCGCCGGTGTGGGGGATGGGCTGCTCGGGCGTCGCGGTGGCGACGATGAGCAGGTCGATCTCGTCGGGCGTGATGCCGGCGTGCTTGATCGCCACCATGCCGGCCTCGACCGCCAGGCTGGCGGTGGTTTCAGATGGACCGGCGATGCGGCGCTCGCGGATCCCGGTCCGCTCGACGATCCAGTCGTCGGTGGTGTCGACCCGGGCCTCGAGCTCGGCGTTGGTGAGGCGCCGCTCGGGGACGGCAGTGCCCCAACCGGCGACGCAGGCGCGCATCGCTAGGCCACCCGCAGCCAGGCGACGGGCTGGCCTTCGCGCAGGCGTTCGCCGGGATGCGCCAGCATGCCGACCAGCTCACCCGCGAACGGGCTGCGAACGGGCGTGGCGGTGCCGGGGCCCTCGACCACCCCGATGGGCTGGCCCTCCGCTAGTTGGTCGCCGGCGTCGCTGCCGGAGGTCTCGAGGGGACGGAACACCCCCACGGTCGGTGCGACGATGACGCGCTCGGGGACGAGCAGCCCCTCGCCGGCGTGCGTGGTCTCGTTCATCAGCTGACTCCTTCGAGGGCAGGGAGGTCGGACGGGGTGGCGACCCCCTGCACGGGGATCTTCGGTGGGATGCGCTTCGCCAGCGCCGCGAGCATCGAGCCGTGTCCGACCTCGAGGCAGGTGGTCGCGCCGAGGGCGGCGAGCGTCTCCATCGACGGCCGCCAGCGCACCGGCACGGCGACGTGTTGGGAGAGCCGGTCCTGCCAGCCGTCGGCGTCGTCGTAGGCGTTGCCGTCGTGGTTCGAGACGACCGGTGCGGACGGCGCGCCGAACCGGACGTCGGGCAGCACGTCGCGTGCGAGCGCGTCGGCCGCGTCGCTCATCAGCGGCGTGTGGAACGCCCCGCCGACGTTGAGCGGCATGACCTTCTTGATGCCGATCTCTTTGGCCCTGGTGGTTCCGGCCGCGACTCCGTCGGGCGTGCCCGCGATCACGACCTGGCCGGGGGCGTTGTCGTTGGCGATCCAGCACCCGTCGGGCGCGGCCGCGCAGGCGTCGTCGGCCTGCTCGAGGGTGGCGCCGAGCAGCGCGGCCATCTTCCCGGGGTGGGCGTCGGCGGCCTGCTGGGTGAGCTCGGCCCGGCGAGCGGCGAAGCGCACGCCGTCCTCGACGTCGAGGACGCCGGCGGCGATCAGGGCGGTGACCTGGCCGAGCGAGTGACCGGCGAACCCGGCGGGAGCGGGTACGTGGTCGCGGACGGCCTCCCAGGCGACCAGCGAGGTGAGGAGGACAGCGAGCTGGGCCTCGCGGGTGCGGGCGAGCTGCTCCGCCGGCGCGTCGGTCACGAGGTCGGCGAGGGGCTCACCGAGCGCGGCTTCGGCCCGTTCGACGACGCCCCACGCCGGGTGGTCGCGCCAGGGCAGGCCCATCCCGGGCTCCTGGGTCCCCTGACCGGGGAAGATCACCGCCACGCTCACGCGTTCGAGCCTCCGCCCATTACGAGTGGTGTTCGTCGTCCGACCGACGCCGACACGGCATGGTTACATCAGCAGGTCAGCTGGGGCGCAACGGGCGCGTGAATGCTGCGTGACAGGGGGTTACCTGTGAGTAGCGAGTCGGACGGTTTGGTCGGTCTGCTGCCGCACGGCCCCGAGTTCCGGTTCGTCGACGTCGTCGACGCCCACGAGCCCGGGGAGTCGATCGAGGCGCGCTACCGGGTCACCGGCGAGGAGCCGTTCCTGGCCGGCCATTTCCCCGGCAACCCGGTGTTCCCCGGGGTGATCCAGCTGGAGGCGCTGGCGCAGGCGGGGGCGATCGCGGTGCTGGCCGACGAGCGCTACGCCGGGAAGCTGCCGTTGTTCGGCGGGGTGGAGAAGGTGCGGTTCCGGCGGCTGGTGCAGCCGGGGGACGAGATGGTGCTGAGCGTCACGCTCGAGCGCCTGAGTGTCCGGGGCGGATGGGGCCAGGGCAAGGCGACGGTCGACGGGAACGTCTGTTGCGAGGCCCGGCTGTTCTTCGCGCTAGGGCCGGCGCCGGGCTGACGATCAGGCGGCGGGGCCGGGGGCGTCGGACTCTTCTGTCTCGCTCTCGTCCTGCTCTTCCTTCTCTTCCTCTTCCTCGGCGATCGCGGCGGCGTCCTCACCGAGGAGGATGCGGGACGCGATCGCGTCGTCGAGCGGGGGCTCCTGGCGGACCGAGCGCCACGGCGCGACCACGATCAGCACGAGCAGGAGCGCAGACACCGAGACCAGCACGACGGCCACGGCGACCCAGGTCTCGACGGCAAGGAAGGGGGCCATAGGGGAGGAGGGGTGGTCAGTCGGTTCGGAGGGAACTCACAGTGTAGCGGTGCCATCATTGGTGACTGACACTCGCCCCGGTGGCGAAATTTTCGGCAAACGCGATGGATTCAAAATCCATTGCCCGCAAGGGCTTGTGGGTTCGAGTCCCACCCGGGGCACTCAAAATTTCGGGCCGACGAACGAGTCGAGCTTCGCCACGCTCTCTCGCCGAGCGATCGAGATCTGCGTGGTGCCGTCCCACCGCCAGTCGATCGCCAGCAGCTGGCACGCGTGCGTGAAGATCCCGAGGATGTGACCCGACTCGTTCTTGAACATGTACCGCGGGTACTCGTAGCGCTTGAGTCCCGCCTTCGTC
>JBQTGU010000079.1:0-4639 GCA_052390575.1 Actinomycetota bacterium | reverse complement strand
GTGAGCGTGGCGGTGTTCTTCCTCCAGCAGGATGCCCAGCTGCTGGCGGCGGTGCAGGTGATCGTCTACGCCGGCGCCGTCGTCGTGCTGTTCCTGTTCGTGATCATGCTGCTGGGTGTCGACAAGGAGGAGGCGCTGCGCGAGCCCATCCGCTACCAACGCCCGGCCGCGCTCGCGCTTGGCGCGATCGTGCTGGCCGAGGTGCTGTTCCTCGCCGGCCGCACTTGGGCCACCGGCGCCCCGTCGCAGCGGGGGCCGCTCGAGGAGCAGGCGGACTACAACAACATCGAGACCGTCGCCCGCACGCTGTTCACCGACTTTCTCTGGCCGTTCGAGATCACGGCGGCTCTGCTGGTGATCGCGGTCGTCGGCGGGGTCGTGCTCGCCCGCCGCAGCGGCCAGCCCGTCGAGCTAGTTGATGAAGGTGTGGAGCCGGAGCCAGAAGAGGCGAGCACGTGATCGCGGCGCTCGAGGTCACCGGTAACTACTACCTGGTGCTGGCGGCCGTTCTCTTCACCATCGGTGCCGTCGGGCTGTTGATCCGCCGCAATGTGCTCGTGATGTTCATGTGCGTCGAGCTCATGCTCAACGCCGCCAACCTCACGTTTGTGACCTTCGCCCGCGAGCTCGACGACGTCGGCGGCCAGGCGATCGTGTTCTTCACGCTGGTGGTCGCGGCGGCCGAGGTCGCGGTCGGCTTGGCCATCATCGTGGCGATCTTCCGGCGCCGCCGCGGCGCCACCGCCGACGACGTGCAGCTGCTGAAGGGCTGACGTGTCGTCGCGCGAGCTGCTCGACCTCGTCTGGCTGATCCCGGGGCTGCCTCTCCTGGGCGCGGTCGTCCTCCTCCTGTTCGGCAAGCGCATCGCCGAGCCCCTCGCCGGCTGGCTCGGCACCGGCCTCATGGGGCTGGCGTTCGCGTGGTCGGTCGTCACCTTCCTGGCTCTGCGCGACGTCGAGCCCCGGGCCCACTCCTACGACCTCTTCACCTGGCTGCCATCGGGCGGGTTCGAGGTGAAGATGGGCTTCCTCGCCGACCCGCTGTCGGTGACGTTCATCCTCTTCGTCACCGGTGTCGGCGCGCTCATCCACCTCTACGCCATCGGGTACATGCACGGCGACCCCCGCTTCGGGCGGTTCTTCGCCTACATGAACCTGTTCGCGGCCTCGATGCTCGTACTGGTCCTCGGGAACAACTTCCTGGTCACGTTCCTGGGTTGGGAGGGCGTGGGGCTGTGCTCGTACCTCCTGGTGTCGTTCTGGTTCGAGCGCAACTCGGCCGCGGTCGCGGGCAAGAAGGCGTTCGTCACCAACCGCATCGGCGATTTCGGGTTCATGCTCGCCATGTTCCTGATCTTCGAACGGCTCGGCAGCCTCGACTACGGCGTGATGACCGAGGGCGCCGAGGGCCTGGCCAACGGCACCGCGACGGCCATCGCCCTCCTCCTCTTCCTGGGCGCGGTGGGGAAGAGCGCCCAGTTCCCGATGCACGTGTGGCTGCCGGATGCGATGGAGGGGCCGACGCCGGTGTCAGCGCTCATCCACGCCGCCACCATGGTCACCGCGGGTGTGTTCCTGGTCGCCCGGGCGCACCCGTTCTTCGAGGCCAGCGGGTCGGCGTCGGAGGTCGTCGCCTGGGTCGGCGCCGGCACCGCGCTCTTCGCCGGGACCATCGCGCTGGTGCAACCCGACATCAAACGGGTCCTGGCGTACTCGACCGTCAGCCAGCTCGGCTACATGTTCCTCGCCCTCGGCGTCGGCGCCTACGGCGCCGCCATCTTCCTGGTCGTGGTGCACGCGTTCTTCAAGGCGACGCTGTTCCTCGGTGCCGGCTCGGTCATCCACGGCAACGCCGACAACCAGGACATCCGCACGATGGGCGGGCTGCGCAGGTACATGCCCTACACCGCGGCCGCGTTCATCATCGCCTGGCTCGCCATCGCCGGCATCCCGCCCTTCGCCGGCTTCTGGGCCAAGGACGAGGTCCTGGCCGACGCGTTCTTCGCCGACCAGTACGGCGTGTGGGTCGTCGGCACGATCGCGGCCGCGCTCACCGCGCTCTACATGGCCCGCGAGGTGTGGCTCGTGTTCTTCGGGAACGAGCGGCTCCGCGCCGCCGGAAGCGAAGCGGTCGCGGAGGCGACGCGGGACTCGGAGGAGTGGCTCCGCAGCCCGACCGTTGCCTACGGCGAGCCGCCCCGACCGCCCCGGCTCGCCCACGACCCCCACGAGGCGCCGCCGACCATGGTCGTTCCTGTGGTCGTGCTCGCCGCCCTCTCGGTGGTCGGCGGGCTCCTGAACCTGCCGTTCAAGACGCTCGAGCACCTCGGCCACTGGCTCGAGCCGGTCTTCGAGGGCGTGCACGAGATCGAGGCGACCTCGTTCGCGTCGGCGGCGCGGCTCTCCACCCTCTCCGTGTTCATGGGCGTGCTCGGGATCGCGATCGCGGTGCTCCTGTACCGGCGGGGGCTGCCCGACCCGGCGCGTGACCCGCTCGACCAGCGCCTCGGCGTGGCCGGTCGCCTCTTCGGGCACGCGTGGTACGTCGACGAGACCGTCGCCCGGCTGGTGGCGGGGCCGGGGCGGCGCTTCGCCGACTGGCTTAACCGCGGCTTCGACGGGCGCGTCGTCGACGGCGCCGTGAACGGCGTCGCCGACCTCGTGCGCCGGACCGGCGGCGGGCTCCGCCGGGTGCAGAGCGGACTGGTCCGCAACTACGCCCTCGGCGTCGTGTTCGGCGCCGCCGGCCTCCTTCTCTTCTTCCTCGTGATCAGGGTCGGCTGACGTGTCTGATTTTCCGCTACTCACCTGCATCATCGTCACGCCCGCGCTGGGCGCGGTGTTGGTCGCGCTCACGCCGGCCAGCCGCCCCGAGCTCAGCCGCGCCGCCGGGTACGCCGCCACCGCCGCCACCGCCGGGTTCGCCGGCTACCTGCTGTGGCACTTCGAGACCGGCCGCGACGGTTACCAGTTCGTCGAGGACCACCGCTGGATCGGGTCGCTGGGCGTGCGCTACCTGCTCGGCGTCGACGGCATCAGCCTGTTCATGGTGGCGCTGACCGCGCTGCTGTTCCCGCTCGGCCTGCTGGCGTCGGCCACGCTCACCGAACGGGTGAAGGCGTTCACCGCGTGGATGCTGATCCTCGAGGCCTCGCTCCTGGGTGTGTTCCTCGGCCTCGACCTCATCCTCTTCTTCGTGCTCTTCGAGATCGTGCTGGTGCCGATGTACTTCATCATCGGCGGGTGGGGGCACGAGAACCGCGTGTACGCCGCGATCAAGTTCTTCCTGTTCACGATGGCGGGCTCGGCGTTCCTGCTCGTCGGCCTGCTCACGCTGGCGTTCCTGCACGCGCGCGCGCCCGGCAACGACCTCACCTTCGACATCCGCGTGCTCATGGAGTGGGCTCCCGGAGGGTTGTCCGACGGGACCGCCCGGCTGCTGTTCCTCGCCTTCTTCGCCGCCTTCGCGGTCAAGGTGCCGCTGTTCCCGCTGCACACCTGGCTACCCGACGCCCACACCGAGGCGCCGACCGCAGGGTCGGTGATCCTGGCCGGCGTGCTGCTGAAGATGGGGACGTACGGGTTCCTGCGGTTCTCGCTCACGCTGTTCCCCGAGGCCGCGGTCGACCTCGCGCCGCTGCTGCTGGTGCTGGCGACGATCGGGATCACGTACGGCGCGATCGTCGCCGCCATGCAGCCCGACCTCAAACGGCTGATCGCCTACTCGTCGGTGGCGCACCTCGGGTTCGTGGTGCTCGGGATCTTCGCCCTCACCACCCAGGGCCTCGAGGGTGGGCTGTTCACGATGATCAGCCACGGGCTCACGACCAGCGCGCTGTTCCTGCTCGTCGGGATGCTCTACGACCGCCGCCACACCCGCCAGATCTCCGACTTCGGCGGGTTGTGGAAGTCGGTGCCGATCCTCGGGGGGCTGTTCGTCGTCACCGCGTTCGCGTCGATCGGCCTGCCCGGGTTCTCGGGGTTCGTGGGCGAGTTCCTGGCGCTGCTGGGGACGTTCCTCGTGCACCGTCCCTACGCGATCGTCGGGGCGGTCGGCGTGATCCTGGCCGCGCTCTACCTGCTGTGGGCGGTGCAGCGCGCCTTCACCGGCGAGCCCAGCGAGGAGAACGCCAAGCTGCCCGACCTCGGGCTGCGCGAGCTCGCCTGCGTGGTGCCGCTGCTGGGGTTGAGCCTGTTCCTGGGCGTGTACCCGAAGCCGGTCATCGACCGGGTCGAGCCGGCGGTGCGAGGGATCATCTGCCACGTCGAGGAGCACTCGGACTACAGGGAACCGGATGTGGCGACCCAGCCCGGGCTCTTCAGCTTCAGTTGCCCCCTCGACGACACTGGTGGAGGGGCAAGCCGGTGATTGCCCAGGCCGATCCCGACGCGATCGTCACGCCGACGGTCGACTACCTCGCGATCGGGCCCGAGATCGCCCTCGCCGGCGCCGCGATCGTGATCGTGCTGCTGCGCTCGATCGTGCGGCGGGCGCCGTGGGTCTACCGGGTGTCGCTGTTCATCGCGATCGCCGGAACTGCGGTGGCGGGCGTGGTGCTGGCGCGGCAGTGGAACATCGTCCGCGACGACGGCGCCATCGACACGATCGCCGGCATGGTCCGCATCGACGGGTTCGGTG
>JBQTGU010000078.1:0-39378 GCA_052390575.1 Actinomycetota bacterium | reverse complement strand
TCGCACACCTCGTCGGGCACGACGTGCCAGCGCATCAACAGGCCGAAGATCTGGCAGCCGATGCAGAAGCCGAACACCGACTCCAGGGTGGCCGCGATCACGATCATCCCGAGGAGCACCTGGGTCGCGCCCTCGAGGCCGAAAGCGAAGTAGACCACCGCGCCGGTAACAGTCACGGCCGCCCCGATGCCCTGGGCGAATCGCTTGGGCGGGCCGGCCACGAACTTGGGCTTCACCCCCAGCCGGGGCGTGATGACCCGGGTGACCAGCTGGCCCAGCGGGCTCAGGGTCGGCCCGGTCAGCACCCGGGCGACGAACCCGTAGGCGAGCGGGAGCAGCAGCCACAGCTGGTCGAAGACCAGCGCGGTCAGCGCGATCACCACCACGAACCCGGCGACCAGCCGGGCCGAGACCTCGTTGACCGGGTTGGGGAAGCTGAAGAGCGACTTCCGGTCGATCGTCACGTCTGCCATCTCACTCACCCCTTCTTGGGCTTGAACGTGCCCTCGAGGTGCCAGATTCCCGTGAAGTCGTTGAACGGGCCGCCGACGATCTGGCTCACCCACTCGATCTCGAACTCGCGGGTCTCCGAGTCGTAGGTGCCGGTGAGCTTCTGGGTCAGCCCGGGCAGCTCCCCGTCGGGCTTGGGTGCGCCCTGGTTGAACTGCTGGTTCCCGTACGCCACCGAGTACGCGCTGGTGTTCCCGCTCAGCTTCGAGCCCTTGACCTTGATGGTGATGGCCGGGACCTCTTCCCCGGTCTGGGGGTCGGTCTCGTTCGTCGACGACGCGAACTCGATGCCGAAGAACCCGGCCGGCGCGTGGATCCCGTCGGCGAGGCCGTTGCCGGCGGCGTCGAAGGGCGGGTCGGGCTGGGGCTGGTACTTCCCGGTGACCAGGCCGCCGTCGCTGCCCGGCTCGAGCAGCGTGACGTCCTTGTTCGAGCAGGTCGAGTCGACGTTGGGGAGGACGGGCCCGGCCTCGATCGTGCCGCCGGGCTGGATCATCTTGAAGTACGAGCCGGTCACGTCACCGGTGGCGTCGCAGACCCCTGGGTCGATCTCGAACGTGCCCACGAGCTTCTTGGCCTTCGGCGCCTCGGCGCCGGACGTGCCCGCGAGCGCGGTGGCGACGAGCGCGAGGGACGCCGCCAGGGTTCCGGCGAGAACTCGGAGATGAGCCGGTCGGATGGTCATCGGGTGCTCCTTTGGGGGACGGAGGGTTCGAGCGTTCGAACGGTCGGAGCGGGCACCGGGGCGAGCGCAGGCTCGGGGTGCCTCGAGATCAGCGCGAGCCCGGCCACGAGCACCCCGGGGATGACGAAGAACCAGGGGAAGAGGGGGAAGGGCGGCAGCGCGTCGACCGCTTCGTAGTTGTCGACGTTGTCGCTCATCGCCCCGACCATGGCGGCGAACCCGGTGTCGTCGGCGACGATCGTCTGCCAGTCGCCGTTGAGCTCCCGGATGGCGGGGAAGCGCTCGTCGACGTCGGCGCCGGTCAGGCCACCGGACTCCTGCGCGAGCGGGAGCGACTGGGCCCGCAGTGTGCCTTCGGCGGCGCCGATGGTGACGAAGTAGCCCTGGATGCGCTGCACCCGCTCCCGCACCATGATCGGCCGGAAGGTGTCGATCATCTCGCCGCCGTCCGGTGCGCGGGTGAACATCTGGAACACCGCCGGCGCCGCGATCAACGCGACCCCGAGACCGACGAGCGCCCACCGGGCAGCGCCGCCGGTCGGACGGCGGACGAGCGCGAACCCGGCCACTCCCGCGATCAGCAGACCAGGGGCGACGAAGAACCACGGGAACAGCGTGAACGGCGGCAGCGCGTCCACCGCCTCGTAGTTGCCGACGTTGTCGCCGATGTCGGCCAGCAGGCCCGACATGTCCTCGTCGATCGCGGGCCACTCGTCGCTGAACGTGGCGACCAGCGGGTACTCCTGGTCGAACCGGGCGTCGGGGACCGCGCCGGTCTCGGCCAGGAACGGGCGCAGCTCCTCCTGGGTCTCGGCGTCGGCGGCGTCCATCTCGTCGAGGTAGCCCTCGAAGGTCGTGATGGTCTCGTCGGTCATGAACGGCCGGAACTCGTCGAGCATCACCGCGCCCTTAGGGGCCCGGTCGAACATGCCCAAGATGAACGGGGCGGCGACCAGGCCGAGGCCAAGCGCCAGGGCGCAGACGAGGGGAGTTCTGCGCATGCCCACAGCGTACGCCAAATCCGACCAGATTGGTCAACTTTCGGGGGAGCAATGGGAGGAATCGGGCCGTTCGGTGTGACGGGGGTCGCATCGCCTAGGGTGAGTGCCGCAGTGTCGCAAGCCGTCCCTCTCGCCGTTCCTCTTCCCCTTCCGCGCGCCTTGTTGTGGCACGTGCCCCGGCGCTTGGCCGGCCGCGCCCTCATCGCGTTCGTCGCCTTCCTCGTGGTCGGCAACCTCGCAATCCAGGGGGTGTCGCTGCTCGCCCGCTCTACGATGGTCGCCGAGCGTATTGAGGGCGTCGACGGGGTCGGCAAGCTGCGGGCCGTCGACGGCGAGGTCTGGCGGGGTGCGCACCCTTCCCGTTCCGGCTACCGGGAGCTCGCCGCGGCCGGTGTGACCGTCGTCGTCGACCTCCGGGCCGAGGACAATGCCGCTGAAGACGACGCGTACATCGAACGGCTGGGGCTGCAGGTCGTGCACGTCCCGATCCGCGACGGCCAGACGCCGAGCTCGGCCGACGTCGACGAGTTCCTCGCCGTCGTGGGCGAGAGCCGCGGCACCGTGTTCGTGCACTGCGGCGCCGGCGTCGGCCGAACCGGCGCGATGGTTGCCGCCTACCTCATGGCGACCGATCAGGCCGGTGGGCCCGGCTCCGTACTGGGCCGGAACCTCGCGGTCGGCCCGCCGTCGCTGGAGCAGATCGTCTTCGCCACCAACGGCGGCGACGAGCCCGGCGCCGTGGTCAAGGCCGTCAGCCGCACGCTCGACGCACCGCGCCGGATCCTGGCCATCCTCTAGGACGTCTTCTTCGATTCGAGGTCGCGGACCTCGATGACGTTGCCGAGCACGCGGTCGATGGTGAAGTCCTCCAGGCACCCGACCAGCCGCCGGTAGTCGTGCTCGCCGATCGCCGGCTCGACGATGATCGAGTACCGGCCGTCGCCGAGGGACTCGAACGACTCGAGCCGCTTGTGGTCGATCGTCTGCTGGCACGCCCCCCACAGTCCGTGCGCGGCGACGTCCCGGTCGTAGACGTCCCGGGTCTCGACCTCGAGCACGACCTCGCTGCGCGATCCCCGCGCCGGGCGGTCGGATCGGTCCTGGGTCGCTTCGGCCAGGCCCATGACCGCGACGACGGTCATGACGCCGAGCGCCAGGGTGCCGAGCGCTCGCCTCACCGGTGGGCACCGTCCGTCGGGCGCAGGAGCAGCGCCAGGCCCGAGTTCACGCTGGTGTCGTCCCTGACGATGGGCTCGGCCGGGAGGCTGATCGGGAGCAGCCGCTGGGCGAGTTTGTCGTCGCGGGCTCGGCCCGCGGTCGCCCGGGCCACCTTCTCCACCAGCCAGGCCAGCGCCGAGAGGATCACGCCGGCGCCCATGAGCACCGGGATGAAGACGTTGGTGCGCTGCATGCTCGAGCGCAGCCAGGCGAAGTGGTCGCGGGCCGGCGGCGCCGTCTCCTTCAGGCGCGCCCGAACCTGGGCGTAGGCCGGGTCGTTGGGGTCGGGCCGGGCATCGGGCCGGGCGTCGAGCCGCTGCTCGAGCTTGCGGATCCGCTCGACGATGACGGCGGCGGCGAGGGCGATCTCGGCGGCCAGGAAGAAGAGGCCGGCGGTCAACGTCCGGTTCCACTCCCATCGGTACAGATAGATGAAGACGTACGCGCCCGAATATGCGAGTGTCCCCACTCCGAGCGCCCAGGCAAGACGGCGTGCGCTCATGCGGTCTCTCCCATCGCTTCGGTTGCCGTGTCGGATTCAGTCAGGTCGATCTCGGCGCTCACCTCGCCGGTCGTCCCGTCGACGAGGACGCGCATGCCGGGTCGCAGTCGGCTGGTCGCGCCGTCGACGCCCACGACGGTGGGCACGCCCAGCTCGCGGGCGAGGATCGCCAGGTGCGAGAGCACGCTGCCGGTCTCGGCGACGAGGCCGCCGAGCTGGGGCAGCACCGGCGCCAGGCTCGGATCGAGGGTGCGCACGACGAGCACCGCACCGGCCGGCGGCGGCTCGTCGCCGGTGTGCACCGGCCCGACCACCCGGCCGCCCCCGGCGCCCACACCCACGTCGTCGCCACGGCCCGGCGTCGCGACCGCGACCGGGTGACCCTCGGGGGTGAGGCGGAACACCGCGGGGAGCGGTGCCGGCTGCGGGCGCTCGCGTCGTTCGCTGATCTCGGCGAGTGGTGCTTCGTGGCCGGCCACGACCGCGTCGAGCTCTTCGAGCGTCAGGTGGCGCAGCGATTCCGGGTCGGGCAGCACGCCGCCTTCGTGCAAACGCGTGCCGAGCTCCCACGCCGCTCGCGCATCCAGCTCCATGGTCCAGCGGGCGCGTAGGCGCAGCGCCTCCCGCAGGGTCCCCAGCTCGTCGGGCTCGGGCGTGGGCTCGGGCCGGTGTGCGAGGGAGACGGGAGGCAGCACCGGGGCCGGGCCGACCCGCGGGGGAGTGAGCGCCAAGACGACCGGGTCGTTCGCCGCGATCTCGGTGTCCGACCGACCGGCGGTCCGCCCTTCGCTCAGTGCCCACAGCGCGACCGACGCGCCGGTGGTGCCGGGTTCGTCGTGGTCGACGAGCAGGCCGGCCAGCATCTCGTGACCGTGCAGCGCTCGGAGCACGGGACCGGTGCTGTGGAGGATGGAGACGAGTTGGCGGTCGGACAGATCGTCGAGCGCGGGCACCTCGAGCAGCCGGGCGTCGGCGCCGGCGACGACGTCGGCCGCGAGCGCGGGCAGCGCGGCCCGCAGCCGGCCGACCCGCCACGCCGCGATGAGTCGTCGCGCCGGCGGCCGGGGGTCGAGCCGCCGGAGCAACGACCGCTTGCGGGGGACCGCGCCGAACAGGTCGAGGTCGACTGCGACCCGCCCTGATACCGACTTCACCACCGGTGACCGGTCGACGGCCCGGCGGGTGGCCGTGCCGGTCAGGTGCAGCGCGCTGGCGGCGGCCTCGCGCACCGGGGGCACCCACAGGTCCTCTTCCAACGTGGAGAGCGCGTCGGGGAAGGTCTCGGCCACGGGGCCGGGACCGAACCGGGGGCCGGTCGCCGATTCGGTTGTGCCGGTGGCGGTGATGGGCCGGCTCTGGAGCAGGTGCACCGTGCCGTCGTCGTCGACCGCCCACTCGATGTCCTGGGGCCCGCCGAAGACACCGGCGGTGCGGTTTGCGAGATCGACGAGGGCGCGACGGAGGTCGCGCCCGAAGCCGGGGAGCGGCCGCTCGGAGTGGAGCACCCGGCCGCGGCGGGACATCACGTAGCGGGCGCCGTCGACCTCACCGCTCACCAGCCGGTCGGGACCACCCTCGACCGCGGCGACGACGTAGCGGTCGCGGCGGCCGGTCACGGGGTCGGCGCCGAAGAGGACGCCGCCGAACGCCGGCACCAGCATCGGTTGCACGAGCACCGCCATCGGCGCGGTCTCGATCCCCGGTACCGATTTCGCCGAGTCCAGTACCGCGGCGATCGCGTCGAGGAAGCTGTCCCAGCCGCGTACGTCGAGCTGCGACGTGAACATGCCCGCCATCGACGACGCCGAGCCGTCTTCGATCACCGACGAAGACCGCACGACGACGGCGTGCGAGCCGCCGTCGGTCAGGTCGCACCACGCCTCCCGCAGCTCCGATTCGAGCGCGGCCGGGATCTCGCTGGGGAAGCGCGCCGCTGCGGTCGCCTCGGTGGTGAGAACGAATCCCGCCAGGACCGGGAGATCGGCGGCGCCGGCGCGGGCGAGCGCGGCCGCCTTGCCGCCGGTGAGCGCGGGGTCGGTGGCCCGGGGGTCGGTGAGCGGAAGGACCGGCGGCGGGCCCGATTGGGCGGTGGCCCGCGTGGGCTGCCTCCCGACGATGACGTTCCGGTGGACGTCGAGTGTCGTCATCGTGGCCCCCTGGTTGCCGTTGCGTTCTCTAACGCTTCGATTCGCCGTGAACATGCCCGCGGATTGCTGTGACGTCGGTCGCAGTGCCCGGTCTGGCCCAACTGCGAAGATTCCACCGACTCCTCCCGTCCGCCGCGGCTCTACCTCCACGACGATGCGGGACGCGCCCGATCGACGTCCGCGGGGCGATCTCTCGCGGCGACGATCGCCGATGAGCCTGTCGGGGTCTGTCAGGCCGCTGACAGCGGGTGACGGGGTGCATGCGGACATCATCCGCCACGCCGACGACACCGCCATGTCGGGATTCCACGCCGATGGCCGTCGGAATGGCGGCCGAGCCCACCGACGACCCTTCAGCCGCCCTCGGGGCGCTGCACCATGCTGAACCAGTTCCCGGAGTTGTCGCGGAACGTGGCCTCGATCCCGTACGGGCGCTCGGCGGGCGGCGTCGCTCCGCTCAGCCGATCGCGCCCCGCGCCCGCAGCTCGGTGATACGAGCCTCGTCGTAGCCGAGCACGTCGCGCAGCACCTCGTCGGTGTGCTCGCCGTGCGCCGGCGCGGGTGCCGTCGGCGGGGGCGACTCTGCCGTGTGCACCGGTGTGCCCAGCAGGCGCAGCGGCCCGGCGTCGGGGTGGTCCTGCTCCACGATCTGCGCCCGGGCCGCGAACTGGGGGTCGTCGAGCAGGTCACGGGGGGAATGCACGGGACCGCCGGGAACGTCGGCCTCGAGGAAGAGACGCACCCACTCAGCCTGAGTACGGGTGGCGAAGATGCCGGCGAGCTCTCGGCGCAAGGTGGTGTCGCCGCGGGCGTGCTCACCGAACTCAGCGCCACCCTCGTCCTCGAGGAGGTCCTCGCGGTCGACCGCGCGACAGAAGCGCTCGAAGAAGTGACGCTCGGATGCCTGGAACAGGATGTGCCCGCCGTCGGCGGTCTCGTAGTACTGGTACCGCACGGCCTCGCTCATGTCGCGCGCCGGTCCCGGCGGCGCATCCGAGAGGAGCGGATCGAGCCGGCCCGCCTGCCACACCACCGCGGCGTCGGCCTGGGCGACGTCGAGTTGCGCGCCGACGCCGGTGGCGCGGGCGCGGAGCACGGCGGCCGCGACCGCGAGTGCGGCGTAGAGCGCGCCTGCCTGCGTCCCGACGTCGAAGTAGCGGCGGGGGATGGTGGGGAAGCCGTCGTCGGTGGTCTCGGGCGCCGCGAGCCCGGCGTAGGCGTCGTAGGCGACGCCGTGGGTGGCGAGGTCGCGGTACGGGCCGGTCTGGCCGAAGCCCGACAGGCTCAGGAACACGAGCGCCGGGTTGACCGCGGTGAGGTCGTCGTACCCGAGGCCGCGGCGGGCGAGCGCACCCGGGCGCTGACCCTCGATCACGACCTCGCTCGCCCGCACGAGGTCGCGGAACACCGCCGCGCCCTCGGGGTCGCGCAGGTCGAGGGCGACGCTGCGCTTGCCCCGGTTCCAGCGCAGGTGCAGGAACGACAGGTCACCCGCCTTGGCGCCCCCGACGACGCGGGTGTAGTCGCCGCGTCCGGGGTCCTCGACCTTGACGACGTCGGCTCCGAGGTCGGCGAGGTGCATGCCGACCATGTTCGGCGCCAGCAGCGCGACCTCGACGACGCGCAGACCCTCGAGCAGCGCCACCGTGTCACCCTACCGGTGGCTCGCCACCTGCTCCCGGAGCGCCTGCTTGTCGACCTTGCCGCGGGCGGTGATCGGCCGCGCGTCGACGACCCCGAGCTGCTCCGGGAGCTTGCGGCGCGACAGCCCCCGCGTGAGGAGGAGGTCACCGAGGTCGGCGAGCGCCGGCGGATCGGACGGGTCGTACGCGACGACGCAGGCGCAGGCCCGCTCGCCTGTACGTGAGTCGGGCACCGCCACCACCGCCACCGAGGCGACCTTCGGGTGGTCGTCCAGCAGATCCTCGAGCTCGCGGGCGCTGATCTTCTCCCCCGACCGCACGATCACGTCCTTGAGCCGGCCGGTCACCGTGAGGTAGCCGTCGGTGTCGACGACGCCGAGGTCGCCGGTGCGGAACCAGCCGTCGGGCGTGAACGCGTCGGCGTCGAGGGCGGGGTCGCGGTAGCCGAGGAACAGCTCGGGGCCCCGGGCCTCGATCTCGCCCTCGCCGCCGGCGTCCCCGCGGATGCGCACCTCGTTGGCGCCGATCGGGCGCCCGTCGGTCTCGGCCCGTCGGTCCTGGGGCTCGTCGGGCCCGGCCGAGCTGGTGATGCTGGGGAACTCGGTCGATCCGTACCCGCGGCCGGTGCGCACGCCGAGGCGCTGGATGGCGCGGCGGATGAGGTCGGGCGGGACGTCGGCGCCGCCGCAGGGGAACAGGCGCAGCGACGACGTGTCGTAGCGGGCGAGGTCGGGGTGGTCGACCACGCCTTGGAGGAAGGGCGTGGCCCCGCCGCAGAACGTGCCCCGCTCCGCCTCGACGAGCTCGAGGAAGCGGCCCGGGTCCCACTCGGGCATGAGCACGCCGGTCGCGCCCAGCCACACCGGCAGCAGGATCCCGTAGAGCAGCCCCGAGATGTGGCCCACCGGCGAGGGCATGACGAACACCTCGTCGCCGGTCATGCGGTGGTACCCGGCCTGGGCCGTGCACTCCGCGATCAGGGTGCGGTCGGAGTGCAGCACGCCCTTGGGGTCGGCCGTCGAGCCCGACGTGTAGAGGAGGAAGGCATCTTGCGTTTTGGCGTCGCCAGTCGCCAATAGTTGTCGGTTAGTGACGCCAAATTGGAAGAGCTCGTCCCCTGGGTCGTCGACGAAGCGCGCGCTCTGGGCTTCGGCCCGGATGAAGTCGAGCTCCCGGTCCCGGTAGATCGTCACGATCGGGTTGTGGATCGCGCCGATCCGGTTCGCCGCGAAGCACAGCGCGAGCGAGGGGATGCCGTTGGGGAACTGGGACGAGACGACGTCACCGGGCCCGATGCCGGCGTTCAGGAGCGCGGCCGCGACCTGGTCGACGAGCGCGTCGAGCTCCCCGTACGTGAGGCGCCGGTCGGCGTCGACGACCGCGGTCTTGGCCGGCTGGGCTGCCGCCCAGCGGGCCAGCGCCTCCGAGAAGGTCGCCGCGGTCATGCCCGCAGGCCCATCGCAGTGGCGAGGCGCTCGCGGTGGCGGGCGGTCGAGCCGTACGAGAGCTCGAAGGCCTTGGCCCGCCGGCTGAACAGATGGAGGTCGTGCTCGGTCGAGAAGCCGATCGCGCCGTGCACCTGGTGGGCATGCATGGCGACGCGCCGCAGCGCCTCGTTGGCGTACGACTTCGCCGCCGCGACCTCGGCGTCAGCGCTCCCGGGGCGATCGAGCGCCCACGCCGCCTGGTAGGCGAGGTAGCGGCAGGCGTCGACGTCGGCCCGCATGTCGGCGCACCGGTGGGCGATGGCCTGGAAGGACCCGATCGGCCGGTCGAACTGCCGGCGCTCGCGCGCGTGCTGCACCGACAGCTCGAGCATCCGCTCGGCCAGCCCGGCGGCGTACCCGAGCGATGCCGCAGCGGCATGGTCGAGGGCGCGGTCGACGACCGCGCGCGCCTCGTCGTCGGCGCCGAGCGGCTCGCTGTCCCACACCTCGAAGTCAACCGACGCCAGGGGCTCGCCGCCCAGCGCGTCGTGGGGCGCGACGCGCACGGCTGGCCCCGCGGCCTCCGTCTCCACCACGCGCAACCCGTCGCCGGTCGCGACGACGAGCAGGTCGGCGGTCTCCGCCCAGGGCACCAACAGCTTCGTTCCCGAGATCGTGCCCGTCCCCGGCATCGTCGGCGCGTCCCACTCGTCGGCCATGCCGGGCTCGAGGAGGGCGAGGGTGCCGACGCGCTCGCCCCGAGCGAGAGCCGGCAGCCAGCGGTCGCGCTGCTCCGCGCTTCCTGCCCCCAGCACCGGCAGCGCCGCCAGCGTGACGGTCGTGGCGAGGGGCGAGGGCACCGCGCCCCGGCCGAGCTCCTCGCACACGATGGTGAGCTCGACCATGCCGCGCCCGGCGCCGCCGTGCTCTTCCGGCAGGGCAAGGCCGGGCCAGTCCAGCGCCGCCATGGCCTGCCACAACTCGGGGTCGGGACCGCGCTCTTCCAGTTCGCGCACGCGCCCGGGCGGGCACGACCGGGCGACGAACGCACGCGCCGTCTCGGCGAGGAGGCGTTGCTCGTCGGTGAGCGTGAGGTCCATGGCCTACTCGCTGCGGGGCAGGCCCAGCCCGCGGCGGGCCACGATGTTCTTCTGCACCTCGAGCGTGCCGGCGGCGATCGTCGTAGGGATGTTGCGGACCCATTGGCGGTGGATCTCGCCCCGCAACGGCGCCCACGCGTCGTCTCGCCGGAGTTGGCCCGCGGGGCCGAGCAGCTCGAGCCCGACGTGACCGACGGCCTGCTCCAGCTGCGTGCCGTGGATACGGGCGATCGACGCTTCCGCGACCGGCATCTCACCCGCCGCCACCATCGAGATCGCCCGGTAGCTGAGCAGACGGGCCGCCTCGTAGCGGGCCCGCAGATCGGCGAGCGCCGACCGCACGTGGGGATCGGCGGCCCGGCCGGTCTCGTTCGCGTAGTCGACGAGCAGGTCGATGATGCGCCCGGCGCGCGCGTACCGGGCGATGCCGACCCGCTCGAACGTCAGCCCGGCGGTGACGATCTCCCAGCCACGGTCCTGCTCGCCCAGGAGGCAGTCGCGGGGGACCACGACGTCGTCGAGGAAGATCTCGTTGAACTCGTGCGGTCCCGCCATCGTGGCGATGGGCCGGACCGTGATCCCGGGCGTCGTCATGTCGACGAGCAGCACCGAAATCCCCCGGTGCTTCTCCGCGTCGGTATTGGTGCGGACGAGGAGCAGGCACCAGTCGGCGGGCGCGTCGGCGTAGCTCGACCAGATCTTCTGACCGTCGACGACGAAATGGTCGCCCCGGTCGTCGGCGCGGGTGCGCAGCGACGCCAGGTCCGAGCCGGCGTCGGGTTCGGAGAAGCCCTGGGTCCAGATCACCTCGCCCTCCGCCATGGGCGGGAGGAACCGACGCTGCTGCTCGGGCGTGCCGAAGCGCATGACGAGCGGGCCGATGTAGTTGAGGTTCATGTACTGCGGGCCGCGGGGCTCCTCGCGTGCCCACATTTCCTCGCGGACGATCGCCTGCTTCCACACGCTGGCACCGGCGCCGCCATGCTCGGGCGGCCACGCCATCGTGAGCCAGCCGCGTTCCGCAAGCTTGCGGCACAGCTCGCGGGTGAACGGCATGGCGCGGTCGTCGGCGACGAACATCCCTCGCCACCAGTCGGGGATCTCGGCGTCGAGGAACGTGCGCAGCTCGGTGCGGAACGACTCCTCTTCCTCGGTGAACGCGAAGTTCATGGCGCGGCTCGAGCGCTACCGGTCGGACCGGACGATGCCGCCGTCGACCGTGAAGCAGCTGCCGGTGATCCACGACCCCCGCTCGGAGACGAGTAGCGCGACAAGACCGGCGACGTCGGCGGGCTCGCCCAGCCGCCCGGCGGGGATGGGCCGCTTGCGCAGCGTCGCCTTCCACACCTCCTCGACCGTCTTGCCCGTGGCCGCGGCACTGCGCTCGGCCGCTTCCTCGGTGGCCTCGCTGCGGATGAGACCGGGAGCGATGCAGTTCGTCAGCACCCCGTCCTCCGAGAACGCGTTGGCGAGGCCCTTCGAGAAGTTCACCAGCGCGGCCTTGGCGGCGGCGTAGGGCGCGAAGTACGGATCGGGCTCGCGGGCGACACGCGACGCGACGTTCACGATGCGGCCCCATCGGCGCGTCTGCATCTGCGGGACGGCCGCGAGCGAGAGGCGCACCGCGCTCATGAGGTTGAGGTCGAGGCTGGCCTGCCAGTCCTCGTCGGTGAGATCGAGGATCGG
Source organism: Actinomycetota bacterium (assembly GCA_052390575.1). GTDB lineage: Bacteria > Actinomycetota > Acidimicrobiia > IMCC26256 > JACDBD01 > JBPCMN01. The sequence goes on along the minus strand of JBQTGU010000078.1, from coordinate 27,459 downwards.
CTTGGGCGAGCCCTTGCCGGCGTTGTTCACGAGGATGTCGACGTGACCGAACCGCTGCAGGGTGGCGTCGAGTGCGGCCCGGGGGCCGTCGGCTGTGGCCACGTCGGCGGGGACGGCCAGCGCGGCACGCCCGCGGGCCTCGACCTCCGTCGCCACGGTGGCGAGCGGCTCGGGTCGCCGGGCGCACAGCGCGACGTCGGCGCCCTCGTCCGCGAGCGTGAGTGCGATCTCGCGCCCGATGCCCTGGCTCGCGCCGGTGACGAGGGCGACCCTGCCTGCGAGCCCCAGTTCCATCGCGCTTACAGCGGGAGCCGGTAGGCCTCGACGGCGTTGCCGCCGAGGATGCGGGCCTGGTCCGGCTCCGACAGCCCTCCGATGGCCTCCTTCACTTCCTTGACAACTCCGGGGTGGAACTCGGGGTGCGGGTAGTCCGATGCCCACAGGATCCGGTCGGCGCCGAGAAACTCGGCACAGGCGGCCAGGTTCCATTCCTCGGCCTCGAAGCCGGCGTAGCACTGGCGCGCGAAGTACTCCGAGGGCAGCAGGCTCAGCCAGCGGCGCTCGAGCGGGAACGCCTCGACCTGCTCGTCCATGCGCTGGAGCTGGGTGGGGATCCAGCCGCCACCCGACTCCAGGAAGAGGAGGCGAAGGCGCGGGAAGCGCTCGCACACCCCGCCCATGAGCAGCCGGCCCATGGTCACGATCATGTCGACGGTGTTGCCGATCGCCTGGCCCAGTCCCGACCCGCCGTAGCGCTCGTCGACCGCGCTGTTCACCAGCATCAAGTTCTCGCTCTCCCTGACCAGGCCGAACTTCCGGCAGGCGCCGGGCGTGTCGACGTGGACGCCGGGGTGGAGCGCGACCGGCACGTCGAGGTCCTGGCAGGCAGCCCAGAACCGGTCGTAGACCGAGTGGTTGAGGGGGAGCTCGTCGACGTAGGGCGACGGCCGGATGAAGACCCCCTTCAGGCCGAGTTCGGTCACGGCCCGCTCGGCCTCGGCCACGGCTCGATCGGGATCCTGGAGCGGCACCGCCGCCATCCCGAACAGCCGCTTCGGCGCGGCGCCGCAGTACTCCGCGACCCAGTCGTTGTAGGCGCGCTGGCAGGCGGTCACGAACTCGACGTCGCGGAACGCGGGGATCGGGTCGAGCGGACCGAAGAACAGCGCCAGCGACGGGTACAGCACGGCGACGTCGATGCCGTCGCGGTCCATGTCGGCGAGCCGGGCGTGGGGGTCGTGGCCACCGGGGATGCGGATGCTCTGGAGCAGCTCGTACAGCTCCCGCGGGGTCTTGCCGACCTTGCGGGCGAGCTCGTCGCGCAGCTCGCGGCCTCCGACCCGGACGACGCCTCCGGCGTAGATGGTCTCGTAGACCTCGTCCTCCACCACCTTGCGGGGGATCCAGTCGCCCCACTTGGCCGCGTCCATCCGCTCGACCCAGAGGTCGTCGGGCTCCACGGTGTGCCCGTCGGCGTCGACGACGAGCGGTTGGCTCACGAGGTCACCGCCATCACGGGTCGATCGTACGATGGACGACGCATGAAGATCGTCTCCCTGCTCCCGTCGGCGACCGAGATCGTGTTCGCGCTCGGGCTCGACGACTCGCTCGAAGGCGTGAGCTTCGAGTGCGACTTCCCGCCCCAGGCCCGCTCCAAGGCCATCGTGTCCGGCACCGCCCTGCCGACCGACACGCCGCTGACGCCGAAGCAGATCGACGACGCGGTATCGGAGACGATCGCCCGGGGCGAGCCCATCTACACCCTCGACGCCGACCGGATCGGTGCGATCCAACCTGACCTGATCCTCGCCCAAGACCTGTGCCGGGTCTGCGCGGTGCCGTCGGGCGCGGTCGACGAGGCGCTCGGGGTGCTCGGGTGCCGGGCCGAGGTGCTGTCACTCGACCCCGCCGGCCTCGACGAGGTGATCGCCTGCATCGGCCAGGTGGGCGAGGTCACCGGCACGACCGCCCGGGCTGACGCGCTCATGGCCGGGCTGCGGGAGCGACTCGAGCGCGTCCGCCGGCAGGTCGCCGGTCGCCCCCGACCGCGCACGTTCATGCTCGAGTGGTCCGACCCGCCCTTCAACGGCGGGCACTGGGTGCCCGACATGGTCGTGGTCGCCGGCGGCGAACCCGTCCTCGCCGTCTCCGGCGAAGCGTCGCGTCGCCTCACCTGGCCCGCGATCGGCGAGGTCGCGCCCGAGGTCGTCGTGTTCATGCCGTGCGGTTACGGCCTCGATGAAGCGTTGACCGAGGGCGCGGGCCTTCTCGACGTGCCCGAGCTGGCCGGCGTTGCACGTGTCTGGGCCACCGACGCCAGCGCGTTGTTCTCCCGGCCCGGCCCCCGCCTGGTGGACGGGGTCGAGGCGCTGGCGTGGGCGTTGCACTCTGACGCGGTGGCGGCCCCACCGCCGGGCGCGATCGCGCCGCTGCGGTAGCCGGCTCATGGTGGGTCGGGGTCGTCGGGTGAGACGAGGTCCCAGTCGTGGCTGGTGCCCACGACCCGCCAGCCGAAGTAGGTCTTCAAGTCGTGGTGGTGGGGGCAGATCCGCCAGGAGTTCTCCCACTCGCTGCGTCCGCCTTCGGCGACGGGTACGACGTGGTCGATCTCGAGGAACCGGTCGTTCGCACACGACTTCACGCCACACGTCGGGTAGCGCGCCTCGAGCTGGCGGCGCAGCTTGGCGGGAATGGTGCGGGTCGGCTCGGTGATCTCGGTGACGTCGTTGCCGTCGCGGGCCAGGACGGTGACTCGTGAGTCGGCGAGCAGGGCCTTGGCGGTGGTGACGGGGACGGGGACACCGGCGATCTCGCAACGCTCGCCGGGCCTGGTGTGGCCGCGGGGGATGGCGGCGGCGGTGCAGTCGAGGCGCACCTCGACCGGCTTGCAGGGGCCCTCGGTGATGGCGGCGACGAACGCGTCGGCGGCGTAGGCCTCGCGGGGCTCGCGCCGTCCGGCCGTGCGGGCCTCGGCGAAGATGCGGTCGAGATGGGCGTCCCAGACCGAATCGACCCGGGCGCCCGTATCGGGGGCGAGGCGGATGTCGGCGCGCCACGCGCCGTCGCGCTCGCTCCAACGGCGCGCTCGGCGGTTGACGTGGAGTTGGCGGGCCCAGGCGGCGTCGTCGGCCCGGGCGCCGGCGCGAACCTGCCGACACCGGTCGCGCAGGCCCTTCACGCTCTGTTCGGCCGCGGTCTCCAGGAGCTCGCGCTCTGCGGCCGGATCGGCGCCCGCCGCGCCCGCAATCTCGGCGGCTTGGGTCTCGGAGAGCTCACCGTCGCGGAACGCCTCCGCCGTCGCCGGGAGCTCTTCGAGCGCGCGGGCCGTCTCGAGTGCCCGCGCTGCCGATCCGACCGTCGCGCCCGTCGTCTGCGCGACGAAGTGCGCGGCGCTGCGGTGCCCGCCATCGCGCCACGCCTTCGTCTCGTCGACGCGGCGCGCCAGTCGAGCCTTCATCGCCGCGCACTGCTTCTCCCAGCGGGCCACGACCTCGAGCAGGCGTGCGGCGTCCCGCCCGTCGACCAACTCGGGCTCGAGCTCGCGCGCGGCCTGTTCGAGAGCCGCCGAGGCGCGATCGATGGACGCGAACACGCTTCCCCCTCCGGGAATGCCCCTCCGGGAATGTGGACCAGGACGGGGGAAGCGCTCGAGGGAAGGAGCCTCACGATAGCGAACGTACGTTCGCCTGTCAAGCTCGCAAGAGGAAATTTTCGCCGAGCTCGCCCGGTTCCTCGATGCATGCCCGCCGTGACCGTCGACAACCCGCTGGTCCTCCCGCGCCTTCCCGCGCCCGGCGACGACGCCGAGGACCGTCCCGTCTCCCGGATCGTCCCGGCTCAGCATGCGATCGAGGGCGCCGGCTTCGAGGTCTGGCGTCCGTTCCCCGGTGGCGTCGACGCCCACCTCGCCGACCCGTTCTTCCTGCTCGACCAGCTCGGCCCGGTGGAGTACGCACCCAACGAGGCCGTCGGGGCGCCGTGGCACCCCCACCGCGGGTTCGAGACCGTCACCTACGTCATCGACGGGGTCGTCGCCCACCACGACTCCAACGGCGGCGGCGGCGTCATCGGCGAGGGCGACACGCAGTGGATGACCGCGGGCGCCGGCATTCTCCACGACGAGGTGCCGACCGAGGCGTTCGTGCGCTCCGGCGGCCGCACCCACGGCGTGCAGCTCTGGGTGAACCTGCCCGCCGCGCTCAAGCGCACGCCGCCGCGCTACCAGGCGATCACGGGCGACCATCTCACGCTGCTGACGTCGGGCGACGGCGGCGCGCTCGTCCGCCTCATCGCCGGCGACCTCGCCGGTCACGCCGGTCCGGGAGTGACGCATACCCCGATCGCATACGCCCACGTCACCCTGAGCCCGGGCGCGCAGCTCGACGTGCCCTGGAACCCCGAGTTCAACGCACTCGCCTACGTCCTCAGCGGGCGCGGTTACGCCGGCCGCGAGCGGCGGCCCGTCGATGCCCACCAGCTCGTGGTCTTCGGCGCCGGCGACGTCGTCACCATCGGAGCCGCCGACTCACAGCTCGAGGACTCGCCCGATCTCGAGGTGCTCCTGCTCGGCGGGCTTCCCATCCGGGAGCCGATCGCGCACTACGGCCCGTTCCTGATGAACACCCGCGCCGAGATCATCGAAGCGCTCGACGACTACCAGGCCGGCCGTATGGGCGTCATCCCGGCCACGTCACTCGCCTGACGCGCCGGCGTCGGCAGCCTGCTCGGCGAGCCCCTCGTTCAGCTCGTTCCAGACCTGCGACCGGAGCGCGAGGCGCACGCGCGTGAGCTCCTCGCTCGAGCCCAGCAGAGTCGGGTCGCTCTTCGCAGCATCCTCGTTAGGGCTCCGCTCGATGCACTCGACCGCGATCCGCCAGAACTCTCCGTATTGGAGAGTCCATGTGGTCATCAGCTGCTGCATGACCTTGCTACCGAACGCTTCGACTCGGGCTCGGAGGAGAAACTGCTCGTCCGACTCGATGGCATCGAAGATCTCCGCCGGCGGTTTGGGCCCGCCCGGGGTCACCGCGTCGCGTGCCCAGCGCATATGCCGCCCGACTACTGCCATCAGGTCGACGTAGGTGGCGGCGCGCCGGTCCTGGTTCCGCTCCTCGCGGGCCATCCTGTACTCGTGACGATGTGCACGACGGGCGAGTAATGCCTGTCCGACGAAGCCGACGGCCGCGCCAACAGCCACTGCCGCGACCGTTGCCCACATCGCTCGCGATTCAGCCGGCTTCGCGCTCGCCGGGGGAGAACCGCACCGGCAGATGCTTGATCCCGGCGATGAAGTTGGAGCGCAGGTGCTGCGCGTCGCCGGTGGGCTCGATCTTCGGGATGCGCCGGGCCATCTCCTCGAACAGCACCCGGATCTCCATGCGGGCGAGGTTGGCGCCAAGGCAGTGGTGGGGGCCCCCGCCACCGAAGCCGACGTGGTCGTTGGGGTCGCGGCGGATGTCGAAGGTGAACGGGTGCTCGAACACGTCCTCGTCGCGGTTGGCGGAGACGTAGTAGATCGCCACCTTCTCCCCCGCCTCGATCTGCTGGCCCCGGATCTCCGTGTCCTTGGTGACGTTGCGCCGGAAGTACATGACGGGCGACGCCCACCGCACGATCTCCTCGGTCGCGGGCGCGGCTAGCAACGGGTCCTTCACCAGCAGCTCGTACTGGTCGGGGTTCTCGAGGAACGCCAGCATCCCGTGGGCCATCGAGTTGCGGGTGGTCTCGTTCCCCGCCACCGACAGCAGCAGGAAGAACAGGTTGAAGTCCATCTCCGAGAGGCGGTCGCCGTCGACCTCGGCCTCGAGCAGCGCGCTGACGATGTCGTCCCGGGGGTTCTCCCGCCGCTCGCGAGCGAGCTCGTTGGCGTACATGAACATCTCGGCCTGAGCCGCTTCGATCTCGGCGTCGGCGACGATGTACTCGGGGTCCTCGCTACCGACCATCCGGTTGCTCCACTCGAAGAGCTTGTGGCGGTCCTCCATCGGGACGCCCAGCATCTCGGCGATGACCTGGAGCGGGAGCTCGGCGGCGACGTCGACCACGAAGTCGCACTCGCCCGTCTCGATCACCTGGTCGAGGATCTCGGAAGTCAGCTGGCGGATGTGGGGCTCGAGTGCGTTGATGCGCCGTGGCGTAAACCCGTGGTTCACGAGCTTGCGGTAGCGGGTGTGCTCGGGCGCGTCCATGGTGAGCATGAGGTTGCCGGGCGGCATCTCGCCCAGGTCGGCGGTCGGTCCCTCGAGCATGACGACGCCGCCCCGCTCCTGGGCAGACGAGAACGTCGCGCCGTCGCGTCCGACCGCGACCACGTCGTCGTACTTGGTGAGCACCCAGAAGCCGGGGCCGTCGGGCTCGGGGTGGTGGTACACGGGCGCCTCGCGGCGCAGGAACGTGAACCAGTCGTGAGGGATACCGTCGGCGAACCGGTCGCGGTCGAGCAGGTCGATGTCGCTGAGCTGCATGCAGGCTCCTTCGGCGGGGAACCTCAGGTTACCCAGCACGGTGCCGGGGCTTCACTCCGACGGTTCCTCGTTACGATGCGCCGGTGCTCACCGGCAGGGTCGTCGTCGTCACCGGCGGCGGAAGTGGCATCGGTCGCGACATCGCGTTGGGGCTCAACGACACGAGCGCGACCGTCGTGGCCGTCGACGGCCCACTCGAGTCTCGCGAGGAGACAGCGCGTGCGTTCGTCGCCGGTGGTCGCGCCGACGCGGTGGTCCACGCCCTCGTCGATCCCGACGCGCTCGTCTCCGCCGAGCTCGCCGACACCGACGAGGCCGCGTGGGACCGACGGTGCGAAGCGGTGCTGCGCACCGCGCTGTGCTGCTGCCAGGCCGCCTTCGACGCGTTCGGCGACTGGGGTGGGCGGATCGTGCTCGTGACGCCGACGGTCGGCCTGACCGGCTCGGCCGGGCTCGCTCCCTACGCCACCGCCGTCGAGGGGATGCGGTCGCTGGCGAAGTCGGCCGCCCGCCAGTGGGGGAGCCGCGGCATCACCGTCAATTGCGTCGCTCCGCGGATCGACGGGGCCCCTGATGTCCGCACCGAGGTCGCGCCGGTCATCGCGACACTGCTCGCCGACTCGGCCCGCATCGTCACGGGTGCGACCCTGGTCGTCGACGGCGGTCTAGTCATGACGCCATGAGCGACGTTCTCGCGGGTCGCAGTGTCGTCGTGACCGGCGCCGGCGACGGCGTGGGAAGGGGGATCGCCCTGGCGTGCGGGGACGCGGGCGCGCACGTCGTGGTGGCCGCGCGGCGGTCGAACGGCGACAAGACCGTGGCCGAGATCGAGGCCCGAGGCGGCGAGGCGACCTGGGTGCGCTGCGACGTGACCGACCGGGGCAACGTCGAGGCCGCGGTCGCGACGACCATCGCCCGCACCGACCGCCTCGATGTGATGATCCACAACGCGACCAGCCGTCGTTCGAGCGAGCCCGTCCGCCTTGAGGACGTCGACGACGCGCTCTGGGAGGAGCATGCGTCGGTGTCGCTGCGGGGCGCGTACTACTGCGCCCACGCCGCGCTGCCTGCACTCCGGGACGGCGGCGGGAGCTTCATCCTCATGACGTCGCCGGCGGGAATGGAGGGGAGCGCGACGCTCCCCGTGTACGGCGTGGTGAAGGGCGCGCTGCGCGGGCTGGCCAAGAGCCTGGCCCGGGAGTGGGCGCCATTCGCCGTAACCGTCAACGCGGTGTCGCCGCTGGCGCACACGGGCGCGCTGGATGACGCGTACGAGCAGGACCCGGAGCTCGAGGAGCGGCTCGCCCGGCGCATCCCCATGGGCCGCGTCGGTGATCCGGAGGCTGACATCGGCCCCGCGGTGGTGTTCCTCGCCAGCGAAGGCGCCCGTTACGTGACCGGCCAGACGCTCGTGGTGGACGGCGGCCGCTTCATGACGCTGTAGACCCCTCCGAGAACCCGTCGAAATCGGGATAAAGCCCGCCTACCGGTGGGTAGCTTCCCCCCGGCCCACTGCCCACTGAACAGGGGGAAACCGCATGCTCCGAAAGGCCCTCGCGGTCACGTCGACCGCCGGACTGCTGGCGATGCTCTTGGTGCTCGCCGGTGCGACATCCGCCGCCGGCGAGCCCGCCGGCGGGGCGTGCCAGCTCAGCGGCACCGCCACCTTCTCTCCCAACGGTCCCGGCACGACGCCGACGTTCGGCTACTCCGTCGCCGGCCAGCTGAGCGGCTGCCAGTCGAACGTCGCCGGCGCGCCGACCGGCGGCGCGATCGACGTCGGGCAGCAGGTGGTCGTGTCGACACCCGACGGCCCCGCCACCTACGCCGAGCCGGCCGCGACCGGTTCGGGCGCGGTGCCGGTCAACTCCTGCCTCGGGGGCAACACCCAGGGCACCGGCGTGGTGACCTGGCCCGACGGGACCAACACGATCGTCGACTACACGACGAGCTCGGTGGCCTCGGCGGTGACCCTCCAGGGCACCGTCGTGCCGAGTGTGACCCTGACGCTCGTGAGCGGGCCGGTCGGCAGCCCGCCCACCCACACGCTCACGAGCAACAACCCGAGCTTCCCGGTGGGTGACGGCGCGCAGGGAGCGGTCCGGTTCAGCTCCAGTGATCCCGCCGCCTGCACCACCGCCGCCGGCCTGTCGAGCGTGACGCTCCACGGCGTCGTCGGCCTCGGCCACACCGAGTAGACGCTCGACCGGGGGCTGGGCGGGCGCTCACTGCGACGGCGCCCGCCCAGCCAGTCCGGTGCCACAATCGGGTGTGGCTCGCTACGTTCGTCCGGGCTGGTTCACCAACCACGTCTTCAACCCGATCATCGCGGGCCTCACGCGGCTCGGGCTCAGCGTCTGGGGCTCGCGCCAGCTCCGAGTGCGCGGGCGCAAGACGGGTGAATGGCGGAGCGTCCCGGTCAACCTGCTCACCTTCGAAGACCAGCGCTACCTCGTGGCACCCCGGGGCGAGACCCAGTGGGTCCGCAACCTCCGGGCCGCGGGAGAGGGTGAGCTGCGCGTCGGACGACGCACCGAGCCGTTCCGGGCGACCGAACTGTCCGACGACGACAAGCCACCGATCCTGCGCGCCTACCTCAAGCGGTGGAAGGCCGAGGTCGGCGTCTTCTTCGACGGAGTGAGCGGCAAGTCCTCCGACGAGGAGCTCCGCCGAATCGCCCCCGACCATCCCGTCTTCCGGATCGAAACCGCTTCCTAAGAGACTGATGAACAAGTAACTTGTGGGAGGTTGTCCACAGACAAACGCGCTGGTCACAGCGTCGCGCGATCGGCGAATCGCGAATTATTCAGCAGTCTCCTAACCGCCGCTGCCGTAGGGGCGGGTGATGACCTCGAGGAGGTGGCCGTCGGGGTTCTCCCAGTAGACGCCGCGGCCGCCGTCGTTGGTGTTGACCTCGCCCGGGCGGTGCTGGAACGGGTCGGCCCAGTAGTCGAGCCCCCGCTCCTGGATGCGCCCGAAGATCTGGTCGAACTCGCCTTCGGTCACGAGGAAGGCGTAGTGCTGGGCCGGGATGTCGTCGTCGGTGTCGTGGTAGTCGAGGGAGACGCCGTTGCCGAGCTCGGCGACGAGGAAGGGCCCGAACGGGGTGGCGTCCGGAAGCCCGAGCATCTCGGTGAGGAAACCCGCCGACCGCCGCTTGTCGCGGCACCAGACGATCGTGTGGTTGAGCTGCGCGGTCACGCGCGCCGACCGTAGCGCGCCAGACTCGCGTCGTGGCCAGCAACCCGTTGCCGAAGCTGCGCACGCTGTGCCTGGCGCTGCCAGAGGTCACCGAGCGGCTCAGCCATGGCGAGCCCACCTGGTTCGTGCGAGGCAAGAAGGTGTTCGTGATGTACGCCGAGCACCACCACGACGACCGGGTCAGCTTCTCGTGCGCGGCGCCGCCCGGCGCCCAGGATGCGATGGTCGGTTCCGATCCCGAGCGGTTCTTCGTCCCGCCCTACGTGGGTGGCCGTGGCTGGCTCGGCGTGTACCTGGACGTGACGGTCGACTGGGACGAGATCGCCGACATCGTCGATGACGCCTACCGGATGATCGCGCCCAAGAAGCTGGTGGCCGAGCTCGACGGCGAGGACGACTAGCGCGATCGCCTCGATCGTTTCTTCGCGGTCGTGGCGCGGCCGGCCTTGGCCTTCTTCACCTTCTTCGCCGGTCGCTTGCGGGGCTTGGCTTTCTTCTTGGCCGCCGCCTTGCCCTTGGCTTTCTTGCCACGGTCCTTCGCCGCCTGCCGCTGCCGGCGCCGTCGCTTCGTTCGCGCCGAGCCTTCCACGATGCCCGCCTCTACCGTCTCCTCGGTCGGCGCGCCCGAGACGTGGGCGAACTCGGGAAACGCCAGCTCGACGCCACGGCGCGGCGGGTCGAGCGCCTGCACGGCGAACCGCCGCGTCTCGCCTTTGCGTACCACCTCACGCGCGCTCGGCGGTGGCGGCTCGCCCATCGCCGTGAGCGGCACGTACCCGCGCACGCCGTCGACCTCGACGAACGCGCCGTTCGACGCGTAGGCGTCGACGCGCCCTTCCACCTCGCTCCCGGGTGGGTGGCGGTCCACGAACCGCAGGAACGGGTCGGGATCGTTGACGGTCCCCGCCGGCGCCGCCTCGGCCTTGGCGCGCTTGGTCCGCCGGCGCCGCTTGGGCTTGTCGGGCTCGAGTGCGTCGGCGGCCGCCTCCTTGATCGCGTCCGTCACCACCTTCGATGGCTTCGACGGGCGGGTCGCTTCTCGCACCGCCTTCCGGCTCTTGTCGCCGCGCACGGGATTGCGGAGCGAGAAGATCCAGCCGACCCCCGGGACCGGCTTCGCCCCGATCAGCCGGCCGGTGTCGAACAGCCACGAGTACGTGCCGTGGAACTCCTGGAATGAGTCGTTGGACAGCACGGTGGCGCCGGTGCGGTCGGCGATCTGAAGGAGGAAGCCGTCGCCCCGCCCGATCGCGCCCGCGGGCGGCGAGACGAGGTCGCCGGCGGCAGCGGCCTTCTCGTAGGCGTCGCGTTCGGACGGCTCGATGCGGTGCGCGAACGACGCATCGACGACGACCGTGACCGTCGCACCCGGCTGCTCCGCCCGGAGCGCGTCGACGGTCTCGTTGAGCTGGGCCAGGCTCGGAAGGGTGCGACCCTCGGTCGCGAGGTTGGAGCCGTCGACGACGACGTGACGGCGCGGGCTCACGGCACCAACGCTCTCACGTACAGGCGTTGGGTTGGTGCCTCGGTGTCGTAGGGCGCTCGCTGGATAGCCTGTTCGATCCGAAAGCCCGCTCCTTCGACGAGCGAGACGAGCTCGTCGCGTTCGAAGAACGTCGCTTCGAACGGCACCGGCTCGCCCAGGAAGTCGTCGCGGTGCACTGACCCGGTGCCGGCGTGGACGGCGACCACGAGCTCGCCGCCGGCCCGGATGACCCGCCGGAACTCGCGCATCACACCAGGGACGCCTTCTCGCGCGATGTGGATGACCGAGTAGAAGGCGACGATTCCGGCAACGGCGGCGTCGTCGAAGTCCGGTGCCGCCATGTCCCCCACTTCGAAGCGGAGATTCGGGTTCAGTCGTCGGGCGAGCTCGACCATTTCGGGCGAAAGGTCGATGCCCGCGGCGTCCACGCCCCGCTCGTGCAGATACCGGGCGATGTGGCCGGGCCCGCAGCCGACGTCGAGCACGAGACCTTGGTCCCGGGTGCGCTCGGCGTAGGCGTCGAGCAGCTCGCGGTCGAACGGCTTGCGGTCGAGCTCGTCGAAGAACGTGTCCGCGTACGTCTCGGCGACCCGGTCGTAGCTCGCCCGCAGCTCGTCGGGATCCACGCCGCGATTAGATCTTCGAGACCCAGAGGTAGGTCGCGCCCGCCTCGCCTGTCTCGAAGTCGGCGTGCTTCGAGCCCGACGCGGCCGCGTACCCGTCGCCCTTGACCATCTCCTTGCCCTGGTTCCGCAGGGTGCCGTCGACGACGTAGACGAGCTCCGGGTGCCCGTGCTCGTGCGGGTCGCCCTTGTAGCCGGGCTCGGCCTCGATGAGCACGATGTGGAACCCGTCGGCCACGCCGAGCACCTTTGCCCGGGCGTTGTCGCCCGAGCCCCACGGCACCCAGTCGATCTCGTCGAACGTCCCGATGTCCCAACCGTCGAGTGAAAGCTCCATCCGGCGAGTGTCGCACGTCGCGGCCGACGGTGGGCGGGGACCGCTACCCGCCGGTCGACAACGTCGGTGCGCCCATGACGCACGCCCTTGTCGATCGTCAGTCAGGCTCGTGATGGGGTCGCGGCATCTCTATCTCGGAACCATCTCTGGCCACGAGGCTTGATCAGGGCCGAACAACGCAGCCATCTGCGCGCGTGCCGCGGTCTGCGCCTTCTCGTACATTCTCCTGAGTTTCGCGTCATGACGATCCAGGTCGAGTGCACCGATGTAGCTGCCAGTGCCGTCGCGAAGGGAGATTCCTCGACGCGTTGTGTGGCCCATCGTGTCGAGCGCCCTGCAGAGCCTGCGGTAGCGACGCTTGAACTCGCGCGCCGTCATCTCGAGATGTGGCCCTGGTGGCCAGCGGCTGCGATCGTTCACCAACCCGACTCCGTCCCAGCATGACAACAGACCCAGCAAAGCTACGGCGCAGCGCGAGCACGGTCAATGAAAGGCCGGGGATACGGGCGGCGTGAAGTCGCCGATCCGATAACCGCGAACGCCACTCCGACGATGCTGTTTCCTTATGACGGTCTGAGAGCGGCGTCGCACTCAACCCTCGAATGGCTGTCCCGGCCCCGGCCAGTCTTGCGGGAGATCGAAGAACTGCGCGAGACCAACGTCCGGCTCGATGAAGTGCACTTTGCCAGTGGCCCGATCGATGACCGCCTGCCGCCACGGCGTTTGCTCCGAGACAATCGGATTCACTGCCGCGGGATGGTGCCAGAGAGTTGGGACGTATTGCGTGACGGACCAGGGTTCGAGGTGCTTGGCCACCAGGACACCCGATACTCGGGTGTACTGCGGTCCACGTGCGCCGATGAAGACGCCGTCACGAGCGCGCGACGGAATCACAGTCGGTTCGCCACCCCCAGGTTTCCCCATGAACGTGACTTGCTCGCTACCGAAGAGTGCGTCGGTTACATCGATGTCGTCGGTCGAGAAGCTCGCGGCGGCGACGGCGACAATGTACGGACGATCGGGGCGGCCATAAGCACCGGCCTTTTCCGAAACGGAGCGCCGGATCTTGCCCCGGTCATCCAACATGTACGCCTCGCTGGGGCCGTGCATGCCGATTGGAGGTAGTCCGTCCTGTCCCCGCCTCTCGGGGCTCTTGGGGATCGGCTTGAACGTGACCAACCAGCCATCGCCGTCCCATACATACGTCGGGGTTCGTTCCGAGATGAGATAGCCGTCGTCGGCGGCCATCAACTGGGCCAACTCGTCAGGATCCAGCCCGTCGAGCCATTGCTCGAGGCGAGGGCGCAAGCGTGCGACCGAGGGAGATCGTGTGCCGGCACGCCCAATCTCGACGAATAGAAAGAAGTTCGGAGAGTCGAGCCGATTCAGCGCGTCGTACACCTGCGCTTCGCGACGCTCCCCAGCGACCCGGTCATCCGGGTCAGCAGCGACGGTGGCCTCAAGCAGCAGCTGCGCACCGTAGCGCCGCCCCAGGTAGTCGGGCCGGCGCGAACCGGTCCCGACGTCAGCGTGGCACTCGACCGTAAAGCCAAGCCGCAGCAGCGTTTCGTGACAGTAGAGCTCCCAGAACGCGGCCCGGAACTCCCGGTTGTCGGGAGAGCGCAGTCGTGCCCGCACGTCGGCCTGGCTCTCCGGACACAGGCGAGCGAACCACTCCTCGATGAGATCCCGGATGCGCTCCCAATACGCACCCGCAGCTCGATTCAAGAACCCTGCAGTCGACTCCGCATTCGTTGCGGGTGCGCTGTCCGCGCGCGCAAAGTCGTCGAAGACCACATTCAACGGTACGTCTCCCCGGACACGACGGAAGCCCTATTGCGCACGGGTCGGTGCTCGAGGTCCGCACCGAACCGGCGAGCAGTCTCGCTCCCGAGGTGCCTGATTGAGTGTCCACCAAGACGCGTCGGTTGATCCGTAGCGTCGGAGGTCTCGGTGGGCTGGCTCTCGAAGTGCCTGCCGTCGGCTTCGGTCGTCTGGCTTTCTAACGAGCTGCTGGCTCGCCGGGATCTCGCCGAGGTGTGGCTCGAAAGAGGTAGGACAGCACGACGATCCGAAATCAGGAGTGCCCACCGCGGCTCCACTCAAACGCGACCGAGGAGGACGTAGTGAAGGTGACGATCGGCGTCGATCCCCACAAGGGGTCGCACACCGCGGTGGCCATCGACGACAGTGAAGGCGAGCTCGCCAAGGTGAAGGTACGAGCAACGCGCCGCCAGCTCGAACAACTGCTCGAGTGGGCGGCGCCGTTCGCGGAGCGGACGTGGGCGATCGAGTCCGCAGGTGGACTCGGCTATCTGCTCGCTCAGCAGCTCGTGGCCGCCGGCGAGGAGGTCCTGGACGTGCCAGCCACGCTGGCGGCGCGGGTGCGGGTGCTGGGGACGGGCCGGTCGAACAAGAACGATCCCAACGACGCCCGGTCGGTGGCGATCGCGGCGCTAGGAGCGCCGCGTCTGGCGTCGGTCGGGCGCGCCGACCATGCCGGGGTGCTGCGCCTGCTGGCGAAGCGCAACACCGACCTGGGTCGGGCTCGGAACCGGACCGCGTGTCGACTCCACGCCCTCTTGGCTGAGCTCGTGCCCGGCGGGATCCCCAATGAAATCAACGCCTCCAGCGCCGAGCGGCTGCTCGGCGGTGTGAGCCCGGCGAGCCCGGTCGAGGCCGCTCGCCACGCCCTGGCCCTCGAGCACCTCGATGACCTGCGTCGACTCGATGACCAGATGCGGATCTCTAAGCAGCGCATCGCCGAAGCGATCGCCGCGTCGGGCACGTCGCTGACCGAGCTCTTCGGGGTCGGACCGGTCGTCGCGGCGATGCTCATCGGATACACCGGCGACGTCACCCGCTTCCCCAGCCGTGACCGGTTCGCCGCCTACACCGGCACCGCGCCCATCGAGGTGTCCTCGGGCGGGCGGATCACCCACCGGCTCTCCCGGCGAGGCAACCGGCAACTGAACCACGCCATCCACATCGCCGCGATCACCCAGATCCGCTTCGCGCACTCCCCGGGCCGCGCCTTCTTCGAGCGCAAAGTCGCCGAGGGCAAGACCAAAAAGGAAGCCGTGCGTGCGCTCAAGCGGCGCATCAGCGACGCCATCTACCGACAGCTCCTCATCGACCACACGAGGACGGGCCCGGGAGGGCAACCGGGGACGACTCTTCAATCCAGCGTGGCCGGCTCAACACCCCGACAGCCGGCTCTTCGGATCAGCCACTCCCGGACCCGAACCAACGCTAGAACCCGCCGCGCCCCCAGAGGAACGACGAGGTCATCCCGCACCCGAACAGCAAGCACGAAGGGATCTTGACAACAAAGAGGAATTCGATACGGCGCGCCTGCCGGCACTCATCTAGTGACCTTCGGTGTGCGCGTTCGGTGCGCGTCCCGCAAACGCGGATCGGCAGTTCTGGCGCGCTGTCGCGGCGCCGCGCGGAGCTTCTGCAGCAGCGCTGCCGCGTCGGCATCATTCGCTCGTCAGCTCCGGCGAGCCTATTTGGCCGTATGTGGGCGTTCCGGCGGTGTCGTAGGTGAGCTGGAGCATGCCATTGGGATAGGTGACCGATTCGATCAGCCGCAGGGCGGTGGGCACAGTCCCGTCGGCGAACACCTGCTTACCGCTGCCCAGCAGCACCGGGTACAGCCACAGGTTCAGCCGATCGACAAGGCCGAAGCGCAGCAGTGACTGCACGAGGTTGAGGCTGCCAATGACGTGGAGTTCATCATGGCGCTCCTTGAGGGAGGTGACGCCCTCGGCGATGGACTCGCCGACAAGGGTCGAGCCCTGCCAGTCCAGAGGGTCGGCGAGCGTGCTGCTGGCCACATACTTGGGGACACCGTTGAGCAGGCTTTTGAACGGGATCTCCTCTGGAGCGGTCGGCCAGTAGCCGGCGAAGATCTCGTAGGTCCGTCGGCCGAGGAGCAAAGCGTCCATGGTCTTCGCTCGTTCGAAGACGCTATCGGCCTCCTGGTCCGTCAGTGGCGCCTGCCATCCGCCGTGCGTGAAGCCACTGTCGTGGTCTTCGTCGGGCCCTCCGGGCGCCTGTGCCACTCCGTCCAGCGTCACGAACTCCGTCACGATGAGCTTGCCCATGGTGTCTTCCTCTTCCTTGTTGGCGATGTCAGTGCAGACTCCAACCGCGTGCAGAAGTCGTCGCTAGCGCCTGCCATCGCGCACGCACGGTATTGCCCGTTCAGGTCGCTAGCGCACGGAAGTGCCGATCTGGCGCGCCTGGCGGCGCTCAGCTGGCGACGTTCGGTACGCGCGTTCGATGCACAGAAGTCGAGCGCGGATCGGCAGTTCTGGCGCGAACTGAGTCGCCCGCGCTCATCATCGGGTCTAGGCATCGACGCTGCGCTCGGGCATCTCGTAGGTCAAACCGGCGAGCGAGATGCCGGCGGCTCGGTACGCGCCCTCGGGATCGGCTCGCGCTGATCTGTAGCCGAGACTTGTTAGCTTCCGGTCCTCTTCTCGGCAGATCCACGCCACCATCACCTTGGCGAGGCGCTGTGCGACCTCCGACTCTGATCGGGCAAGAAGGCAGTCGTCCCGAATGCTCTTGACCGGGACGACGTGCTCCAACACGAACAGCTTCCGACCGCGGTCAAACTTCGGCTGATCGTGCCAACGGACCGAGTGCAGATCGACGGGCAAGGTCGCGGCAACTGCCAATGCCGCGTCGCTTGCCTTGGGGTCGATCAAGTCCGTGTACTTCCTGATATCTACATCGAGAGCCTCGAGAACCCTCGGTCGCTCCCGCGGGTTGAGATCGGCCGATCCAAGTAGTTCGACCTTCGCGAAGATCGATCTCGCGAACGCGGTGACCACGACCTCCTTCACGAGATCCGAACCTAACCCGATGGCATCGACCCGCGCGCCAGATTGCCCGGTCTGTGCGCGTTTGCAACAAGGGAGCAGGCTGTCGTTCTGTGTCGTGGATGGTCGGGCGATTACTTCAGGGTTGTTCTAGGGCCACTGCCGTCAGCACGCAGTCAACTCATCAATGTAGAGAGCGTGGTCTGCCAGCGCGACTCCCATTGCCTCAGCTCGCCAGCGAGCTCTAGGAGGTCTGGATGCGTCAAGGGGCGAGCTGTCTTGTGTACGTGATCGAGCAGATCCTTCTGGATGCGCTGGCCGGTTTGGATCACCGGTCCTAGAGGCTGGGTGTCGATGCCTTCGGCCCTCAGCTCTTTCTCAAGGAGGTCGAGCTGGCCGAGGTTCTCGGTCATGATCCGGTACTGCTTGGCTGCGCCGCCCTTGGTGAGGGGGACCCGAGCTCCGCAACCACACGGGCAAGCTGCCATCAGCCGTCTCCTCTCGTTACGGCCTCACTTCGTACAAGCCTACGCATCGATTGCTGGCCCATAATCCCTGGTATTAGATCAGCATCCTCCTATCACGCCGGATGAGCGCGCACCGAACATCCTGCGAGAACGCGCGAGTACTTCGGTTAGAACCACGCCGAACCGGCGATCTGTGTTGACTGGATGTCGCGTCGTGCGCCCCCAGTCCCGAGATAGTTTCCAGACGGACGAATCCTCGGCGAGGGGGAGTCGCATGGCCGGTGGGCCGCGGATCACGCATCTCGACGACTTCGAGTGGAACGAGGTGCGGCGCCAGCAGCATGGCGACGAGACCAAGTCCGTCTACGAGAAGTGGGTCGACTTCGGGCCGGGGTTCCTCTCCCTCTACGCCCGCTGGGACCCGGGGATGATCGTGCAGCCGCACGGGCACAACAGCGACCACGTCGTGTTCGTACTCGAGGGCGACATGACCTGCGGCGACGTGCATTGCCCGCCCGGCACCCACATCGCCCTCGACGAGGGCGACACGTTCGGGCCCTTCGTCGCCGGGCCCGAGGGCGTCGTGCTCTTCGAGGTGATGATGGGCGACCCCCGCTCGTTCCCGGCCGACCCCGAGGGCTACAAGCGCTTCCTCGCCGAGCGGGGCGTCGTGCAGCTCCCGAACCCGCCGATCAAGCTCCCCCACGGCTACGAGGACACGCGAAGCTGACCGGGTGACGCCGTTCGGCCCCGGGTCGGTCTCGCTGCGGCTGTACCCCCACAACGACCTGCCGGCGCCGGCGATCGTCGACGAGCTGCGCGCCCAGGCCGCGCTCGCCGCCGACCACGGCTTCGACGGCGTCATGACCAGCGAACACCACGGCGGCTTCGCCGGCTACCTCCCCAACCCGCTCCAGCAGGCGGGCTGGTGCCTCGAGGCGATGACGACGGGCTGGGCGGCGCCGTGCCCGCTGCTGCTCCCGCTGCGGCCGCCCGCGCT
This sequence comes from Actinomycetota bacterium, assembly GCA_052390575.1. Taxonomy (GTDB): domain Bacteria; phylum Actinomycetota; class Acidimicrobiia; order IMCC26256; family JACDBD01; genus JBPCMN01. The sequence continues at coordinate 9,049 of JBQTGU010000078.1, read as the reverse complement.
CGTGGCCGAGGAGACCGCGTGGCTCGCGGCGCGCTTCCCCGGCCGGGTCGGCCTCGGCGTCGCCGCCGGCGCGCTCGCCGACGACTTCGCGGTGATGGGCCTCGACATGGACGACCTCGGCGCCCGCTTCGCCGCCGGGCTCGACGCGCTCGTCGGCATGTTGAACGGCTCCGAGCCGGTCGGTCTGGCGGACGACCCCGCCATCAAGGCGTGCGTCGAGCACCCAGTGCCGATGGTGAGCGCGGCGATGATCGTCACCGCGGTGCAGCGGGCGGCCGGTCACGGCATCGGCCTGTTGTTCGACTCGTTGTCGACACCCGAGCGCTGCCGGGAGCTGACCGACGCCTACCGCGCCGCCGACGGGACGGGGCCGTGCGTGATGATCCGGCGGGTGTGGGTGGGGGAGCCGCCGCGCGAGCAGGTGGAGCGGCAACTCGACGTGTACCGCAGCTACGCCAAGGAAGGCGCGCAGCAGCACTGGCAGGGTGAGCAACTGATCGGCGGCTCCGAGGCCGCGGAGGTAGCCGGGACGCTGGCGGACGCGGCGCGACGTGCCGGCGCGGACACGCTGAACCTGCGGGTGCATGTGCCTGGCGTGTCACCGGAGGCGGCGCGCGAGCAGATCGTCCGGGTCGGCGACGAGATGCTCGCTCCCTTGCGCGACGCGCTGGTCTGATCGCCCGCCGAACTTCATCGTCCCGGTCTCTTGTACCGTCGAGCCGTGCTCCGCACCAGGTTCACGGAGATGTTCGGCCTGGACCATCCCGTGATGTCGGCGCCGATGGCCCTGCACAGCGGCGGGACCCTCGCCGCCGCGGTGTCAGCCGCAGGCGGTCTGGGCTCCTTCGGGGCCATGCACCCAGCGAAAGGACCCGACTGGGTTCAAGCCGAGATCGCTGCCATTCGCGCCCGCACCGACCGGCCCTTCGGTGTCGGGTTCATCACGCCGTTCCTCCCGTTCGCCGAGCCGCTCTTCGAGGCGGCCGTGGCCGAGCGTCCCCCGGTGGTCGCGTTCTCGTTCGCCGACCCGCAACCCTGGCTAGGCCATGCGAAGCAGGTCGGCGCCCGGGTGATGTGCCAGGTCCAGACCTTCGAGGACGCTGACGCGGCCGTCGACGCCGGCACCGACGTACTCGTCGCTCAGGGCAACGAAGCCGGCGGGCACACCGGGACCATGGGCCTGTTGCCGTTCCTCGCCGGCGTGGTCGCCCGCCACCCCGAGATCCCGGTCCTGGCCGCCGGCGGGATCGCCGACGGCCGCACTCTCGCCGCCGCTCTCACCGCCGGCGCGGACGGTGCGTGGTTGGGGACGGCGTTCCTGGCGACGACCGAGGCGGTCGAGGTGCACGACATCCACAAGCAGCTGATCGTCGAGAGCGACGGGACCGACACCGTGTTCACCCGCACCTATGACATCGTGTCCGGGCTGCCCTGGCCCGCCGAGATCGGCGAGCGCGTCCGCCGCAACCGCTTCACCGACGAGTGGAGCGAGCGGGAAGCAGAGCTCCGCGATCGCAGGGAGGAGATGGCCGCGCCGGCCGGGACGAACCCGTTCGAGGATCCGCCGGACCCGGAGAGCAATGCCGTGCTCTATGGACCGTCGGCGGGGTTCGTCGACGCGGTCCGGCCGGCGGCCGAGGTCGTGCGCACCGTCAGTGACGAGGCCGAGCGCATCCTCCGGTCCCGTCCCGGGGCGATCCTGGATTGATCCGCCCCGCGACGAGCGCGGTGGCGGATCGGTGATGAGACGTCCTGGCGCAGCCGGCCAGCGGACCAACCGACCGACGTATGGTCAGACACGTGAGCGAGCTCGCCGATGTCCTCGGTCGCGCCGCGGCGGTGGCAGCCGAGTACCGGGCCACGCTGAGCGAGCGCCCCGTCGCCGACCCGGCCGACCTCAACACGCTGCGGGACGCGTTCGGCGGTCCGCTGCCGATGGCGCCGACCCCGGCGAGCGAGGTCCTCGAGGCGCTCGTGGCGGCCGCCGAGCCCGGTCTGGTGGCCACTGCCGGGCCACGCTTCTTCGGGTTCGTTGATCGGCGGCGCGCTCGACGCCGCCACCGCGGCGGAGGTCGTGGCCATCGGGTGGGATCAGTGCGCGTTCAATGCCGTCCTCTCACCGGCCGCCTCGGTCGCGGAGGAGATAGCCGGCGGGTGGCTCAAGGACCTCCTCGGCATCCCGGCCACGGCATCCGTCGGGTTCGTCACCGGCGGTCAGGAGGCCAATACCGTGGGCCTGGCCGCGGCGCGCCACCACGTACTGGCGGAGGCGGGCTGGGACGTTGAGCGCGACGGGCTTCACGGCGGACCGCCAGTCCGGGTGGTCGCGGGCGCCGAGCGGCACGCGACGATCGACCGTTCCCTGCGCCTCCTCGGATTCGGCACCGCCCTCGTCGAGTCCGTCGCCGCCGATGCCAACGGCGCGATCGACGTCGACGATCTGGAGCGTGTGCTGACGGCCGGCGCGAGTGGCCCCACGATCGTGTGCCTGCAGGCCGGCAACGTGAACACGGGAGCGTGCGACAACCTGCGTACCGCGTGTGACATCGCCCATCGTCACCGCGCCTGGGCGCACGTCGACGGCGCGTTCGGGCTGTGGGCAGCGGCCAGCTCCACGACCCGCCACCTCGTCGACGGGGTCGAGCTCGCGGACTCGTGGGGCTGCGACGGCCACAAGTGGCTGAACGTTCCCTACGACGCCGGGTTCGTGTTCTGCGCCCGGCCCGACGTGCACGCTGCCGCCGTCTCGTATACGGCCGCGTACCTCGTCGGCTCAGGTGGCGGGACGGCGACGGCGTCTGACTTCACGCTCGGGTCCTCGCGCCGGGCCCGCGGGTTCGCGACCTGGGCGGCGCTGCGGCAGCTCGGGCGCAACGGCGTCGCCGAGCTCGTCGAGCAATGCTGCGGCCTGACTCGTCGGTTCGCCGACGCGCTCGGCGCGGGCGGAGCCGACATCGCCAACGACGTCGTCCTGAACCAGGTGCTCGCCCGCTTCGGGGACGATGCCCGCACCGATCGGGTGATCGAGGGCGTCCAGCGCGACGGCACCTGCTGGATGGGCGGCACCACGTGGCGCGGAACACGCTTCATGCGCATCTCCGTGTCGAACTGGTCGACTACCGAGGCCGACGTCGACCGATCGGTCGATGCGATCCTCCGTATCGCCGCCCAGGTGTGACTCGGTGAGCACCACGACCGGTATGAAGGGGGGCGGGTACTACGACGACCACTCCGAGTACCAGCGCCGCGTCGCCGAGACCGGCGCCGCCCTCATCGAGGAATCCGTCGCCGCGGTGCCGCTCCCGCCGCCCGACCGCGCCTTCGTGATCGTCGACTACGGCGCCTCGACCGGGGCGAACTCGCTGGCCTCGGTCCGCACCGCGGCCGCGGCGGTGCGGGCCCGCAACGCCGCCCAGCCGATCGCTGCGGTGCACAACGACCTGCCCACCAACGACTGGAACGAGCTGTTCGCCAACCTGGCATCACGGGACGACAGCTACCTGACCCTCGACGGCCCGCCGGTCCTGCCGATCGCGTCGGCGATCTCGTTCTTCGAGCCGGCGGTGCCGGCGGCGTCGGCGCATCTCGGACTGTCGTTCTCGGCGGCGCACTGGTTGCGCACGCAGCCGTCCGTGGTCGTGCCCGAGGGCTTCTACTTCTGCGAGGCGGCGCCCGACGAACGGGCCGTGCTCGCAGCCCAGGCCGATGCCGACTGGACCGCCTTCGTGGCGGCACGCGCCGCCGCCCTCGCCCCGGGCGGGCGGCTGCTCGTCCAGATGGTTGGAACGGAACCGCAGACCCCTCCGGCGGAACCGCAGGTGACCGGCCGCACGCTCCTGCGGGCCATGACGGAAGTGGCCCGGGAACTCGTCGCGGAAGGGAAACTCGACGACGCGGCCGTCGACCGCTACCTGCTCCCGGTGTACGCCCGGACACCGGAGGAGGCGCGCGCCCCGCTCGAGCGCGCCGGCTCGCCGCTCGCGGGGGCCTTCACGGTCGAAACCATCCGCACCGATCGCGTCCCGAACCCGTACCTGGACCAGTGGCGGGCCGACGGCGACGCGACCGCGTACGGCAAGTCGTACGCCGCCTTCGTACGAGGGTTCACCGAATCGAGCCTGCGCGAGCACCTGTTCGGCCCGGGCGCGACTGTTCAGAACAACGCCGACGCGCTGATCGACGACTACTTCGGGCGCCTCACGGCGCGCTTCGCCGCCGATCCCGCAGCCGACGCCTTCGAAGACTGGACACTGACGGTCGTGCTCAGCCGCCGGTGACCGCAGGTATGGCCCACGTCGTCGTGAGCGGAGTCCCGGGCGCGGGCAAGTCGACGGTCGCGGGGTCGCTGGCGCGCCGGATCGGGCTGCCATTGCTCGCCATGGACCCGGTGAAAGAGGCGCTGTGGGACCAGCTCGGTGGGGGAGCCGTCGACCGGAGCCGCCAGCTGGGACGCGCCGCGAACGAAGTGGTGCTGAGCGTCGCCGAGTCGGCCCCGCCGAGCGTCCTCGAGAGCTTCTGGCGCCACGAGTGGGCGGTCGATCAGCTCCAGGCGCTCCCGAGCGAGATCATCGAGGTCTTCTGCGATTGCCCGGCGGAGCAGGCCCGGCAGCGGTACCGGGAGCGACGACGTCACCCGGCGCACCTCGACAGCATTCGCGTCCACGATCCCGACCCGTGGGCAGAGCATCGAGCCCGTCCGCTCTTCGACGACCACCTCGCCGTCGACACGACCGTCCCACTCGACGTCGCGGACGTCGCCGCCAGGCTCGCCGCGCATCCGCGATGGAACGGGTCGAACGGCGTCTCGCGCCCGATGCTGGTCGTCGTCTCTGGGCTCCCAGGCACCGGTAAGACCGCGATCGCTCGTGCTCTCAGCGAAGAGATCGGCGCTCCCGTCTTTGGTCGCGACGTCATCGGAGCTGCCCCGTCCCGGTCGGGTCTGACCCCGGCGGGAGACCCCGACGGTGTTGCCTTCGACCTCCTGAGCGTGATGGCCGAGGAGCAGCTGCGGGTCGGGGGCGCCGCCGTCCTCGACAGCGTCGGCGGCCGCGCATCGACCCGGGAGCGGTGGCGGAAGATCGCGGCCGACCACGACGCGCCGCTTCTCGTCATCGAGTGCGTGTGCTCGGACCAGCGGGTCCATCGCGAGCGGCTCGAAGGCCGCCGCCGTGGCATCCCCGGTTGGTACGAGCTCACGTGGGCAAACGTCGAGGAAGCCCGCGCCCGATACGAGTCGTGGGACGGGCCTCGACTCGTCCTCGATGCGATCGAGCCTCGGGCGGCCAACATCGCCGCGGCCGTGCACCACATCAACGCGGTGTAGCCGCCGCGCCGGCGCGCCTAGCCCGTCAATTGGGTTGGGGCACGATCCGGATGTACGGCTTCGGCTCCTTCCAACTGCCGAAGATCTCCTTGGCCTCGTCGTTGGCCACCGAGCCGGCGATGATCACGTCCTCGCCCTGCTTCCAGTTCACCGGTGTCGCGACCCGGTGCTTGGCGGTGAGCTGGAGCGAGTCGATGACCCGCAGCACCTCGTCGAAGTTGCGCCCGGTCGTCATCGGGTAGACGAGGACCAGCTTGACCTTCTTGTCCGGTCCGACCACGAAGACGTTCCGCACGGTCTGGTTGTCGGCCGGCGTCCTGGTCTTGGGGTCGCCCGACGTGTTCGCCGGCAGCATCCCGTAGAGCTTGGACACGTTGAAGTCGGCGTCGCCGATGATCGGGTAGTTGGGGCGGGCGCCCTGGGTGTCCTGGATGTCCTGGGCCCAGGCCTCGTGGTCGGTAGTGGCATCGACCGACAGCCCGATGACCTTCACGCCGCGGCGTTCGAACTCGGGCTTGAGCTTGGCCATGTAGCCGAGCTCGGTCGTGCAGACCGGTGTGAAGTCCTTGGGGTGCGAGAACAGCACCGCCCACGAGTCGCCGATCCAGTCGTGGAACTTGATCCGCCCATCGGTGGTTTCGGCCTCGAAGTCCGGTGCGGTGTCGCCAATCTGCAGTCCCATCGTGGTGCTCCTTTCGTTTTCCTGGTTGTCAGGATTGATAGCTCACCGGCCCAGCCTGGCTGGATCTCTCGGCGAGCAAGGCGGTCAGCGGAGCGACGAGCCGGTACGGCCAGCGTACGAGCCACGCCGGGAAACGGCTATGCCGTTCCTCCAGCGCGACCCGGGCCCGGGGATGCTCCTTGGCACCAGCCGTCGAGGCGGGTTGCTCGACGCAAAGTTCGATGCGGGCGACGTGCTTGACGCTCTTGTAGGCGTACTGCGCCGGGCTCACGAAGCGGAGCGGCGCCCCGTGTATCAGCGTCAGGGGCTGGCCATCGAGGGTGTCGGCGAGGAGAACGTCGTCGCCCAGCGCGTCCTCGAGCGCGACGCGAGCCGAGTAACCGTCGAGTCCCATGACGCGGAGCCAGCGCACATCGGCCGAGGGCTCGCAGCGCGGCACCACGATGTCCTCGTAGAAGGAGCGGAACGGCACCCCGCTCCAGCGCAGCCCCCGTACGCACCACGTCGTCACGCAGTTGAAGTCGGCCGTGCGCTCCTGTCGAGGAAGAGCCTGTAGGTCTCCGAGTGGTGCCTCGGCCGGGCGGGCCACCGCACCGACGATGCCGACCGTCGGGTTGGCCGGGACGTCCGGCGGGCGCCGCCACGGCGTGTCACTGAACCGCGGGAAATCGGCCACGACCCGTTGCCCGGGCGGCAGATCCGCGCCCGGCGATCGCCGCACGAGCTCGCGCAGACGCAGCCGAGGACGCTTCTGCGTGGTCCGCATCACCGATGGGTGTGCCATCGCCGTCTCTCCCCACCACGAGCAGCAACGCAGCCTGACAACCCTGGCCTTACGCTGTAAGGCTAGGATGGGCGGGTGCGGAAGTCAACCCCCGATCTGCCCGGAAGGGCGGCGCGTCCGTCGCGGCTCACCCGGGGCGCGGTCCTCGCAGCCGCCCTTGCGATCATCGATCGCGACGGGCTCCCGGCGCTGACGATGCGTCGCCTCGGCAAGGAGCTGGGCGTCGAAGCCATGTCGCTGTACCACCACGTGGCCAGCAAGGACGACGTGATGGACGGGGTCGTCGACCTCGTTCTCGGAGCGGTTGACGTACCGCGTCCCGAGCTCGGCTGGGCTGACTGGGCGCGGCAGTTCGCCCGGGAGTACCGGCGGATCGCGCTCGAGCACCCCCATGTCTTTCCTCTCATCGCACTGCGGCCGCTCACGACACCGCAGGCGCTGCGCCCCGTCGAGATGAGCCTGGAGGTTCTGCGACGGGCCGGCTTCGACGGCCGGCACGCCCTCGCCGCGTTCCAGACGCTGGCCAACTTCACCAGCGGTTTCGCCCTCGAGGAGATCGCCGCGGCGGGCGGCGAGGGATCTCCAGCCATCGCCACCCTCGACCCCGCCCGGTTCCCTCGCCTTCATAAACTCGTGGACCGGCCCATGCAGCGGGACGTGGCGTTCGAGCGGAGCCTCGACATCATCATCGCCGGCCTCGCCCTGCACGTCGACGGGCCGACACCCAGGCAAGGTTGAGCCCGGGTTACGTTCGCGACGCCGACCGCTCGGGGGCTGGTGCGGTCGCCGGGGTGAGCGTGAAGCCTCGGTAGTCGTTGGCGGCGACGTCGTTGCAGGTCTCGGTATACAGGGGGAGGCCGCCGATGTACGGCATGAACACCCGCGGCTTACCCGGCACGTTGGCGCCCATGTACCAGGAGTTGGCGACGGGAAACAGGGTCCGGCTCGCGACGTCGTTGACGTGGTCGACCCAGCCGTCCTCGGCGTCGACGGTGGCGTCGATCGACGCGAGGCCGCGCTCGCGCAGGTAGGCGATGCAATCGGCGACCCAGTCGACGTGCTGCTCGATCGCCACCGCCATGTTGACCAGCACCGACGGGCTTCCCGGGCCGGTGATGGTGAAGAGGTTGGGGAAGCCGGCGGTCGCGATCCCGAGGTACGTGCGGGGCCCGGCGGCCCACTTGTCCCGCAGCGCCACGCCGCCGACGCCGGTGATATCAGGGCCGAGCAGCGGACCCGTCATGGCGTCGAACCCGGTGGCGAACACGATCGCGTCGAGCGCGTACTCGTCGGTCGTGGTGCGAACTCCGGTCGGGGTGATCTCGACGATGGGGTTCGACCGGACGTCGACGAGGGTCACGTTGTCGCGGTTGTAGGTCGCGTAGTAGCCGGAATCCAGGCAGGGCCGCTTGGTGCCGAACGGGTGGTTCCGGGGCGACAGCCGTTCGGCCACGTCGGGGTCGTCGACGATGTCGTGGATGCGGGCGCGGACGAACTCGGCGGCCGTCTCGTTGGCGTCGCGGTCGATCAGCAGGTCGTTGAACGCGGCCACCATGCCGTACAAGGTGCCGGTCTCCCAGGCTGCCTCGTACCTGACCTGGCGGGCGTCGTCGTCGAGCTCGAGGGCCGCGTGCTCGGGCATCGGCACGACGACGCCGGCGCGTGACTCGCGCATCGCCTGGCGGTGCTCCCGGTAGCGGGCCTTGCGCGCCTCAACCGACTCGGGGTCGAGCGGCCCGTTCTTGGCCGGCATCGAGAAGTTCGGGGTGCGCTGGAACACCGTGAGGTGCGCGGCCTGCTCGGCGATCTGCGGGATCGACTGGATGCCCGACGAGCCGGTGCCGATGACCCCGACCCGCAGACTGGTGAAGTCGACCTCCTCGTGGGGCCAGCGGCCGGTGTGGAAGGTCTGGCCGCGGAACGTGTCGATCCCGTCGACCTCGGGCTCCTTCGCCGCCGACAGGCAGCCCGTCGCCATGATGCAGAACCGGGCCGACACCCGGTCGCCCCGGTCGGTGTCAACGTGCCAGCGCTGCGTCGCCTCGTCCCACGTCGCCGCGGTGACGCGGGTCTCGAACTGGATGTCGCGGCGCAGGTCGAACCGGTCGGCCACGTGGTCGGCGTAGCGCAGGATCTCGGGCTGGCTGGCGTAGCGCTCCGTCCAGGCCCACTCCTGCTCGAGCTCGGGCGAGAACGAGTAGCAGTAGTCCATCGACTCGACGTCGCAGCGCGCCCCGGGATAGCGGTTCCACCACCACGT
>JBQTGU010000077.1:0-3151 GCA_052390575.1 Actinomycetota bacterium | reverse complement strand
GTGGCGTCGCCCTGGCCGCCGCCGCCGCACAGCGCGGCGGCGCCGAGGCCACCACCGCGACGCCGCAACTCGTTGATGATGGTCGCGACGACGCGCGTCCCCGACATCCCGATGGGGTGGCCGAGCGCGATCGCGCCGCCGTTCACGTTGACGATGTCGTCGGTGATGCCCAGGTCCTTCATCGACGCCAGCCCGACCGCGGCGAACGCCTCGTTGAGCTCGAAAAGATCGATGTCGCCGACCTGGCCGTCGACGCTCTCTAGCGCCCGCTTGATCGCATGCGACGGCTGGGTGAGCAGCGACGGGTCGGGGCCCGCGACCATGCCGAAGCCCACCAGCTCGGCGATGGGCGTGGCGCTGAACTCCTCGGCCTTCTCCCGGCTGGTCACGATCACCGCGGCGGCGCCGTCGGAGATCTGGGAGGCGTTGCCGGCGGTGCTGGAGCCGTCCTGGGCGAAGGCGGGCTTGAGGGCGCCCAGCGAGTCGGCGGTGGTGCCGGGCCGGACCCCCTCGTCGGTGTCGACCTCGATCGGGTCGCCCTTGCGCTGGGGCACCGCGACCGGCGTGATCTCGTCGACGAAGCGCCCCTCCTTGATGGCGGTGGCGGCCCGCTCGTGGCTCTGGGCCGCCAGCTCGTCCTGGGCCTGCCGGGTGATCCCGCCGAACTGGCCGACGTACTGCTCGGTGCCGGCGCCCATGTGGACGGCGTCGAACGCGCACCAGAGGCCGTCGTTGATCATCGAGTCGACGAGCTTGTCGTCGCCCATGCGGTAGCCGGCGCGCGCTCCGGGCAGGAGGTAGGGCGCGTTCGTCATCGACTCCATCCCGCCGGCGACGACCACCTCGGCGTCGCCCGCTTGGATCATCTGGTCGGCGAGGTAGATCGCGTTCATACCCGACAGGCACACCTTGTTGATCGTCATCGCGGGCACGGTCATCGGCACGCCGGCCTTCTCCGCGGCTTGGCGCGCGGTGATCTGACCCTGGCCCGCTTGGAGCACCTGTCCCATGGCGACGTAGTCGACCTGCTCGGCGTCGACGCCGGCGCGGTCGAGCGCGGCTTTGATCGCGAAGCCGCCAAGTTCCATCGCGCTGAACGACGCGAGTGCTCCCGAGAGCTTGCCGATGGGCGTGCGGGCGGACGAGAGGATGACCGAACCGGGCATGGTGCGCCTCCGTGCAGAACCGAACCGAACAGCGAGTTACCAGAGGGTAGCCCGAAGGCGGACCGGACAAACCAGCCGGGCCGTCCACTACGTTCATGCCCATGACCGCCATCGACGCCATCCGCACCGCGATCCTCGAGGACGCTCCCGGCGACGAGATCGCGGCGCTCCCGCTCCCGGAGACGTTCCGGGCCGCGCTCGTGCGCGCCGACGAGCAGGAGATGTTCGCCGGTCTCCCGTCGGAGGAGAAGGACCCGCGCAAGTCGACCCACGTGGAGGAGGTCCCGCTCCCCGAGCTCGCCCCCGACGAGGCCTACGTCGCGGTGATGGCCTCCGCGATCAACTTCAACACGGTCTGGACCTCGATCTTCGAGCCGCTCCCGACGTTCGGGTTCCTCCAGCGGCTCGGCAAGGAGAGCGTCTGGGCCAAGCGCCACGACCTCCCGTACCACGTGATGGGCAGCGACGCCGCCGGAGTGATCCTGCGCGTCGGGTCGGCGGTGCGCAACTGGAAGCCAGGCGACAAGGTGACGGTCCACTGCAACTACGTCGACGACCAGGACCCGTCGGCCCACGACGACTCGATGCTCGCGGTCAACCAACGCATCTGGGGCTTCGAGTCCAACTTCGGCGGCCTGGCCGAGATCGGGCTGGTGAAGGCCAACCAGCTCATGCCCAAGCCCGCCCACCTCACCTGGGAGGAGGCGGCCTGCAACGCCCTGTGCAACTCCACCAGCTACCGCATGATCGTGAGCCCCAACGGATCCCAGATGACCCAGGGCCAGACCGTCCTGGTGTGGGGGGCGAGCGGCGGGATCGGCGCCTACGCCTGCCAGTACGTCCTCAACGGCGGCGGCACGCCCGTCGGCGTGGTGTCCTCACCCGAGCGGGCGGCGGTGCTCCACGACATGGGCGTCGAGCACGTCATCGACCGCAAGGCCGAGGGCTACCAGTTCTGGAGCGACGAGCACACCCAGGACGCGGGCGAGTGGCGCCGGTTCGGCAAGAAGATCCGGGAGCTCGCCGGCGCCGACCCCGACATCGTGTTCGAGCATCCCGGCCGCTCGACGATGGGGGCGTCGGTGTTCGTCTGCAGACGGGGCGGGATGATCATCACCTGCGCGGCGACGTCGGGGTTCACGATCGAGTACGACAACCGCTACCTCTGGATGATGTTGAAGACGCTCAAGGGCTGCCACTTCGCCAACTACCGCGAGGCGTGGGAGGCCAACCGGCTCGTCTGCGAGGCGAAGATCCACCCGACGCTGTCGCGCGTGTACACGCTCGACCAGACGGGCGAGGCCGCCGCCCAGGTGCACGCCAACCTGGTCGAGGGCAAGGTCGGAGTGCTCGCGCTCGCGCCCGAGGAGGGGCTGGGCGTCACCGACCCCGAACTGCGGGAGCGCCACCTCGACCAGATCACCCTGTTCCGCCGCCACGCCGGATAGGGAGGCACGCCGGATGACCGACTCCGTGCTCATCGAGATCGACCACGTGGCCATCGCGGTGCGCGACCTCGAGGCGGCCGTCGCCTACTACCGCGACACGTACGGCGTCGACGTCGACCACCGCGAGGTGGTCGAGTCCGACGGCGGCGAGGAGGCGCTGCTCAAGGTGGCCGACTCCGACGTCCAGCTACTCACGCCGGTTCGGGACGACTCGCCGGTCGCCAAGTTCATCGAGAAGCGGGGCGAGGGGATCCACCACGTCGCCTACCGCGTGGCGAACTGCGCCGACGCCCTCGCCCGGGTGAAGGCGGCGGGCCACAAGGTGATCGACGAGGAGCCCCGGCCCGGCAGCCGGGGCACGACGGTGGCGTTCGTCCACCCCAAGACCGCCTTTGGCACCCTCATCGAGCTCGTCGAGGAGTGAGGCGAGCGGCCGCGGGGCAGGTATCCTGCGCCGCAGCGCGCCGGGACCCCAGCGGCCCCGCCCCAAGGGCCGAGAGCGGGAAAGGGGGACCGAACCGCGCGACCGATCGGCCC
>JBQTGU010000076.1:0-42986 GCA_052390575.1 Actinomycetota bacterium | reverse complement strand
CCGCCGACTGTCCGACCGCCGGCTCGGTGCGAATTACCTTGCCCGCCTCGACCTCGTCGCTGAACTCCTCCGCCATCGTTGCGCCGAGGCGCGCCTCGGCCAGCGCCGCGACAGCCTCGTCGTAGGTCAGGCCGGAGACATCAGGAACCGCAACCGGCGCGGGGCCGGCGCTGACAATCAACTTGATGGTGGAGTCGGGAGGATGCTTCTCGTTCGCCGCCGGTTCGGTACGCAGCGCGGTGCCGGCCGGGACATCCTCGTTGTTCTCGGGGACGACCTCGACGACGAACCCCGCCTCCGTCAGCGCGAGCTGCGCGGCTGCCTCGGGCTGGCCGGTGATGTCGGGCACCGGCACCGGCGGCGGACCGCGCGAGACGACGACGGTGACGGTGCCGCCGTCGCGCACCCACTCCCCCGGCGCCGGGGACTGCTCGATCACGAACCCGGCGGGGTCGTCGGACGTGCGCTCCTCGACCGTCATGCGGACCCCGGCCCGGCTCGCGCTGTCCGCTGCCTTTTCCTGGGTGAGCCCGACCAGCGACGGCGCGGCCGTCGTCGCCGCGCCCGGCCGCGCCAGCAGCAGCGCGGCGGCGATCGCGAGCACGAGCGCGACGATCCCGCCCACGACGACCGGGACCGCCCGCTGCGACCCGGGCGGGCGGGCGGCAACGAGCTCGGTCGCCATCGTGGCGGCATCGTCGCCGTTCGGCGCGGGCGTCTCGGCGGTCTCGTCGACGTCCTGATCGAACAGCCCGCCGGTGCGGCGGTGCTCGGTCGGGTTGGGGTCCTCGACAGTGCGGCCGAGTCCGGCGAGGGTGAGCGGCCCCGGCCGGGGCAGGCGACCGGCGGCGTCGGCGATCGCCTCGCCCATCGCCCGGGCGTCGGGATAGCGCTCCGACGGCTCGGGTCGCCCGGCGCGCTCCACCACCCGCCCGAGCGCGCCGAGCTCGTCGGGGGCGAGGATCGGCTCCCGCGTCCGCGCCGCCAGCGTTCCGAGGGGCGTGTCGGAGGCGAAGGGGACGCGGCCGGTCACCGACTCGACCAGCACCAGCGCGAACGAGTAAAGGTCGGCGCGACCGTCGAGAGGAACGCCGGTGGCCTGCTCGGGCGCGGCGTACCGCGCGGTGCCGACGACGGCGCCGGCCGGCTCCGTCCAGCTCGCCTCGGCCAGGGCCCGGGCGAGCCCGAAGTCGGCGACGCGCGCGATCCCGTGCTCGTCGAACAACAGGTTGGCGGGCTTGATGTCGCGGTGGACCAACCCGCGGGCGTGGGCGTAGTCGAGCGCCGAGGTGACCTGGCGGCCGATGTGGGCGGCCTGCGACGGGGTGAGGCGCACGCCCCGGTCGAGCATCGAGCGCAGGCTGCCCCCCGCGAGCAGCTCGAGCACCATGAAGGGGACGCCGTCCTCGCCCCAGTCGTACACCGCCATGACGTGGGGGTGGTGCAGCGACGCCGCCAGCTGGGCCTCGGTGCGGAAGCGGCGCAGGAAGCCGGCGTCGTCGGCGAGCGCGGGGTGCAGCACCTTGACCGCGACCCGGCGCCGCAGGCGCACGTCGTCGGCGATGTAGACGCGACCGCCTCCGCCCGCGCCGATGGACGCGAGCAGGCGGTACCGCGACGCGAGGACGCGACCGGCCAGATCAGCGACGCTCATGGTCATGACCGACACCACGCTACCGAGTCGTTAGCCTCGCCCCGTGTCAACCGGCATTCTCGGGCGCCATCCCGGGCGCGTGCTCGTCGTCGTGCTCGGCATCCTCGTAGTACTCAACCTCGCGTTCTTCATCGGGCGCGAGCAGAACAGCTCCGAGCCCGGAACGGAGGCGCTCCCGAGCTCCGTCCGGAGCGTGAGCCCGAAGCCGGGGACGCAGGCCGACCGGCGCATCACGATCGAAGTCGACCTTCTGGACGGGCTCACTGGTGGACTCGACATCGACGGTGTGTGCATTCCGCTCGACCAGCTCGACGGCGAGGACTCCCCGACAGCAACGTTGAGCTTCCAGCCTCAGGACGGATACGTCTTCGAGGAGTTCGAGCCCGGGACGCACACCGTTACCGTGTACTACCGAAGCAAGACCGATCCCGCCCCCGAAGACGACTGTGACGGCTCGTTCGAGGGCGTGAGTACCTACGGCTGGCGCTTTCGGGCAACCGCCTGATCAGAGCTCGAGCACAGCCGCGCCTCGGATCGCGTCGGATGCGATCGCGGCGAGGGCGTCGTTGGCGTCCTCGAGGGGGAAGGTCACGAACGAGGTCCGCACTCCCGCTTCGGCGGCGAGGGCCATGAACTCCTCGGCGTCGGCGCGGGTCATGTTGGCGACCGAGCGCAGCGATCGCTCCCGCCACAGCAACTGGTAGTCGAGCGCCGGGATCGTGGTCATGTGGATGCCGGCGAGCGCGACCGTGCCGCCGGGTCGGACCGCTCGCAGCGCGACCGGCACCAGCTCGCCCGCGGGCGCGAACACGACCGCCCGGTCGCACTCGGGCCGGTTGTCGTACGTTTCGCCCACCCAGCTCGCGCCGAGCTCGCGCGCCAGCTCACGGTGGCGCTCGCCCCGGGTCATGACGACCGTTTCGCAACCCCAGTACTGGAGCACTTGAAGCGCGAGGTGGGCGGAGGCACCGAACCCGATCAGCGCGACCCGCTCCCCCGGCTCGACGTCCGCCCGTCGCAACGCCCGGTACCCGATGACACCCGCGCACAGCAGGGGCGCCGCATCGAGATCGGGCATGTCTTCCGGTAGCAGGACGGCGAAATCCTCCGGGACGAGCACGGCGTCGGCGTACCCGCCGTCGACCGTCCAGCCGGTGAACTCGGCCGCTTCACAGAGGTTCTCCTCGCCCCGGACGCAGAACCGGCACGTCCCGTCAGCGCGGTGGAGCCAGGCGACGCCGACCCGCGCGCCGGCGCGGAGCCGGGTACATCCGCCGCCGACGGCGTCGACCAGGCCGACCACCTGGTGCCCGGGCACGATCGGGAGCCGGGGCAGCTCGAGGTCGCCCTCGACGACGTGCAGGTCGGTGCGGCAGCACGCGCAGGCGGACACGCGCACCCGCACCTCGCCCGGACCGGGCTCGGGATCGGCGCGCTCCTCGAGCACGAGCGGCCGCTCCCCGATCGGAGCGGCCCGCTCGAGGACCTGCGCCCTCACCGCCCTACGCGACCACGAACGTCGCGTTGCCCTTGATGGCGGTGCCGCCGTCCTGCTTGGTGCAGGTCAGCTCGAGGTCGACGCGGCGCTCGCCGTCGGCCTCGTAGCGCTTGGTCACCGCGCCCTGGCAGGTGAGCGTGTCGCCCGGCCACACCTGCTCCCGGAACTGGAACCCGTACGTGCGCACGTTCTCGGGCCCGAGCCAGTCGGTGGCGAACGTCGCCAAGATCCCGGCCTGGAGCATCCCGACCGAGAACACGGTGGGGAACCCCGCCGCCTTGGCGTACTCCTCGTCGTGGTGGATGGGGTTGAAGTCGCCCGACGCGCCCTGGTAGCGCACGAAGTCGGTCCGCGTGAGCGGCCCGACGACGAGCGGCTCGGTCGTCGCACCCTCTTCGAGGTCGTCCCACGTGACACCCATCGCTAGTTCCCCTCCGTCGGTGGCTTACCAGTCTCGATCGCGGTCGAGCGCATCTCGGCCACGAGGTCGCCCTGCTCGTCGCGGAACTCCTGCACCGTCACGACGAACGTCATCGTGCCGCCGCGCTTGCCTTCCTTCTCGTAGATGTCCTCGACCCGGTTCTGCGCGGTCAGCTTCGTGCCCGCCTTCGGCGGCGGCCCGTGGAACGTGAACTCACGGCCACCGTCGAGGACCCGGCGCATGTCGAGATTCACCTTCTTGAACAGCGAGCCGCCCGGCCGCATCGACGCGGGTGTCCAGAACGTCGACGTCACCAGGAACGTCGGCGGCGACACCGGCTCGGGATCCTCCTGGTACGCCGGGTTCGACGACTTCGTCGCGGTGGCGAACTCGCGCGCCTTCCCCCGCTCGACCACCATCTCGAACGGCTCGTCCTTCATGCCGATCGCTGACTTGTCCGCCATCACTACTCCCTTGGTCGCGCTCGCTCGGCGGCAGGGTACCTGCCGCCGCCCGTCGGGGCGCTCGCCGCTCCCGCGCAATCGCGGCGGCGCGCCGGACGCTGGCAGGCCTTAGACCTGACCTGTCTCCAACAGCTTCACGAACGCGTCCTCGTCGAGCACGGTCACGCCCAGCTGCTCCGCCTTGGCCAGCTTGGTCCCGGGATTCTCGCCCGCGACGACGTAGTTCGTCTTCTTGGACACGCTGCTCGTGACCTTGCCGCCCCGGGCCTCGATCTCCGCCTGGGCTTCGTCGCGGCTGAACCGC
Source organism: Actinomycetota bacterium (assembly GCA_052390575.1). Classification (GTDB taxonomy): domain Bacteria; phylum Actinomycetota; class Acidimicrobiia; order IMCC26256; family JACDBD01; genus JBPCMN01. Next base: position 38,645 of record JBQTGU010000076.1, on the reverse strand, counting down.
TCGAGCCCGCCGGTCAGTACCACGGTCAGGCCCGCGAGGGTCTGCTCCTCCTCGGAGACCGTCGCCCGAGCCGGTCCTTCGAAGTTGACGCCGGCCTTCCGCAGCTTCTCGATGACCTCGCGGTTGCGGGCCCGGGCGAAGAACTCCTGGACGCTCTGGGCGAGGATCGGGCCGACGCCGTCGACCGCGACCAGCTCCTCCTGCGTCGCGCTCGCGATCTTGTCGAGGTGCCCCAGCTCGCGGGCGAGGTCCTGGGCCGCGGCCGGGCCGACGTTGTTGATGCCGAGCGCCACCAGGAGGCGGACCAACGTCTGCGACTTCGACTTCTCGATGTTGTCGACGAGCAGCTGCGCCGACCGTTCGCCGATGCGCTCGAGCGGCACGAGCTTGTCGACGGTCAGCGAGTAGAGATCGCCGGCATCGGAGAGCAGGCCGGCCTCGATGAACTGGCGCACCCGCTCCTCGCCCAGGCCGTCGATCTCCATCGCGGCGGCGAAGTGCACGATGCGCCCCCACCGCTGGTTGGGACAGTCGACGTTGACGCAGTTGGTGGCGGCCTCGCCCTCGACCCGGACGAGCGGCTGACCACACGCGGGACACTGCTTCGGGAACTTCCACCGGCGCGCGTTCTTCCGTCGCTTGGCCGAGACCGGGCCGACGACCTCGGGGATCACGTCCCCGGCCTTGCGCACGATGACGGTGTCTCCCTCGCGTACGTCGCGCCGGGCGACCTCGTCCTCGTTGTGCAGGCTCGCCATCTGGACGGTCGAGCCGCCCACGAACACCGGCTCCATCTGCGCGAACGGCGTCGCCCGACCGGTCCGCCCGATGCTCACCATGATCTTCAGGAGCTTGGTCGTCTTCTCCTCGGGCGGGAACTTGTAGGCGATCGCCCACCGGGGCGCTTTGCTCGTGGCGCCGAGCTCTTCGCGCTGGCCGAGGCCGTCCACCTTCACGACGACGCCGTCGACTTCGTAGCCAAGGTCGTGGCGGTGCTCGAGCATCGACTCGCTGAACTCGTAGACCTCGTCGAGCGACTCGAACCGCTCGATGCGGGGGTTCACCGGGAAGCCGAGGTCGCGCAGCCAGTCGAGCGTCTCCCAGTGCGTGCGCAGGCGCGGCCCGCCCTCCTTCACGCCCGGCTGGTAGCAGAAGATGTCGAGCGCCCGCGACGCAGTGATGCTCGCATCCTTCTGGCGCAGGCTGCCGGCGGCGGCGTTGCGGGGGTTGGCGAACAGGCGCGCGCCGGCGTCAGCCTGACGCTGGTTGAGCTCCTCGAACGCCGCCAACGGCATGAACACCTCACCGCGAGCCTCCAGACGATCGGGAACCGACTCGCCCTTCAGCTTCTTCGGGACGGATTTGATCGTGCGGACATTGGCGGTGACGTCCTCCCCGGTGAACCCGTTCCCGCGGGTCGCCGCCCGGACGAGCTGGCCCTTCTCGTAGAGCAGCGAGATCGCGAGACCGTCCATCTTGGGCTCGCACACCAACGCCACCGGGTCGCTGATCTGGCGCTCGATGCGCTTGCCCCAGGCCAGCAGGTCCTCCAGCGTGAACGCGTTGTCGAGCGACAGCATCGGGATGACGTGGTCGACCGCCGCGAACGTGGATGCCGCCGCCGCCCCGACGTGCTGGGTGGGTGAGTCGGGACTGGCCAGCTCGGGGAACTCGGCCTCGAGCTGCTCGAGCTCGCGGTAGAGCTCGTCGAACTCGGCGTCGGAGATCTCGGGGGCGTCGTCCACGAAGTAGCGCTCGCGGTGGTACGTCACCTGCTCGCGCAGCTCGGCGACGCGAGCCTCGACCTCGGGCGGACCTGCCACCCTTATGGCCTCGCTCGCTGCGGCGCAGGGTACCTGCGCCGCGGGCGCTCGCTCGGACGCCACGCCCCGCGTCGACCAATTGATCGTGCCGCTTTCATCCCACCCGAGGCTAGCGGCGCCGATTCAGCGCCGGTTCAGGGCCGAGTCGCCATCATGGCGGCCATGACTCCACTGCTTGCCACTGCCATCGTCACGCTGCTGCTCGCCGGCGGCTCCGATCTCCCGCGGGGCGCCGAGCCGGTCGAGCTCGACCCGGCCGACTTCACGACCAAGATCGACAATCCCTATTGGCCGATGACTCCCGGGACTCGCTGGACCTACCGCGAGATCGACGAGGAGGGGAAGGAGCTCCAGGTCGTGGTGGTCGTGACCACCGAGACGAAGGAGATCGCCAACGGCATCACGGCTCGCGTCGTGCGCGACACCGTCACCCAGGACGGCCAACTTGTCGAGGACACGTTCGACTGGTACGCCCAGGACAAGGACGGCAACGTCTGGTACCTCGGTGAGGACACCGCCGAGTTCGAGAACGGCCAGGTCTCGTCCACGGAGGGATCGTGGGAGGCCGGCGTCGACGGCGCCGAGCCCGGCATCGCCATGCCGGGCGACCCGCGGCCGGGGTTGAAGTACCGCCAGGAGTACTACGAGGGCGAAGCCGAAGATAACGGCGAGGTCCTCAGCACCAAGGAGATGGCCGAGGTCCCGCACGGCCAGTTCAAGAAGGTGCTGCTCACCAAGGACACCATCACGATCGAGCCTGACGTGCTCGAGTACAAGCTCTACGCCAAGGGCGTGGGCCCGGTGCTCGTCTTCGGTGTGTCCGGAGGCGGCGGTCGCGAGGAGTTGCTCTCGGTCGACCAGGCGCCGGCCGACGCCGGGACGGGGCCACTGGGGTCGCCATCTTGATTGCCTCGCTCGCTGCGGGCCGGGATACCCGGCCCGCGGGCGCTCGCTCGGACGCCACGTAGGCCGTCCGACGAGTTGACCGTGCCGCTTCCGCCTACGTACTCACCGGGGGGAGCACCGTCGTGGGCGGGATCGTGATGACCGTGGGGGGCGGCTGAGTCGGCGGCGACGTCGGTGGGGGCGACGTCGGCGGCGCGGTCGTGGCCGTCGTCCCCTGGGTCGACGACGGCGGCGTGGTCGTGCTCGTGGTGCTGGTCGACGAGGACGATGTCGTGGGCTCCCGATCGTCCCCGCCGTCGTTGCCGGTGAAGGCCAACGCGACCAGGATCAGCATGCACATGACGATGACCACGACTAGGACGGCAACGATCCGACGCCGGAAGAAGGTCCCGCGATCCTCCCCGGGCCCGCGCGGCGCCGGCCCCGCGACCGGCGGGGCCACCTGCGTGCGTTCGGCGGCGGGAACGGCTTCGGTCGGCGCCGCATCGCCCGGCGCGGGCGCGCCGGGAGCGGTCGGCTCCTCGACGACCGCGGCGGTGACCGGACCGGTGTCGGCCTCGGTCCCGCACGTGGGGCACTTGCCCACGCCCGGCACGAGTGGCGTGCCGCAGTTGATGCAGCGCGGCGTGCGCGACGCCACTACGCGCCCAGGGTGAGTCGGGCTGCCACCGCCTGGTCGTGCACGCGGTCGGCCACCGCCCGGGCGAGCCGCAGCGAGTGCTCGGCCTGACTCCGACCGTGACCGGCGAGCCCGCACGCGGGGGTGACCACGCTCTGGGTGCGCAGTCGCACCGGATCGCAGCCGCGTCGCGTCAGCTCGCACCACACGGTCACGAGCGCACGCCACAGCGGCTCGACCGACTCGCCCACCGGGCGGTCGGTCGGCACCGCGCCCCATGCCACCCAGCCGTCGGCGTCGAGGTGACGGGCAATGACGTCGGCGTCGTCGACGAGATCGCTCCCGACCTCGACCCCGATCACCTGCGGTCCTGCCTCGAGCGCGAGGCGGCGGTCGCCCGCGCCGCAGACGTGCACGCCGGTCATGCACCCGGGCGCCGCCAGCGCGCCCGAGAGCACGTCGATGGCGGCCTCGCGATCGAGCACGCCTTCGTGGCGCCGCCACGTCACCAACGCGGGCTCGTCGAAGAACAGCAGGAGCGACGACCCGGGCAGGCGTTCCTCGACGAGCTCCTCGACTGCGATCGACCAGCTCCGGGCGGCTTCGCCGCCCCGTCGGAAGGCGCGCTCGACCGGCATGCCGGCGCGGTGCAGCGCCAGCCCGAGCGTGAGCGGACCGGCGATCTGCACCTTGACCCGCGCCGGCGGTTCCTCGCCGGGCGACGCGGCCACGTCGAGGAACGCGAGCAGACCGCCGTGGGCCTCGGCGTCGAACACCGGCATCGGTGGTTCGAACGATCCGCGCTCGTCGATCACCACGGCTCCGTCGGCGTCCACCGAGACCTCGGGCAGCGCCCGCGCCCACTGGGCGACGAGACCTTCGAGCGGGGTGCGCGCCGGCAACTGCGGCGCGGCCGGCAGGCGCGGGTGATGACGGAGCACGACGGCCGCCGCGGCGAGGGGATCGTCGTGGGGGAGGCTTCCGATACCGGTGGCGAGCGCGGGGAGAAGTGCAGGCGCGTGAGCGGTCCGGGCCATGGGGGGCGCAGTATACGGTCGGCGTCGTGACGCGCTTCCAGCCGGGACCTCTCGAACTACTGGCCGAATTGCCGGGGGGATCAATCGGATGAGCGTCTGGTTGCTCCGGGTCGTGTGGGCGTCGCTACCGATCACCGCCGGCCCTGCGGCCGCCGACGCACTGGACGCCTGGTCGACCGGTCCGCAGATCGTCGCGGCCGTGCTGCTGTGGTCGGCATGGGGCCTCGTGCTGACTGGTGCGCTGACGCCGCGTCCCGTCGCGCTGACCGCGGCTCGGATCGCCGCTCCGGTGTTCTTCGTGCTCGCGGTCATCACCGTGGCCTTCGGTGACGTCGACGGCGCGGCGGCCGTCGCCGCGCTCGTGGCCACGGCCGCCGCGGCCGTGCTCGCAGCCACGCCCGGGGTCGCGTTCGCCGCGGTCAACGGCGTCGCCTACGGCGACGAGCGCCGGTTCCCGTTGAAGACCCCGCGGGTGCTGTTGCTGGGGCCGCTCCCGCTCGCACCTCTGCTCGTCGGGGCCGGTGTCGCGGCGGGACCGTTGCTGGTGGCGGCCGACCGGCCGGTGGTGGGCGCGCTGGCGTTGGTCGTCGGTCTCCCCCTGGCGGCATTGATGGCGCGCGCCCTCCACGGGCTCTCGCGTCGCTGGGTGGTGCTGGTGCCGGCGGGGCTGGTCGTGGTCGATCCCCTCACGCTTCCCGATCCCGTGTTGTTTCTGCGCGAGCGCATCGTCTCGCTGCGCGTCGCCGACCCGAGCGAGCCGGCCGACCCGGGGGTGGTGGACCTCCGGCTGGGTGCGCTCGCCGACTCGCTGGCGCTCACCCTCGACCGCGAGACCGAGTTCCTCGCCACCCGGCGCGGCGTTCGGGGATCGGTTCCTGCGGCTACGACCGAGCTGCGGTTCGCGGCGGTATGGAGTCGCGACCTCCTCACCGAAGCAGCCGAGCGCCGGATCCCGGTGCGAGCCGCCTGACGGGTCAGGCGGCGATGCCGCCGCCCAGCAGCGTGTCGCCGGCGTAGAGCGCGACCACCTGCCCGGGGGCTACCCGCGGCTGGGGCTCGTCGAATTGCACGCGGCCGTTGTCGAGGCGACCGCCGACGGGAGCTCCGTGGGCACGTACCTGGACGAGTAGCGGTCGGTCGGTTGTGGGCGCGCCATCGACGAAGGAGAGTGCGTCGACCCGGATCTCTTGGCGTAGCAGGTCTTCGCGTGCTCCGATGGTGACGGTGGCGGTAGGGGCGTCGACGTCGAGCACGTAGCGCCGCTCGCCCGCGGCGACGCCGACACCGCGCCGCTGTCCGACCGTGAACGCGGTGACTCCCTCGTGTCGTCCGACCTCGCGGCCGGCGGTATCGACGACAGTCCCGGGAACGGCGGGTGCGCGCGCGGCCAGGAAGCGCTCCCGGCCTCCGCGGGTGATGAAACAGACGTCCATGCTCTCGGGCTTCGCCGCGGTGCGCAGACCGAGCTCGGAGGCGCGGGCGCGCACCTCGGCCTTGGTCACGTCACCGACCGGGAGCAGCACGCGGGCCAGCTGGTCCTGCTGGAGCATGTAGAGCACGTACGACTGGTCCTTCGCTCGGTCGGCTCCACGCACGAGCCGGTAGCGACCATCGTCGTTCCGCTGCACCCGAGCGTGATGGCCGGTGGCCACCGCGTCGAAGCCCATGGCGTCGGCGCGATCGAGCAGGCGCCCGAACTTCACCGACCGGTTGCACTCGACGCAGGGATTGGGCGTCCGCCCGGCGCCGTAGTCGTCGACGTAGGGGCCTACGACCTGACGCTCGAAGTCGTCGGCGAAGTTGAACACGTAGTGCGGGATCCCGAGCTGGGCGGCGACGCGGCGGGCGTCCTCGACGTCCGACACGCTGCAGCAACCGGAGTCGGACTCGCCCCCCCAGAGCTTGAGCGTGACGCCGGTGACCTCATGCCCGGCCTCTCTCAGCAGCGCGGCCGCGACCGAGGAGTCGACGCCTCCGCTCATCGCGACGAGCACGTTCACGACACACCCACCGGCCGCAGCCGGTCTACAGCCGCCGGGATCACGGCCAGGGCGGTGTCGACGTCGGCGTCGATCGACGCGTGGCCAAGGCTGAGACGGATCGACACCAGCGCGTCGTCGTGCCCGAGGCCCATGGCCTCGAGCACGTGGGAGGGCTCGGTCGCGCCGGACGAGCACGACGAGCCCGCGGCCGCGCACACGCCCTCGCGGTCGAGCACGACCAGGAGAGCCTCGGCCTCGATCCCGGGGAAGCCGACGTGGCAGTTCCCGGCAACCTTGCGGGTGACATCGCCGTTGAAGAAGCACCCGGGCGCGGCGTCGGCCAGGCCGCTCGCGAGCCGGTCGCGCAGCGCGCCGATCCGCTCCACCTCGGCGGCGCGGTGGTCGACGGTGGCCTGCAGCGCTACCGCCATCGCCACCGCGCCGGCGACGTTGGCGGTGCCCGAGCGCAGGTTGCGCTCCTGCCCACCCCCCTCGACCAGCGGCGCGAGCGCGGCGTCGCCCCGGACGACGAGCGCGCCGACACCCTTGGGCCCGCCGAACTTGTGCGCCGAGATCGCGACCAGGTCGGCGTCGCCGGTCGTCGCCGGCAGGTCGAGCCACGGGACGCCCTGCACCGCGTCGGTGTGGATCAGCGCGCGGGGCGCGCGCTCACGGACGAGCGCCCCGATCTCGTCCAGGGGCTGGATCGTGCCGACCTCGTTGTTGACGAGCATCACCGACACGATGACGGTCTGCTCGTCGAGAGCGTCGGCGAGCGAGTCGAGAGTGACGATCCCGTCACGGTCGACCGCGGTCCGGCGCACCCGGAAGCCTTCGCGTTCGAGTCGGTCGCACGACGCCAGCACGCCCTTGTGCTCGAACGCGGTGGTCACGACCCCGTCGCCGCGGCCGGCGTCACGGGCCGCGTGCGCCGCGCCCTTCACCGCCAGATTGTCGGCCTCGGTTCCGCCCCCGGTGAGCACGACCTCCGCCGGAGCCGCCCCGAGCGCGGTCGCGATCTGCTCGCGGGCTTCCTCGAGCGCGGTCTTGGCCGCCTGGGCGGCGGCGTGACTCCCCGAGGGGTTGCCGAACGTGTCCGAGAGGAACGGCAGCATCGCCGCCACCGCCTCCGGTCGCATCGGAGTCGTGGCCGCGTGGTCGAGGTACGCCATCCCGTCGAGTGTACGGGCGAGCGACCAACGCGCTCATCAGGATGCCGCGAACCGGACATCACGTGGCATCTCGGCCGGACGCAGTTTGAGGGTCCGGTTTAAATCGGTGGAAGGGTGACCTTCGTCTCTACACCTCGGCAGGCTGAGCGTCGAAGATTGCCCGGATGCGATGGCGAACGACGCGATGGCTGGTCGGCGTCACGGCACTCGCGCTGTTGACGACCGGTTGCATCGGCTTCGACGATCGCGCGCGGCCACGCGTGATCCTGTACGGCGACTCGATCGCGTGGGAGAGCCGCACCGGCTTCGACTGGGAGCTCGGTCGCGCTGAGGTCATCCACGCCAACTTCCCCGCCACCGCCATCTGCAGCTACCTCGACCAGATGGCGTCGGACGCCGATCGCTACCGGCCGGCGGCGGTCGTGCTGGAGTTCGCCGGCAACACCATCACGCCGTGCATCGGGGGCCTCACCGGGCAGGCGCTCGTCGACAAGTACGCCGCCGACGCCGAGGCTGCGACCGCGATCTTCGCCAGCCGGGGCATCCCCGTGTACTGGGTGTCGGCGCCGCTGCTGCCGGGCTGGTCGTTCGACCCCACTCCCGGGCTCCGCGCCGCCTACTCCGGGGTCGCGGCCCGCTGGGGGGGCCTGGCCTCGTACACCGACGCCGGCCAGTCCGTGCTCGCCAATGGCGCGTACACCGCCACCTTGCCGTGCCTCTCGTGGGAGGGTGCCGGCCACGGCTGCCAGGGCGGCCAGATCGTCGTGCGCAACCCCGACCGGGTCCACCTCTGCCCGGTGGCCGGCTTCGGCAACCCGTGCCCGGCGCACAACTCCGGCGGCTGGCGCTTCGGCACCGCCATGGCGGCCCCGGTTCGGCGAGATCTGGGCCTCTAGGGGTCCTCCCGCCGGAATAACTGTCACACCCCCGGGCGATACTCCTGGTGTGGGAACGCAACTGCGACTGATCAACACTCCCCGCGGCGCGGGTGGCCGGACCGGCCGCCGGACCGTCCGCTGGCCCGAGTGGAAGCTCGACTCCCGCGCCCGCACCGTGGGTCGCCGCGGGGTCGCCCAGGCCCGCGCCGCCCTCGAGCGGGCGGCCCGCCCCGACCCCGAGCTGCCCAAGGCGAGCTAGCCCAAGGCGAGTCGAGAGCGCGCCCGCCGGTACCCTGAACCGGCGCATGGGCGAATCCCGCGAGCCCACTGACTCCCCTCGGCCGTCCGGCGACGTTTGGCGGGCGCTGGCGCAGCGGGAGACCAAGCGTGATCCCGACGAGCTGACCTGGGAGACGCCCGAGGGCATCCCGGTCAAGCCGCTCTACACCGCCGCCGACCTCGAGGACCTCGAGGCCGCCGACAGGCTGCCCGGGTTCGAGCCGTTCCTGCGCGGCATCCGGGCGACGATGTACGCCAACCGCCCGTGGACGATCCGCCAGTACGCCGGCTTCTCGACCGCCGAGGAGTCGAACGCCTTCTACCGGCGCAACCTCGCCGCCGGCCAAATGGGGCTGTCGGTGGCGTTCGACCTCGCTACCCACCGCGGGTACGACAGCGACCACCCCCGCGTCGTGGGCGACGTCGGCAAGGCGGGCGTCGCGATCGACTCGGTCGAGGACATGAAGATCCTCTTCGACGGCATCCCGCTCGACCAGATGACGGTGTCGATGACGATGAACGGCGCCGTCCTGCCCGTGCTCGCGGGCTACATCGTCGCCGCCGAGGAGCAGGGCGTCTCGCGGGACCAGCTCGCCGGGACCATCCAGAACGACATCCTCAAGGAGTTCATGGTCCGCAACACCTACATCTACCCGCCCGAGCCGAGCATGCGGATCGTCGCCGACATCATCGAGTACACGGCGAAGGAGATGCCGAAGTTCAACTCGATCTCGATCTCCGGCTACCACATGCAGGAGGCGGGCGCGACCGCGGTGCAGGAGCTGGCGTTCACGATCGCCGACGGGATGGAGTACGTGCGCGTCGCCACCGGCCGCGGCCTCGACATCGACGCGTTCGCCGGCCGGCTGTCCTTCTTCTTCGCGATCGGCATGAACTTCTTCATGGAGGTCGCCAAGCTGCGGGCAGCCCGGCTGCTGTGGTCGAGGGTGATCCGGGAGTTCGAGCCGAAGAAGCCGGGCTCGCTCATGCTGCGGACCCACTGCCAGACGTCGGGGGTGTCGCTCACCGAGCAGGACCCGTACAACAACATCGTCCGCACCGCCTTCGAGGCGCTGGCGGCGGTGCTGGGCGGCACCCAGAGCCTGCACACCAACTCGTTCGACGAGGCGCTGGCGCTGCCCAGCGAGACCGCCGCTCGGATCGCCCGCAACACCCAGCTGATCCTGGCGGAGGAGACCGGCATCACCCATGTCGTCGACCCGCTCGGGGGCAGCTACTACGTCGAGGCTCTCACGCAGTCGCTGGCCGACGAGGCGTGGAAGCTCATCGAGGAGGTCGAGGAGCTCGGCGGCATGACCAAGGCGGTCGAGTCGGGCATGCCGAAGCTGCGGATCGAGGAGAGCGCGGCCCGGCGCCAGGCGCGCATCGACCGCGGCGAGGAGGTCGTGGTCGGCGTCAACAAGTACCGCCTCGACGACGAGCTTCACGACTTCGAGCTCCGTGATGTCGACAACACCGAGGTGCGGCTGAGCCAGATCGAGCGGCTCGAGCGCGTCCGGGCGACCCGGGACGAGGCGCGGGTCCGGGAAGCACTGCAGCGCCTCACCGAAGGCGCCCGCGGTGACGCCAACCTGCTCGCGCTCGCGGTCGAGGCCACCCGGGCGCGGGCGACGGTCGGCGAGATCTCCGACGCGCTGGAGGAGGTGTTCTCGCGCCACCGAGCGACCGTCCGTAGCATCAGCGGTGTGTACGGCTCCGCCTACGAGGGCGACGAAGGCTACGAGCGGGTGCGGCGCGAGATCGACGAGTTCGCCAAGGCCGAGGGTCGCCGGCCTCGCATGCTGGTGGTCAAGCTCGGCCAGGACGGCCACGACCGCGGCGCCAAGGTGATCGCCACCGCGTTCGCCGACATCGGCTTCGACGTCGACGTGGGCCCGCTGTTCCAGACGCCCGAGGAAGCCGCTCGCGACGCGATCGAGAACGACGTCCACGTCGTAGGCGTGTCCAGCCAGGCCGCCGGGCACAAGACGCTGGTGCCCGAGCTCATCGCCGAGCTCCGCAAGCAGGGCGGCGACGACATCCTGGTCGTGTGCGGCGGGGTGATCCCGCCCCACGACTACGACTTCCTGCTGGAGTCGGGCGTCAGCGCGGTGTACGGCCCCGGCACCAACATCCCCAAGGCCGCGGCCGAGATCCTCCAGCTGCTGCGGAACCGTTGAGCGATCTGGCCCAGCAGGTCCTCGCCGGCGACCGGCGGGCGTTGGCGCGGGCGATCACGCTGGCGGAGTCGACCCGGCCCGACCACCGGGCCGAGGCCACCGAGCTGCTCGACGAGGTGCTGCCGCACACGGGCGGGGCCGTGCGGGTGGGCATCTCGGGGACGCCGGGCGCGGGCAAGTCGACGTTCATCGAGGCGCTCGGCCTCTACCTCGTCGAGCGCGGCCACCGGGTGGCGGTTTTGGCGGTCGACCCCTCGAGCGGACGCAGCGGGGGGTCGATCCTGGGCGACAAGACCCGCATGGGCGAGCTCACCCGCAGCGACGCCGCGTTCGTGCGGCCGTCACCGACCGGTCGCACAGTCGGTGGAGTGGCCCGGCGTACCCGGGAGGCACTGTTGCTGTGCGAAGCGGCCGGGTTCGACGTCGTGCTCGTCGAGACGGTCGGGGTGGGACAGTCCGAGGCCGCGGTCGCGGACATGGTCGATGTGTTCGTGCTCGTCCTGGCGCCGGGCGCCGGCGACGAGCTCCAGGGCATCAAGCGGGGGGTCATCGAGCTGGCCGACATCGTGGTGGTGAACAAGGCCGACGGGGAGCTCGCCGCCGCGGCCAAGGCGGTTGCGGCCGACTACGCCGGCGCGCTGCGGCTCGTGCGCCCGCGGACGCCGGAGTGGGAGCCGCGGGTGCTGCTGGTGTCGGCGCTCGAAGGACGGGGGGTCGACGAGCTGTGGCGGGTGGTGGAGGAGTTCCAGGAGTCGATGGGCGAATCGGGAGCGCTCGAGCGGCGCCGAGCCGAACAAGCCCGCGAGTGGATGTGGGCGGAGGTGTCCGAGAGCCTGCTCGAGTCGCTGCGCGGCGACGAGCGCGTGACGGCGCTGGCGGAGGGGCTGGAACGGGAGGTGGCGGCAGGATCGGTGAGCCCCACCGCCGCCGCCCAGGAGATGCTCCGCGCGTTTCGGAGCGCCACCGGGTAGGTTTCCCGTCCTCGGGCGGAGTCCGACCGGGCCCTTTTCTGGGCCCAGGACATCCATGGCCGATCATGAGCACCGCCCGAGCCGCGATCCCCTGACCGGCCTGCCCGACCGCGTCGAGTTCGTCGACCACGTGCGGGACGCGCTCGATCGCGGCGACGCGGACCGGCGCGTCGGAGTCCTCGTCATCGGACTCGACCACTTCAAGATGGTCAACGACGCCCTCGGGCACGAAGCCGGCGACCGCCTGCTCGAGACGATCGCCCACCGGCTGGTGTGGGCGCTGCGCCCGGGCGACACCGTCGCCCGGCTCGGAGGCGACGAGTTCCTGGTGCTGTGCGAGGAAGTCGCAGACGCCGACCACGCCCACGAGCTGGCGGCGGAGGTCACCGAGCAGATCGCCCGTCCGGTCATGCTCGAGGAAGGCGAGGTTTTCGTGACCGCCAGCATCGGCATTGCGATCTCGGGCCCGGGGGCGACGGCGCCCTCGCTCGTTCGGGACGCCGATACCGCGATGTGGCGCGCGAAGGACCGGGGGCGCGCCCGGTTGGAGCTCTTCGACGGCCGGACCCGGGAGGGCGCCGTCGACGACCTCCGCACGGGGAGCGCGCTGCGACGGGCGCTCGAGCGGGGCGAGTTCGCGGTGTACTTCCAGCCGGTCATCGACCTGGAGCGGGGCGGCGTGACCGGCTTCGAGGCGCTGCTGCGTTGGCGGCACCCCGAGCGCGGCCTGGTCGCGCCGGGAGAGTTCATCGGGCTGGCCGAGACCACCGGGCTGATCGTCCCGATCGGCGCGTGGGTGCTGGAGGAGGCCTGCCGGCAGACGGCGCGCTGGCAGGAGGCGGAAGCACCCGCGCCTCCGCTCACGATCAGCGTGAACCTGTCACCGCGCCAGCTGGCCGAGCCGACCCTCCCCGACGACGTCGCCCGTATCGTCCGCGACACCGGCGTGCATCCCGACTCGGTGTGGCTCGAGATCACCGAGAACACGCTGATGGTCGACGCCGAGGCGGCGATCGGCGTGCTGCAGGCGCTCCAGGCCCAGGGCGTGCACATCGCCATCGACGACTTCGGGACCGGGTACTCCTCGCTGAGCTACCTCAAGCGGCTCCCGGTCGAGGCGCTCAAGGTCGACCAGACCTTCGTCGACGGGCTCGGCCGCGACGCCGAGGACACCGCCCTCGCCACCGCCTGCGTCAGCCTCGCCCACGCGCTCGGGCTGACGGCGATCGCCGAGGGGGTGGAGTCGCCGGCCCAGCTGGCTGAGCTGCGCACGCTCGGCTGCGAGCTGGCTCAGGGCTTCCTCTTCGCCGAGCCCCACCCCGCGCTCGAGCTGGGCGAGCGCCCGGTCGAGACCCTCGGGACCTGGGCGGGCCTGGGCGCCGATTGACCGGCTTGACCCGGTTCGGGCACTTCTATACAATCTGTCACAGTTCTAGTTCACTTCCCCCGCATCCCGAGATCTGCGGAGGGAACCATGCCCGCCACCCTCACGATCCAGCCCTGGCCCGACCCCGTCATCGACACGTTGGGCCACGACCCCCGCTCGCTGTACGTCGAGACCTTCTGGCTGCCCACTCTCGGGCCGACCGCGCTGCTGCTCCTGCGCCACCTGGCCCACCGCTTCGACGAACGTCCCAAGGGCCTCGAGCTCACGGTCGCCGACACGTCCCAGGCCCTCGGCCTCGGCCAGCGTGACGGGAACAGCTCGCCGCTGGTGCGCTCGCTGACCCGGCTGGCGCAGTTCGACCTCGCCTGCGACGACGGCCGGGGCACGGTCGCGGTGCGGCGCAACCTGCCGCCGATCAACGTCCGGCACGTCCGCCGCCTCCCGCTCGAGCTCCAGGTCGCCCACGCCGAGTGGGCCGAGGCCCAGCTCGCCCAGGGCCCGCTCACGACGGCACGGGGCCGGGCCCGCCGGCTGGCGGTCACGCTGCTCGAGCAGGGCGACGACGCCGACCACGTCGAGCGGGTGCTGCACGCCACCGGCTTCCACCCGTCGATCTGTCACGAGAGCGCCCGCTGGGCGTACGAGCGCCACCGCGAGTCGGTCGAAGCGTTCGTCCCCGACACCGCCGCCTGAGCAGTCCCCCGTTCTCGAGGCTGTGCGGTGCGGATACCGCACTCTCGAGCCTCGAGAATGGGATCGCGATGACGGCGCGGCTCGTCGACGACGCCGTCGTCGATCTCGCCGAGCGCCAACACGGCGTGTTCTCGCGACCGCAAGCTCTCGATCTTGGTGCGAGCTCCTGGCTGATCCAGCGTCGTGTTGCCGCGGGAGTGTGGATCCCGGTCGCCGAAGGTGTCTACCGACTGCGCGGCTTTCCGCGGTCCTGGTGTGCATCGCTCATGACGGCGGTGCTGGCAACTGCCGGCCCCGCGGTCGTGTCACACGAAGCCGCGGCCGCGTTGCATGGGCTCGACACCTTCCCCCGGGGTCCGGTCGTGCTGACCGTTCGCCACGGGGCGGGTCGGCTCAAGGACCTGGCGCGCGCCCATCAGCTTGACGATCTCTTGGCCGAGCACGTGACCGAGCGCAGCGGTCTCCCGGTGACCACCGTCGCTCGCACCATCGTCGACCTCACCGCCGTGTGCCGGCGCGGTCGAGTCGACCATGCCTTGGACGATGCCCTGGCCGCCCGGCGGATCACGATCGAGGAAGTCGTGGCCTGCTTCGATGCCGTATGTCGGCGAGGGAAGCCGGGCATGCGGCTGATGCGAGCGTTGCTCGCGGAGCATCTACCGGGATACGTCCCACCGTCGACTGACCTCGAACGGCTACTCCTTCGAGTCCTCCGCAACGGTGGCCTCCCCCGTCCGGCGCTGCAGTACCCGTTCCCTGGTCGACTTCCGGGCGAGGGTTGGGTCGACGCCGCCTACGCCGAGGCGCAACTCGTCATCGAGGCCGACAGCCGCCGCTGGCACACCCGCAAACGCGACTTCGCCGTCGACCGTCAACGCGACAACGAGACGACACTCGCCGGATGGCGTGTCTTGCGCTTCACGTGGGACGACCTGATCCACCGGCCGGAGTGGGTCGTGAGCGCCGTTCGCGCCATTCTCGAGGCTGTAGGGTGCGGAACCCGCACCTCAGAGCCTCGAGAATGACGGATCCCGACCTCGATGCCATCGCTGATTCGATCCGGCGCGCCCGGCGCATCGTGATCCTCACCGGCGCGGGAATCTCGACCGAGTCGGGGATCCCCGACTTCCGCGGGCCCCAGGGCGTCTGGACCAAGAACCCCGACGCCGAGAAGACCGCGACGCTCCAGTACTACGTGAACGATCCCGAGATCCGGAAGAAGTCGTGGCGCAACCGGCTCGAGAGCCCGCTGTGGGACGCCGAGCCCAACTCGGGCCACCGGGCGATCGCCGACCTCGAAAAGAAGGCGGCGCTGCACACGATCGTGACCCAGAACATCGACGGGCTCCACCACCAGGCGGGCTCATCACCCGAGATCATCGTGGAGATCCACGGCAACGTGCGCGAGGTCAAGTGCCTCGGGTGCACGTACCGGGCACCGATGGAGGAGGCACTCGACCGCGTCCGCGCCGGCGAGGACGACCCGCGCTGCCAAGGCTGCGGCGGCATCCTCAAGTCGGCGACCATCTCGTTCGGCGAGAA
Organism: Actinomycetota bacterium; assembly: GCA_052390575.1. GTDB lineage: Bacteria > Actinomycetota > Acidimicrobiia > IMCC26256 > JACDBD01 > JBPCMN01. The sequence continues at coordinate 23,176 of JBQTGU010000076.1, read as the reverse complement.
CCTCGTGGTCGAGGACCTGGAGCGCTCGCAGCGGGCCGCCGCCAACTCCGACCTCTTCCTCGCGATCGGCTCGTCGCTGGGCGTCTACCCGGCGGCCGGGCTCCCCGAGGTCGCGCTCGGTGCCGGCGCCCGGCTCGTGATCATGAACGCCCAGGAGACCCCGTTCGACCGCTACGCCGACGCGGTCGTGCGCGACCAGCTGGGCGTCGTGCTCCCGAAACTCGCGGAGTTGGTGTAGCCGGGCGCGTTACCGAGCTTCGGCCGCGGCCACCGCCGCGCCGACGATCCCGGCTTCGTTGAGCAGCTGGGCGGGAACTATCTCGGCCTTGGTGTGCAGGTACGGGAAGAACTTCGCCGACTTCTTGCTGACGCCCCCGCCGATGATGAAGAGGTCGGGCGACAGGAGCATCTCGACGTGGCGGAGGTACTCGTCGACCCGGTTCCCCCACTTCGACCAGCTCAACGCCTTGCGCTCCCGCACCGACTCGGCGGCGCGCTTCTCCGCCTCCCGCCCGTCGAGCTCGAGGTGGCCCAGCTCGGTGTTGGGGACGAGCGTGCCGTCGATGAACATCGCAGTGCCGATGCCCGTCCCGAGCGTCACCATCACCACCAGTCCGCCGCGGCCGTCGCCGGCGCCGAATCGCATCTCCGCCAGCCCGGCGGCGTCGGCGTCGTTGAGCACCACGACCGGCCGGCCGGCGGCGTCACCCAGCCGGGCGGCCACGTCCTCGCCGATCCAGCTCTTGTCGACGTTGGCGGCGCTCTCGGCCCGGCCCCGCCGGATGACCGCCGGGAAGGTCGCGCCGACCGGCCCGTCCGCCGGGAAGTGCCCCACGACCTCGGCGACGACCTTGGCCACCGCCTCGGGAACCGCCGGCTGGGGCGTCAGGAGGCGGAGGCGGTCGGCGGTCAGGACCCCCCGCGCCACGTCGACCGGCGCGCCCTTGATGCCCGTCCCGCCGATGTCGATCCCGAGCAGGTCCACGACTCCCCCTCTCGCCTGCCATTCTTGTTTCGCAGCGCCGCCGCCGCCTGGACGTGCGGCGGGCGTTGGGAATAACCGACCTCTGAGGTAGGATTTCACAGGTATGGCCAGTTTCCGCGACCTTCTCGCCGCTGCGAAGAAGGAGATCCGCGAGGTAGATCCCGCCGAGGCCGAGGAGCGCCTCGGGGACGCCACCTTCCTCGACGTGCGCGAGCTCGACGAGTTCGAGCAGGGATCGGTCCCGGGGGCGGTCTTCATCCCCCGCGGCCACCTCGAGAGCCAGGTCGAGAACAAGCTCCCCGATCGGGATCGTCCGGTGGTCGTGTACTGCGCCGGCGGCACCCGCTCCGCGTTCGCGGCCCAGACGCTCCAGGAGCTCGGCTACAAGGACGTCGTCTCGATGGCCGGCGGCTTCGGGCGCTGGAAGAACGAGGACCGCCCCTGGATCACCCCGGCGGTGCTCAGCCCCGAGCAGCGCAATCGCTACCACCGTCACGTCCTCCTCCCCGAGGTGGGCGAGGCGGGCCAGCAGAGGCTGCTCGAGAGCAAGATGCTCCTCCTCGGCGCCGGCGGCCTCGGCTCCCCCGCCGCGCTCTACCTCGCCGCCGCCGGCGTGGGCACGATCGGCATCGTCGACATGGACGTCGTCGACGCGTCGAACCTCCAGCGCCAGATCCTCCACAACGAGGACAGGATCGGCGAGCGCAAGGTCGACTCGGCCAAGAAGACGCTCACCGCGCTGAACCCCGACGTCGACGTCGTCACCTACGACGTGCGCTTCGGCGCCGACAACGTGCTCGACATCATCGACGGCTATGACCTGATCGTCGACGGCACCGACAACTTCCCGACCCGGTACCTGCTCAACGACGCCTCGCTGCTGAAGCGCATCCCGGTGGTGCACGGCTCGATCTTCCGCTTCGAGGGCCAGGTGACCGTGTTCGACCCGTACAACGGGCCCTGCTACCGCTGCCTGCTCCCCGAGCCGCCGCCGGCCGAGCTCGCGCCCAGCTGCGCCGAGGCCGGCGTGCTCGGCGTGCTGCCGGGCATCATCGGGTCGATCCAGGCGCTCGAGGCGATCAAGATCGTCCTCGAGCTCGGCGACACGCTGAACGGCCGGCTGCTCGCCTACGACGCGCTCGAGCAGAGCTTCCGCACGTTCAAGGTGCGGCGGGATCCGAACTGCCCGGCCTGCGGCGAGAACGCCCCGCCGATCCAGATCGCCGAGTACGACGACCTCTGCCTCCCCCACCCGGTCGAGGGCCCGCCGCCCTCCTAACAACCGGGCGTCACTGACGGCCGCGGACGCGTGCCATATGCTCCCGCCACCACGGCGGAGGAGAAGACGGTGGGCCAGCGGGTGACCAGCAGGAGAGCCTCGAGTTGGCGACGCACCGGCATCGCCGTCGTCGCACTCGCCATCCTCCTGGGCACCACCGGCTGCGTCGGCGAAGGCGGGGGGCCGATCACCGGCAAGCGGATCATCTACAGCAACGGCCAGCAGCGGGTCGTGCTCATCGATGAGCACGAGAACGTGTACGGCGACTTCCCGGTGTCCGGGAAGACCGGCGTCCCCAAGCCCGGGCTGTACCAAATCTTCAACAAGAAGCATCCCGGGCGCTCCGGGAACCTGAGCCTGCCGTTCTTCAGCGGGTTCGCCTGGGGCGTCGGCACCGACATCGGGTTCCACGGAATCCCGTTGCGTCCCGACGGCACTCCGATCCAGAGCGACGCCGAGCTCGGCCAGCCTCGCAGTGCGGGATGCGTACGCGTGGAACAGTTCTGGGCCGAGGTGATCTACCACTGGGCCCCGATCGGGACACCGGTGGTCGTCCAAGGGTGACCGCGCGCACTATCTCTTCTTAGACGCGCGCGCCTTCTTCCTCACGGCGGGCTTCTTCTTCGCCGGCGCCTTCTTCGACTCCCTGGCGGGCCTCTTCTTCTTCGGCGGCGGTTTGGTGAAGTGCTCGGCGAGCTCGAGGATCGTCCGCACCCCGAAGCCGGTACCACCCTTGGTCACGTAGCCGTCGTCGCCGCCGGCGCGCGCCGGCCCGGCGATGTCGAGATGGGCCCAGGGCACGTCGCCCACGAACTCGCGCAGGAAGAGCCCCGCCGTCAATGCTCCTCCGTAGCTGGTCGTGCCGATGTTGCGCAGGTCGGCGACCTCGGAGTCGAGCAGCTTGCGGTAGTCGGCCGGGAGCGGCAGCGGCCACACCGGCTCGCCGACGCGATCGGCGGCCCCCCGCACCTGGTCGATCCAGCCGGTCTCGTTGCCCATCAACCCGGCCACCTTGTCGCCGAGCGCGACCATGCACGCGCCCGTGAGCGTGGCGAGGTCGACCACGGCATCGGGCTTGTCCTCGGCCGCGAGCGAGAGGCCGTCGGCGAGGATCAGTCGTCCCTCGGCGTCGGTGTTGAGCACCTCGACGGTCTTGCCGTTGCGAATCCGGAGAACGTCACCGGGACGGATGGCCGAGCCGCTGGGCATGTTCTCGACCATCGGCACGTAGGCGACGACCTTGGTCTTGATCCCGAGCTCGCGGAGCACCGACATCGCCGCGATGACCGCCGCGCCGCCCGACATGTCGGTCTTCATCGTCTCCATACCGCCCGACGTCTTGATCGACAGCCCGCCGGAATCGAAGACGACGCCTTTGCCGACTAGCGCGAGCGTGCCCTTCGCGCCGGTCGGGTTGTAGGTGAGCTTCACGAACCGGGGCGGGTTGTCGGAACCCTGCCCCACTCCGACCACGCCACCGAGCCGCTCCGCCTTGAGCTGGGCGCCGGCGAGGACCTTGACCGTCACGCCGACCTCGCGCACGAGTCGGCGCGCCGCGTCCGCAAACGCGGCCGGTGACTTCGCTCCCGCGGGCTCGTTCACGATGTCGCGGGCCCAGTTGACGGCGGTGGCGATGGTCGCGCCGCGCTCGAGCGCCGACTTCACTCCCGCGCTGTCCAGGCCGACGACGATGACGCGCCGCAGCTTGCTGGCGTCGCCCTCGTCCTTGTACTTGAGGAACCGGTACGAGCCCAGGGCGAAACCCTCGGCGAGGGCCTGGGCGGCGTCCGCCGTCGGAAGGTCGGCCGCGCCCTTGAGATCGAGCAGCGTCGTCGCCACCGACGTCGCCTTCTTGGCCTGGCGCGCCACCGCCGCGCCGGCGCGGCGCAGTCCGTCGGCGGTGACCTCGGCCAGCGGGCCCACCCCGACGAGCACAGCCGCCGACGCGCCCGTGCGACCCATGGTGGGGACCGCCAGGGTCTGGCCCGGCTTGCCCTCGAAGCCCGCCTCCTTCATGAAGTCGCCGACTCCACCGTCGAGGGCGGCGTCGAGCGCGTCGGCGCCGGGGCCGAGCTCGGGGCCGGCTCCCACCGGCACCGCCAGCAGGTCGGCCTTGACCTGGGCGACCGGCGTGGTCACGACGCGGAAGGTGAGCAGCACGGTGGCGGTCCCTCTCAGTCGGCGGTGCGGACCGGTCGGTACGCACCCTCCTGCCAGCGGGCGAGTGTGTACACCAGGTCGGCCAGGCGGTTGAGATACGGGACGACGTGGCTGTCGGCGAGCCAGCCCTCGTGGGCGGCGGCGACCGACTCGCGCTCGGCGCGGCGCACGATGGTGCGGGCGACGTCGAGGGCGGCCGCGACCCGATTCTCCCCCGGCAGGACGAACTCCCGGGGCGGTTCGAACCGCGCGGTCACGTCGTCGATGACGGGTTCGAGTGCGGTCACCATCTCGGCGGTGACGCGCGACACGCCCGGCTCGAGCTTCGTCCGCTTCTCGGGCTCGGTCGCGAGCTCGGCACCGACGACGAAGAGCTCGCGCTCGAGCCGGATCAGCAGCTCGTCGAGCTCAGAGCCGCGCTCCGCCTCGGCCCGCGCCAGCCCGATCGCGGACACGGCCTCGTCGACCGCGCCGTACGCCCGCGGTCCCGGGGTGTCCTTGCCGACGCGCCCGCCGTGGAAGAGCCCGGTCGAGCCGTCGTCGCCTGTGCGCGTATAGACCTTCGGCATCTCGCGTTGAGTCTACGTGGGGCGTTCCCGGTAGCCTTCATGCGATGTCCGTGGCACCCGAACGGCCGCCGGCCGCGTCCGCGTCTGCGTCGGGCGACGCGTCGAGTGCACCCGCCCCTTCGCTCGCTCGCGGCCTCCTGCGCACCGCGCGACCGAAGCAGTGGGCCAAGAACGTGCTCGTGTTCGCCGCGCCCGGCGCCGCCGGCGTGCTCACCGAGGCCGACGAGCTCGGGCGCACCCTGGCGGCGTTCGCGGCGTTCTGCCTGGCAGCCAGCGGGACGTACTTCCTCAACGACGCGCTCGACGCCGACGCCGACCGCCGGCACCCGACGAAGCGGAAGCGTCCGGTCGCCGCCGGCCAGGTCAGCGAAGGCCTGGCCAAGACGATGGCAGTCGTGCTCATGCTGGCCGGTCTGGCTGTGGCCGCCCCGTTCAACAGCGGCAAGCTTGCCCTCGTCGTCGGCGGGTACATCGCCATCACGGTCGCGTACAGCCTCTGGCTCAAGCACGAGTCGGTCGTCGACCTGGGTGCGGTCGCGGCCGGGTTCGTCCTGCGCGCCATCGCCGGCGGGGTCGCGACCGACGTGCCCTTGTCGGACTGGTTCCTCATCGTCGCCGGTGCCGGGTCGCTGTTCATCGTCACCGGCAAGCGCCACGCCGAGCAGATGGAGCTGGGCGACGCGTCGGCCGGGCACCGCAGCACGCTCGCCGAATACTCGTCGGCTTACCTCAACTACGTGCGCGCGGTCACGTCGGGCGTCGCGATCGCGGCGTACTGCCTGTGGGCGTTCGAGAACGCCGAGGCCGTCGGCGACACGTTCTGGTTCCGGCTCTCGATTGTCCCGTTCGTCGCCGGGATCCTGCGCTACGCGCTCGTCGTCGAGCAGGGCGGAGGCGGTGCTCCCGAGGAGATCGTGCTCCGCGACCGGGTGCTCCAGCTGTTCGGCCTCATGTGGGTGGCGGCCTTCGCCATCGGTGTGTCTCTTGACTGAACCGCGTCTCCTGACCGGCTGGGGCCGGACCGCGCCCACCGCCGCGACCGTGTCGGCGCCCGACGACGCCGACGCGGTCGACGACCTGCTCGCCGACGCCCCCCGACGGGGCGTGATCGCGCGCGGGCTCGGCCGCAGCTACGGCGACGCCGCCCAGAACGCCGGCGGCGCCGTGATCGACGCGACATCGCTCGGGCGCGTGATCGACTTCGACGACGACCGCGGCCTCCTCCGGGTCGAAGCGGGCATGAGCCTGGACACGCTCATGCGCCGGTTCGTGCCCCGAGGCTGGTTCGTCCCGGTGACGCCGGGAACCCGTCACGTCACGGTGGGCGGTGCGCTCGCCGCCGACATCCACGGCAAGAACCACCACCTCGAGGGCAGCTTCGCCAACCACGTCGAGGCGATGACACTGCATACGCCCAAGGGCGTAGTCGATGTCACCCCCGACTCCGACCCGGAGCTGTTCTGGGCGACCGCGGGGGGAATGGGCCTCACCGGCATCGCCACCGAAGTGAGCCTGCGCTTGATCCCGATCGAGACCTCGCTGCTCTCGGTCGACATCGAACGTGCGTCCAACCTCGACGACGTCATGGCGCGCATGCGCGACGGAGACGACCACTACCGCTACTCGGTGGCGTGGATCGACTGTCTCGCCACCGGGAAGTCGCTGGGTCGCTCGGTCCTGGGTCGGGGTGACCACGCGCCGCTCGAGGCGCTGCCGCCCAGGGCGCGGAGCCAACCGCTGCGCTTCGATCCGCACACCCGGCTCGTCGCGCCACCGTGGGTGCCGAACGGGCTCCTCAACCGGTTCACGGTTCGTGCCTTCAACGAGGTCTGGTACCGGCGGCCGGCGGCCCAGCGCCAGGGTCACCTCGAGACGATCGGGGCGTTCTTCCATCCGCTCGACGGCGTTGCCGGATGGAACCGCGTGTACGGGAGCCGGGGGTTCATCCAGTACCAGTACGTGGTACCCGACGACGAGCACGAGACCGTGCGCCGCACCATCGAACGGCTGAGCGCGGCGCAATGCGGTTCGTTCCTCGCGGTGCTCAAGCGGTTCGGCCCCGCCAACCCCGGCCCGCTCTCGTTCCCGGCGCCGGGGTGGACGCTGGCCCTCGACATCCCCGCCGGCGGCCGCGAGCTGGCGGCGCTCCTCGACGAGCTCGACGAGCTGGTGGCCGCGGTCGGCGGCCGGGTGTACCTGGCGAAGGATTCCCGCCTGCGCCCCGAGCTCCTCCCGGTCATGTACCCGGAGCTCGACCGCCTGCACGAGGTTCGGCAGCGGGTCGATCCGTCCGGAGTGCTGCAGTCCGACCTCACGCGGCGTCTCGGCCTGACGTGATGCAAGCGGCACGGTCGCTGCTTTTGACGACGACTTGGCGTCCGAGCGAGCGCCGGCGGCGCCGTCGGCGAGCGGCCCGGAGGGCGCCGGCCGGGTATCCCGGCCGGCGAAGCGAGCCGACCATGGAGATGGTTCCTGCGCCGCAGCGAGCGAGGCCGAAGTGAAGGACGCGCTCGGCGCCGTCCAGTCGGTCCTCGTACTCGGTGGTGGCTCCGATATCGCCCTGGCGACCTGCCGGGAGCTCATTGCCCGACGCGCCCGGACCGTCGTACTGGCGGCGCGCCGGCCCGAGGAGCTGGACACGGCGGCGAAGGAGCTCGGAGACCTCGGTGCAACCACAGTCGAGGCAGTGGCGTTCGACGCCACCGCCACCGACACCCACGCCGCGTTCGTCGACGAGACCTTCGACCGCTTCGGCGACTTCGACCTCGTGCTCGTCGCGTTCGGGGCACTCGGCGACCAGGACGAAGCCGAGCGAGACCCCACCGCCGCGGTCGAGCTGGCGCGGGTCAACTACCTGGGCGCGGTGTCGGTGGGGCTGCCGCTGGCCCGCCGCCTGCGCTCGCAGGGTCACGGGACCCTGGTCGCGCTGTCGTCGGTGGCGGGCGAGCGTGCCCGCCGCTCCAACTACGTCTACGGCTCGACCAAGGCGGGCATGGACGCGTTCTTCCAGGGCCTGGGCGACTCGCTGGCGGGGTCGGGCGTGCAGGTCATGGTCGTGCGACCGGGCTTCGTGCACACCAAGATGACGAGGGGCCTCGACCCCGCGCCGCTCTCGACCACCCCCGAAGCGGTGGCCGCGGCCATCGTGGACGGCCTGGCCCGTGGTACGCACACGGTGTGGGCGCCACCGGCGCTGCGTTGGGTCATGGCGGTGCTCCGCCACGTGCCCCGTCCGGTGTTCCGCCGCCTGCCTCTTTGATCGTGGAGCAACCCGAAGCGGGAAGCGGGCGCGTCGTCGCCGCGTTCGATTTCGACGGGACACTCTCGACCCGGGACAACGTGGTGCCGTTCCTCCGGACGGCGGTCGGCCTGCCGAAGCTGGCGGCCGCGCTGGCGGTGATCGCACCCCGCCTCGTCGTCGGCGCGGTCGACGACCGCCGCCGCGACGACGCCAAGGCGGCCCTGGTCCGCCGGACGCTCACCGGGTACCCGGCCAACGAGCTCACCGCTGTGGCCGAACGGTTCGCCGAACGCGTCGTCCGCAAGCATCTCCGAGCCGACGCGGTGGAGCGGGCGGAATGGCACCGGGGCCAGGGCCACGAGCTGGTAATCGTGTCCGCCTCGCTCACCGCGTACCTGGAGCCGATCGCCACCCGGCTGGGGTTCGACGCCGTCCTCGCCACCGACCTCGAGGCCGGCGCCGACGGCCGCCTCACCGGCGCGCTCGCCGGCCCCAACGTGCGACGGGCGGAGAAGGCTCGCCGGCTCGATGCCTGGCTCGGTGGTCGCCCCGCGTTCGTCTGGGCCTACGGCGACAGCACCGGCGACCGCGAGCTGTTCGAGCGCGCCGACCGCGCCATCCGGGTCGGTCGACGATTCCCCCGGAAGTAGCGTGCGCGAGATGAAGTGGGACGCGGTCGTCTTCGACCTCGACGGTGTGCTCGTCGACTCCCGGCCCGGCATCGCCACCTGCATCGACCACGCCCTGCGCGAGCACGGATTGGACCCGCTCCCGCCGGGCGCGCTCGAGCGCTACATCGGCCCGCCACTTCGCGACGGCTTCGAGACGATGCTCCGGGAACGGGGTGCGGACCCGGCGCTCGCCGACGACTGCGTGGCCGCGTTCCGATCGCGGTACCGCGACGAGTGCGTACCCGGAACGACAGTCCAGCCCGGCCTCGATGCGGTCGTGCGCGCCGTCGCCGGGCACACCCCGCTGGCGGTGGCGACGTCGAAGCCGCTCGACTTCGCCCGCGCCATCCTCGAGCACCTGGGGCTGGCGGGCTGCTTCGTGACCATCGCCGGGCCGTCGCTCGGGCCCGAGAGCGAGACCAAGACCGTGACGCTCCGGCGGGCGGTCGCGGGGGTCGCCGAGTCCCTCGATCGCGTCCCCCCACCCCGCAGCTGCGCCATCGTCGGCGACCGGTCCCACGACATCGAGGCCGGACGGGCGCTGGGCCTGACCACCATCGGAGTGACCTGGGGATTCGGGAGCGAGGCCGAGCTGCACCAAGCCGACCACCTCGTACGCACACTCACGGAGCTCGAGGCACTCCTCGGCGCGTCGGCCACGACCGCCACCCGCTGACGAGATGGCCGAGCGCGCCCTGGCGGCCGACCTCGATGACGTCCTCGGACGCACGGAGGACGACTGGGATCACCTCCGCGGCACCCGCCTGCTCATCACCGGGGGCACCGGGTTCGTGGGCTCGTGGCTGCTCGAGACCTTCACCTGGGCGGTCGACCGGCTCGCGCTCGACGCGACCGCGGTTGTGCTGACGCGCGATCCCGATGGCTTCGCTGCCCGGGCTCCCCACCTTGCCGGGCACCCGGCTCTCGGTTTGACGCGCGGTGACGTGCTCGAGCTCTCGCCCAGCCTCGGGAAGTTCGGCGCGGTAGTGCACGCCGCCACCCCATCGAGCAACCCGATCAACGACGACACCCCTCTGGTGATGGTGGACACGATCATCGAGGGCACCCGCGGCGCGCTCGACGTCGCCGTCGCGTCGGGTTCGGTGCCGTTCCTCTTCACCAGCTCCGGGGCCGTGTACGGCACTCAGCCGCCCGACCTGAGCCACGTAGGCGAGGACCATGCCGGTGGGCCCGATCCGCTCTCACCCAAGGCGGCGTACGCCGAGGGCAAGCGCCTGGCCGAGCTCCTGTGCGCGGCGTACGCCCGCACGCACGGCGTGCCGACGAAGATCGCTCGCGGCTTCACCTTCGTCGGACCGTACCTACCGCTCGACATCCATTTCGCGATCGGGAACTTCGTGCGCGACGCGCTGGCCGGCAGGCCCATCGTCGTGCAGGGCGACGGGACGACCGTGCGCTCCTACCTCTACGCCGCAGACTATGCCGCATGGCTGTGGTCGATTCTGGCCCGGGGCGCGGTCGGTCAGGCCTACAACGTAGGTTCGGAGGATGCCGTCGACATCGCCGCCACCGCCCGCGCGGTCGCCGCCGTGACCACGCCCCGACCCGACGTCGAGATCCGCGGCGAACCCGTGCCCGGACGGCTGCCCGACCGGTACGTGCCGAGCACGCTCCGGGCGCGCTCGGAGCTCGGGCTGGCCGAGACCGTCGACCTCGACGATGCGCTGCGGCGCACGCTGGCCTGGCACCGCGCCCGTTCAGGCTGAGGAACGGCGCCACCGCGAGAGCCCCGTCTCGGGATCGGTCTCCCGCATCCGGAACCCGGCGTCGGTGAGCGCGTCCTCCACCTCGGGGAACGGGAGGTCCCCGGTGAACACCGTCCTCACGTCGGCCGCGTCGATCTGCTCCATCAGCAGGTCGAGCTGGGCAAACGAGATGATCGAGTAGACGCTGTTGAACGGGGTCACGTCGCGCACACCGCTCGCGAGCGCGAGGCGGTGCGACTGCTCGGTCAGGATCGCGACCTCCTCGCCGGGTCGGGTGTGCTCGCGGACGAACGGGACGAGCGGGTCGACGTCGAACGTCGCCGCTCCCCCGGTGGTGAGCCGGTCGAGCTGGCGCCACGGCGCCGGGACCTCCCGGGCGGTCGCGGCCGTCAGTCCGTAGAGCAGCAATGCGGCGAGCAAAGGCACCACCCACAGCGCCGGCAACCGGTCGCGCGATCGCCACGCCAGCTGCGCGGCCCGGTGCGCGAGCAGGACGATCACGAACGCCCAGGCCGAGAACAGCGCGTACAGCGTCCCGGGATGCGACCGGCCCATGTAGTACGCGCCGGCGCCGAGGCCGAACACGGCGCCGAACGCCAGCGCGCCGTCGGACACCCGTCGGCGCCGATCGCGGTCGCCCGCGACGAGGCTGCTCCCGAGCGCCACCGCCCCCGCGGCCACGAACGTCAGATACAGCGCGAGGTACGGGCCCCTCCCGGGCGCGGGGATCAGGAAGTAGCCGTTCACCGCAAACAGCCTCGGGAACTCGAGCGCGAGCCCGAAGTCGGGGAGCTCCCCGGCGCGCACCAGGGTGACCAGGGTGAACACGACGACGGCGGCGGCCGCTCCCGCCGCCAGCGCGCCCGCGATTCGGGCGGCGTTGCGCCCCGGCCGGTCGCGTACCGTCGCGTCGCCGCACCAGAGGCAGGCGCCGACCCCGCCGAGGGCGGGAATGCCCCAGTCGAGGTTGTTGAGCGCGACCACACCGGCGACCCCGGCGGCGAGCGCCAGCGTGGCGCGCGACGGACGGCGCAGGTACGGCAGGCAGGCGGCGACCGCGATCCAGGGGCCGGCGTAACGCATCGGCAGCACCGCGTAGTAGAGGCCGATGTTGGCGTAGTCGGGACCGACCGACGCGCTCTTGAGGAACGTCAGCCCGACGAACGGAAGGAAGAGGGCAGCCGCGCCGGCCGCGGTCACGGTCACCGATCTCAGCACGAGGAACACACCCACCAGCGACGCGGCCGTCAGCGCGCCCATCGCCGCCGAGAACACCGAGATCCGGCCGTCGAAGATCCCCACCGGCGGGCCCACGACGTAGGGCAGGACGTTCGTGTACTGGGGCACGAAGTCGACCAACGGTGTCCGTCCGTTGGCGAACGACGTGAAGTCGCCCATCGTGAACGGGAGATGGAACCGGACGTCCCCGAGGCTGCGACCGATGCCGCCGTCGGTCACGACGGTCGTGAGGACGTACGAGCCGGCCACGAGGGCGCTCACGGCGTAGCCCGCGGCGGCCTGCGCCGTCGCCGACCCGGGCAGGCGCAGCCGGTCACGGCGCCGCCAGACCGCTACCGCGACCACCGCCACCAACGCCATGACGACCACGTCGGTCCATCCGAAGTACGGGACCGACGGCTCCTGCTCCGTGAGACACCAGGCCGCGAAGGCGACCGCACCGACTTGCACCGTCACCACCGCGACCAGCGCGCCCGGCGTCGATGCAACCCGCCTCGCCCGGGGCCACTTCAAGGCGCCGACGACGAGAGCGGCGAGGAGCACGGCTCCGAACACGCCGAGCGCGTACCGGAACCGGTCACCCGGCTCGGGGGCCAACACGATGCCGTCGAAGAATCGGCGGTTGCGCGTGATGCGATCTGGGTCCGTGACTGCGTCGGGATAGAGCGCGACTCCGATCAGCAACACGACGAGCGCGGTCGGAACCGCCGCGAGCCAGGTCAGTCGAGTGGCGACGTCGGTGAGTGGGGTGTCCGCCGGGGGCGCGGCGACCTCCGGTGGTCCCATCGCGCAAGAACCCTATTAGTCTCGAACTCCGCACTCATGCCGAAGACGCTGCTCCGCCCCTGTCCGATCTGCGCCGCGACGCACGGTGACGTCGTCCATTCACAGCGTTTCGCCGTGCCCGACGAGCTCCGGGTGGCCGAGTCCTTCGACGTGGTCGCCTGCACGAGCTGCGACTTCGTGTTCGCCGACACCGGCACCGACCAGGACGTGCTCGACGAGGTCTACGAGGAGCACTCGAAGTACGCCGACACCAGCATCTACGACGAAGGCCAGGACGCCGAGACGCTGCCCGAGGCGCCCTGGGACGTCGACCGGCTGCGCGCCACCGCCGCCTTCCTCGCCGACACTGTCGTTGACGGGGGTGGCCCCGACCGGTCGGCGCGCGTGCTCGACGCCGGTTGCGCCACCGGGACGCTGATGGGCTTCCTGAAGGAGCAGGGGTTCACGAACCTGGTCGGCCTCGATCCGTCGCCGGTCGCGACCGCCACCGCCCGGCGCGTGCAGGGCGTCGAGGCCCACGCGGCGTCGTTCTTGTCGCCACCCGACGACCTCGGCACCTTCGATGTCATCGCGCTCTCCCACGTGCTCGAGCACCTGGCCGACGTCCCGGACGCGGCCCGCTCGTTGCACCGGCTGCTGCGGCCGGGTGGGCTGGCGTACCTGGAGGTCCCCGACGCCCCCCACTACGTCGACCATCTGGTCGCGCCGTTCCACGACTTCAACACCGAGCACATCAACCACTTCTCCCCGACCGCGCTGCACCGCCTGCTCACCGGGGTCGGCTTCGAGCAGGTCACGAGCGCCGAGAAGGTCGTGATGTGCGCCCCGACGTTCACCTACCCGGCGCTCTACGGGCTGTGGCGGCGCGTCGACAACCCGCCCGCGCCCTCCGAGACGAACGGCGATCCGGACCTGCGCGCCGGGATCGACGCCTACGTCGAGCGGTCCGCCTCACTCCTGGCCGAGATCGATGCCGACCTGCGGGCACGGCTCCGTCCTTCTGAAACGACTGGCGGCGACGTCATCGTGTGGGGCGCGGGACAACTCGCCATGAAGCTGCTGCGCGACACCGTGCTGGCCGAGACCCCGATCGCGGCCATCGTCGACGGCTCCCCCCAGAAGCAGGGACTCCACCTGGCGGGCACGCTCGTGCACCCGCCCGAAGCCGTGAAGGAGCTCACCCAGCCGATCGTGGTGACCTCGATCCACCACGAGGAGTCGATCCTGAGCGCGATCCGGGGCGAGCTCGGCGTCGACAACGAGATCGTGCGACTCCACCGCCCGAACCGCGCCGGCCGCTGACGCGGCCTACCAGTCCGAGCGGCTCGACTCGGCGGGACGACGGCCCAGCAGGAAGACCTGCCGCCACCCGAACACGGTCATGAACGAATAGCCGAAGGTCTTGCCGCCCATCGTCCGGGTCGTCACCGCGTCGATCAGCCGGTACGGGAACACCCGCATCGCCAACCCGAGCAACGCCCGCCGCACGGGGGCGAACACGCCACAGACGTGGGTCTCGCACCGGACGATCTCGAGACCGACGTCGCGCGCCAGCTGCTCGCACCGCCGGGGCGACGTCGGGTACCCGTGGGTCCAGTCGCCGCCCCAGAACTCCCATTTGTACGACGAGATGTCGGGCACGATCACGCAGACATAGCCCCCGGGCTCGACCGCGTCGTAGGCACCCGCCATCAGCTCCCGGGCCTGGCGCCAGTCGTTCATGTGCTCGAGCACCTCGGAGATCCACACGACCTCGACCGGGCCGACGTCCGCCGGGAACGGCGGCACGGTGGCCTCGCGCACCTTGTACCCCTCCTCGCGCAGCTGGGCGGCGAGGAGCGGGTTCATCTCCAACCCCGAGTACCGGTGACCGCCGGGGCGGGCGGCGCGGGCGAAGTAGCCGTGGCCGACGCCCACCTCGAGGAGGGAGCGGTCGTCGAGATGGTGGATCCAGCGACCGGCGTGGTCGTACATCCGGCGGTGCCACCAACCGATGTAGCGATCGGCGAACTCCGCCGGGCGGCGGTGCAGCGCGTACTCGTCGTAGGCAGTCCGGTCGACCGACGTCATCCGGCCCGCCCCCGTCCTTCGAGCCCGGAGGTCTCGACGCCATGGGTCTCCCGCACGATGTAGGTCGGCCGGCTGCGGACCTCCTGGAAGATCATGCCGATGTACTCGCTCACGACACCCAAGAAGCAGAACAGGAAGCCGAAGGCGAGGAAGATGAGCGAGGCCAGCGTGCCGAATCCCGGGAACGGCACGCCGTAGAAGAGGGCCTGCCAGGTGATGATCACGATGGCGAAGAACGACAGGAACGACAGCGCCAGCCCGAACAGCGGGATGATCTTCAGGGGCAGGTTGGAGTTGGCGAGAATGCCGCGGACGGCGAACCCGGCCGTCTTGATCGGCTGGAAATGCGATTCCCCGCCATAGCGCGGCGCTCGCTCGTGCTCGACGCCGATGGACCGGAACCCGACCCAGGAGAACATGGCTCGGACCATGCGGCCGCGCTCTTGCATCGAGTTGAAGGTCTCGTAGACCGCCCGGTCGACGAGGCGGAAGTCGCTGGCGTTGCGGGGGACGGGCTGGTCGCTGAGCTTGTTGATGATCCAGTAGAAGCAGGCGGCGGCGACCCGGCGGAAGAACCCGGTGCCCTTACGCTTGGTGATCACGCCGTAGACGTTCTCGTAGCCCTCCTCCCACTTGGCGATGAAGTCGTGGATGAGCTCGGGCGGGTCCTCGAGATCGGCGCTCATGATGACGGCGGCGTCGCCGGTGGCGTGGGCCAACCCCGCGCCCATGCCGCCCTCCATGAAGAAGTTCCGGGAAAGCTGGATGATCTTGAACCGGTCGTCGGCCGCGCGAATGGCGAGGAGCTTCTCGTAGGTGTCGTCGACCGAGCCGTTCTCGACCACGATCGCCTCGAAGTCGTAGGCGTCCTCTTCCTCGAACACCTTCTGGAGCCGGCGGGCGAGCTCGTCGACGCACTCGCTCTCGTTGTACGCGGGGATCACGATCGAGATGCGCTTGCGGTTGGGGCTCATGGCAGCCGCCACACTACGCACTGACCGGTCGGGAGATAGAAGGGGTGCTCCGGTTTGTCGGCGAAGAACTCGTCGACCGCCTTGCGCGCGCCGGGACAGCTGCGTTGCCCGTAGTCGTCGAAGACGAGCGCGCCGCCGGTCGTGAGCCGCGGATAGAAGAACTCACAGCAGTCGGAGACCGACTGGAAGATGTCGACGTCCACGTGCACGAGCGCGAACGTCCGGTCCTCGACCGCGCCGGCGGTTCCCGGGAAGAGCCCGGGGCACAGCTCGACCGTGTCCCACCGGGACAGCGCCCGGGTGACGGCCTCGAGCGACGTGTCGTCGAAGTCGCCGGCTTGGTGGCGGTCGACCCGCTCGTCGGCCGACTCGGGCATGCCCGCGAACGTGTCGAAGAGGAACAAGTGCTTGCCCGCCGGCTGGAACTGCTGGGCCAGCAGCACCGCGGTGCCCCCCTTGTAGACGCCGACCTCGGCGACGTCTCCCGCGACCGACTCGACCTGGCGGCCGATCTGGTACAGGTTGAACATCGCCTCGTCGGTCAGCAGGGTGAGCGGACGCGCCGCCCCCGCCAAGGCGAGGAAGGTGCCGTCGTCCTCCCACAGGTGCATCGGGTTGGGCCCGCCGATGGTGAGGCGCTGGAGCGTCGTGTTCTTCGACAGGCGGGCCAGGAGCTTGCGCCCGAGCCGGGTCCGCCCGACCGCGTCGGCGGCGCGCTGGAAGAGCCGCGCCTTCCCGGTGTCTCGGGAGCTCTGTGGATCAGACATCAGAGGTACCGGAAGACCTCGCCGGCGACGTCGTCGGGGAGGTCGGGCGCCATGATGTGGAGCGGGTTCGACTCCATGCTGCCGGTCTCGGTGATGCGGCTGGTGATCTTGGGGAAGTAGGTCTGCTCGGGGTCGATCGCGACGATGAAGCCGTGCGGGCCCGGCGCGGCAAACGCGTTGCGGAAGGCGTCCGAGTCCATCGTGTCGGCGTCGAGCTCGAGCAGAGGGATGTCGTACGCCTGAAAGAGGTCGGACCAGCGGGGGAAGCCAAGGCCGGTCTGGGTATCGCAGCCGAGGTACTGGCCGTCGAAGTAGTTGCGCTGGGTCATGCGGATCGACGCGTAGCCCTCGTTGCTGAAGATGAAGATCTTGAGGTTGAGGTCGTTCACCGCGACGGTGGCAAGCTCCTGGAGGTTCTGGATGAAGCCGCCGTCGCCTTCGACCAGGACCGTGCGCCGGTCGGGGTGAGACAGGGCGGCGCCGATGGCGCCGGCCAGGCCGTAGCCCATGCTGGCGAGCCCCTTGTCGGTGATGACAACCTGGTCCCGGCTCTGCTGGAACGTCTGCATCGCGACGGAGTTGGCGCCGCCACTGCTGCACGGCACGACCACGTCGTCGGCGGTCGTGAGCTCCGAGAGCGCCAGGTAGAAGTCGTAGGGGCAGACGAAGCCGGGCGCGGTGACGTTGGCTTCCTCGCGCAGGGGCAGGCGCGCCTTCACCTTGTTGCAGAACGCGACCCACTCGCCGTAGTCGGGGTAGTCGAGCGCGACCAGCCGGCGCAGGAGCGTGTTGGCGTCACCCGCGACCGCGAGGTCGACCCGGGGATGGCCCTTCTCGAGCTCGGCGGGGTCGAGGTCGACCTGCACGACCTTCCCGACGGGCACGAACTGCTGCCAGTTGAACCCGGTCTGCTGCATGCCCAGGCGGGTGCCGAACGCCACCAGCAGGTCGGCCTGCTGGAGCAGCACGTTGGCGGCGCGCTGGCCCCAGGTGTTGGGGCGGCCGAAGTACCAGGGCTCGTCGGCGCCGACCCGGTCGATGCCGTTCCAGGTCGTCATCACCGGGACTCCTGTGCGACCCAACTGCTCGCGGAGGTCAGCGGCGGTCGCGCGCGTCACTCCCCCGCCGACCAGCCACACCGGCCGCTGGGCCGAGCGCATGAGGTCGGCGATGGGCTCGACTGCCCGCTCCGCCTCGGTGATCGCCGCCGCCGGCGCCCCCGCCGGCTCCACCGCGACCACGCCCCCGAGCTCGCGCGGATCGACCGGCGCGCCCTGGGCGTCGAGGCACATCTGGACGAACACCGGCCCGGCGCGCCCGCGGCGGGCGCGCTCGACGTGCGCAACCAGCTGATCGCGGGGTACCGGCCGCTCGACCCGCACCGACTCGACCGTAATCGGCGCGACGATCGACGCGCCGTCGACCTCCTGGATCCCCCGCTGACGGATGCCGCCGTCGGCCAGGTCGGTGCTCTTGACCTGGCCGCCGAGGACGAGCAGCTCGCGGCTCTCGAGGAACGCGCCCGCGACCGCGGTCACGATGTTCGTGAGACCGGGGCCGGCGGTGACGAGCGCGAACGCCCGACCGTCGCCATCGGCTTCGTTGAAGTACTCGGCCGCGACCCCGGCGGCGACCTCGTGCACGAACGGCACGCACACCATCCGGGAGCGGGCGCCGTCGAGCAGGTGCATGATGTTGCCGCCGGCGACGAAGAAGCAGTGCGTGTACCCGAGCTCGCCGAGCCAGTCCATGACCAGCTCGGAGTACTTCACGGTCGGTTGCGGCTCGCGTGACACGGGACGCGCTACTCGGGCGCGAGCCCCCGGGTGACGATCTTCTCGCGCAGCACCGGGTTGCGGGAGTACGGGTTGTCCAGGTGGTCGACGGTGAGGGGCTCGCCCCGTTGGAGCGGGCGCGCCAGCGGCTCACCGCCGATGAGCTCGCGGCACGACAGTTGACCCTGCAAGAGTGGGATGGCGAGGAAGAAGTCGCCGTCCTCGAGCTTGTGGCCCGCGGGCAGGTCGGTGGCGGCATACACGCCCCGCACCAGACCGTCGAGGTACTCGGTCTCGCGCTTACCCGGCATGCGCTTGCTGATGCCGGGCGCTCCGCACATCTCCTTGGCCTTGTGGAAGGCCTGGAACCACTGGTCGCACTGCTGCGGCAGCGTGCAGTACGGCGATACCTCGACGCCGTCAGAGTCGATGTCGATGTGGCGCTCGAACGTCCGGGCGCCCTTGGCGTAGGCGACCATGATCGACGAGGTCCAGTCGTGGTACTCGTGGGTCGAGAACCCGATCGTGACGCTCGGGTACCGCTCGCGCATGAAGTCGATCTGGTTGAGCTCGAGCTCGTTGTCCTCGCTCGGGTAGAGCGAGACGCAGTGGTTCAGTGCCAGCGGGATGCGCCGGTTCTCGAAGAAGGTGACCAGGTCGTCCATGTCCTTGAGCGACGAGCCGCCGGTCGACGCGATCACCGGCTTCTTGGCGGTCGCGATCTGCTCGATCAGCACCCAGTCGTTGATGTCGGAACTGGCGAGCTTGAGGATCGGAATGCCGAGCTCGACGCACAGGTCGACCGACTTCTCGTCGAAGGGAGTCGCCATCGGGATGCAGCCGCTCTTGCGGATCGCCTCGGAGAGGGTGGCGAAGTCGTCGCGCGACATCTTGGTGTCGAGCGTCTTCTTGACGTACCGGAGGTCGGTGCGGTGGCGGTAGTCGGGGTGGATGAAGCTGTCGACGTCGCGGAACTGGAGCTTGATCGCGGCGCGCACGTTGTTGTACCGCACCACCTTGGCGTAGTCGTCGACGATGCGCAGACCCCGCTCCAGGCTCCCCCAGTGGTTGTTGGCCAGCTCCAGGACGAACAGGTCCTCGAAGACGTCACGGTTGATCGTCACGACAAACCTCCGCGCCAATTCGACGCCACACCGGGGGAAGTCACAGCCTACCGGCCGGTGTGCTGAGCCACGAAGTCCGTGATGCTCTCGATCATCCAGTCGAGCATCGGGTCGGTGAGCCCCGGGTAGACCCCGATCCAGAACGTGCCCTCGGCCACCACGTCGGCGTTGGTGAGCGGCCCGACGATGCGGTGCGGAAGGTCGAGGTACGCCGGCTGGCGGACGAGGTTGCCGCCGAACAACTGCCGGGTGGCGATGCGGCGGCCCTCCAGGTACTGCACGAGCGCATGCCGTTCGAACGGCGCCTCGGGTCGAACGGTGAGCGCGAACCCGAACCAGCTGGGGTCGCTGTCGTGGGTGGCCTCGGGCAGGACGAAGTGCTCCTCGAGATGGGCGAGACCGTCGTGGAGACGCTGCCAGTTGCGGCGGCGGGCGGCGACGAAGCCGGGCAGCTTGTCGAGCTGGGCGACCCCGACCGCGGCCTGCATGTCGGTGACCTTCAGGTTGTAGCCGAGGTGCGAGTAGATGTACTTGTGGTCGTACCCGTACGGCAGCTCGCCCAGCTGCCAGTCGAACCGCTTGCCGCAGGTGTTCTCCTTGCCCGGGTCGCACCAGCAGTCGCGACCCCAGTCGCGGAACGACTCGACGATCTTCTTCAGCGTGGCCTTGCGGGTGAGCACGCATCCGCCCTCGCCCATCGTGATGTGGTGGGCGGGGTAGAAGCTCACGGTCGCGAGGTCGCCGAAGGAGCCGACGGGCTTGCCGCGGAAGCGGGCGCCGACCGCGTCGCAGCTGTCCTCGACCAGCCAGAGCCCGTGCTCCTTGGCGAGCGCGGTGACCCCGTCGAGGTCGAAGGGGTTACCGAGCGTGTGCGCCATCACGATGGCTTTCGTGCGCGGCCCGATCGCTTCGGCGAGCCGGTCCATGTCGGCGTCATAGGTCCCGAGGTTCACGTCGACGAACACGGGGACGAGCCGGTTCTGGAGGATCGGGTTGACGGTGGTCGGGAAGCCGGCCGCGACCGTCACCACCTCGTCGCCTTCCTGGAGCCGGCGCTTCTTCAGCCGGGGTGAGGTCAGGGCGGAGACGGCCAGCAGGTTGGCCGACGAACCCGAGTTGCACAGCAACGCGTGCCGCGTGCCCATGACCTTGGCGAACGCGGCCTCGAACTGGTCGGCGAACCGGCCGGTGGTCAGCCAGAAGTCGAGCGACGAGTCGACCAGCAGTCCGATCTCGGCGGCGTCGAACACCCGGCCCGACACCGGCACCGGCGAGATGCCGGGCACGAACGGCTTCTCGGGGAAGGCGGCGTCGTGGTACGCCTTGACCAGCTCGAGGATCTGGGTGCGGAGCTCGTCCGCGGTCGCGTCCTGCGCGCTGGGGTCGGTGCTCATCGCGAGAGCAGCTCCCGGTACCACTCGACCGTGCGCGCCAAGCCGTCGTCGAGGCTCACGCCCGCCTCCCACCCCAGCACGCGTCGGGCCTTGCCGGCGTCGAGGTACTGGTCCTTGATCTCGCCAACTGCGGCATTGAGTACTCGCGGCTCGACCTCGCCGGCACCCACCGCCTTGCACACCGCGGTGTAGATCTCCATCACCGTGCGGGGCGACTCGTCGCTGAAGTTGAACGCCTCGCCCGCGACGCTCTGCTCGGCGGCGCGGTCGGCGAGGGCGAGGTAGGCGTCGACGGCGTCGTCGACGTGGAGGTAGTCGCGCAGGAAGGTGCCGTCGCTGCGGATGATCGGCTGCTCGCCCCGCAGCAGCGAGCGGATCGTGCCCGGCACGATCCGGCTCCAGTTGAGGTCACCCCCGCCGTAGATGTTGCCGCAGCGGGCGATGGTGATCGGCAACTCATAGGTGTACGCGTACGACTGCGCGACCAGATCGGCGGCGGCCTTGGAGAGCTCGTAAGGGTGGCGGGCATCGAGGCTCATGTCCTCGGTGTAGGGCAGCACCGGCTGCTCGCCGTAGGCCTTGTCGCTCGACGCGACCACCACCCGCTCGACCAGGTCGCGGTGGGTGCGGCAGGCGTCGAGCACGTTCCAGGTCCCGGCGACGTTGGTCTCGAACGTCGCCTTCGGCGCCCGGTGAGCGGTGCCGACGATCGTCTGCGCCCCGAGGTGCACGACGGTGTCGACCTCGTGGCCGTTGACCGCCCGCTCGACGGTGGCGTAGTCCTCGAGGCGGCCCGACACGACCGAGCACTCCTCGATCGTGGCGCTACGGAGCAGCTCCGACTGGGGGTCGTCGTCGATGACGAGCGCCACGACCGCGGCCCCCTCGTCGACGAGCCGGCGGGTGAGCCACGACCCGACCATCCCGGTCGCCCCGGTGACCAGGACGCGCCGCTCCGTCCAGCTGCTCATGCTTCCCACACCTTCCAGGGCGCCTCGCCCGAGTCCCACAGCTCGTTGAGCATCTCGAACTCCCGGTAGGTGTCCATCGGCTGCCAGAACCCCTCGTGGCGGTAGGCCGACAGCTGCTGGTCCTTGGCCAGCGCCTCGAGGGGCGCCTGCTCGAGCACGGAGTCGTGGTCGAGGTAGTCGAACACGGACGGTTCGAACACCATGAAGCCCGCATTGACGTAGCCGTCGACCTGGGGCTTCTCCCGGAAGCGCGCGACCGCGTCGTCAGTGCCGAGGTCGATGACGCCAAAGCGCGACAGCGGCCGCACCGTCGTCATGGTGGCGAGCTTGCCGTGGCCCTCGTGGAAGTCGAGCAGGTCGCCGATGTCGACGTCGGCGAGGCCGTCGCCATAGGTCACGATGCAGCGCTCGCCGTCGACGAAGCGCTCCACCTGCTTGACCCGGCCGCCGGTCATCGTGTCCTGGCCGGTGTCGACGACCGTGACCGCCCAATCGGACTCCTCGTGGGCACCGTGGAACTCGACGTCGTGCGACCGACCGAGGTGGACGGTGAAGTCGTTGGTCCGCGCCTCGTAGTTGATGAAGTAGTCCTTGATGAACTCGCCCTTGTACCCGATCGGGATGACGAAGTCGGTCACGCCGTGATGGCCGAAGATCTTCATGATGTGCCAGAGGATCGGCTTGCCGCCGACCTCGACCATGGGCTTGGGCCGGAACTCGGTCTCCTCGCGGAGCCGCGTCCCCAGGCCACCGGCCAGGATGACTGCCTTCATCGCTGCTTCCTCGGTTCCCTCGGCCCATCAACGCTACAAGGCTCCGACCGGGCTCATCGGCACCAGCCCCGCGACCGAAAGGCCTTCCGGCTGTTCGTAAGGCCTCCGGTAGCCTTGCGTGTACATGAGTGACTTCCTCGAGGCCCTGCGTGAGCGCGTCCTGGTCTTCGACGGCGCGTTCGGCACCTGGGTCCAGGACAAGGACCTGACTGCGGACGACTTCGGCGGCCCCGAGCTCGAGGGTTGCAACGAGCACGTCGTGCTCACGCGGCCCGATCTCATCGCCGAGATGCATTCCTCGTTCTTCGACGTGGGCGTCGACGCGGTCGAGACCGCCACCTTCGGCTCCTTCGGGGTCGTGCTGGCCGAGTACGGCATTCAGGAGAAGACGTTCGAGCTCAACGAGGCGGCGGCGCGCATCGCCAAGGAGGTGGCGTCGGGCTACTCGACCGGCGACCGGCCCCGCTGGGTGATCGGCTCGATCGGTCCCGGCACCAAGCTCCCCTCGCTCGGCCACATCCGCTTCGCCGACCTGCGGGACTCCTACGAGCCCATGGTCGAGGGCCTGCTGGCGGGGGGCGTCGACGTGCTGCTGGTGGAGACGGTCCAGGACCTCCTCCAGGGCAAGGCGGCGCTGGTCGCCTGCCGGCGGGCGATGGCCAAGGCGGGGC
>JBQTGU010000075.1:0-48963 GCA_052390575.1 Actinomycetota bacterium | reverse complement strand
GGGGTGTCAACCCCGCCGCTCTGGCCGCGGGGGCCGGGCGCGCGGCGCCGCTGTATCCGGGGGGCGCGGCCGCTCGCCTTTAGGTACCGAGCGCGCCGCGGCCGGCCTCGAGGGCGGCTTCCTCCACCAGGACGGCGGCGCGCGAGAACGCCTCGCCCGCCTGCCACACCCGCTCGGTCAGCGCGAGGACGTGCACGTCCCCCAGCACCGACAGCTCCTCGCGGGCGTCGTCGGTGACCTGTCCCGCGATCACCGCGCGGTGCGCGATTCCCTCCTCCGCCGCCCACTCGAGGACGCCGCCCACGACCTTGCCCTCGAAGCTCGTGGGGTCGAGCTTGCCCTCGCCGGTGACGACGAGGTCGACATCCTCGAGCGCGTCCTCGAGCCCGGCCGCCTGCGCCACGACCTCGAAGCCGGGCTCGAGCGTGGCGCCGATGGCGGCGAGACCCCCGGCGAGACCACCGGCGGCTCCGCCCCCCTCGAGCTCGGTCACGTCGACACCCGTGCGGCGCTCGTACTCCTCGGCCAGGCGCCGCAGCCGGCGCGTGAGCAGCGACACCTGCGCGTCGGTCGCGCCCTTCTGGGGTGCGTACACGGTGGCGGCGTCGAGGAACGTCGTGGCCACGTCGCAGGCGACGGTCACCTCGAGCCCGCCGAGCGACCACCCGAGCGCGTCCACCGCCCCGAGGCCGCCATCGGTCGTGGCGCTGCCCCCGACGCCCACGATGATGCGGCGGGCGCCGCCCCGGGCGGCGGCCGCGATCAACTCGCCCGTCCCCCGCGTGCTGGCGCGCAGAGGATCGTTGCGACCGTTGACGAGATCGAGGCCGCTGGCGCGCGCCATCTCGACCACCACGGTCCCGTCGGGCAGGAGCGCCCACTCCGCCTCGACCGGCTCGCCCAGCGGCCCGGTCACCGATGTGGTTCGGATGGAGCCACCCCGGGCGGCGACGAGCGCGTCGAGTGTTCCCTCGCCGCCGTCGGCCAGTGGGAGCCGGCGGACCTCGGTGAAGCCGGCCGCGGCCAGGCCCGCGGCCATCGCGTCGGCCGCCGCGGCGGCGGTGAGCGTCCCGCGGAACTTGTCAGGACACGCGAGGGCGGTGGGCACGATGGATAGATTGCACCGAATGCTCGAACGCGTCCCGTTGCTCGAGAAGGACCTCGACGCCTACAGCGAGATCGGCGGCGCGGAGGTCGTCGCCCGCATCCGCGAGCTGGCCGAACCCCTGCGCGGGGCACGCGTCCTCCACATCAACGCCACCGCCTACGGCGGCGGGGTCGCCGAGCTGCTCGCCACTCACGTGCCCCTCTTGCGGAGTGCCGGCCTCGAGGCCGACTGGCAGGTGATCCGCGGAAGTGACGAGTTCTTCAAGATCACCAAGCAGGTCCACAACGCACTCCAGGGCGGGGACGTCGAGTGGACGCGCACCATGGAGGCCACCTACCAGGAATACCTGCTCGACAACGCGCTCCGGCTCGAAGGGGAGTTCGACTTCGTAGTCATCCACGATCCCCAGCCGGCCGCTCTGCGGAGCTTCGTACGCGACCGCACGCTCCGGCACGAGGGCACCAAGTGGATCTGGCGCTGCCACATCGACCTCACCGACGCCGACCCGACGGTGTGGGAGTTCTACCGCCCGTTCGTCGAGCTCCACGACGCGGCCGTGTTCACCATGCCGGAGTTCGTGCCCGGCACGCTCGAGCTGGACCCGGTCATCGCCCCGCCGTGCATCGACCCGCTTTCGGTGAAGAACCTCGACCTGCCCCAGCCCTTCGGCGAGGAGCTGTGCAAGCAATACGGGGTGGACGTGCGTCGTCCCTTCGTCTGCCAGGTGAGTCGCTACGACCCCTGGAAGGACCCCGTCGGCGTGATCGAGGCGTTCCGCATCGTGCGCGAGAAGGTGACCGACGCGCAGCTCGTCCTGGCCGGTTCGATGGCCACCGACGACCCCGAAGGCTTCCAGGTCTGGGAGGAGGTCCAGGAGGCACGGGCCGGTGACCCCGACATCCACCTCCTCTCGAACATCCAGCAGGTCGGGAACGTGCAGATCAACGCGTTCCAACGACTTGCCGACGTTGTCATCCAGAAGTCGATCCGGGAAGGTTTCGGGCTCACGGTGTCGGAGGCGCTCTGGAAGGGCCGCCCGGTGGTGGGTGGGCGCGCCGGCGGCATCGTGCTCCAGATCCGCGACGGCTACGACGGCTTTCTCGTCGACTCGGTCGACGAGTGCGCCGCTCGCACGATCGAGCTGTTGGCCGACCCGGTCGGGGCCGACGCCATGGGCGTCCAGGGCCGCGAGCACGTCCGCGAGAACTTCCTCAGCACCCGCGAGCTCGAGGACTGGCTGCGGCTGTTCACGCAGCTCCGGGCCTGAATGCTCGTCGCCTCGCACCGGGGACCGAGCAGCTTCACC
This sequence comes from Actinomycetota bacterium, assembly GCA_052390575.1. Taxonomy (GTDB): domain Bacteria; phylum Actinomycetota; class Acidimicrobiia; order IMCC26256; family JACDBD01; genus JBPCMN01. Next base: position 46,549 of record JBQTGU010000075.1, on the reverse strand, counting down.
GAGGCCGAGGACGGATCGTTCACGGTCCGGCGGGGCGCGGGGGGCGTCGTCAGCGCGCTCGAGCCGCTGCTGACCCGGCCGGGCGCCGCCGCCGACGGCCTCGCCACCTGGGTGGCCGCGGCAATGAGCCCGGGCGACCGCGCCGCGGCGCGCGCCGGCGCCGCGACCGTGCCGGACCTCGACCTCCACCTGCTCGAGCTCGACCCGCACGTCCACCGGCTGCACTACGACGTGGTCTCGAACGCGGTGCTGTGGTTCCTCCACCACGGCCTGTTCGACCTGCCCCGGCGGCCGCGTTTCGACACCCGCTTCCGCGAGGCGTGGGACGCGTACATCGCCGTCAACCGCACCTTCGCCGACCACATCTCGGAGTGCGCGCCACCGGACGAGGTGGTGCTGGTGCAGGACTACCACCTCGCCCTCGTGCCCGGCTTCCTGCGGACTGCCCGGCCCGATCTGCGGGTGACGCACTTCAACCACACGCCCTTCTGCGGGCCCACCTCGATCCGGGTGCTCCCCGATCCGGTTTCCGCCGCGATCTGCGAGTCGATGGCGTCGGTCCCCTCCGGTTTCCACACCGCCCGGTGGGCACGGGCCTACGAGGCGTGCGCCCATGAGGTGCTCGGCAACGACCGGCCGGTCACACCCGCATTCGTTGCGTCGCTCGGGCCCGATGCCGACGATCTCGCCGCAACCGCCGCATCGCCCGAAGCCGCGGCGGCGACGAAAACCCTCGAGCAGCAGGTTGGCGATCGCTCCCTCATCGTTCGAACCGACCGCGTCGAACCTTCGAAGAACATCGTTCGGGGCTTCCTCGCCTTCGACCTGTTGTTGTCCGAGCATCCGGAATGGCTCGAGCGGGTCGTGTTCGTCGCGTTGGTCTACGCGTCGCGCGAAGGGCTGCCCGAGTATCTCGCCTACCGCCAGGAGGTCGAGCAGGCGGCGGCGCGCGTCAACGAGCGCTGGGCCCGGAAGGACTGGCAGCCGGTGGTCCTCGACACCCGGGACGACCACGCCCGCAGCGTCGCCGGCCTGCTGCGCTACGACGTCCTCCTCGTGAACCCGATCCGGGACGGGCTCAACCTCGTCGCCAAGGAAGGTCCCCTGGTCAACCGGCGCGACGGCGTGGTCTGCCTGTCACGGGAGGCGGGCGCGTTCGACGAGCTGCGCGACGGGGTGCTCGCCGTCCACCCGTACGACCTCGAGCAGACGGCGTCGGCCCTCCATGCCGCGCTCACGATGCCCGCCGACGAACGGCGTGACCGGGCCAACCGGCTGCGATCGCTCGCGGCCACCCGCACGCCGGCCGACTGGCTGGCCGACCAGGTCCGCGCCGCCGGGGGCTAGTCGAGCTCCGCGGTGAGGGCCTCGAGCAGCGCGGCCAGTGCCGGGGGACCGTCGACCACGAGGTCGGATCGCTCCAGCAGCTTCGGGGGCGACTCGTTCGACGCCACCGCGATGCGCACCGCGTGCGTCACCCGTCCCGCGCTCGCCGCTCGCTCGAGCGCGTCGAACGCCGGGAGGTCGCCGCGATCGTCGCCGGCGAAGCCGGCGGCGAAGAACCCGGGTGCGAGCAGCGACTCGACCGCGGTCCCCTTGTCGACCGGGACCGGCGGGCGCAGCTCGCGGGCCATGCGGGTCGCGTACGTCACCAAGCCGTGGCGACGAGCGAGCTCGTCCAAGAAGGCCGCTACCTGGTTTTCGCGGTCGGGCGCCGTGCGCCAATGCACCGTGACCGCGACGCCGGCTTTCCGTTCGACGAGCAAGTCCGGCAACTCGCGCTCGGCCTCGTCGGCAGCGGCCGCCACCGAATCGACGTACGGAGCGACGCGTTCGTCGACCACGATCCGGCCGCCGACCCGGCGTTCGAGCCCGTACTGCCCCACCAGCTCCACACCATCGAGCGCGAGCGCGTCGGCGAGCACGGCCACCGGGCGTCCGCTCACGACCGCCACCAGACCGAGGCGCCCGACCAGCGCGGCGAGCGCGGCGCGGGCCTCCGGCAAGACCGCCGCCGCCGCCGGGTCGTCGACGATGCGCGACAGGGAGCCGTCGAAGTCGAGCAGTACGGCCGCCTGCTCGGGACGTTCGACGAACGGGCGGAGGGCGGGATCGAGTGGCACCAGTGCGCGAGCGATCGCGCCGCGTCGGACCGGCTACACCTGGCCGAGCAGCACGAGGCAGTCGGCGTTCTCGGCCTCCGCCGGGGGCTCGTCGGGGAACGGCTCGACCACCGCGCCCTCGCCCACTGCCAGCGCGAGCGCGGCCGCCTCGTTGTCGAAGCCCTCCCGACACTGCACCGCCAGGCCGGTGCGCGGAAGCGTGTTGCTCGCCGGCAGGGTGTTGTACCCCGCGGTTCGGAGCTGGTTCGCCTTGTTCTGGGCCGCGCCCGCCGCCTGGCCGGCGTTGAGCACGAGGACGCGGACCTCGGAGGGGTCACGACCCGCCGGTGTCGTGGCCGTCGTCTCGCCGGGCGTAGACGTGGCGGTACCGCCCCCGCCGCCGCCGCCGTTGGCGGGACCGGAGGTCCCGTCGTCGACGATCTGGAGGAGCACGATGCCGACGATCACCGCCAGCCCGATGAGCCCGGCGCCCCGTGCCGCCGAGAACACCATCGAGCGGCCGAAATCACGGCGGGCGACTGAAACCATGGGCGTCGAACCTACTGCGGTGGCGCTGCTCATTTGGCGCGGCGCCCTTCGATGCGGACCCGCCGCCGTTGCTCACGCAGCCGGCGGGCCCGCTTCACCGTGAGGGGGTCGTGCCGCAGAGCGTCGGGCTCGTCGAGCAGCTGGTTGAGGCGCTGGTAGTAGCGCGTCGCCGAGATCAGCAGACGCTCACGGATGGCGCGCTGCTTGGACCCCGGTTGCGTCCACCAGGTGCGTTCGAAATCGAGGATGTCCCGGTCGCGCGGCGACAGACCCATTGATCGTCGATCCTGGCCGCCGGAGGGACCAATAGCAAGCATTTCGAGCCGGAGGTCGGATTCGAACCGACGGCCTGCCGCTTACAAGGCGGCTGCTCTAGCCAACTGAGCTACTCCGGCCGACGCAACGAGGCTACTGGCGACGACGCGCGACCTCGTAGCAGGCGAGCGCGGCCGCGGCGGCCACGTTGAGCGACTCGATCGCGCCGCGCATCGGGATGCGGGCGAGCACGTCGCAGCGCGCCCGGGTGAGGCGCGAGAGCCCGGTCCCTTCGGCGCCGAGCACGAGCATCACCGGCTGATCCGCGACGGCCAGCTCGAACAGATCGGTGTCGCCGGCGGCGTCGAGGCCGACCGTCCACACGTCGGCGCGCCGGGCCCGCTCGAGCGCCGAGGGAACGCCCGACACGACCGCGACGGGAAGGTGCTCGAGCGCGCCCGCCGCCGCCTTGGTCACGGTCGGGGTGATGCGGGCGGCGCGGTGTCGGGGGACGACGAGCCCGGTCGCGCCGGCCGACTCCGCCGTCCGCGCCACCGCACCGAGGTTCTGGGGGTCGGTGACACCGTCCAGCGTCACGAGGAACGCGGCCGGGTCGGCGAGCAACCGGTCGAGGTCGGCCTCCGGCAGCGGTTCGGCGGCCGCGATGACTCCTTGCGGCGCCTCGGTGTGCGCCCGGCGGTCGATCTCCTCCGGCGCCACCCGATGGACCTTTGCGCCCACCTCGCGGGCGAGATCCTCTACGTCGTCGAGGTCGCGACCGCCGATCCAGACGGTGCGCACCCGACGCCGGCGCGCCTTCAACAGCTCGCGTACCGCGCGGCGCCCTTCGACCTGATCCGCGCTACGACTCACCGGTGCCAGATCGTGCCCGTGGGCGTGTCCTCGAGCGTGATCCCCCGCTGGGCGAGCTCGTCGCGGATTCGGTCGGCCTCGGCGTAGTCGCCACGGTCACGAGCCGCGTCGCGTTGCGCGACCAGGCCGTCGATCTCGTCGTCGCCCTCCCCGCCGGCGCCGTCGTCGAGGTCGAGGCCGAGCGCACCGGCGAGCTCGATGACGGTGGCGAGCAGGGTCGCGGCCTCGCCCTTGTCGTCCCGGTCGATGGCGGCGTTGGCCCACCGGGCGGTGTCGAAGATGACCGCGACCGCGCCGGGCGTGCCGAAGTCGTCGTCCATGTGGGCGCGGAACGACCCGATGGCGGCTTCATCGAGCTCGGCGCCGGCCGGATCGATCCCGGCGACCCGGGCCCGGCGGGCGAGCGCGTCCAGTCGCTCGATCGCGCTGGCGGCATCGGTGAGCTCCTTGTCACCGAGCTCCATCTGCTTGCGGTAGTGCGTCTGGAGCACGGCGAGGCGGATCGCCCGGGGCCCGTGGGCGTCGAGGGCGTCGGCGAGGGTGGTGAAGTTGCCGAGCGACTTCGCCATCTTCTCGCTGCCGACCATGACCATGCCGTTGTGGACCCAGTACCGCGCGAAGGGGTGCCCGGCGCCCTCGGCCTGGGCGCGTTCGTTCTCGTGGTGAGGGAACACGAGGTCGTCGCCCCCGCCGTGGAGGTCGAAGCCCTCGCCGAGCAGGCGCAGCGACATCGCCGAGCACTCGATGTGCCAGCCGGGGCGGCCCTTCCCCCAGGGTGAGTCCCACGCGGGCTCGCCTTCCTTCGCCGCCTTCCAGAGCGCGAAGTCGACCGGGCTGCGCTTGCGCTCGTCGACCTCGACCCGGCCACCGGCGGTGTCGAGCAGGTCGGCGAGCTTGCGGTGCGACAGCTCGCCGTAGCGGTCGTACGACTCGACGTCGAAGTACACGCCCTGGCCCTCGACGACGTAGGCCCGGCCGGCGCGCACGAGGTCGGCGATGAGCTCGATCATCGGCTCGATGTACTCGGTGGCGCGGGGAAGGTGGTCGGGCCGGCCCACGCCGAGGCGATCCATCACGTCCCAGTACGCGGCCTCGTAGCGCTGGGCGACCTCGGACTCGCTGGCGCCCTCCTTCGCCGCCCGGGCGATGATCTTGTCCTCGACGTCGGTGACGTTGCTGACGAACGTGACGTCGACTCCGCTCCAATCGAGGTAACGGCGGATGACGTCGAAGACCACCGCGGCACGCCCGTGGCCGACGTGCGGCACCTCGTACACGGTCGGCCCGCAGACGTAGATCGACAGCTTCCCCGGCTCGCGCGGCACGACCTCGACCTTCTCGCGCGAAAGCGTGTCGTGGACCCGGATCACGATCCGTCGATCGTAGAGAGGAGCGCAACCGCCCAGGCCGCAATTCCCTCGGCCCGACCGAGCGCGCCCAGACCCTCGGGCCGTTTGGGTTTGACCGCGACCGCGGCGGGATCGAGCGGCTCGAGCGCCTGCTCGACCGTCGCCACCATGTCGGCGAGGTGGGGCGCGAGCACCGGTTGCTCCGCGGCCACGACCACGTCGACGTTCTCCACCCGCCAGCCTTCGGCCGCCACCGCCGCGGCCACGTCGCGCAGGAGCACCATCGACGACGCGCCCCGGTAGCGCTCGTCGTCGGCGGGGAACAGAGTGCCGAGGTCGGGCAGGCCGGCCGCGCCCAGGAGGGCGTCGGCGACGGCGTGGGCGACCACGTCGGCGTCGGAGTGACCCTCGAGCCCGGGGCCCTCGAGGGTGACGCCGCCGAGGACGAGCGGCCCCTCTCCCCCGAACGGATGGACGTCGAACCCGAGGCCGACCCGAGACGTCACGGCGAGCTCCGGACGAGCGCCTCGGCCATCGCCAGGTCGTCGGGGCCGGTGATCTTCAGGTTGCGCGGGTCACCGGGCACGACGACAACGGTCCCACCGGCCGCCTCCACCAGGGCGGCGTCGTCGGTGGCGTCGGGCTCCTCGGTGTGCGCGCGGCGCAGCGCGGCGGCCCGGAACGCCTGCGGGGTCTGCACCGCGAACAACCCCCGGCGGGTCACGGTCTCGACCACCCGGGTGCCCTCGACCCGCTTCAGCGTGTCGGGGACGGGAGCGCCCGGTACCGCGGCGTCGGCGCCGGCTCGCACTGCGCCGATCACCGCGTCGAACAGCGATTTCGAAGCCAGAGGCCGGGCGGCGTCGTGCACCACGACGACGTCGGCGCCTCCGGTGACCGCGGCAAGGCCGGCACGGACGGAGTCGGAGCGGCGCTCCCCGCCCGGAACCGCGGTGACCCCCTCTTCGCCGTCCCAGGGCATGCCCACCGGGAGGACGACCACCACGTGGTCGCACGCCGCGACCGCGGTCGTCACCGCCCGATCGACTACGCGCGCGTCACCCAGGCGCTCGAACTGCTTGGGGGAACCGAACCTCGTCCCCTGCCCCCCGGCGACGACGATGCCCCAGACGGTCACCGGGGCCGTGCCTACTTCTTCTTGTGCAGCGCCTCGTCGAGCTTGGCCTCGGCGGCCTCCTCGTCGACGCCGATGGCGAAGGTGAGCTCGGAGACGAGGATCTGGCGGGCCTTGGCCAGCATCCGCTTCTCGCCCGCCGACAGGCCCTTGTCGTTCTCGCGGATCGAGAGGTTCCGCACGACCTCGGCCACCTGGTAGATGTCGCCGCTCTTGAGCTTCTCGACGTGGTTCTTGAACCGCCGCGACCAGTTGGTGGGCATGCGCGCCTCCTTCTTGCGAAGGACGGCGAACACCTCCTCGACCTCTTCGTCGTTGATCACTTCGCGCAGGCCGATCTCCTCGGCGTTGTCGGCCGGCACCATGAGCGTCAGGTCGCCGTAGGCGAGGCGGAGGACGAGGTAGTCGCGCTTCTCACCGAAGACGTTCTTCTTCTCCCGCTTCTCGATCGTCGCCGCCCCGTGATGGGGATACACAACTTTGTCGCCGACACCGAAAGTCGTCATGACGCTCCTCGCGAGGGGGCAGAGGTGAAGCGGGAAGAACGATCAATTGTACCAAACCGAGGCGGGAGCCCCGCCCATCGGGAAACTACGCTGGCGCGCCGTGGTCGAACGACTCCTCAACACGACCGATCTGTTCGCCGCCCTTCCCCCCGATGTGCTCGCGGCGTTGGGTGAGCACGCGACCGTTCGCAGCTACGAGCGCAACGAGTTGCTGTTCAGCCAGGGTGAGACGTCGAACGAGCTGTTCGTTGTGCAGACCGGTCGCATCGCGATCGCCACCAAGGCCTCTGACGGTCGCGAATCGGTGCTGGCGGTGCTCGAGGACGGTCAACTGTTCGGCGAGCTCCCGCTCTTCGACGACGCTCCTCGCATCGCTGACGCTCGGGCCCTCAGCGACTCCCAAGTCGTCGTGCTCGAGTACGCGCCGGTGCGGGCCGTGCTCCAGGAGCGTCCCGAGCTCCTATGGATCGCGGTAAAGCTCCTGACGCGCCGCCTCCGTTCCACCGACGAGGCGCTCGCCGACGCGGTCTTCCTCGACGTGCCCGCCCGCACCGCCAAGCGGCTCCTCGAGCTGGCCGGCGACGCCGACGAGTTCAAGCTGCCGGTCACCCAGGAGGAGCTGGCGGCGATGGTCGGCGCGTCCCGCGAGCGGGTGAACAAGGCGCTCGCCCTCTTCGGGAAGCTGGGCTGGCTCGAGGTCAAGGGCCGCAGCCGCTACAAGTTCGTCGACCGCCAGGCCATCGAGGACCGGGCGAACTTGTAGTTAGGAGGGGTTGGCGCTACGTGACCCGCAGGAACGAGAGCGCCCGCTTCCACGCGTCGGCGGCGTCGTCGGGACGGTGGGCCGGACGATCGGGATCGTGCACGAACCCGTGGTCGGCGCCCGCGTACACGACGACCTCGTGCTCGGGCTTCCCCTCCCAGGCTTTCCGGAGCGCGTCGATGTCGGCGGCGGGGGTCCAAGGGTCCTGGTCGCCGAAGAACGCCAGCGTGGGGCAGGCGTCGGCGGCGGAGTCGAGCGGCTCGCGCTGGCCGGGCCCCCGCCACGCTTCGGGGACGCGGATCATCCCGTAGAAGGGCACTGCCCGCTCGAATGTCCCGGTCGCGGCGGCCTTCAGCGTGTACATGCCGCCCATGCAGAAGCCGAGCACTGCGACGCTGTCGACGTCGTCGGTCGCCCGCACGAATTCGGCCGCTAGTTGCAGGTCGCCGAGCTGGATGTCGTCGTCGAGCTCCTTCACCCGTTCCATACGACCCATCGCGTCCAGCGTGGCGCGCTCGTCCGCGGGGAGCCGGGCAAACGGCTCCGGCGCGCAGACCGCCAGCCCGTAAGTCGCCAAGCGGCGGCACAGGTCGTCGAACAGGGGCCGCACACCCATGATGTCGGCGTGCAGAACCAGTCCGCCGACCGGTTCGCCTTCGGGCGTGGCGTGGATGGCCTCGACCGCGACTCCGCCGTACCCGTCGAGGGTGACCCGCTCGGTGTTCGCGCCGAGCGAACCCTCGACCAGCGCGCTCACACGTAGCGTTCGAGGATCGACGTCTCGGCCAGCCGGGACAGCCCTTCCTTGATCGCCCGCGCACGTGCCTCTCCGACGCCCTCCACCTCGACCAGGTCGGTCACGCCGGCCCGCATGATCTTCTGGAGGTTCGAGAACCGGTCGACGACGTGGTCGGCGACGACTTCGGGGATGCGCGGGATCTTGTGCAGGAGCCGGAAGCCGCGTGGTTGGAGCGCCTGGTCAATACCGGTGTCGGTGGGCAGGTGGAGCACGTTGGCGACCTCGTGCAAGTCGAGCAGCGACTCGGTGTCGAGATCGGCGAGGCGGTGCATGACGTCGAGCAGCTCCCAGTCGGGCGACTCGGTGAAGTAGTCCTTCGCCACGAGACGCCGATCGTCCTCGACGCCGCCCATGAGCTCTTCGAGCTGGAGCAGTACCAAGCGGCCGTCGGCGCCGAGCTCGATCACGTACCCCTCGATCTCCTCGGCGATGCGCCGAACCATCTCGGCCCGCTGGAGCACGGTGGCGACGTCGCGCACGGTCACGAGGTCCTCGACCTCGAGCGCCGACAGCGAGCTGCTCACCGCGTCGAGCCGGGCCTTGTACCGCTCGAGGATCTGGAGCGCCTGGTCGGCGCGGGCGAGGACGCGGGGGATGGCCTCGAGACTGCGCTTCACCCCCTTGCGGTGGATGGCGACAACGGACATGTCCTCGGACACGGTGATGACCGGCACGTCGATCTGGCGGGCCACGCGCTCGGCCGTGCGGTGACGGGTGCCGGTCTCGGAGGTCGGGATGTCGGGGTCGGGCACGAGGTGGACGTTGGCGCGCGCGACCCGGGAGGTGTCGGCGGCGAGGATGATGGCGCCGTCCATCTTGGCCAGCTCGGAGAGCCGCTGCGGGGTGAACTCGGCGTCGAGCAGGAAGCCGCCCGAGCAGACGCCGAGCACGTCGGGCCCGTCGCCGACGATGATGAGCGCGCCCATGCGCGCCTGGAGGATGCGGTCGAGGCCTTCCCGCAGCTGGGTGCCGGGCGCGACCAGCCGCAGGGCGGCAAGCATCGATTCGCTGCGCGTCGGTCTCGGCACCAGGATCCTCCAGGTCTCGAACGGCAGGCGCCTGCGCGTTCGAGAGTTACGGAAAATCTACCGCGGGTACGTCCTGCCGGTACCTGACGGTCCGTCAGGCGGCGCGGCGCTGGCGCGTCGGCCCCAGCGCCGCCACCAGCGCTTCCTCGAGATCGGCGACGCCCACCACGTCGATTCCGCGCACGGACGGGGTGGAAGGGGGCGCGAGCGCCCGGGTGAATCCGAGCCGAGCGGCTTCGGCGAGCCGTCGGCCCGTTCGCCCGACCTGACGAATCTCGCCTCCCAGTCCGACCTCGCCCACGACCACCGTGTCGGGCGGGATCGGCGCGTCGCGGCGCGCGCTCGCTACCGCCAGGGCCACCGCGAGATCGATGCCGGGGTCGCTGACCCGTACGCCGCCGGCGACGCTGGCGAACACGTCGGCCTTGCCGACCGCCAGGCGGGCGTGCTGCTTCAGCACCGCCAGCAGCAACGTCAGCCGGCTGCCGTCGAGGCCCTGGCCCACCCGGCGGGGCGGTTCGAGGGCGTCGCCGGCCACGAGCGCTTGCACCTCCACGAGCAGCGGGCGCGCCCCCTCGAGGACGGGTGCGACGACCGACCCGGGCGCGCCGGGGCGCCGGTCGGCGAGGAAGAGCGCGGACGCGTCGGGCACCGCCGCCAGCCCGCCCTCGGCCATCTCGAAAACACCCAGCTCGTGGGTGGGGCCGAAGCGGTGCTTGAGCGCGTGCAGCAGCCGAAGGGCGTGCTGTCGCTCACCGTCGAACGAGAGCACCGTGTCGACGATGTGCTCGAGGGTGCGCGGTCCGGCGAGCGTTCCCTCCTTGGTCACATGACCGACCAACAGCGTGGTCACGCCGCGTTCCTTGGCCATGCGCACGAGCCGGTGGGCGCACTCGCGCACCTGCGTGACCGAGCCGGGCGCGCCCTGCTGGTCGGGATCGTGCACGGTCTGGATGGAGTCGAGCGCGAGGACGTCGGGCGCGTGGGTCTCGGCGTGGGCGAGCACGACCGGGAGCGACGTCTCCGACACGATGAACAGTCCCGGAGCGAGCGTCCCCAGCCGACCCGCCCGCCGCCGCACCTGCTCGCGCGACTCCTCCGCGCTCACGAGCAGGCAGCGGTCGCCGCCCTCGGCGAGGCGGTGGAGCGCTTGCAGCAGCAGCGTGCTCTTGCCGATTCCGGGCTCGCCGCCGAGCACGGTGACCGAGCCCGCGACGAGACCACCGCCTAGCACCCGGTCGAGCTCGCCCACGCCGGTGGGCCGGACGGGCGCGCCGTCGGGGTCGACCTCGGCGATGGGCATCGCCACGTCGCCCGGCTGCGGCCGCGGGGCCGCATGTTCGTGTGAGGTCGCAGCCGCCTCTTCGACGACCGTGCCCCACTCGCCGCACGTGGGACACCGGCCGAGCCACCGCGCCGCGGTGGCGCCGCACTCCGTACAGCGGTGGATGGTCCGGGCCTTCGCCATGCCCCGACCGTACCGACGGCGTGTGACAGTTATGCCTTGTAGGTGATGATCACGATCCCGTGGCCGCCCTGGACGCCGTTCTGGAAGACGGCGCCACCGGGGCCGAAGCTCGACCCGCCGCCGCCACCACCACCGCTGGTCGTGGTCTGGCCGCCGCCGCCGCCGTACAGGCCACCGGCGCCGCCACCACCACCACCCGACGCAGGGCTCACCGATCCGGCCGGACCACCGTTGCCGAGCGTGCCGTCAGAGAGCGCGTCGCCGCCGCCGCCGGCCCCGCCCATGGTCTGGGTCCCGCCCCCACCGCCGGTGACGCCGCCGCCGCCGGCCGCGCCATCCGGGTGACCGCCGCCGCCCCCGGCAGCACCGGCGACGCCAGTCCCGCCGCCGCCCCCACCACCACCGGCCGCCACGAGCGCCCGGTTGGCGAGATCGGTGCCCGCCCCACGGATGTCGGACGCGCCGCCCCCGCCGCCGCCGGCGCCACCGTTGACGTCGCCAACGCCTCCCGCGGCCCCGCCGTTGAAGCCGGCCGTGCCGACCGTCGCGGTGCCGCCGGTGCCGGCGGCGTTGCCACCCCGGCAACCCACGTTCACCTGGATGCTCTCCCCGGGCGTCACCGCGAGGGTCGCCGTGGTCCGGCCTCCGTTTGCGCCAGTCCCGCCGCCCATGGTCAGACCCTGGCTGCCGTTGCCTCCCTGGGCACCGAACAGGTCGAACGTCGCCTGGGTGACGCCGCTGGGAACGGTCCAGCTCTGGGCGCCGCCGCTGCAGATGAACGTTGCGAACTGGGGTGGCGACTTCTTCACCGGGCCGCACGCCACCAGTACCAGCGCGGCTGCCGAACCCAGCAACACCAGTCGAACCGCGGTCAACCGTCTCATACCCGACCCCCGCTCTCGCGCGTATTGGCGAAGTCAGACTCGCGAACGGGTCGCCGGGTGTCCTGAGTAGGTACTACTCAGTTTCCCCGGCTTCGGCGGTCAAGCCGGGACATAGGGTGCCCGGATGGGACGCCTGGTCGTTGGGTTCGACCTCGACATGACCCTGATCGACTCCCGTCCGGGGATCCTCGCGACGCTGGCGGCGCTGTCGGAGGAGACCGGCGTACGCATCGACGGCGAGCTCGTCGTAAGCCGGCTGGGCCCGACGCTCGAATCGGAGATGGCCGAGTAGTACCCGGCGGAGCGGGTGGCGACTGTGTCCGACCGGTTCCGCGAGCTCTACACCGAGTTCGGTGTGCCCGGCTGTGACGCGCTCTCGGGCGCCAAGGACGCGCTGACGGCGGTGCGGAACGCCGGCGGGCGCAGCATCGTGATCACCGCGAAGTACGAACCCAACGCCGTCCGCTGTCTCGAGTACGTGGGCCTCGACGTCGACGACGTCGTCGGCTGGCGCTACGGCCCCGGGAAGGCATCGGCGCTGACCGAACAGGGCGCGTCCGCCTACGTGGGTGACACGCCGACCGACGTCGCGGCGGCGCACGCAGCCGGAGCGGTCGGGGTCGGTGTCCCGAGCGGGCCGCACTCCGCCGAAGAACTCGACGCCGCCGGTGGTGCCGGTCATGCCTCCTCCGGGGCCACCGGTTCCCCCGGCGAACCCTCCGTCGGTGGCGCCGCCGCCACCGCCACCGCCCGCGACGAGGGTGCGGCTGTCGACGACCGGTACGCCGCGCCGGACGATCGAGGCGCCGCCGCCGCCGCCGGTGGCTCCGCTGCCGTTCACCCCACCGGCGCCGCCGCCGTTGAAACCGCCCGCTCCCCCGGCGCTGCCCGCCGTGCCGGCACAGCCGACGTCGATGCGGACCTCCTCGCCGGGATTCACGGCGATCGTGGCGAGTGCCCGGCCACCGAGACCTCCGGGACCCGCGCCGGCTGCGCCGAGGGTCTGGCCGCTGCCGCCCTAGGCCCCATACAGGTCGAAGGTCGCCTGGGTCACGCCGGCCGGCACGATCCAGGTCTGCGGCGCGCCGGTGCACGCGAAGACCCGGGTCTGGAGCTGGGGGCCGGACTTCTTCGTCGGCGCGCAGGCGACGGCCAGCATCGCGACCGCGGCCACCGGGAGCACGAACAGGCATCGCCGCATGGCGGGCCCCTTCCCCGTAAGGAGTTGTCACGGTCAGTATGAAGCAGCGACTCCGCCCTGTCCTGAGTAGGTCCTACTCAGTTCTCGGCTCGAACCGGCCCGAACCCCGCCTCCGGCGGGACCGGCGGTGATCGAGTTGGCGGCCGCGCAGATAGACGACGAGCGCGAGGCCGGCGAAGAGCAGCGCGCCGATGACCAGCAGCCGGCGGCTGGGGTCGAAGCGGCTCGACGACGTCGCGATCTCGACCTTCTCGCCCGGCTTCGGGGTGAACGTGCGGCTCTCGCCCGGCAGCCCCACCTCGATGCGCAGACGGAACGACTCGCGGATCTGGTCGAGCAGGCGCTGGTCGAGCGCGGTCAGGTCGACCTGCTCGGCGGTGAGCGCGGCGAGAAGCTCGGGATCGGTGATCACGCCAGTCGCCAGCGCCGAGAGATCGGCGACACCCTTGAGCCGGTACGAGGCGAAGACCAGGCCTTCGTCTCGGGTCAGCGACACCTTGCGCAACGGACCGTGCTCGCCGTTGAGCTCGGTGATCACACCGGCGAGATCGGACGCGTCGGCGAACTCCTTGCTGATCCGGAGACGGGCACTGCCGTCCTCCCGCCGCTTCCACGCGCTGACGTCCCAGCCGGCGGCAGCGAGGTCGCCCAGCCGCACCCGGTCCTCAAGGGTGGCGCCGCCCGCCTCGGCCTCGACCACCGCGTCGGCGTCGAGCGCGACCCGCACCGTGACCGTGCCGCTGCCGTCCTCGCGCACGTCGATCGACACCGTCGTGTCGACCTTGCACCCGGCGAGGGCGAGACCGCACGCGAGAACGACCAGGAGGCGGCGCATCGGGCGCCGAGTCTGGCACCCCCGGCGGATCGCTTCAGACCGGGTCGACGACTCTCACCGGCGCGCGGTGGCCGGTCCGCGATATGAAGGGCCAATGAAAGACGAGGACGCCAAGCTCGACGAGATCGTCGCCACGGCCGCCGACATGGGCGTCGAGATCGACGCCGACGAGGCCCGCAAGTGGGTGCTGGCGGTGGCCGCCGGCGGCGACACCGGGACGATCGCGGTCGACGCCTCCGCCGGGATCTTCGCCGACCGGGTCACGATGCTCGACTTTGACCCCGACGACCTCGACCACATCCGCGGGCTCGTCCCCCACGGCCGGGTCGAGACCCACCCCGCGGTCGAATCCGCCATCGCCATCGCCGGGAGCTCGGCCCAGGGGCGGGTGCAGCTCTTCCCCGGCGACGTCGACTTCTTCGAGCGGGTGCACATCAAGGCCAAGGACGACGCCGAGGCGCACCAGGTCCTGCGCGACGTCCTGCGTGAGACGGCGCTGCGGGCGCTCGGCGAGGCCGACATCATGCTGCTGTACCTCGAGGTCGGCGTTCACCGCGAGGCGGTGCGGGTGGACGGGGAGACGCGGGATGCGGGTGACCACATCTCGTGGACCTCGGAAGCGCTCGTCGCCGGCGAGATCGCGGCCGAGACCATTGACGGTCGACCGGTGACGGTGAGTTGGGACGACACCACCGTCGGCGGCGGATGGGTCTACCTCGGTTGGATCGCGGCCGACCGGGGGCGGGGCCGGATCGCCCTGATGAGCAACATGGTGGACGCCACCTGGGAGGACCCGACCGGCACCATCCACGCGCTCGACGGCGCGGTGGACCCGTTGTCGCAGGAGGTGTACCTCGAGCTCGACGCGCTTCCCCTCGTAGCGAAGCTGGACAGCGCGGTCGCGCCCGACGCCCGCGCCACCTACGCCGCCGCCATGAAGGACCAGGTCTCGCGCTACTTGACCGAACCCAGCTTCGGGAAGGTCGCCAAGCGCCTCTACAACCTGTTCCGGGTGACCGACGAGCTCGAGGCGGCCGCCTACGTGCGCGAGCTGTTCGACGAGTCGCCGGCGCGGCTCTACCAGGTGTCGGGACTGCTCGACGCGGCCGACGCCGCCCTCGACGAGTCGTCGGGTATCGACCGCGACACCGTGCTCCGCCAGCTCGACATCGTCGCTGCCGCGATCAAGGACGCGACCGAAGGCCACGAGGAGGACGGGCTCCTCGCCTCATTGGCGCGGCTGCGGGACGCCGCGCTGCAGGAAGGCAAGGACGGCGAATCGTGGGCCGACGTGCTCACCGAGGTCCGCAAAGGTTGCGCGGCCGAGGTGAACGACTTCTTCCGCTCGAGCCTGCTCGGCCATCCGACGGTGCGCGAGTACGTCGAGTCCCTCGGGAAGTAGCGCTTACTCCTCGGAGGCGCCGCTGCCGGCGAGCTCGACCGGCGGGGGCTCGATGCCCTCGATCGCCCGGAAGGTGATCTCGGCGTCGTCGCCCTCACCCTCGGAGTCGACCAGGATGGTCTCGCCGGCGTGGAACTCCTTCCACAGGATCTTCTCGGAGAGCGGGTCCTCGACCATGCGCTGGATGGCGCGGCGCAGCGGCCGGGCGCCGAGCTGGGGGTCGTAGCCCTTCTTCGCCAGCGTGAGCTTCGCCTCGGGCGTGATCTCGAGCGCGAGGCCCTGGCCCTCGAGCTGGTCCTGCACCCGCTTGATCAGGAGGTCGACGATCTCGGTGACCTCCTCCATCGACAGCTCGTTGAAGACGATGACCTCGTCGATGCGGTTGAGGAACTCGGGACGGAAGTTCTTCTTGAGCTCCTCGGTGACCTTCTCCTTCATCTTCTCGTAGGTCACCGCCGAGTCGGCCGGCCCGAACCCGATCGCGGCCTTGCGCAGGTCGGCGGTGCCGAGGTTCGACGTCATGATGATCACGGTGTTCTTGAAGTCGACCGTGCGGCCCTGGGCGTCGGTCAGGCGCCCGTCCTCGAGGATCTGGAGCAGCGTGTTGAACACGTCGGGGTGGGCCTTCTCGATCTCGTCGAAGAGCACCACCGAGAACGGCTTGCGCCGCACCGCCTCGGTGAGCTGACCGCCCTCGTCGTAGCCGACGTAGCCCGGAGGCGAGCCGACCAGACGCGACACGGTGTGCTTCTCCATGTACTCGCTCATGTCGAGCTGGATGAGCGCGGCCTCGTCGCCGAAGAGGAACTCGGCCAGCGTCTTGGCGGTCTCGGTCTTCCCCACACCCGACGGGCCGAGGAAGATGAACGATCCCGACGGCCGCTTCGGGTCCTTCAGACCGGCGCGCGTCCGGCGGATCGACTGCGACACGGCCTTGACCGCGTCGTGCTGGCCGACGATCCGCTTGTGCAGCTCGTCCTCCATGCGCAGGAGCTTGGCCGTCTCCTCCTCGGTGAGCTTGTAGACGGGGATGCCGGTCCACATCGCGAGGACCTCGGCGATCGACTCCTCGTTGACCTCGTTGAAGAGGTCGACGCCCTCCGCCTTCCACTCCGACTCCTTGGCGGTGCGCTGCTCGAGGACCTCCTTCTCGCGGTCGCGCAGGCTCGCCGCCTGCTCGAACTGCTGGCCCTCGATCGCCTCTTCCTTCTCCTTGCGCACCTTGGCGATCTCGTCCTCGAGCTCGCGGTAGTCGGGCGGGGCCTGCATCCGGCGGATGCGCAGCCGCGACCCGGCCTCGTCGATGAGGTCGATCGCCTTGTCGGGCAGGTGACGGTCGGAGATGTACCGGTCGGCGAGGTTGGCCGCGGCGACGACCGCCTGGTCGGTGATCGTCACGCGGTGGTGGGCCTCGTAGCGGTCGCGCAGGCCCTTGAGGATCTCGATGGTGTGGGCGACCGTCGGTTCCTCGACCTTGATCGGCTGGAACCGGCGCTCGAGGGCGGCGTCCTTCTCGAGGTGCTTGCGGTACTCGTCGAGCGTGGTGGCGCCGATGGTCTGGAGCTCACCGCGCGCCAGCATCGGCTTGAGGATCGAGGCGGCGTCGATCGCGCCCTCGGCCGCGCCCGCGCCGACGAGCGTGTGCAGCTCGTCGATGAACAGGATGATGTCGCCGCGGGTGCGGATCTCCTTCAGCACCTTCTTGAGCCGCTCCTCGAAGTCGCCGCGGTAGCGGGAGCCGGCGACCAGCGCGCCGAGGTCGAGGGTGTAGAGCTGCTTGCCCTGGAGCGTCTCGGGCACGTCGCCCTCGACGATGTCGGACGCCAGGCCCTCGACGATGGCGGTCTTGCCCACACCGGGCTCGCCGATGAGGACGGGGTTGTTCTTGGTGCGGCGGGAGAGCACCTGCATGACCCGCTCGATCTCCTGCTCGCGCCCGATCACCGGGTCGAGCTTCTTGTCGCGGGCGAGCTGGGTGAGGTTCCGACCGAACTGGTCGAGGACGAGCGAGCCGGTGGCTTGGGCCTCGCCCGACCCACCACCCGCGGGGGCGCCCTCCTTGCCGCCGGCGTAGCCCGAGAGCAGCTGGATGACCTGCTGACGGACGCGCGACAAGTCGGCGCCCAGCTTCACGAGCACCTGGGCGGCGACGCCCTCGCCCTCGCGGATGAGGCCGAGGAGGATGTGCTCGGTGCCGATGTAGTTGTGGCCGAGCTGGAGCGCCTCACGGAGGCTCAGCTCGAGGACCTTCTTGGCCCGGGGCGTGAACGGGATGTGGCCGGACGGCGCCGAGCCACCGTGACCGATGATCTCCTCCACCTGGGCCCGGACGGCCTCGAGCGAGATGCCGAGCGACTCGAGCGCCTTGGCCGCGACGCCCTCACCCTCGTGGATGAGGCCGAGGAGGATGTGCTCGGTGCCGATGTAGTTGTGGTTGAGCAGGCGCGCCTCTTCCTGCGCCAGCACGACCACTCGTCTCGCTCGATCGGTGAAGCGTTCGAACACCTGTCAACCGCCTCTCGGGAGCGCTGTCGGCGTCCTACCCGGGGGGACACCCTGCAACTTCTTCGTTGCGCAGGTGGCTCCGGACGCCGGCTCCGACTCCCAGTGTATTCGGTCGGGGGTCCGCTTCCCCGACGCACCAAATGGGTCCCTTCCCCCTGATCGGTCGGCCGACCCCCCACCTGTAGGGGGGCGGAAGGGGAGAGTCCCGGAAGGTAGTACGACACCTCCGGTTTGGGGATTGTTCCCGGCGACCCGTAACGTCGCCCTATGAAACTGGCCGAGACCCTCGGGCTCGAGCCCCTGGGTGGGGACCTGGCCCGGGTCGAGGCCGAGCTCGGCGAGGCCGTCCGCCACCAGGACCGTTTCCTCGGTGACGTCGCGTCGCACCTGGTCGGAGCGGGTGGGAAGCGGGTGCGCCCGACCCTCGCGCTGTGCGCGGCCTATGCCGCCACCGACGCCGAAGGCCCCGCCACCGCCGAAGCCGTCACCGGCGCGGTGGCGGTGGAGCTGGTGCATCTCGGCTCGCTGTACCACGACGACGTCATCGACGAGGCCGAGACCCGCCGGGGCGTGCCGAGCGTCAACGCCCGCTGGAGCAACATCGTGGCGATCCTCTCGGGCGACTTCCTGCTCGCCCGGGCGTCGGCGCTGGCGGCGTCGCTCGGGGCGGATGTCGCCGGTCTCCTGGCCGACACGATCGGGGAGCTCTGCCGGGGCCAGGTGCTCGAGCTCCAGCACCTCTTCGACGTGGACCGCACCGAGGAGGGCTACGCGTCGGCGATCGAGGGCAAGACGGCCTCCCTCTTCGCGGCGTCGTGCCGGATCGGGGGCATGGTCACCGGGGCCGACGAGCCCGGGCTCGACGCCCTCACCCGCTACGGGCACCACCTCGGCCTGTGCTTCCAGATCGTCGACGACGTGCTCGACATCACCGCTACTGACGACGCCTTGGGCAAGCCCGCCGGCCAGGACCTGGTGGAGGGCGTCTACACGCTGCCGGTCATCTACGCGCTGTCGGACTCGACGCCGCTGCGCGGGCTGCTCGCCCAGCCGCTCGATCCCGATCGCCTGGCGGAGGCGCGCCGGCTGGCGACGACGAACGGTGCCGTCGACGCCGCCCTCGGCGTCGCCCGCGACCACGCGACCAAGGCAGGCGACGCGCTCGCCGGCGCCGAGGGTCTCGACCCGCAGGTCTGCGGCGCGCTCGGTCGGCTGGTCGGCGGACTGGTCGACCGCGACTCGTAGCTGCGCAGCCCGCTGATCCTCGCCTCAGGCGGTCTCGGCGGCCTCGTCGAACGCGCTGCCGGTGGCGTCGGTGGTCTGGTCGAGGAAATCGAGCACGGCGGCGTTGAACGCGTTGGGTGACTCGACCATGAGCCCGTGGGCCGCGCCCCGCAGCTCGACCAGGCGGGAGTGGGGGATCATCTCGGCGAGCTCCTCGGCGTCGCCGATCGGGGTCAGCGCGTCCTGCGACCCCGTGATCACCAGCGTCGGCACCTGCACGTTCACGAGCTCGAAGCGCAGGTCGTCGGGGGCGGCGAGGATGGCCTGCACCTGGGCGGCGAACGGCTCGGGCTGCGCGCCGACCAGGATGCGCGCCAGCAAGTTGAGCCACATCCCGAAGCGCTTGCGCAGCCGGGGCCCGACCAGCCAGCGCAGCGCGTCGCCGCCGAGCGCGCCCATGCCGCCGGCCTGCACCCGGTCGGCCCACTCCTGGAGGACCTCGCGCCGCCCCTGATGGGGCCGGCCCGACGTGCACGCGAGCACTAGTGACCGCACCCGCTGGGGATGGAGCACCGCCATGATCTGGGCGATGACGCCACCCATCGACGCGCCGATGACGTGGGCACTGTCGATCCCCTCGGCGTCGAGCACCGCCAGGGCGTCGCGGCCCATCTGACCGAGGTCGTAGGGGCCGGGCGGTTTGCCCGAGCGGCCGACGCCGCGGTTGTCGGGGGCGAAGCAGCGGTACCGGCGACCCAGCGCCATGCGCTGGAGGGCCCAGCCGCGCGAGTCGGTGCCGAGGCCCTGGATGAGGAGAACGGGCTCGCCGCCGCGCCGGCCCCAGACGTCGTAGGCGATCTCGACGCCGTCCTCCGCCAGCACCTTCTTGATCGGGCTCATCGCCGCCGCTTCCTCGCGCGAGCGTTCTGCTCGCGTTCGTGTAACGAAGCTACCCGGTGTTTACCTAGTGGTGGCGCACTCGTCAGGCCCGGGCGAGGAGCCAGCGCACCGAGTCGCGGACCCGTTCGGCGAGCTCGGCCGCGACCAGCGCGTCGCCGGGCACGGCATCCGTCTCGGTTTCCACCATCTCGCCCACGATGACCCGCCACGCCCGCAGCGGGAGGCCCACCGGGCCACCCGGCAACACCGCGACGGGGATCACCGGGAAGCCGAGGATCGCCGCCAGCAATGCGCGCGGTGGCTCGCCTGCACCGGGTCGTAGCCAGGTCGGCGCGAGGGGCGCAGCGGCCAGGTGGCCGGCGCGGAGTAGAGCGGCGACGTCATCAGGTCGGCCCCCCAGCGCGCCGAGCTTGCGCACCACCGGCCCGAGCACGGGCAGGTCGGGCGCGCCGATTATCCGGACCCGCCGGCCCGTCACCTCGCGTACCGCGATCGCGAGCGCGGCCGGCTCGAGCAGCCCGAGACCGCGGTTGGCCACGAGCAGGGCACCGCCGACCTCGGGCAGCCGCTCGCCGTGCTCAACCCGCACGCGCACCGCGCCGCGCACCGGCGCCGCCAGCAGGTCCATGAGCTGCGGGTCGGCACCGAACGGGTCGATCGGGTAGCGCCCGCTCAGGCGGCGGCGAGTGATCGCGAGGAGCGATTCGGGCGCGTGGACCCGGTCGGCGTCGATGCCGTGGTCGCCGACGGCGGTGTCGGCTACGGCGACGGGAACGCCCGTCATGCCACTTCCTCGCGCGAGACGGTCAGCGGGGTGACTGTTGCCCACTCGAACAGCTCGGCGAGCACGTCCTGCGTCGGGCGCAGGTCGGACAGGCCGAGGGCGTCGATCGCGCGGCTGCCGTCACCGGCGCGCCCGTCGCGCATGAGCTCGACCACGTGCCCGGGCACCGGCGCGCCGGCGATCTCCGCCACCCGCCGGGCGACCGCCCACGCCGGTCCGACCACCGGGACCGGGACCCGTCCTCCGAGCCGGACCGCTTGCCCCGGGCTCGCCGCGCCCGGGCCGACGACGTTGAGGGGGCCGTCGTAGCCGCGGACCAGGGCCTCGAGGAAGGCCCGGGCCGCGTCCATCTGGTGGAGCACGCTGAAGGCGGGGTCGGCGAAGGCGGGGACAGGCACCGCCGGCAGTCGCAACAGCCGCCCGAGCGGACTCGGAACGTGTGAGCCGACAACCGGCGCGAGGCGCAGCGCCGCGACGGGGACGTCGTGGTGGCGGCCCAGTGCCACCGCGGCGGTCTCGACGTCGAGGCAGCTGCGGCCGTACGCGGTGGTCGGCGCGGGAGTGGCGTCCTCGGCGGGGACGAGCGGGCGTCCCCGGCCGCGTCCGTACACCTCAAGTCCGCTGCGCACGACGACCCGATCGAGCTTGCCGGTACGGGTGGCGGCCCCGAGGATCGCAGTCGTGCAGGCTTCCGTCAGCTCGCGCGCATCGCGGGGACCGACCCGCGAGTCGGGCTCGTACACGCCGTAGTGCGCGACTGCGCTCGGCGCGAAGTCGGTCACGAAGTCGACCAGCCGGTCGCGGTCGCGGGGATCGATGCGGGTGAACTCGCTGCGGCGCAGCCGGCGTCGAGGAGGGTCGATGTCGGTTCCGACGATCTCGGTGACGTCGTCACGGGCTTCGAGCAACTGGGCCAGCCGCGTGCCCAGTTCGCCGCCGAGACCGGTGATCAGCACCCGCATGGGTATCGACGCTAATCGGCCTCGGGACGGAGGTGAGGAAACAGGATGACCTCGCGGATCGCGCTGACACCGGCCAGCAGCATGGCAAGGCGGTCGATTCCGATCCCGAGGCCGCCGCAGGGCGGGAGTCCGTACTCGAGCGCGCGGATGTAGTCATGGTCGAAGCCATGGGCCTCGACGTCGCCCTTGGCCGCCAGCTCGGCCTGGGCCTCGAATCGCGCTCGCTGGTCGATGGGATCGTTGAGCTCGCTGAACGCGTTGCCCAGCTCGAACCCGCGCACGACCGGTTCGAACCGCTCCACCAGGGTCGGGTCGTCGCGGTGCACCCGCGCGAGGGGCGAGACATCTCGCGGGTAGTCGAGCACGAACACCGGTCCGACGAGCTTCGATTCGGTCGTCTTCTCGTAGATCTCCATGACGAGCTTGCCCGGATCCCATCCTCGCTCGCGAGGGACGTCGAGGTCGTCGCAGACACGTTCGAGCTTCTCGATCGGCATGCCCGGGTGCACCTCGACGCCGGCGTGCTCGCGGATGAGATCGAGCATCGTGCGTCGCTCCCACGGCGGGCTGAGATCGATGCGCTCCCCGTCGGCTTCGACGACGGTGCCGCCGATCGACTCGCGGGCGGCGTAGGCGACCATCTCCTCGGTGATGGTCATCATCTCGGTGTAGTCGACGAACGCCTCGTAGAGCTCGAGCATCGTGAACTCGGGCTGCCACCGCCAGCCCAGCCCTTCGTTGCGGAACACCCGTCCGATCTCGAACACCTTCTCGAACCCACCCACGAGCAGTCGCTTCAACGGCAGCTCGAGCGCGATGCGCAGGTACAGGTCGATGTCGAGGGCGTTGTGGTGGGTGACGAAGGGCTCGGCCGCGGCGCCGCCGGGCACGGTGTGCAGCACCGGCGTCTCGACCTCGACGAACCCGCGCTCGGTGAGGAAGCGGCGGATGGCCGCGACGGCTGCGAACCGGATGTCGAACACTCGGCGGGCGTCGTCGTTGGCGATGAGGTCGACGTAACGCTGGCGGAAGCGGGTGTCGACGTCGGCGAGCCCGTGCCACTTGTCGGGCAACGGTCTCAACGCCTTGGCGAGCAACGTGAACGCAGTGGCCTTGACCGACAACTCGCCCCGCTTGGTCTTCATCGGCGTGCCCTCGACGCCGACCCAGTCGCCCAGGTCGAGCTGGTCGAACTCGTTGTGGCCGGCTTCACCGAGGCCGTCGTCCGATACGAAGAGCTGGACGCTGCTGGTGCCGTCGCGCATGGTGGCGAACGTGAGCTTGCCCTGGCGTCGGATCAGCATCAGCCGGCCGGCCACTCGCTCGGGCGCGTCGAGCTCCTGGCCGGCTTCGAGCTGCCCGTCGTAACGGTCGCGGAGCTCGGCGACGGTGAGGGTGCGATCGAAGCGCACCGGGTAGGGGTCGACGCCGCGGGCGCGCAACGCCTCGACCTTGGCCAGCCGCTGCGCCCGCTGGTCGGGCGGCGGCTCCGCTGTGCTCATTGATTTCTTTCGAAGACGATGCGCAGACCGTGCAGCGTGAGCCAAGGCTCGTGGTGCTGGATCGTGCGCGAGAACTGCATGATGAGCTCGGCCTGCCCCCCGGTGGTGACGACGGTGCACTCTCCCAGCTCGGCCCGGAACCGGTCGACCACCGCGTCCACCTGACCCGAGAAGCCGTAGATCGCGCCCGACTGGAGTGACTCCATGGTCGACTTGCCAATCACGTTCTTGGGTGGCACCAGCTCGACCCGGCGGAGGAGCGCCGCGCGCGCGAACAGGGCATCCATCGCGATCTCGATGCCGGGGAAGATGGCGCCGCCGAGGTACTCGCCCTGCTCGCTGATCGCGTCGACGGTGTTGGCGGTGCCGAAGTCGACGACGATCGACGGGCCGCCGTAGAGGTCGTAGGCGCCGACCGCGTTGGCGATGCGGTCGGGTCCGACCTCCTTGGGGTTGTCGTAGAGGATCGGCATGCCGGTGCGGGTGCCGGGCTCGAGTACGAGCGGCTCGAACCCGAAGTAGCGCTTGGTCATCTCCCGGAGCGCCGCGGTGACCGGGGGAACGCCCGACGCGATCGCCACGCCCGAGATCTGGGACTCGAACGAGAACCCGTGGAACCCGAGGAACTGCTGGATCATGAGCGCGAGCTCGTCGGAGGTTCGCTCCGCCAGCGAGGCGATGCGCCAGTGGTCGGCGAGATCCTTGTCGTCGTAGAGCCCGATGACGGTCTGAGTGTTGCCGGCGTCGATCGCAAGCAGCATGAGCTAGTCCAGGTCCAGGGCGATGTCGAGGACGGGGGCCGAGTGCGTGATGGCGCCGACCGAGATGTAGTCGGCGCCGGCTTCCGCGTAGGCGCGGGCGGTCTCGAGGTTTACGCCGCCCGACACCTCGACGGGCAGGGCGCCGCCGAGGGTCGCGACCGCCTCGGTCACCTGGGCCGGCGTCATGTTGTCGAGCAGCACGAGGTCGGGACCCACGGCCTTGGCCTCGCCGACCTGCTCGAGCGAGTCGCACTCGACCTCGACGATGCGCCCGGGCCAACGGGCCCGAGCCCGTTCGACCGCATCGCGCAACGGCAGGTGGGCCAGGTGGTTGTCCTTGATGAGGATGGCGTCGGAGAGCGACTCGCGGTGGTTGAAGCCACCGCCGGCGCGCACCGCCGCCTTCTCGAGCGCGCGCAGGCCGGGGAGGGTCTTGCGGGTGTCGCGGATGCGGGCACCGGTGCCGGCGACCGCGTCGACGAACCGGCTGGTCAGGGTGGCGACGCCCGAGCAATGCGTGAGCAGGTTCAGCGCGGTGCGCTCGGCGACGAGGAGCGAACGGACCGGCCCGGTGACCCGTCCGAGCTCGGCGCCGGCGGCGACAGTGGCGCCGTCGGTGACCGCCCAGGTCGTCGACACGGCCGGGTCGACCTGGGCGAACGTCTCGGTCGCGGCCGATGTCCCGGCGATTACGCCGGTGGCGCGGGCGACGAACCGCCCGGTACCGGGGATCTCGTCGGGCACCACCGCGATCGACGTAAGATCACCCAGCGCGCCCAGGTCCTCGTCGAGGGCGCGGCGCACCACGTCACGCGCCACCGCGATCGGAGGATCGAAGTCGCTCATCGGGCGGGCTCGGGGGCGGGGGCAGCGAGAGGAACGAAGCCGGGCTCGCCGCCGGCGAACACGAACCGGCCGAGAAACTGGCTGGACCGTTCCGGATAGTCGATCCGGGTGTGCGTGCCCCGCGACTCCAAGCGGGCGGTCGCGGCGCGCACCAGCGCGGCGCTGACTGTCATGAGGTTCTGCACGTCCGGTGACGAGGGCCCCGGCAGCGCGGCCAGCCCCTTGGCGGCGCGCTCGAGGCTGGCGGCGTCGCGCAGCACGCCGGCGTCGCGGGTCATGAGCTCCTGGACGTCGGTTCGGGTGGCGGACCCGGGCGCGACCGGGGCGGCGGACGCGTGAGCACGAGCGGTCACACCTCGCATCACCCCGGTGGCGTCGGGGCCGTCCTTGCCTGCCTCGATGGCGTCGACGGCCCGCTTGGCGAACACGAGCCCGTCGAGCAGCGAGTTCGAGGCGAGCCGGTTGGCGCCGTGCACGCCCGAGTCGGCGGCCTCGCCGCACGCCCACAGCCCGGGCAGGGTGGTGGCGCCGTCGAGGTCGGTGCACACGCCGCCCGACAGGTAATGAGCGGCCGGCGCGACCGGCAACCAGTCGCGCGTCGGGTCGAGGCCGACCTCGTGGCAGGCGTTCGAGATGGTGGGGAAGCGCGCCGTGAACCCGTCGATCGACGTGGCGTCGAGCCAGAGGTGGTCGAGGCCGCGGTGGTTGAGCCGGCGGGTGATGGCGCGCGCCACGACGTCGCGGGGCGCGAGGTCGCCCAGAGGATGCTCGTCGACCATGAACGCGACGCCCTGCTCGTCGCGGAGGACCGCGCCCTCACCCCGCAAGGCCTCCGACAGCAATGGTCGGGGCATCGACGGGTGGTGCAGCGCGGTCGGATGGAACTGCATGAACTCGACGTCGGCCACCGCCACGCCGGCGCGCAGCGCAATGGCGATGCCGTCGCCGGTGGACAAGGAGGGGTTGGTGGTCACGGCGAAGCACTGCCCGGCGCCGCCGGTGGCCAGCATCGTGTGGCGAGCGCGCACCTCGACTTCGGCGCCGCTCGGATCGATCGCCCGGACGCCGGCTGCCCGTCCGTTCTCGACTAGGAGGTCGACCGCCAGCCAGCGCTCGCGCACTTCGGCGGCGGTGGTCGTCGTGGCCGCCACCAGGGCCCGTTCGATCTCGGCGCCGGTGGCGTCACCGCCGGCGTGCACGACCCGGGGCACGGAGTGGCCGCCCTCGCGAGCGAGGGCGAGCGTGGCCGCCTCGCCGTCGCCGGTGCGGTCGAACTCGGCGCCCATGGCCATGAGCGCGCGCACCCGGTCGGGGCCTTCCGTAGCGAGGACGCGTACGGCGTCGGCGTCGCACAGGCCCGCCCCGGCGGCGAGCGTGTCGGACAGATGGAGCTCGGGCGAATCGTCGTCGTCGAAGAGCGCCGCGGCGACGCCGCCCTGCGCGTAGCGGGTGGCGGAGTGGGCGAGCTCGCCCTTGGTCAGCACGAGCACCGACTGGCCCGCGTTGGCGGCGTGGACCGCGGCCGAGAGGCCGGCGACGCCGCTGCCCAGGACGACCAGGTCGAACATCCTCTATTGCCTCGCTCGCTGCGGCGCAGGGTACCTGCGCCGCGGGCGCTCGCTCGGACGCCAAGTGGATCCGACAAAGGTTGGTCGTGCCGCTTGCACCCGCCCAGGGTACCGATCCACCGACGGAGTTACGGCGCCAGTTCGTGCAGCTCCCGGTCGAGGGCCTGGAAGTCCTCGTCGGTGCGACGATTGCGCGAGTCGACGTGCACGATCCTGGGCTCGTACGACTCGAGTTCGGTCTCGTTGTACTGCGCGTAGCTGATGACGATGATGCGGTCGCCCGTGTGCACCAACCGCGCCGCGGCGCCGTTGAGGATGGCGTCGCCGGGTTGGCCGCGCATGACGTAGGTCTCGAAGCGGGCGCCGTTGTCGATGTCGAGCACGTGGACCTGCTCATGCTCGAGCAGGTCGGCGAACTCCATGAGGCGCGGGCACAGCGTGATCGATCCCACGTAGTTGAGATCGGCGCCGGTGACCGTCGCCCGGTGGATCTTCGACTTCATCATCGTGCGCTGCATCAGAGCCCACTTTCCTGGGTCGTGACCCCGAGATCGGTCGTGACCTCGGTGCCGGCGATCGTGATGGTGACGTTGTCGAGGAGGCGGGCCGGGCCAACCTGGGCGGCCACGGCAATCAGGGCCTCGCCGTCGAGGTGCGCGACCGACTCGAGGTCGGCGCCCGAGCGGACCTCGGCGTACTCGAGGTCGACGAGCGGTTCGGCTGCGACCGTCGCCTCGATCGTGCGGGTGATGACGGCGGGGTCGCGCTCGCCGGCCACGACGGCGCCGGCGGCGGCTCGCAGGGCACGCCAGAGCACGGTTGCGGCGCGGCGCTCCTCCGCGGCCAGATACGCGTTGCGGCTCGACATGGCCAGCCCGTCGGGCTCGCGCACCAGTGGACAGCCGACGACGTCGACGGGAAGGTTGAGATCGGCCGCCATGCGGCGCACGACCGCGAGCTGTTGCGCGTCCTTGCGGCCGAAATAGGCGCGGCACGGGCCCACGATCGAGAACAGCTTCGTCACGACGGTGGTCACGCCGTCGAAGTGAGTCGGGCGGGCGGCGCCGCACAGCCCGTCGATCAGCCCGTCGACGTGCACAGTCGTGCGGGTCGGCTCGGGGTACATCTCGGCCAGGCTGGGAGTGAAGAGCACGTCGACGCCTTCGGCCTCGGCGGCGGCGGTGTCGCCGGTGAGGTCGCGGGGATAACCGTCGAGGTCCTCGTGGGCGCCGAACTGGAGCGGGTTCACGAAGATCGTCACGACCACCACATCGTGCGCGCCCCGGGCAGCGCGCATCAGCGACCGGTGGCCCTCGTGGAAGTAGCCCATCGTCGGGACCAACCCGACGGTCTTGCCGGCGTGGCGCGCCTCCTCACAGGCGGTCCGCAGGTCGGCAATGCGCTCGACGGTTTTCATGCGAGCAACCCCTCGAGCTCGCGGTCGTCGCGCCCGGCCAAGCGCAGGGCTGCTTCCGCCAGCGCGCGGTAGGCGGCGCGCTCCTCGGCGGGCAGGGCGTCGAGATGGGCGGCGACGGTGGCGGCGTCGCCGCGCGCGATCGGGCCGGTGAGCGCGCCGGCGGGCCCGAGGTCGTCGACGTTCTCGACGGTGGCGCGCACGAGCGGCAGCAAGGCCTCGAACGGGACGCCGGCGTCGGCGGCGAGCCGCTCGACCTGGCCCAGCAGGGCCACGAGGTGGTTGGAGGCGACGCAGGCGGTGGCGTGGTAGCGCACCCGGTCGGCGGCATCGACCCGGAACGGGTGCATCCCCAGCGTGAGCGCGAGGTGCTCGACGCGGTCGGGCCCGTCGACGGCGCACCACGACCCGGGCAGTCGGGCACGTCCGACCTCACCCGACGGGAGCGACTGGAGCGGGTGCAGCGACCCCACCGCGACATCGGGCCGCGCCAGCAGGAGGCCGTCGAACTCGTGCAGCGTGCGCGCCCCCGAGAGATGGAGGACGAGCGCCCCCGCCCGCAGCGAGCGCGCCAGCGAGGCCGCGGCCTCGGCGATCGCGTCGTCGGGCGTGGCCACGATGACGAGGTCGGCGTCACATCCCGCGTCGGCAACGGGAACGGCCGGAGCGTCGAACGCAGCCGCCGCCCGCCGGGTCGACGCCGAGTGCGGTGAGCGGCCGGCGACGGTGCTCACCGTCCACCCGCGCCCGACCAGCGCGAGCGAGAGGGCGGTACCCGCCCGGCCCGGCCCCACGATCGCGAGGCGCCCGGGACTGTTGTCGTCCACGTCGAACCTTTCGTTCCGGGCCCGTCACCGGGTCCCGGACTACTGAGTCGCTGGCAGGTTCAAGAATAGTGTCGTCCGCTTGACCCCGCGCCACCCGCTGCGGGGCACGACGGCCAGGGCGGCGTCGAGGTCGGCCAGCGGGGCGAGCACGAAGTGGCGCTCGAACAGGCGCTCGTGCGGGACGATCAGGTCGGGCTCGTTCACCAGCTCGTGGCCGACGAGGAGGATGTCGACGTCGAGTGGCCGGGGCCCCCAGCGCTCCCCGGCCGGATCCCGACCCGCCTCGGCCTCCAGGCGCTTCGCCACCTCGAGCAGCTCACGCGGCAACAGGCCGGTCTCGACCGCCACGACCGCGTTCAGGTACTCGCCCTGGGGCGGCCCACCCACCGGCTCGGTCTCGTAGACGGGCGACACGTCCGCCACCTTCACGCCCGGGATCGCGCCCAAGCCGTCGATCGCGTCCTGGAGCCGCGCCAGGCGATCGCCCTCGTTCGAGCCCAGACCCAGATACGCGCGGCGCGGCGCGCTCATCGCTCGACCCGGACCGCGACGTGGTCGACCATCGCCCGCACCGGGGGATGCAGCTTGCGCACGGTCACGGTGACAGCTGTGACCCTCGGATCCGATCGGCACACCTCGGCGATACGGGACGCCAGCCGCTCGAGCAGGTGGTACTGCTCTGACTTCACCACCCGGCTGACTGCTTCGGACACGGCCGAGTAGTCGACGGTGTCGTCGAGCGCATCGCTCTCACCCGCCTTGGCCAGGTCGACGGTGAGCTCGACGTCGACCTCGAAGGGCTGCGGGCGCGCCTGCTCCTCGGGGAGCACGCCGTGCACTCCCAGCTCGCGCAGCCCGGCGATGACGATGCGGTCAGACACAGGCCTGGCGCGCGGCATCGAGTTGGAGGGCCTTGAAGATCACGCTGAACCGCAACCGACTCGCCTCGTCGCAGACTTCAGGGGGACGGCCACTGTACTCCGCCGCGAACACGGCTTTGCCCGCGCCCACGAATGGGGCGTACGCCTCGCACTCATCGAACTCGAAGCACTGCTCGACGACCGCAAAATCGAACATCGGTTCCAGCGCGTCGACCTGATCGGAGTCGTTCTTGAGCCCGACGGCCAGGCCGCGCCGGTGGGCGGCATCGGCGAGGTACCGGTTGTACGTGAGCTGGTCGTCGGGGGTGAGCGCGAACCCGCTGTCGTTGGTGTACCCGTCCACGTTGTCGGGCTCGACCGCGTCGCAGTCCTTCGCGACCGCGAGGTCGAGGCGCTCCTCCATGATGGGGTGGAGAGCTGGGTTGCGAACATCGAGCCAGCGCTCGTCGTCGAACGGCGGGTCGAGGGGCGCACCCAAGGCGTCCGTCGGGAAGTCGTCGGCGTCGGGACGATGCTCCTCCCAGGAGCCGGCGGAGAAGTAGCAGACGACCCGGCGCCCATCGGCGTGCAGCGCGTCAATGGTGGGTCTCGACGTCTCGACCAGGTCGATGTCGTACACCTCGGCGTCGACGCCGGTGTCGATCGCGCCGCTGAGCTGCCACTGCCACGTCGCCTCGGGTGGCCACGCGGTCGCGTCCGCGGCGGGCTTCTCGGGATCGGAATCGGAGCATCCGAACGCCCCCGCCAGCGCGAACAGGGTCGCGGCGAGGACGCGCCCCTCAGGTCGCGCGCAGGATCTTCTCGTCGAGGGTGACGGCAACGATCTCCCGTCCGATCGAGCCCAGCTGGCGGCCGGTGATCCGCTCCATGACGACGATGGCGTTCGGTCCCTCGCTCACGAGGCCGGCGTAGATCAGGTAGCCCGTCATCACCCCGAGGATGCGGTCACCGAACTCCTCGTGGTGCACGAGCACGCGCTCCAGGGGATGGTCGAGCCAGCCCGCGATGGTCGAGTAGATCGTGCCGAGCCGGTCGCCCATCTCGTCGTGGCGGCCCAGCGGCTCGTGCTCGTACGCGATCTCCGCCTCCTCGTAGGCGTGGAGGTTGTGGGGCGAGTCGAGCAGCGACAGCACATGCGTAAAACCGTGGCCCGCGAGCCAGATGAGCTCCTCCTGACGTCGGACCTTGCGGTGGTTGCGGGCGAACCCGCCCGGCCGCTCCGACGCAGCCAGCCGGTCCTTGATGATCCAGCAGAAGTAGCGCGGCTCGAGACCCTGGGCCCAGCGCCCCCTCACGCAGCCGCCTCGGCTGTTCGCATCGCTTCGAGAAGTTGCACCGCGTGCGCGGCCGGCCGGGCTTCGTGCACCCGGACGATGCGCGCCCCCTTGTCGAGTGCGCAGACGACGGTAGCGAGCGTGCCCTCCTCGCGCTGGTCGGCGGGCAGGTCGCTCCCGTCGCGTCCGAGCACCGCGCCGATGAAGCGCTTGCGCGACGTCCCGACGAGGACGGGCACCTCGACACGCGCCGCGATCTCGTGCAGGCGAGCCAGCAGCTCGAGGTTGTGGCGCACCGTCTTCCCGAAGCCGATGCCGGGGTCGGCGGCGAGGGCGGCGTCGGTGGTCCCGGCGGCCCGCGCGACCGCGAGCCGCTCGACCAGGAAGTCGGCGACCTCGCCGACGACGTCGCCGTACCGCGGGTCGTCCTGCATGGTGCGGGGCTCGCCCAGCATGTGCATCGCGACGTAGCCGGCGCCGGCGCCGGCGACGACCTCGAGGATCGGGGGGTCGAGGCGGCCGGCGGACACGTCGTTGACGATCGCGGCCCCGGCCTCGATCGCAGCCGCCGCGACCTCGGCCTTGGTGGTATCGACGCTCACGGGCACGGCCGCCTCGGCCACGAGCCGCTCGATCACGGGCACGACCCGGCGACGCTCCTCGTCGGCGGGGACCGGCTGGGCGCCGGGGCGGGTCGACTCACCGCCGACGTCCAGGAGATCAGCCCCCGCCGCGACGAGGTCGAGTCCGTGGGCGATGGCCCGGCCGGCGTCGAGCCACTGACCGCCGTCGGAGAACGAGTCCGGGGTGACGTTCACGACCCCCATCACCGCCGGTCGCGTCCCGCACACGCTCCCCCAGGTGAACACGGGCGCAGCGTACCGTCGCTTCGCGCGGGTGGCTCAGGTTGTCGGCGGTATTCCGGGGTCGGGCTTCCCGCTCGCTCTCGCCACGCAACTCTCGATGTAATCGTCCTCGGTCGTCGCCTCTCTCGTCGCCGGGGGAAGACGCTGGTAGATCACGCGACATGCCTCCACGACGTCCGGCGGCGGTGCCGGGGGTTCGGCTGACGGCGGTGACTTGGAACCGTTCTCGGCGTCCTCCGAGCCGGCGTCGCACCCGGCGCCGAGCACGGCGAGGCCCGCGACGAGAAGAGCTACGCGGCCGACCACACTCTCGAAACGCTCCCGACGCCCTCGCGGGTTCCCGTCAAGGCCGGAGCCCGGGCTGGCCCACGAAACTCATGGCCTCGGCCCGGGTGGCGGCGTTGTCCTTGAAGATGCCCCGTACCGCCGACGTGATCGTGAGCGATCCCGGCTTCTTGACCCCCCGCATCGACATGCAGAGGTGCTCGGCTTCGATCACGACGAACACTCCGAGGGGCTCGAGCGCCTGCATGAGGGCGTCGGCGATCTGGGTCGTGAGCTTCTCCTGCACCTGAGGCCTCTTGGCGAGACCGTCGACGAGCCGGGCCAGCTTCGACAACCCGGTGATGCGCCCGTCGTCACCCGGGATGTACGCGACGTGGGCGCGCCCCGCGAACGGGACGAGGTGATGTTCACAGATCCCGTATAGGGGAATGTCGCGCACCATGACCATCTCGTCGTGCTCGGCTTCGAACGTGGTGACGAGATGCCGACGCGGGTCGTCGTGCAGCCCGGCGAAGATCTCCTCGTACATGTCGGCGATGCGCCGGGGGGTGAAGCGCAGCCCGTCGCGGTCGGGGTCCTCGCCGATCGCCTCGAGGATCTCCCGCACCGCCCGCTCGATGCGGGGCTTGTCGATCGCACCCGTCGGCTCGGCCGCGCCATCGGGGGTGACGGCGTGGAGCGGCTGGTCGGTCACCGCTTGGTTCTACCCGCCTTCGGGGTGACCGGGCTCGCGGCGGCCGACGACGCCCGCCCCGCGCCCGATTCGGGGACGGCGGTCCACGGCTGCACCGCGGTGAAGATGTCCTGCACCCGGTCGGTCTCGAGCGTCTCGTTGGCGATGAGCTCGCTGGCAAGGTGGTCGAGGACGTCCCGGTTGGTCTCGAGGATCTGGTGGGCCTTCTGGTGGGCCGATTCGATGAGCCGGCGGATCTCGGCGTCGATGTTGGCGGCGACCTCGTCGGAGTAGTCGGGAGTGTTGGCGAGGTCTCGCCCGAGGAACACCTCCCCGCGGGGCTGCCCGAACCGCAGCGGCCCGAGCGTGTCGCTCATGCCGTACTCCATCACCATCTGGCGGGCGATGGCGGTGGCCCGCTCGATGTCGTTCTGGGCGCCGGTCGTCGGGTCGGAGAAGATCAGCTCCTCGGCACTCCGTCCGCCCAACAGCATCGACAGCTCGTCGACGAGCTCGCTGCGGGTCACGAGGAACTTGTCTTCCAGCGGCAGCGTGAGCGTGTAGCCGAGCGCCCGACCCCGCGGGATGATCGACACCTTGTGCACCGGGTCAGTGTTCGGGAGCGCGTGCGCGACGAGCGCGTGCCCACCCTCGTGGTAGGCGATGACCCGCTTCTCCCGGTCGGAGATCAGCCGGCTCTTGCGCTCGGGTCCGGCCATCACGCGGTCGATCGACTCCTCGAGCTGGTGGGTGCCGATGAGCTTGAGGTCGTAGCGGGCCGCCAGCAGCGCGGCCTCGTTCATGAGGTTGGCGAGGTCGGCGCCGGTGAAGCCGGGAGTGCGGCGGGCGATGACGTCGAGGTCGACGCCCTCGGCGAGCGGCTTCTTGCTCGCGTGCACCCGCAGGATCGCCTTGCGACCCGCGAGGTCGGGCCGGTCGACCACGATCTGGCGGTCGAAACGGCCGGGACGCAGGAGCGCGGGGTCGAGGATGTCGGGACGGTTCGTCGCGGCAATGAGGATGACGCCGGCCTTCTGGTCGAAGCCGTCCATCTCGACCAGCATCTGGTTGAGGGTCTGCTCACGCTCGTCGTGACCACCCCCGAGGCCGGCGCCGCGGTGACGGCCGACGGCGTCGATCTCGTCGATGAAGATGATCGCGGGTGCGGCCTCCTTCGCCTGCTCGAACAGGTCGCGCACGCGTGACGCGCCCACCCCGACGAACATTTCGACGAAGTCGGAGCCGCTGATCGAGAAGAACGGCACGCCGGCCTCGCCCGAGACCGCCTTGGCGAGGAGCGTCTTGCCGGTCCCGGGCGGCCCGTAGAGCAGAACGCCCTTGGGGATCTTCGCCCCCATGTCGACGAACTTCGTCGGCGACTCGAGGAAGTCCTTGATCTCCACGAGCTCCTCGACCGCCTCGTCGAGGCCGGCGACGTCGGCGAACGTGGTCTTGGGCAGGTCCTTCGACACCGGCTTGGCCCGCGACTTCCCGAAGCGCATGACCCCGCCGCCGCCCTGGAAGCGGCTCAGGAACCAGAAGACGACGAGGAGAATCAGGATGATCGGCAGGAAGCTCCAGAGGAAGTCGACCCACCGGTTCGCCTTCTGCGCGTCGACGTCGAACTTCGCGACGTCGGCGTCGCGGATCTGGTCGGTGATCTCGTCCGTGTATTCCTCGGGGAACTTCACCTCGTACTGGGTCCCGTCGGTGAGCTCGCCCCTGATCTTGTGGTCGCGGTCGAGGAGCGTCGCCTCCGCCACCTCACCGTCGTCGAGCCGCGTCGAGAACGCGTTGATGTCGAGCTGTTCACGCCCCTCGCCCCGCGACAGGAACAGCTGCCAGATCAGGATGCCGCCCACGAGAGCGACAGCGACGTAGACGATGGTGCTGCGACGAGCCTTACTCACGCGTTCTCCAGGCGGACGGGCTTTCTAGGGTACCCGCGCTCCTGGCGGGATGGTCACGTTGTTGTCACTCGGCGTCGGGACCGGTGTACTCGACGATGTACGACAGGTTCCGGTAGCGCTGGCCGACGTCGAGGCCGTAGCCGACGACGAAGTCCGGCGGGATCCGGAACCCCACGTACTTGATGTCGGGATCGACCTTCTGGAGGCCCTCCTTGAGGAGGAGCGCGCAGACTTCGAGCGAGGCCGGACCCCGGGCGGCCAGGTTCTTGCGCAGGTAGGCGAGGGTCAGGCCGGAGTCGACGATGTCCTCGACGATCACGACGTGGCGCTGCGAGAGGTCGAGGTCGAGGTCCATGAGGATCCGCACCACCCCGCTCGTCCGGGTGGCGGAGCCGTACGACGCCACCGACATGAAGTCGAACTCGACCGGGAGGTCGATCGCCCGGGCGAGGTCGCTCATGAACATGAACGCCCCTTTCAGCACCCCGACCAGGAGCACCGGCCGACCGTCGTAGTCGGACGTCAGCTCCTTGCCGAGCTCACGCACGCGCTGCTGGAGCTCGTCCTCGGTGACGACGACCTTGCCAAGGTCCGGATCGTTCACGGGATGCGACGCTACCCGTCCGTCTTCATGGGTCGCTCCGCTCCGCCATCCCGCTCATCCGAGCACGGCTCCGCTTCGCTCCGTCTGGGCGACGGGCCGGACGGCTCGGCGTGCAGCTGGCCCCGGCTGCGCCGCACCCGGCGCCCACCGGCGAGCTCGGTGGCGCGGGCCTCGCCCCGGGCCACCGCGAGCACCCGGTCCACCTCGTCGAGCGACGGGGGCGGCCGGCCCAGCCAGCACCGCACGGCCCGCCGCGCGAGCACGAGCGGCATGGCCGCCAGAGGCGCGGCGGGCGCGGTCCCGTCGCCCGGTGGCCAGGCGGCGCGAGCGAGCCCGTCCAGGAAGTCGGATTCGGCCCGCAGCACGTCGGCCTGCCGGGCGAGCACGGCCACGAGATCGCGACCGGCGGCGCGTTCGAGCGCCGGGATGATCTCCCGCCGCAGCTGTACCCGCCGGAACCCGAGATCGGCGTTCATCGGGTCGTCGAACGGGGTGAGGCCGAGACGCGCGCACACCTCGATGGTGTCGACGCGTCGGAGCGCGAGCAGCGGGCGCACGATGGGGCCCCGCCGCCCGGGCATGCCGCCGAGCCCGGCGGTCGCGCTCCCCCGCAGCAGGTTGAGCAGGACGGTCTCGGCTTGGTCGTCGGCGGTGTGCCCGACGAGCACCGCGGTCGCCCCAAGCGCGTCCTGCGCTCGCTCGAGCGCTTCGTAGCGGGCGTCGCGGGCGCGGGCCTCGAGGTTGGCGCCGGGCTCGACCGTGACCCGCTCGCCGTGGAACCGGGCGCCGAAGCGCTCGGCCGCACCGGCGACCAGCGCGGCCTCGGCATCGCTGCCGGCGCGCAGGCCGTGGTCGACGTGGACCGCGATGGGCTCGAGGCCGGCGTCGACTGCCAGCGCCAGCAAGGCGAGCGAATCGGGCCCGCCCGAGCAGGCCACGACGACGGGCGGCTCGATGCCGTCGAGGTCGCGCAGCCGCGCCCGCCACGGAGCGAGCACCGCGGGGGCGGGCGCCTCCCGACCGAGAGATGGCGATGCGCTCACGACCCCGCGCCGCCGCCGCCCGGACCGCCTCCGGGCCCGAGCAGGGCGCCCTGGCGAAGCAGCGCGAGAAGCTCGTTGGTGCCCTTGAGCCCGAGCCGGCGTGCGATGCGACGGAGGCTCGCGTAGATGTTGCTGCGGCTCATGCCGAGCTGCTGAGCCACGCCGGTGACAGGCGTGCGGGTGGCGAGCGCCTCGAGCAGCTGACGCTGCTTGGCCGAGAGCTCCGCGATCTTCTCGCGGGCGTTGCGCAGCCGCGGCGACGGGCTCGACGAGCTGGGCGCGTGCTCGAGCCGGGTGAGGCGCACCCGCGGCTCGGGCGTGGCGGCGGGCTCACCGCCGCCGCCGGTCTCGCGGCGGGCCAGCTCTTCGAGCGCGGACTGCTGCACTTCGCGACGCTGCTGGGGCTCGGGCGGCGCGCCGGGTGCGAGCGCGTCGCCCAGCATGTCGACGAGCTTGGCCGGATCGAACGGCTTGGTGATGTAGCGGAGCGCGCCCTCGATGCCACCCCGCAGCCGGTTCTGCGGTTCGGACCGTGCCGTCACCATGAACACCGGGATCTCCGACAGGTCCCGACCCGAGCCCGACTTGAGCTGGTCGAGGACTTCCCAGCCGTCGACCTCCGGCATCATCAAGTCGAGCAGGATTGCGTCGGGCGTTTCGCGCTGCACCGCCTCGAGCGCCTGCCTCCCGTCGGCCGCGGTGATGACCCGGTACCCCGCCAGCTCGAGGTTCATCTGGATCAGCTCGCGGATGTCGGGTTCGTCGTCGACGACGAGGACCAGCGCCATCCCTACCGGCTCACGGGTCAGGGCTGCTCGCGGCGGTTGCGGCGGGCCAACTCCTCCATCGCGGCCTGCTGGACCCGCCGGCGCTGCTCGGGCTCGGGGGGTGCCCCCGGGCTGATGGCGTCGGCGATCATCTCCGCCAGCTTGGCGGGGTCGAACGGTTTGGTGATGTAGCGGAGGGCACCTTCGATGCCGCCCCGCAGCCGGTTCTGGGGTTCGGCGAGGGCCGTCACCATGAACACCGGGATCTCCGACAGCTCGCGGTCGGAGCGCGCCTTGAGCTTGTCGATCACGGCCCAACCGTCGAGCCCGGGCATCATCAGGTCGAGGAGGATCGCATCCGGCGTCTCCCGCTGCAGCGCGTCGAGCGCCGCCTGGCCGTCAGCGGCGGTGATCACGCGGTGCCCTGAGAGCTCGAGGTTGAGTTGGATCAACTCGACGATGTCGGGATCGTCGTCGACGACCAAGACCAGGGGCACGCCTTGAGGCTACCGGCAGACGTGCCAGCGCGCGACCGGTGTCGTGAATTGCGCGGGAGCGGCGAGCGGCCCGGAGGGCGGCGGCCGGGTATCCCGGCCGCCGAGCGAGCGC
This sequence comes from Actinomycetota bacterium, assembly GCA_052390575.1. Lineage (GTDB taxonomy): Bacteria > Actinomycetota > Acidimicrobiia > IMCC26256 > JACDBD01 > JBPCMN01. The sequence continues at coordinate 9,195 of JBQTGU010000075.1, read as the reverse complement.
GACCAGGGAGGGAGGCGCTACTGAACGCTGGCGACTCCCGCGCCCACCCGCGCCAGCCACTGCTCCGGCTGGGTCAACTCCTCGGCGCTCGGAAGCGACTCGGGACCGCGCCAGGCGGCGTCGATCGCTCGGGGGCCGCCGGCTTGCTCGACCCCGGCCACGAACGCCTCTCCGATCTCGTACTGGCGCATCTTCGAGTCGAGGCCCAGAAGCTTGTGCAGCACGCCGGCGAGGCCGCGGGCGCGTCGACGCGCCTGGAGGATCCGCGCCATGCGCTCCTGCCCGCCGACGTGCTCGCGACCCAGCGCGTTCATGACCGCGTTGCCGTGCCCCTCGAGCAGGGACATGAGCGACTGCACCTCGGCCAGCACGCCCCGCTGCTCGGGCGAGGCGAGCAGGCCGACCAGCCCGCCCTCGTCGAGCGGGTTGCGGCCCCGGCGGATCTCGTCGGCGGCGCGCACCATCGCCTGGACGAGCCGGCGGGGATCGGGGTCGACCATCGTGAGTGAGCGTTCGACCAGCGAGAGGAAGTGGCCCTTGAGCCAGGGCACGCCGGTGAACTGGGCCCGGTGCGTCACCTCGTGCAGTGCGATCCAGCGCCGGAAGTCGCGCGGCGGGAAGGCGTAGCGCTTCTCGAGCACGAGGACGTTCGAGCCCACGTAGTAGACGGCGTCGCCGTCGGCCGGCTCGGCGTCGTTGTCACCGTCGCCGTCGGGGACGAGCAGGTCGTACTGGCCCAGCACCCGCTGGGCGAGGTACCCGAGCAGCACCCCCATCTCGGTGCCGGCGATCCGGCGGCCGACCGGCGCGATCGGGCTCGAGCCCATGCGTTCGCCGATGCGGGCGGTGAGCGGCGCCAGCATGCGCTGCATCGACGCGACGTTCGCGCTCACCCAACCGCGGCGGTCGAGCACCTCGGCGCGGGCAGGCCCGGGCGCCCGCAGCCCGGTGTGGGCGGCGACGAGCTCCTCGGCCTCGGTGGTCACCGCGTCGAAGTCGGGACGCAGCGACTTGCTCAGGTACGACGACGCCAGCGGCTCGCGCCCGGCGAAGCGACGGGCGACGCGTTCGGCCAGGGCCCAGTCGACGGGGTCGGGGCGGTCGGTGGCCGGCTCCGCCACCGCTACCGGCCCCGGTACTTCGGCCGGAGCACGCGGATGTAGTAGCCGAGGGCGAGGAAGGCGATCAGACCGATCGTGCTCAGCACGAGGATGGGCGCGATCCAGTAGAACCAGAACTTCTGCGATTCCTTCGCCAGCACCTCGATCACGGGGTCTCCGAGGGCTCGTCGGGTAGCGGTTCGCCGAGGGCGGCGGCGATTCGGCGCTTGAGCTCCGGCGGCACCTCGTCGCGGCACTTCGACGCGATCACCTGGCGCAGCTCGATCTCGAAGTCGAAGCCCTCGGCGCACGGCGGACACTCGTCGAGGTGCCGGGCGATGGCGCGCCGGCGCCAGATCGTCAGCTCGCCGTCGAGGTAGTGGTAGATCCGATGGATCGCCTTGTCGCAGTCCATCTCTCTCTCATCCCCCCGCTTGCGGTGCCGGCTCGGGCTCGGGGCGCTCGGGCTCGGGGCGGAGGCCCCGTTCCCCCGCGTACTGCCACAACGACTTCTGGAGCTGCTTTCTTCCTCGGTGCAGCCGGCTCATGACCGTGCCGATCGGGACGTCCATGATCTCGGCGATCTCCTTGTAGGAGAAGCCTTCGACGTCGGCCAGCAGCACCGCCATCCGGAACTGCTCCGGCAGGGCCTCGAGCGCCTGCTTCACCATCTCGTCGGGCATGGAGTCGAGGACCTCGGTCTCGGGGGTGCGGCTGGCGTCGGCCGCTTCCAACCCGCCGAGACGTCGGAAGAGGTAGAAGTCCTCGGTGTCGTCGAGGTCGGTCTCCTCGGGCCGGCGCTTCTTGGCCCGGTAGGTGTTGATGAAGGTGTTGGTCAGGATCTTGTAGAGCCAGGCCTTGAGGTTGGTGCCCTCGCGGAAGCCGCCGAACCCGCGGTAGGCGCGCAGGTAGGTCTCCTGCACCAGGTCCTCGGCGTCGGCCGGGTTGCGGGTCATCCTGAGCGCGGCCGAGTAGAGCGCCGACATGTACGGCATCGCGAGCTCGGCGAACTGGGCCTGGTCTGCCATCTCGCCGCAAGGGTACCTAGCTCGGCACCACCTGCCAGATCTGGCCGCCGCCTCCGCCGACGTCGGTCGTGATGTAGAGGTGTCCGTCGGGCCCGAGCACCGCGCTGCGGAGGCGCGGGCTGTTGGGCAGGACGATGGTCTCACCGCTGATGCCACCCTGTGCGTTGACGAAGTAGATGTGCAGGTGGTGGGCCTTGAGGACGGCGACGGCGAGCGCGCCATCCCACCCCTTCCATTGCGGACCGGAGAGGAAGGTCGCGCCAGAGGGCGCGATCGTCGGGACGCCCGAGCTCCACACGGCCGGCTGGCCGCCCGGACCCGTCATCGGGACGCCCTCGTTGTAGGCACACCCGGGCGCCCAGCCGTAGTTGGCGCCGTTGATCTCGATGTTGACCTCGTCGTCGCGGTCGGGCCCGTGCTCGACGCTGTAGGGCTGGCCGTCGGCGCGGAACGCGAGCCCTTGCACGTTGCGGTGCCCGAAGCTGTAGATCCGCCCGCTGAAGTTGCCCGGCGCGCCGTTTCCGTTCCCGTCGATGCGCAGCACCTTCCCACCTAGCGACGCGAGGCTCTGCGAGTTGTTGCACATCGCGGCGTCGCCGGTGCCCGCCCACAGAAACCCGTCGGGCCCGATCTTGAGGCGGCAACCCGAGTGCCGGCCGACCGAGGAGTTGTTGTAGGGCATGCCGGTGACGATGGGAAAGGGCCCGCCCAGACCCGAGAAGTCTCCCGCGACTGTCCAGGCCACGATGCGATTATCGAGCGCGGTCGATGAGTAGCAGGTGTAGATGACGCGGTTGGAGGCGTAGTTCGGGTCGACGGCGATGCCGAGCATGCCGCCTTCACCACCGGGCTTCACGTCGCCAGGGGTGCCGAGGATGACCCGCTGGCCGTTGGTCAGGATGGCGTTGATCGTGCCCGTCCGCTCGGTGAAGAAGACCGCGTCGGGCGCGAACGCCAGGTCCCACGGGTTGTTGAGGCCACCCAGGATGACGTTGACGTTGAGGTTGGGCGCGCCGCCGGAACCCTTCTTGGCCGGCTGGCACGCCGTCAGGGCCGCCACCGCGACGACCACCCCGAGCATGACCGCAAGGCCTCGACGAACTCCGCGCATCGTCTCCCCCATCGTTCCCTCGTCGGCTGTCCTCCTATATCGGCAGCCGGTGCGCCGGAACTGTACGACAGGCGACAACGGACCGCGCGTGCAGGACTACGGAGAGTCTCCCTCGGGGGATTTACCGGTGGGTCCGGCGGTGGCAGCCGTTGCGGCACCAGGCGAGCTCGATCGTGCCGGTGCCGTGCACGTGCCCGGACTCGTCTTCGAACACCCGCGCCCGCACGGTCGCCCCGTTCTCACCGCAGCGGGGACAGCGCTCGTTGCGCCGGATCTCGCGCCTCGACGTGGCGGCATCGCGCTCTGCCATCGTCTTCCCATCGGCCCTGCGGAACAGTTCGTCCGCGGCGACAGCGGGGAAGGCTGCGGCTCTCCCATCGGGTGGAGCAGGCAGCGCCGTCGTCGTGGCGGGAGAGTATCCGACGAAGCGCGGGCGTGCCGCGTCTACGAGGACGAGAGAGCGCGCGCCGCGGTCGGCGCGGACCCGAGCACCGTGGCGTAGGCGAGGTGGACGCCCCAGATCGCGACGCCCGGCGGCCCTACCCGCTCCAGCTCGCTGTTGTCGCGCAGCCACCGGGCATAGGCGAGCCAGCTCCGCCGCAGCGTCCGCCCCTCGCGGGTCAGCGTGTAGGCGTAGCCCGCCGCCGCGAGGAACATGATGAAGCCGGCGGCGAGCCCGCCGAGGGAGTCGACCAGCAGGCCGGCGCCGGCTCCCACAGTGAGGGGGACGATGGCGATCGCCAGCGGGGGGACGACCAGGGCCCAGTGTCGAGACCGCAGGAGCCCCTCGGCGATCAGGCGCTTGGTGACGTCGTTGATGATCCGGAAGTCCCGGGGGCCCCAATCGCGTGTCGGCAGCGGTGGACCGACGAGCTCCACCGTGGCACCGGCGGCAACCGTCTCGCGGAACTCGTCGAGGATCTCGTTCTCGGTCGCGGTCGGGCCCCGGGCGTCGGGCGGGATGCGAAGGACGTACCGGTGCGAGTCGAGGCCGTCGATGTCGACGATCCCCTCGTGGGCGAGCATGAGCAGGGCGGCACCGGCGCCGGAGCGGAAGCCGCGGCCTCGGGTCAGCACGAGCCGGCCGACATCGATGGGTCGGTGGTCACTCGGCGGGTGGCCGAGCGGCGGGCGCTCGGCCGTCTCCTCGCGCTGCAGGAGCCAGTCGTCGATCACCCACCAGGCGAAGAGCAGGACGATCACGCCGAACAGCGCCGTCGCCGCCACCGCGGCGGCGGTCGAAACGTCGTCGGACGTCCACCCTCGAACCACCAGTGCGGCCAACCCGAAGAAGCCGACGACGGTCGAGAGGCGGGTGCGGAGGCTGCGTCCCACGCGGTCCGAAACCTAACCCGGGCTGTCCGCTAGGAAGGTGTGATGCTCCGACGGATCGTCGTCGTCCACTTCTGCCTGGCGGCGCTCGCCGCCGTCGGCTGCAGCGACTCGAAGGACTCCCCCGACCTCTCCTACGACCCCGCGCGGGCGCCGATCGTGTTCCTCCCGGGGCTGGTCGCCTCAGAGCTCGGGTGCGGTGCTCCCGACTCGACGACCACGAGCCTCTGGCCCGGGACCGCGTCCGACATCTCGAGCTGGAACCCGCCGTTCGGCGACCTCGCGCTCGTCAACTCCGGGAGCGGTGGCGACATCGAGAGCCGGACAACCTCGTCGGCGGCGTGCGGGTCGGAGTCGTACCGCTCGGGCACTGCCGCCGAGCACGAGCCACGACCGCTCAGTCCCATGTGGTGCGCACCGGAAGCCCAGGCGGTGAACCCCGAGCCGGTCTCGTGCCCGAGCTTCGCCGTCAACGCGTACTCGACCTTCGCCCTCGGCCTCGCGCAGCAGGAGCCGAGTGACGCGAAGCGAGCGGTGGTCAACTTCGCCTGGGACTGGCGCAAGTCGCCCGCCGACCAGGCCAAGGACCTCGACGAGACCATCCCACGCGTCACGGGCAAGGCGGGGGTGAAGGCCGCCGTCGTCGCCCACTCGTTCGGCAACATCCTGTTCCGCGAATGGATGCGCTACGCCGACCAGGACGGCAGCCCGGGCGACCGCGTGGGCCGCTTCCTCAGCGTGGCCGGGCCGTGGTGGGGCGTCGCCGAGGCATGGACGCACCCCGGGTTCGGCGAGATCCAGCCCGGTCTCGGGTTCCTGACCCAGACGATCGGCACCGACAGCGTAAAGGCGGTGTTCCAGAGCGCGCCGGGCATCTACACGCTCATGCCGACCCGCGCCTACGACGACCAGGTCGCCAGCAATGGAAGCCACTGGTTGGCGGCGCCCGACAGCGCCGGGGCATCCAAGTGGATACCCCTCGACGACGTATCCGGCGTCGTCGAGCAGCAGTTCACGGTCTGCCCGCAGTCCGACACGTTCCCGTGCCGCGCTCGGGAGCTCTACGAGGTGGCGGCGGCGGCCGCTCCCGACGTCGGCTTCGACACCGGGGGAATCCGCGACTTCGTTGGTGTGGTCGGTGCAGGCATGGACACCGCGGGACAGACCTGCAGCGGCTGCACCGTGTGGCCCGACGGCGGGGGCGGCGACGACCCGACCGGGCAGATCCGCTACGTCAACGGCGGCGGGAACGTCCCGGTCTTCTCGGCCATCCAGGGAACGAACCCGCGCCGCCCGCCCGGCGACGAGGTCACCTTCTACTTCACCTGCGGGATCAGCCACATCGGGCTCATGACCGACACGCAGGTGCTGGCACAGACGATCCCGTACGTCAGCGGCGCGGGCAAGCTCTCGCACACCGGCGCGTTCGCGGCGACGCCCTGCGATCTGTCGCCGTCCTCCTGAGACGGAGCCGGGGAGGGGACTCGAACCCCTGGCCTGCTCATTACGAGTGAGCTGCTCTGCCGACTGAGCTACCCCGGCGGAACGCTCAGGTTACAAGGACAGCTTCACCGCCGAGCCAGGAAGATGGAGCAGGAGTCGCTCGAGCAGCAGCCCCTCGTTGGGGTTGAACTCGCCGAGTGCGTCGCGCGCGGCGCGACAGGCCCGAAGCGCGCGGTCGCAGCCGCGCGGCCCGGCGCTCAGCAGCGGGCGGTCGGTGTTGAGCGCGGGGGCGTCGGGACCGGCGAGCGCGTCGCGGTACACGGTCTCGAGCGAGGTGATCCCCTCGACCAGCGCCTCGAGACGCGCCCGGCGGTGCTCGCGCTTCTGGCGCTCGCCGAGCCGCTTCTTGAGAGCGTTGGCGGTCCGGTCGGGATAGCCGGCGCTCTCCAACTCGTCGGCGAGCTCCGCGACCTCCTGGTCGTGCGCGGCCTCGAGCTCGGCGACGGCCGCCGCGATGGCCTGGTTGAGCCGTTCGAGCTGCTCGGCCACGGCCGCGCCGGTGCCGTCGAGGTTGGCGGCTGCGTCGACGAACGCATCGCGGAGGGGACCGAGCCGGCCGGCCAGGGCCCGGGCCCGATCGAGGCGTCCTCCCGCCAAGCGGGCCACGGTCGCGGCCCGGTCGGCGACGACTCCGGCCTCCTCGAGGCTCGCGCGGATGGTGGGTTCGTCGAGCGAGCCGAAGTCGATGCGCTGGCAGCGCGACCGGACGGTCTCGGGCAACTCGTCGGGATAAGCGGTGACCAGCACCATCACCGTCCGGTCGGGCGGCTCCTCCAGGGTCTTGAGCAACGCGTTGGCGGCGGCGTCGTTGTTCGCCCGCCGGAGCCGCTCGGCCTCGTAGATCACGACGACCTTGCGCTCCCCCTCGATCGGGCTGCGGTACGCCTCCGGGATCATGCGATCGCGCACGTCGTCGTTGACGGAGTAGGTGGTCGCGGTCGGCTCGAACTCGACGACATCGGGATGCCGGCCGCGGCGGGCGAGGTCCCAGGCGCGCTCGTCGTCGCCCGGGGCAATGAGCGCGGCGCCGAAACAGCGCGCCGCCTCCTCGACGCCCGCCCCGCGCGGTCCCACCAGTAGGTAGGCGTGCACCGGTCGCTCCGCCGCCTGCTGCAGCAGCGTCACGGCGCGGTCCTGTCCCCGGACCTGGTCCCAGCCGCTCACTGCGTCGGACTCTACGACGCGAGATCGAGGCGCTCGTTCACGGCCTGCCAGACCCGCTCGCCCACCTCGTCCTCGTTACCCGAGCCGTCGACAACGACCCAGCCGCGCTCGGCGGCCAGGTCGCGGTACGCCTGGCGCACCGTGGCATGGAACTCGGCCCCGGCGCGCTCGAGTCGGTCGGGCGGTCCCAGATGTCGCTCGGTGGCGAGCTCGTCGGTGACGTCGAGCACGACGACCACGTCGGGCTCGAGACCGCCGGTCGCCACCTGGTTGATCTGGTCGACGACCTCGACGCCGAGCCCCCGACCGACGCCCTGGTACGTGAGCGACGACGGTACGTAGCGGTCGCTCACGACGTCGTCGCCCCGATCGAGTGCGGGCCGGATCACCTCGGCGACCTGCTGGGCGCGGTCCGCCGCCAGGAGCAACGCTTCGGCGCGGGGCTCGATGTGATCGGGGCCCTCGAGCAGCAGGGCCCGGATGTGCCGTCCCACTTCGGTCGCGCCGGGCTCGAAGGTCTCGACGACGGTCCGTCCCGCGGCCTCGAGCCGCCACGCCAGCCGCCGGGCCTGCGTGCTCTTGCCGCTGGCGTCGCCGCCCTCGAGGACGACGAAGTGCCCGGGCGTCACAGGCGCTCCTTGCGGTGGGCCTGGATCATCTCGCGCCGGGCGACGAAACCGGCCCCGAGCGCGATGACTCCGCCGATCCAGAGCGCCAGCCGCACTCCGGGCAGGCCGATCGCCTGGCCGCCGATCTCGACTACGCCGTCGTCGAAGAGGGCCTGCGACAACTCGTCGCACGCGCCTGCCAACAGCGGGGTGACCGTGAGGGAGAAGAGGAGACACACGCGGATGAGCGTGTAGAGCGCGGCGAACGTGCGCCCGCGAACCTCGTCGTACGAGTGGCGCTGGAGGAGCGTGAAACCGGACACGTAGGCGGTGCCGGCAGCCGCACCCACGAACACGGTCACGAACATCGCCGCCACCAGCGCGGAGAACGATGCCGCCGCCACGATGCCGCCGCCGGTGGCGACGACCGCCACCCAGAACACGGTCTCGAGTGGTGCCCGCTTCTGGACCAGTACGAGCGTGATCACACCGATCGCGGCGCCCAACCCGAGCGCGAACATCAGCAGCCCGAACCCCGACGTGCCCTCGTGCAGGACCCGGTCCGAGAACACCGGCCCGAGCGGGATGATCATCCCGCCGCCCAGCAATCCGCCGGCGAGGCCGTAGATCACGCCCCGGACGAGCTCGTGACCGGCGATGAACTGCACCCCCTCCTTGATGTCGCGCAGGGTCTGGGTGACCTTGATGCGCTGCCCCGACCCGTCGAGATGGGCCTTCGGGATGGGCAGCGTCATTGTGATGAGCGCCGACGCCGCAAACGCGAGGGCGTCGAAGTAGAGCGCGATCGACTCGCGGTCGAGCTTGAGGAAGTCGAGGGCGTTGAACCCGCCAAGCCAGTCGGCGAGGCTGGCGAGGCTGGCGAAGATGAGGGCCCCGGCGGGGAACGTCCCGAACGCCGCCACCAGCGACAGCGAGTTGGCCTGGGCGAGGTTCTCCTCCTTCACGAGGTGGGGCACGGTCGCGGCGGTGGCGGGCCCGCGGAAGAGCGCGAACAGCTCGAGGACGAACGACGCGATCACCAGCCCGAGCAGGGTGTCGACGAACGGGAGGAGCGCGAGCAGGACCGCGCGGGCAACGTCGGTGACGACCATGACGCGCTTGCGGTCGAGCCGGTCGACCAACGCGCCGCACAGCGGTGCGAGCAGGAACCCGGGCAGCATGCGCGCCACCATGACCAGGCTGAGGGCGGCGGCGTTACTCTTCGAGACGGTGTTGGCCAGCGCCAGGATCGCGAGCAGGCCGATCCAGTCGCCCAGGCTCGAGAGCACCTGCGAGAGCCACAGGCGGAAGAACGAGCCGGTACCGAAGACGCGCCACGGCTCCTCGGG
>JBQTGU010000074.1:0-4258 GCA_052390575.1 Actinomycetota bacterium | reverse complement strand
TTCTGCCTCGCCTCAGAAGAGAGGACCGGGACGGCAGGCGAGCGTGACGTCACGAGCGCCGCGAGCCCGATGGCACCCAGCACCACCAGGCTGGGCTCCGCCGGCACCCGGAAGCGGGTCTGGCCGTAAGTCGCCGCCGACGCGATCGTCACGATCGCGATCGGCACCAGCAGCGGCCATTGCGTGATGCGTCTCCGGCGGGCCACGACGACGCCGTACACCGCCAGCAACAGAAGCGGATAGAACGCGACGAGCCCGAGCGACGTGACCCAGCGCTCGCGCGCCTCGCCCTCGTTGTAGTCGAGCATGTCGAGCGGCCGGAACAGGCTCCACGTGCGCCCGACCCGGGCCATGGTCACCACGACTGCGCGTCCCTTGTGCTCGCTCATGTAGTCGAGGGCGCGATCGCGGTAGATGCGGCTGTCGACCGACTGGTCGCCGGGCGGGTTGCCCTTCAGGCAGTTCAGGTCGGTGAGACCCGTGTCTTCACCGAGGTAGACGGTCTCGCAGTTCGAGCCCAGCAGCGCGATCCCGTCGTTGGTCGAGAGGTACACGGGCCCGTCGAAGCGGCTCATGTTGTACGCGACCCACGGCAGCATCACCGCCAGCGCGACGCCGGTCCCGGCGGCGGCGAGTCGCAGCCGCAGGCGGCGATCGGTGGGGCGCGCCAGCAGTGTGGCGGGGACGAGCAGGAAGGGGACGAGCAGGACGAGCTCGGCGCGCGTCAGCGCGGCCAGCCCGCAGACCAGTCCGAGCCAGAGTGCAAGCTTCAGGCTCGGAGTACGCAGGAACCGGTAGGTGAGGAACAGCGCGACGGTCACGACCAGCGCACTGAGCGACTCCGACATGATCAGCCCGTCGTTCACCCACAGGTTCGGGTTGATGGCGGCGATCCCGGCCGCGATCAGGCCGGCGCGCTCACCGGCGAGCTGGCGGGCGAGCAGGCCGATCAGCACGATCGTGGCGGTCCCGAAGGCGACCATCGTGAAGCGATGGGCGTTGGGGCTGTCGTGGGTGAGCAACGACACCGGCGTGAGCACGAGGATCGTCAGCGGCGGGTGGTCGGCGGCGGGGTCGGAGCCGAGCAGCGGCGGCGGGTGCGGGTCGAACGGCTCGACGAACCCGTCGCCCCAGGCGAGGCGGTTGGCGGCGGCGTTGTAGAAGATCTGGTCGCCGATGTTGGTGCCCTCGTCGAGCTTGGCGCCCACGACGTAGGCGACCCGGATCCCCAGCCCGACGATGGTGATGACCAGGAGCACGCGCCCGAAGCGGCTCCAGGTGCGGGGATCAAAGCGCGACACGGCGGTCGACACTATTGGGCGTACCGAGCAAGTAGCCGATCCGCCCCGATCCCGGCCAGCACGACGAGCGACACCTCGGCCGGGACCCGGAACCGCACCGCGCCGTAGAACGCCGCCGCCACCACGAGCACGAGCACGAACGGGCCCAGCAGTGGCACGAGCGCGGGGTCGCGCCGCAATCTCAGTCCGCCGACCACCGCCAGCGGCACCAGCAACCAGAACAGCAGGGCGCCGATCAACGAGAGCCCGTGCGGGCGCCCCTCCCCCACCGCCAGGTCGGCGGACTGTCCCGGGGCGTACAGGCTGAACGTCCTTCCGACCCGGGCCGCGACGACCACCGGTACCCGGCTGGGGTGGTCGCCGATGTAGTCGAACGCCTTCTCGCGCTGCGCGTCAGAGACCTCGGACTTGTCGCGTCCCTTCATAGGAACGTCGGCGGAGCACGTGAGGCTCCAGTAGCCGATGCCGTCGCCGGAGTAGACGTCGTCGCAGTTGGCGCCGAGCAGCACCCCGCCGTCGCCGTTCGAGAGGAAGACCGGCCGGTCGAACCGGGAGAGGTTGTAGGCCACCCAGGGCGAGATCACGAGCACCGCCGCCCCGACCACGATCCCCGCCAGTCGGAGTCGCGTCTCGCGGGATGTGCCCCGGAGCAGCACCACCGCGGGAAGCACGACCAACGGGATCAGAAGCGCGAGCTCGCCGCGCGCCAGCATCGCCAGCCCGCTCCCGACGCCGGCACCGAGGGCGTGGCGCCATGACGGCGCCCGCACTAGCAGCACGGTCGCGTACAGCGTCCCCGCCACCGTCAGCGCCGCGAACGTCTCCGCCATGAGCAATCCGTCGTTCATCCAGAGGTTCGGGTAGAGCGCGGCGATGGCGGCCGCGAGCAGCCCGGCGCGCGGTCCCGAGACCTCCCGGCCCAGCAGTCCGACCAGCGCGACCACGCCCACGCCGGCGAGCACGACCGTCATGCGCATGGCGAGCTCACTGCCGTCGCTGACCCGGGCGACCGGCGCGAGCGTCAACACCGTCAGCGGCGGATGATCGGCGTTCTCCTCGCCCCCGAACGGCGTGACGAACCCCTTGCCCCGCCCGACCGTCTCGGCCTCGCTCTGGTAGTAGAACGCGTCGTAGGCCACGGTCTCGTCCTGCGTCACGGAAACGACGTAGACCGTGCGCAGCACGAACGCCGCGCCGCAGATCACCAGGAGCGCGACGACGAACCGCCGGGCGTCCACCCGCGTTACCGCCGGTGCGTCAGCAGCAGCACACCGGCGAGGGGACCGCCACCGGCCGCGGCCACGCCGACCTCGGGCTCGCCGGGAACCTGACGGTCGCCCGCCTCGCCCCAGAGCTGCACGCACGCCTCGTGGAGGAAGCCGTAGCCGTGCAGCCGGCCCGCCGACAGCTGGCCGCCGTGGGTGTTGAGCGGGAGCTCGCCGTCGAGCGCGATGCGCTCCCCGCCCTCGATGAACGGCCCCGACTCGCCCCGGCCGCAGAACTTCATCGCCTCGAGCCACGCCATGGTGATGAAGCTGAACCCGTCGTACATCTCGGCCAGCTGCACGTCGGAGGGCTTGAGGTCGGTGCGGTTCCACAGGTGGGTGCCGGCGTCGCGGCACGCCATGGTGGTGAGGTCGTCGAATTGGTCCCACGACGGCCGGCCGTGGATGGCGGTGCCGACCGCCTCCACCTGGATCGGGGGCTTGCGCAGGTCGGCGGCGGTGTCGGCCTTCGACACGATCACCGCGGTGCCGCCGTCGCAGGGCACGTCGCAGTCGTAGAGGCGCAGGGGCGTCGAGATCATCCGGGCGGCCAGGTAGTCGTCCATCGTCATCGGGTCGCGGTAGATGGCCTTGGGGTTGAGGACGGCGTTCTTGCGGGCGTTGATCGCGATCTGCGCCAGCTGCTCCTCGGTGGTGCCGAACTCGTGGAAGTGGCGCTGGGCGAACATCGCGATCCACGTCGCCGCCGACGGCGCCGCGAACGGCAGCACCCACTGCATGAAGCTGCCGGCGCGGAACGTGCCCCGTCCGCCCCCGCCCGGCATCACCGCGGCCCGCCCCTCCTTGCCCTGGGCGCTGCCCTCGTAGACCGAGCGGAAGCACAGCACGTGGGTGGCGAGGTCGCAGGCGACGGCCATGCACGCGTTGATGACCGACCCGAGCTGGCCGGGGAGGTCGAGCCCGCCCGTGTACCAGTTGAGGTTGAGGCGGAGCGCGTCCTGCACGTCGACCACGCCCGAGCCCGAGAAACCCGGCGGCTGGTCCATCGGTCCGGGATAGGTGGCGATGCCGTCGATGTCGGCGGTGGTCAGCCCGGCGTCCTCGATCGCGGCCACGCACGCGTCCACCGTGAGGTCGAGCGGATCGCGGTAGAGGCGCCGGCCGACCTCCGACTGGCCCGCGCCGCTGATCACGGCCCGCTTCTCCGCGTACTCGGTCACTGCTCGCCGTCCGTCTTCATCGGCTCGAACAGCGGGATCCACACCCGCTCGGCCGCCTCGCCGCTTGGGTCGGCGTGCTCCTCGAACAGCACCCGCACCGGCATCCCAATGCGCACGGCGTCGATGTCGCACTTGACGATGTTGGTGGTGAGGCGCAGGCCCTCCTGCTCGACGATCTCGACGATGGCGACCACGTAGGGCACCTCGGGCCCGGGCATCCACTGCTGGTGGTTGATCGAGTAGGTGAGCACGGTGGCGCGTCCCGACACGTCCTCGGGCGCCACGTTCTTGCCCAGGCACTTGGGGCAGCGGAACACCGGCGGGTGGATGTAGTAGCCGTCGTCCTGGCACCGCAGGAACCGCAGCTCGCCGTCCTCCCCGCCGGTCCAGAAGTGGCGGTTGAGGTCGTGGACGCGCGGCAGGATCCGGAACGGCGGCCCGTTGTCGCTCACGGCGGCGTCAGTCCTCTTCCGCCTCGGGAGCGGCGTCGAAGCCCTCGCGCGCGTGCGGG
>JBQTGU010000073.1:0-77712 GCA_052390575.1 Actinomycetota bacterium | reverse complement strand
GAGCCGCTCGAGCACCTCGCGTCGGTGCTGCATCCGAGGATCGTTGGGTTCGGTCGCGCTGTTGGTCGCAGCGACCGTGGCGATCAACAACTCGGCGTCGGTGTCGAGGGTCGCGTTGTCGGTGCTCCAGTAGCCGGCGTCCGCGACGACGGTGCCGACCGCACCCTGATAGCCGGCTGCGTCGAGATTCGCGGCTGATATCGCCAGCATCGGTTCCAGCTGGGTGGTGTCGTTGGCGGCGTTGGTGACCGCCGCCGCCACCACGATCTGCTCGCCGGTCACCGCGACCTGCGCGTTGTAGCCCTGCACGAACCGCTGATTCGAGCGCAACATGCGGCTGTCGGGATCGGTCACGTTCGCGTGACGGTCGCGGGCCTTCTTGCCGGCCGGGTTCGGTTTGCGGCCCGGGAGCTTGCGACCCAGCTCGGCTTCCTTGGCCGCCCGCTGCGCCAGATACGACTCCCAGTCCGCCGCGCCGGCCTCATCGAGCTGGCGCAACGCCTCGCGCAGACGGGCCCGACGGTCACGGCGATCCGCCCACTCCTCGGGGAGCTCATCGCCGCGGTGTGCCCCGAACCGCTCGTCTTCGGCGGCGTCGACCTGCTCCGCTTCGGCCAGGATCTCCTCGGCGATCTGACGCCGCGTGCGGTTCGCCCACGCCGAGGCGCTCGCACCCACCTTGGTGCCATCAACCGCGACCAACCCGGCATCCACCAGCCCCGCCTCAACACACAACCCCAACACCTGGGCGAACAGCGCCACGATCGCGTCCTGATGGCGAGCCCGGAACCGGGCCAAGGTCGCGTGATCCGGCCGCTGATTCGCCGCGATCACTCGGAACGCGACGTCCTCGACCAGCCGAACCTCGAGGCGGCGACTCGAGCGCTCCCCGATGCAATAGCCATAGATGAGCACCGCCAGCAGCATCGCCGGGTCGTACGCGGCCCCGCCCCGACCGTCATCGCGCAACCCGGCATAGAACCCCGACAGATCGAGCTCCGCGACGACATCGAGCACGAACCACGCCAGATGCCCCTCCGGCAACCACTCCGCCACCGACACCGGCATCAAGAACTGCTGGTCCCGATCCACCTCACGAACGTTGATCCCCATGCCACATCTTCACCCGCGCCCCGAAACGCGGGCGCGATACTCGAGATTCATGCGACAGCCTCGTCAGAGCGTGATTCGTACGGTGTCCGGCGTACAGGTCGGCTCGCCACCACCACAAGGTCTGACTTGCAGGAACGCGTAGCTCGTCCAACTCGTGCACAAGCCGACCCCGGTCGCGACCACTACAAAGCGGTCAGCTTGCGGCTTCGGTCTCGCAAACGGTCCCGCTATCGGGCTACAGAGCCACCGAGCTACGCCGCGCCCGAGCGGCTCAGGCGCGTCGTGTTCGGCGTCATCGAGTCCGGCCGCTACCAGATCCTGACCGAGAGCCGCACCTGAGCGCTACCGGCGAAAGTAACGGACCTCGAAGGTCTTGCACCCTTCATCCGACCGCCACGGGCCGTGCGGCATCCCCGGCGGACGGCACGCGTACATGCCGGCCGAGAACGTCTGCCACAGCGAGAGATCCTCGATTGAGCCTTCGAGGATCCAGACTTCCTCCCAGAACTCGTGCCGCTGGACGCCCATTGGTGTCGTGTCGGTGCCCGGTGCGAAATAGAGGATGCGCGTGTAGTCGCCCGTCTCGGCGTCCTCGGTGAGGATCGATTCTGTAAGACCGGGGATGTCGCCGATCGGACGGCGCTCGAGATCAGACGGATCGAAGAACTCGAGCTCTCGCTTGGGCATTCAGACCTCCTCGTTGTGTGGCCCGTCGCCCATGTCGGGCGGGTCCCTCAAGATGGACCATTGCGTGCGCATCTCAAGCGCGACGACGTCTTCGTACGCGGCGTCGCCGAACAGAAGGCCGGTCTCGCGGCTGAACCGGTTCAGCGCAATCACGGTGTCCTCGTTGATCGTTGGGTCGTAGTAGGGAGCGTCCCTTGCGATGAGTTCTGCGATGAGGGCGGCTTCGGTCGGCGGGAAGAGCTTGCGTCCAATCCCTGTCGCTCGCTCTGAGTCTTCGCGCAGGCTCTGTTGCGCGCGGACGAGTCCGCGGACCGCGGCTGCTGCAAGCTCGGGTTGGGTCATCAGGACGTCGTCGGTTGTGACGAGCGCCGGGAACGTGTAGTGACGCGCACCAGGTGGCCCATCTCCACGGCGAATATCGAGCACGACCGACCCGATACCCTCTCTCACGGCGACTTCTGCCCCCATGCCGTTGGCCCAGAAGCCGTCGATCAGGCCCTCGCGGAGTGCTTTGGCAGCGTTCACGCCGAAGGAGACGCTTCCCTCGCCCAGGCCTGGAACCGGGCCTATTCGTACTCGATCGGCGTCGGGATCGATCCCGGCGTCCCGGAGCAACTGCAGGAGCCCGACGTCCACGCCGGGAGCCGCGCCGATGCGAAGCCCTTTGATGCCACCGACCTCACCTCGTCTTACGTTTAGGTCAGCGCGGACGACGAGGAACCAGTACATGTGCTGGGAGACTGCGGCGAGGAGGCTGGCGCCGCTCCATTGCGGGAAGGCGCTGAGCGTCGCGTGGGCGGCGCCTGCGACGAAGTCGACGTCACCGTCCTTGAGCGCAACCATGGCCTTCGACACCGGAAAGAGCAGCTCCACTTCGATGTCGTAGCCGGCGTCGGCGAGGTAGCCCATCTCGACCGCGGCGATCGCCGGAAAGTAGGAGTTCGAGATCAGGTCCGGTACCGCTAGTCGCACGCTCGCCCCACCACGACGAAGGTCATCACTGCGCTAATACCGGACGCGCCAAGTGCCAGTCAGTTGCCCGCTCGTAAGCGAGCGCGACACCACCGAGCGTCGGCTCCCCGTGCGGCCGCCCCATCAGCTGCAGACCGAGCGGTAGGCCCTCACTGGTGCCACAGGGCACCGTGATCGCCGGGAAGCCCGTGAGGTTCGCTGGGACCGTAAGGCGGTTGATGACGGAACGCAGTGTTCCCTCGAGCGAGCCGGCACGCTCGAACGTGCGCCCACGGTGCGGGGCGACGATCGGCACCGTCGGGCTGGCGATGACATCGACGAGCTCGAATGCTCGCTCGAAGTCACGCCGCAGCAGCGTGCGAACCTGCTGCGCCTTCAGGTAGTCCACTGCTCTCGTGAGGGCGCCTTGACGGAGGCGCAGCAGTACGTCCTCGCCGTAGTCGCTCGCCCGTCGCTGGAGCCATTCCTCGTGCCACGCGGCGGCCTCTGCTCCCATGATCGGCATCGCACTGACTTGCGCGTGCACGGCGTGCGGCACGGAGACCTCGACGATCTCTGCCCCGAGCGCCCGCAGTACGGCGACTGCCTCGCGCACTGCGGCCTCGACCTCGGGCTCGATGCTGTCGAAGAAGTGCTCCCGCGGAATACCGACGCGCCGGCCGCGTAGCCCTGAACTCGCCAACTCGCGTACTTGGTCCGCGGCGCGAGCGTGCCCAAGCCTTGGTTGGTCGCCGTCGAGATCGGCGACGGCGTCGAGGAGATGAAAGCAGTCGAGCACCGTGAGACCGAGCGGGCCGACATGGTCGAGTGACCAGGCGAGTGGGAGGACACCGGCTCGGCTGACGAGGCCGTACGTCGGTTTCAGGCCGACAACGCCGCACATGGCTGCGGGAATGCGTATCGAGCCGCCAGTGTCGGTGCCGAGCCCAACCGGAGCGAGCCCCGCCGCGATCGATGCCGCGGTGCCACCACTCGAACCGCCGGCAATGCGATCGGGATCCCAGGGGTTGGCGACGTCGCCGAAATGCGGGTTCTCGCTCGTTATTCCGTAAGCGAACTCGTGCATCCCTTGCTTCCCGACGATCAGCGCGCCGGCAGCGTGTAGTCGGCGGGCAACCTCGGAATCGCACGGAGACACCCGGTCGAAGAGGATGCGCGACCCGAACGTGCAGCGTGTCGCCTCGAGGTCAATCGCGTCCTTGAGACCGATCGGGATACCGGCCAGTGGACTGACGGGCTTCTCCCGCATGAACGCGTCCTCGGCGTCGGCCGCCGCGTCCAGAGCGCGCTCACCGGTGATCGTGATGAACGCGTTGAGCTCGGGGTTGAGCTGCTCGATCCGTGAGAGACGAGCGCGGACGAGCTCCACCGGTGAGAGCACCCGGCTTCGCAGGAGCTGCCCGAGGTCATCGACGCCGAGCCACGCGGTGTCATCCATCTGACGGTCCGCGGGGCGAGAGCTGGTCACGAACCAAGCGGAACCGGCGCGAAGAGCAACGGTGGTTCCACGTCACGCAGCGCTTGGGTCGAGATCTCGGCGAAGGTCGCTTGGTACGTGTCGAATGCCTGCGCGATCAACTCGGCCTGCTCGGCGTCGAGCTCGAACGCGCCCCAGGCACGAGCGACCCGGATCAGGAGCTCCGAGTCAGGCGCCATCAGCGAGCCTGCTGAGGTCAGCTGTGTTCGAGACCCCGTAGGCGCACGACAGCGCTCTTCCCAGCACTGGATCTCGCAACTCGATCTCGAACCGCGCGCCACACGAAAGTCCGTC
The DNA here is from genome assembly GCA_052390575.1 of Actinomycetota bacterium. Taxonomy (GTDB): domain Bacteria; phylum Actinomycetota; class Acidimicrobiia; order IMCC26256; family JACDBD01; genus JBPCMN01. Next base: position 73,169 of record JBQTGU010000073.1, on the reverse strand, counting down.
GAGCGTCGGGAGCGTGCCACCGAACACGACCGTCTCGGTGAGGTCGGGATGTCCCGCTGCGCTCAGCTCGTCGAGGAGCGTGTCCACCAAGAGGAACTCAGCCAGCGAACCCTCTTGGTAGAGGCGGCGAACGGAACCGTCGCTGGTCCAGGAGCGGAGCTCGAGCTGATCCCAGTGACCTTCCACGTCGCGATGACGCCAGACTGTCCGGCTGATCGGCTTGGCACACATCCCTTTTGCCTCGTCGACGTCGATCGCCTCATGGGCGCGGTCGGTGTGGTCACTCCCGACGCCGACCAAGAGCCCTGTGTGGGTCTGGAGCAAGACGACCTCGACCTCGCCGGAGGTCTCGGATCCCCTCACCTCGATCGTGTCCACAACTCGCACGAGATCGGGTTCGACGACGAAGACGGACGGGATTCGGCTCGGGGGCGCGACGCCCACCTTCTCGAGCTCCCGGACGTGGTCGAGCACCGCGGCCCGGTCACGCCCCGTGTAACCCGCCAACAGCAGCTGACGAACCGGGACGTCGATTGCGGCGCGGCTTCCGTCGAGGTCGCCCAGATTGAGTCGGAGATGGTGCATCTGCCGACTGTATTCATTTGAGGGAGACCCCACAAGGCGCCTCATGCCTGGCTCTGCCAGGCTCAGGTGTTGGCGATCGCCTCGACGTGCTCGGGCCCGAAGCGTCCCCTCAGGCGGTCGGTCGCGACGCCCAGTCCGTCGTTCACGCGGTTCATGAAGTTGCGGTATGCAGTGAGCAACACGATGTCGAACACGTTGACATCGCTGAAGCCGTGGTCGCGGAGCTCCTGCACGTCCGCTTCGGTGACCATCGCCGGTGTGAAGGTCAGCTTCTCGGCGAACTCGAGCATTTTCTGCTCGTCGGGGGCCAGGTCGACCCGGCGCCAGTCCTTGTAGACCTGGACTGCCTCGTCTCCGTCGAGATCGCCGCGCCGCGCGAGGAGGCCGGTGTGCGCGGTCCCGCAGTACTCGCAGTGGTTCATGCCGGAAACGGCCGCACCAATGAGATCTGCCCGTCGAGCACCGAGGGTCGACGCTTCGCCGAGGACCGCTTGCCGCAGCGCGTCCTGGACCACGGCGACGTCTGGGCGGATGCTGAAGATCCTGACCGCGTCGGGCACGAACCCGAAGCGCGCGCGGGCACTGACGTACAGCTCCGCGAGGGTGCCCTCCGCATCGGGTTCGTCCACCATGGGAATCCAGGCCATCACTCCTCCATCCGTGTTCCTCCGCGCCTTGTCTTCAGGGCATGAGCATTCCGCCGTTCACGTGCAGGACCTGGCCCGTCATGTGGCCCGCCCCTGGCCCGAGCAGGAACATCACGGGCCCAACGACATCCTCCGGGCGGGCGATGCGGCCGAGTGGAATCGACGCCTCGAGTCGTGGCAACGCCTTGCCGGCCGCGACCCCCTCGAGCATCGCCGTCGCGACCGGGCCGGGCGCGACTGCGTTCACGGTGATGGCTTGCGGGGCTACCTCGAGCGCCAGCGACTTGACGAACGCCTCCACGCCCGCCTTCGCCGCCGCGTAGTGCGAACCTCCGGGGTACCCCCTGGTCGCGTGCCCCGACGACAGCGCCACGATCCGCCCCTGCCCGCGCTTGGTCATCGAGGGGAGCACGGCTCGCGCCGCAAGAAACGTCCCGAGCAGCGAGACGTCGATGACTCGACGCCATTCGGCAACGTCGAGCTCCGCCACCGGGAATTCGGAAACGACGCCGGCGCCGCAGACCAAGAAGCTGATCGGGCCGAGCACCCGCTCCACCTCGGCGATCGCGTTCGCGACGTCCGCCTCGTCGGTGACGTCGCACGCCAGGTTGCATCCGGCCGCGCCTTCGGCCGTGTCGAGGCAGGCCACGCGGGCGCCGAGCCCCTCTGCGCCGGTGACCACCGCCCGCCCGATGCCGCCGGCCCCGCCCGTGACGACGCCGACCGAGCCGGCCAGCGTTGTCGGGCTTGCCGGCATGGATCCTCCCTCGTCATGGCGCGGCTCGCGCCCGCCGCCCATCCCGCGGCAAGTCCGGTTGGCACGACCACCCGCCGAGTGTAGAGTGAATACAGTATTGTTCGCTAGAGGAGGCCGGCCCCATGCCGCTGCCCTACGGTCGCGCCGACGTCAAGGAGCGGGCCCGCGCCCAGTGGCGGGGCCTGTGCAACGTCACGTTGCCCTCGTTCTCCGCCGACTTCGGCGCCCTGAACGAGGCGGGCATTCGCCACGACGTCCAGCGGGCCGCAGACCTCGGCTATTGGGGCACGCTGGTCGCGTCCGAGTCGGGCACGACCTTCGACGAGTACGTCCGGTTCATGGAGATCGCCGCCGACGCGGCACCGGCCGGATTCCGTGTGGTCGCCCACCTCAGCTTCAGCACCACCGACGAGGCCATCCGAGCGGCGGGAGCCGCCGAGGCCCTCGGGCTCGAGGGCGGCCTCCTCACGTACCCGCCGACCTTCCAACCGACGACGCCCGCCGACATCGTCTCCTACACCCGGGATCTTTCCGAGCAGACCGACCTCGCGCTGATCCTGTTCGCGGTGTCGACCTGGGGGTTCCGCACGCTGCACCCGAGCCAGTTCCCACCCGAGGCGATCGCGGAGATGGCGAAGCTCCCCACCGCCGCTGCGGTCAAGTACGAGGCCAACAGCCCCGGGCTGGTCGCGGGAATCGCCGACATCCTCCGCCGCTGCGGACATGACGTCATCGTCGAGTGCCCGATGGAGCAGCACGCGCCCGGGCTCGTCGACTGGTTCGGCATGCAGTGGATGGGAAGCAGCGCCTACGAGTCGTTCGGGGATCGACCGCCACGCTGGTTCCGCATGCTCCACGAAGGTCGCTGGGACGAGGCGATGGAGCTCTACTGGAGCCACCAGCCGGCACGCGAGGCCAAGGGTGCGTTCCATGCCACGTTCGCGGGCGCCAACCTGATCCATCGGAACGGCTGGAAGTACTTGAGTTGGCTCCAAGGGTTCAACGGGGGCGTGCTCCGCATGCCCCAGATGCGACTGAATCCCGGGCAGATGCGCTCGCTCCGACAGGGCGTCGCGGCATCGGGATTCGACGTGCCCGATGACGATGGCGAGTTCCTGGTCGGGCGGCACCCCTCATGAGCAACGCGACAGGGAATCGCTGGTCACGTTGACGTTGTTCCTTGGCGCGGATTCGCTCGACGGCAAGATGTCGCAGTCGCTCGCGTTGCTCGCCATGGAAGAGGCCTTCTCGGTCGAAGCGGCCGGCGGCACCGAGCTTCCTGCCCGTATCGACGTCCCGTCCGGTGGCGGGTTCATCCGCGTGATGCCGGGAGTCCTCGACGACGTCATGGGTCTCAAGGTGATGACCCTGGCGGAGGGCGTGGGCACCCGGTACTTCGTGTTGCTGTACGAAGTCAAGACCGGAGCACTCCTCGCGATGTTCGATGCCGACGAGTTGACGCGCTACCGGACGGCTGCGACGACAGCCTTGGCGGCCCGCCACCTCGTCGATGAGGCGCCCCGGCGGTTGGGGCTGCTCGGGTCGGGGTTCGAGGCGGTCGGAGAGTTGCGGGCGCTGGCGGCGCTGTGGCCGCTGGAGGACGTGCTGGTCTTCAGCCCGACTCCCGAGCGCCGGAAGCGTTTCGCCGAGATGATGCAGTCGGAGCTCGGCATCGCCGTCCGGGGCGTGGACTCCTGCATCGCCGCCGTCGAAGGCCAGCGTGTGGTCGTGCTGGCGACCAAGTCGACGCAACCGGTGGTCGAGGGCGCCGCGATCGCCCCGGAGTCCGTCCTCCTCTCCATTGGGTCGACGCGCCTCGACCTCCGTGAGCTCGACCGGGCGGCGCTCGCGCGCGCCGGGACCGTCGTCGGGGACGACGTGAGCCAGCTCCAGCTGGAGTCGGGTGACATCGCCGACGCAGTCGAGGCGGGAGCGCTCGCGCCTCACCGCCTGGTCGCCCTGTCCTCCCTCTGCACGGGTCAGGCGTCGCTACGCCGCGACCGCGCGCACGACCTCTTAGTGTTCAAATCGGTGGGAACCGCGCTCCAGGACCTCGCCATCGCGCGTGCCGCGTACCGCGACGCGCTGGCCCACGGCTACGGCGTGCAGCTCGGCGAGCTCGCGACCTTGAAGCCGTTCGCCTCGAAGCCCTGACGGGAGCGACGATGAGTCAGCCGTTCTATCTCGCGGGGAAATGGCGAAGTTCGCCGGCCTCGACCCAGTTGCGCTCGCCGTTCGACGATGCCGTCGTCGATCAGTACGACGTGCCCACGCCCCAGGATCTCAAGGACGCGGTGGCGGCGGCCGCGGCCGCCCATGCCGCCGGGCCGCCGCCGCGTCATGAGCGATCGAAGTGGCTGGCGCGCGCGGCCGAAATCGTCGTGCGAGACAGTGCTGAACTCGCTCGTCTCCTCGTCGTCGAAGGCGGCAAGCCGCTCAAGGCGGCTCGAGCCGAGGTCGCCCGCCTCGCGTCGACGCTGCGGTGGTCAGCCGAGGAGGCCCGGCGACTCGACGGCGAGCTGCTCCCGCTCGACACCGCCGCAGCCTACGGGGACCGGGCGGGGTTGGTCACCCGGGTGCCGGCGGGCCCGGTGCTGGGGATCACCCCGTTCAACTACCCGCTCAACCTCGCCGCCCACAAGGTCGGGCCCGCGCTCGCCGCCGGCTGCCCGATCATCCTCAAGCCGGCGACGGCGACCGCTCTCTCCGGTCTCGCGCTCGGACGCGTCCTCGACGAGGCCGGTGTCGCTCCCGGGTATCTCTCGGTGGTGCCGGTCAGGGGGTCAGCGATCGAGGCGATCGTGGACGACTCGCGAATCGCCAAGATCTCGTTTACGGGCTCGGCCGAGGTCGGCTGGGAACTCCGTCGCCGGGCACCGCGCGCCCGCGTGACCCTCGAGCTCGGCGGGAACGCCGCCGTCGTGGTCTGCGCCGACGCGGTCCTCGACCTTGCCGCCGACCGCATCACCTGGGGCGCGTTCAACCAGGCGGGACAGTCCTGCATCTCGGCCCAGCGCGTGTACGCCGAACGAGAGATCTTCGACTCGCTCCTCGAACAGCTCGTGGCGAAGACCGACGCGCTCGTCGTGGGTGACCCCGCCGACGAGGAGACCGACGTGGGCCCGCTCATCGATGCTTCCAACACTGCCCGCGTCGAGACGTGGGTTGGCGAGGCCGTTGCCGGCGGCGCTCGTGCCGTGACCGGCGGCAAGCGCGAAGACCCGTTCTACCTGCCGACGATCCTCACGGACGTCGACCCGGCAATGAAGGTGTCGTGCGAGGAGGTCTTCGGCCCCGTCCTCTCCGTCGATCGCTTCGACGACTTCGACCGCGTCCTCGATTCGGTCAACTCCGGTCGTTTTGGGCTCCAGGCAGCCGTATTCACCGGGAGCCTCGACCGCACGTTTCGCGCCTTCGAACGGCTCCAGGTGGGCGGCGTCATCGTCAACGACGTCGCCTCGTGGCGGGCCGACGAGATGCCGTACGGCGGCGTCAAGGAGTCCGGTTCGGGTCGTGAGGGAGTTCGGTACGCGATCCAGGAGATGACCGAGCCGCGGCTGCTGGTGCTCAACGGCATCCGCTGGTGACGGCGTCTACTCGAGGAAGCTCGGAGGAGGCGCCGGCCCCCAGACGTTGACCGACCGCGTCCGGTCGATGTCTCGCTTGATCGGTTGATACGTGGCCTCGTCGTCGATGTGCGCCATGTCGGTGAAGAGCTCGAGGCGCAACCCCGACGACGGGTCGCGCAGGTAGACGAAGAGCTGATGGCCGGGCGCGTGCCGGCCGGGTCCGTACTCGATCTGGTGCCCGCGAGCGGCGAGGTGGTCGCACACGACTCGCAGGCTGTCCCAGCCCTGGACCTCGAAGGCGACGTGGTGCACGTTGGCGGCGTCCGCCGGCCGCAGCGCGAGGTTGTGGTGGTCGGAGTTGATGCGAAGGAAAAACAGCGCTTCGCCGACCTGCTCGGTGAGGCGCAGGCCCAGCGTGTCATGGAAGAACGCGGCCGCGGCGGGTGGCCCGGGCGTCTTGAGGTTCACGTGCCCGAGTCGCCTCGGGCGCACGTCCGAGGGCCCGAGGGAGCCATCGAAGTGCCGAGCCGGAAGCCGAACCTCGATCGGGAGCCCGGCTTCAGTCGCGAAGCGCACACCGCGGCCGCCGCGCACGTCCTCGTCGATCCGCTCGGCCGCGACACCTGCCACCTCCAGCCGCGTGGCGATCTGGCCCAGGTCGGCCTCCGAGTCGGTCTCGAAGACGACACCGGCGATGCCCAGCTCAGCCCCGGGGAGCAGGGTGAGCATCCGAGCCGGGGTGTCTAGGCCGTAGTTGCCTTCGGTGGTCAGGTGTTCGACGCCGTCGACCGAGCGCCGCTCGAAGTCGAGCGCGGTCTCAAGGAACGTCGCGCTCTCCGCCGGCGAGGGAACCGTCACCTCGATCGCCGCCAAACGTCGTACCACGCGGTCGTTCATGGTCCTCCCACCTCGCCGACGGGCTCGAGCCCGAGCAGGGTCTCCGCAGTCCGCTCCAGGATCGCGGTCTCGTCCGTCTTCGACAGGCCGGCCTCCTCCACGTACGTCACGCAGCGGCGCAGGCTCTCGGTGAACGGAAAATCGGTACCGAGGAGGAGGCGGTCGGCTCCTACCGAGTCGCAGGCGCATCGCAGCGCAGGGATGTGCTCGCTCACGGTGTCGAACCACAGGCGCCTCAGGTACTCGGTGGGTGGCGTCGTGATCGAGTGCGGGAACCCAGCTGTTCGCTGTCGCTCGACGGAGTCGTCGAGTCTCTGCGCCACGAAGGGCAGCATCCCGCCCAGATGAGGGATGATGAACCTGATGTCTGGGTAACGGTCCAGCATCCCGGAGAGGATCAGACGGAGGCAGGCAATCGCGTCCTCGATCGGCGCTCCGATGATCCACGGCATCCCGAACTCCTCGCTGTGAGGCCCGCACCCCGTCCCGCGGGGATGCAGGAAGAGCACGGCGCCTCTCCGGTCGAGCTCGGCGAAGAACGGGTCGAACGCGGGGTCGTCGAGGGGGCGACCTCCCATCGAGCAGCCCACGGTCATGCCCAACATGGCGAGCTCGTCGAGACACCGGCCCGTCTCCTCGATGGCCTCGTCGACGTGCGGCAATGGAGCCGCACCGAAGGCGCGGTACCGCCCGTCGTTGCCGGTGGCCGCGTCGTGATAGATGTCGTTCGAGAGTTGAGCCAGGGCAAGCGCGTCACCCGCCGTCGGAACATCTGGCATCAGCGCGGAGATCGACAAGATCTGGACGTCGATGCCGGCATCGCCCAGCAGCACGCTGCGTTCCCGGAGCGACAGCTTGCTTCCGGGCGCGAACGCGACGACTCGGGGGTCGCTGCTCCCCGCCCGGGTGAGGGCATCGAGGTAGCGAGGATCGTAGTGGTGGGCGTGGACGTCGACTCTCAAGTCTCCCCTACACGCGCTCTCGCGTCCGAAACAGGCCTTGCGGCCGCCAGGCCAGGAGGACGATCATGAGCCCGAAGGCGAAGCCATCCCGCCACTCGGAGCCGATCGCCACAATGCCGAGGTTGACCTCGTAGGCCGAGCCGAGGGTCTCCACCAGACCGAGGAGCACGCCCGCGAGCGCCGCGCCGCGCACGTTCCCGAGGCCACCGATGAGCGCGACTGCGAAGCCCTTGATGATGAACTGGCCGCCGCCGAGGGCAGTGAAGGGGACGACCATCCCGATGAGCGCTCCTCCGAGCGCGGCCATCGCGCTCCCGAGGAAGAACGACACGGCGATGGACATGCCGACGTTCACCCCGATGAGTCGCGCCGCGTCGGGGTTCTCGGCCGCCGCCTTGAGCGAGCGACCGAGACCGCTTGCCTCGAGGACCAGGAACAGCGCCACGACCACAATGGCGACCACACCGAAGACGAGCACCCGATCCTTGGGGACGTCCACGTCGCCGAACTCCCAGACACCGACCAACGGCTTGTCGATCTGGTGGAGATCCGCCGACCAGATCTTCGCCATGACCGCCTGGAGCGCGATGGCGAGCCCGAGGGATGCGACGAACCCGTCCATCGGCCGACCGATCGTCCGTCGAAAGAGGAGAACGTCGCTGGCAACACCGAGCGCACCGACCGCGATCATCGCGACTCCTGCCGCGACGAAGTAGTTGACGCCTGACTCGGTCAGCTGCCACGCGAGAAAGCCGCCGAGCACGAGGAACTGCCCATGCGCGAAGTTGATGAGGCGCGACAGGCCGAAGATGAGTGTGAGACCGGTCCCGAGCAGTACGTAGATCGAGCTGATCGACAGCGCGTTCACGAGGTGCTGGAGCAGGGTCGCCAGTTCCTCAGGCACGGTAAACGCCCTTTCCTTCGGGCTGGCGCTGGAACGCGACCCGCAGTACCGCGGGCACCGAGAACTTCGGGAGGGCCAAGAGTGAGATGCGCCGCGCCGCCCGCGTCAGGCGGTACGCGAGCAGCACACTGAATCGTCGCCACGCCGCGATCACTCCGGACCCGAGCACGAACGTGGCGACCTGATGAGTCCGCTCGATGTTCGCGGTCACTTGCCCTCGACGGTCGGCCTCGTACTGAGCCAGGGCGCCGTCCACCGACGAAGGTGTGCCGATCCCCTCTGCGAGTCGTGCGGCGAGCGCCTCTGCGTCCTGCATCGCCATGTGCATCCCGGTCCCGGTCGCGGGATGGTTCACATGGGCGGCATCCCCGACGAGCGCGACACCGGGCCGCCAGTAGCTGCATGCATGCTGTCGGGTGAGCGCGTAGACGTGCCTGCCCTCGCGCTCGATGCGCCAGCCTCGAAACACGGGCCAGCGCCGGCCCAACTCGTTCGCCAGGTCCTCCTCGGAGAGGCGGAGCATGCCGGCACCGCCACCGCGAGGCGTGGCGAAGCTGACCCTCATACGGTCGGTTCCGATCGGTCGCCGCATGATGAAGCCGCGCCGACCGAGGTAGATTTCGTTGCCCAGCATGTCGGGCTGTCGGGGAGCCTCTGCATAGCAGAGCTCGTGGCTGTAGGGCTCCGCCGGGCAGTCGATGTCCAGCGTCGTTCGCACGAACGAGCTGCTGCCGTCGGCTCCGACCGTCGCGTGCGCGCGGACCTCGACGTCCTCGCCTGTCCCCTGAGCGCGGACACCGATGACGCGACCGCTCTCGACGAGCAGCTCGCGGGCCGACATACCTCGGACCACCTTGCCGTTGAGCTTCTCCTCGGCAAACCGAAGCAGCAGTTCCTCGATGACCGGATGAGGAACAACGATGTCGCCCCGCTGGTCGAAGTCCGCGATCTTGCCGAGAAGGTGATGATGCAGCCGGTACCGCTCGAGGCGTGCCGCGATGGCGGACTCGAAGTCACTCATGACGCCCCACTGTTGCAGCAGCGCCTGAGCTCCGGCGTGGAGCACCTCCCCGCGGTTCACCGTGCTCTCGGCACGCTTGCGTTCGATGACGACCACTTCGAGGCCGCGGCTTCCCAGTGCGCATGCGGCAGCGCCACCGGCCACACCCCCGCCGACGACGACCACGTCTGCGGTGATCATGCGCCGAGGTACTGCAAGACCAGCTCCCGATTTCCGGCGAGCTCGGTGGAGGGGTAGTCACCGACGATGGCGCCGTTCCGCATCACGTACGTGCGGTCGGTGAGAGCCAGCGCGATAGCGACGTTCTGCTCGACGACGAGCAGGCTCATGCCGTGCTCGGTGGTCAATCCGGCAACGGTCTCGGCGATCTCGTCCGCGGTGATGGGAGCGAGCCCGAGTGACAACTCGTCGACCATGAGAACGCGTGGTGCGCTCATCAGAGCGCGTCCCAGGGCGAGCATCTGTTGCTGACCGCCCGACAGGTCGGCGGCCCGTGACCGCAGCCGGTCGCGCAGCTGGGGAAGTCGGTCGAGTACGAAGTCGAGGCGTGACTCACCATTGGTTCGACCGGTGCCACGAGCGCCGAGACGCAAGTTGTCGAGCACGGTCTGGCGGGCGAACACCTGGCGACCCTCGGGCACGTGCGCCAGGCCGCGACGCGCTAGCCGGTGCGGCGGGACTCGTCCCAGGTCGTCGTCGTCGAGCGTGATCCGCCCCGCGGTCGGGCGGATGAGGCCGGAGATGGTCCGCAGGAGGGTCGTCTTCCCCGCTCCGTTGGCGCCGATCAGTGCGACTCGCTCGCCGGCACGCACGACCAGGTTGACATCGCGAAGCACGGGCACTGTCCCGTACCCCGCCTGCACGGCTTCGACAGTCAGCCCGGCCGCGCCCGGCCGCGCCGAGTTCACCGTTCCTCTTGCACGAGCTCGAGCGGGGCGGCGAACCGCTCGCCGAGATATGCCGCGACCACTTTCGGGTTGCGGGTGACTTCGCCCGGTCTACCGTCGGCGACCACGCGACCCGCGTCCAGTACGACCACCCGATCGCACAGCGGCAGCAGGAACGTCATGTCATGGTCGACCACCATGAGGGTGACGCCGGCCGCTCGGATGTCCTCGAGCAGGCTTCGCAGGGCCGCGCATTCGTGGTCGTTGAGGCCGGCGGCCGGCTCGTCGAGCATTAGGAGCGTCGGCCGGGCGGCCAGGGCGAGCGCGACGCCGAGAAGGCGGAGGTGGCCGTAGCTCAGCCGCGTGACCGGCAGGTCGGCGACCGGGGCGAGGCCGCAGAAGGCCGTGAGGTCGTCAGCGCTGGTGGGGAGCCGGGCCTCGCCCTCGTGCGAGCGACGGAGCCCGAGTACCCGCGCGCAGGCGTCGCGAGGCGACAGCGACGAGAAGGCACCCGGACGCTGGAACGTGCGCACCAGGCCGCGTCGCGCGAGCCGCTGAGGTGCCGGCGCCCGGAGGTGCCGGCCTCGCCACTCGATGCGACCATCCGATGCGGTGAAGCCCGAGATGCAGTTGAAGAGCGTCGTCTTCCCGGAACCGTTCGGGCCGATGATCCCGAGGATCTCGCCTACCTGTGCCGATACCGTGACGCGATCGAGCGCCCGAACCGCGCCGAAGCGCTTGCTGAGCTCGTGGACGGCGAGGATCTCCTCCGCGACCGGGACCGTGGGAGCGTGCAACGGGATGATGGGGGCCTCCGCGCCGACCGGTTCGGAGGCCTCCGGCTCAGGTCGTCCGGCGGGCATCCTGACCCTCGTTCTACGCGCTCGCCGTGCGATGCCGGTCAGGCCCCCGGGCGCGGTCGCCATGATCACGAGCAGCACGATCCCGTAGACGAGGATCTGGGTGTTCGGGTCGTCGAGGCCCACGCCGCCGAGCCACGTCGGCGTGTAGCTCACGACGTACGCGCCGATGACCGGCCCGGCGAGGGAGTCGACTCCGCCGAGCACGGCCATCAGGATGATGGGAATGAACTGGTACGCGCCGAACAGGTCGGGCGTGACCGCCTGCTGGTGGTAGAGGTACAGTTGCCCGGCGGCGCCGGCCAGCGCGGCGGTGATCGTGAAGATGCCCAACTTGTAGAGACGTGGATCCAGTCCCACCGACCGGGCCAGCGGCTCGTTGTCCCGGATCATCTCGAGCCGCCGCCCGAGAGGCGACCGGACGACAGCCCAGACGCTGAGCACGGCGACGTACAGCATGAGAACACCGACGAAGTACCGGTGACGGGGCGTTCCCAGATCGAATGGGCCCAGATCGAGGTCGGCACCGACGACGTCGAGCCCGAACGTCCCGTTCGTCACGTTCTCCGCGTTGGTCAAGGCAAGGACGATGAACTCGCCCAGCCCGATCGTGATGACGAGGAACGCGATCCCCGACGTTCGGAACGTCGGGATCCCGATGACCGCGGCGACCGCGGCCGGAACGAGTACTGCGAGCGGGAGTGTCGCGAGGAACGTCCAGCCATGGTCGTTGGTGACGACGGCCGCGGTGTACGCGCCGACGCCCCAGAGAGCCCCGAGCGCAACTGAGGGCAGGCCGGCGAGTCGCATGAGAGTTGCGAAGGCGAGGGCGACGATGCCGAAGATGAGCGCGAACGTCGCCAAGCTGGTGGACGTCCGATCGGCTGACCACGCGAGCTGAGGGGCGAGCCCCGGGCTGCCGGGCACGACGACCAGCGGGAGCGAGAGCGCGGCCAGGCTCAGCAGGAGGCGGGACCGTCGCCCGAGCACGGTCATCCGGTCGGCCGATGGTCAGCGGTCACGATGCGAACGGCTCGGGTTCGCTCAGTCCATCGCCCTTCTGACCGGCGTGATACATCTCGATGAGCACACGGCGGGCCCGCAGGTAGCCGCCGTCCTGAGAAAGGAGGCGCTGGTTCGGCCCGCTCCGGCGCCGGTGTACCTGACCGGCGCAGATCTCGGCGTCCTGGGCGAAGATGCGCGCCGTCGCCGGGCCGACGAACTCCTTCCAGAGCGCCTCCCAGCGCTGGCGCTCTTCGTCCGAACGCACGCGCCGCGCCAGGTACCAGTACCCCATCGTCGCGGACTCGTCGATGGGCGTGTGGTAGTGCACCGACCACATGGGTTCGCCACCGTCCGGGAGCGGAACCGGGATCTTGTTGAGATTGGGCGGGTAGAAGACCTCGACCTCGTCCCCGCCGGAACGGCGGGTCGCAACCTGCAGGACCGCCGGGCGGGTACCACCGCCAGAGGGTGTGGGCACGCGCTCGCTGCGGGACACGACCCGGGAGGGCAGGAACCAGTCGAGTGTCTGCTCGGGGTCCTTGGGCAAGAAGGGGGCGTCTCGATGGAGGAACGGCACATGAGCCGGATCGAGTGCGTTCTCGAGCACAGTGAGCCAGTCGGCCTCGAAGCTCAAAGAGAAGGGGAACCACACGAACTCGGGATCGGTGATCTCGTCCTCGAGCTCGAGGTCGGGAACGTCGTCGATGTCGCCGTCATGGAGGTACGCCCAGATGTACCCGGCCCGCTCCTCGCACGGGTACGTCTGCGCGCGGAACTCGCGAGCCTGGGGCCCGTCATCGACGCGCTCGACCGGCACGCGCCGACACCGCCCATCAAAGTCGAACTGGAGGCCGTGGTACCGGCATTCGAGCCGTGTTCCGCGGATCACCCCGAGAGACAGCGGGGCCGAACGATGGGGGCAACGATCGGTGAAGAGCCGGGCGGTCCCCGATGCGTCCTTCCAGAGGACGAGGTCCTCGCCCAGTCGCCGCAGCGCCAGGGGAACGTCGGCCGGGAGATCGCCGGCGGGCAGGATCGGATACCAGTATCCGCGTACACCGGCCCGCATCCCCTCCGGGACCGACGGGAGCTGGTGCGAACCGTCCCTACTTGTCCGTGACGATCTTGTCGGAAGGTTCGACATCAGTGATCGTGCTGTAGACGTACACCGTTGTCTTTCCGTTCTTGTAAACGATCTGCGACGTCGGATGATCCTGGAAGTGGCCAGGATCGATACGCGTCGGCCCGAACGGCCCCTCATACGAGAGTCCCTCCATCGCCTTGGCCACCGCCGCGCCATCGGTCGTCGTCTGCGCCTGCTCGATCGCATCGGCAAGCAGCTGCACGAAATTGTAGAGTGTCATGGTGATCTCGGGCAGCAAGAGGTCGTCACCGAACGCCTTGTCGAGCTTCTTCGCGCCGTCGCGAAGTGATGGGATCGTCGCGCCCTTACCTACCGTCGGCGCGAACTGACTGAAGATCAACGTCTTGTCGTCGAACATCGACAAGTCACCCATGTCGTCCGGGATGCCGGTGAACGTCCACAGGAACGGAGCGACGTCGAGCTGGGCGGCCTGCTGGGTAGCCGGCACGTTGTGGACCGGGACCCGTCCTGTGAACAGGATGTCCACGTCCGCATCGCGTAGCGTCGTGAGCTGGGTCGAGAAGTCCGTCGTTCCGGGGCGGAACCGTTCCGTTGCCACGACCTCCATGTCCGCCGCCTGGGCCGCGCTCTCGATGCTGGCCAGCAGCGGCCCGGCAAGTGCTTCGTCTTCGACGAGGATCCCGAGCCGTTCGAGCTTGGGGAACAGCGCCTTGATCTGCGGGATCCAGTTCGTGAAGACCTGCGTCGAGAACGGGATCACCGAGAAGAGCGACGGGTTCTGAGCCACGCCCTCCGGGTTCTGGATCTGGAGCGCGAGCAACGGTGTGCCGCCGAACACCACTTGGCCGGTCGGCTTCTGGATCTCGTACGCGGCCGGGAAGTTGTTGTTCGACGCCGACGAGGCGAGGACCCCTTCGGCGACGAGCTCCTGCGCAGCCTGCACGCTGCCTGTCGGATCGCTGCGGTTGTCGACGGCGACGATCTTGAGCTTGAAACGCTCTCCGCCGACCTCCACTCCCCCCTTGGCATTGATGTCCTTCGCTGCGAGTTTCATCCCGTCGACCTGGCTCTGCCCGAACGTCTGGTCGAAGCCGCTCAGCTCGGCGTTGGCACCGATCTCGATCGTGCCGTCGAACTTCGGCTGCTCACCCGCCGGCACCGCCCCCGCCAAGGCCACCGAGGTGATGAGCACGCACGCGCTCACGACGACCGCCACCCGACCCGCCCTGCGCATGAATCCCCCTCGCGACGACCTAATGCACACAGTAGACAGAAGACGGACAGCGGTCAAGCCGGGCCTCGCTCCTCGACTCCTGGAGGCCGAATGTGCCGCCGGCACCGAAAAGGCGCCCACCTGGTCGGACCGGTCCCGCTGGGGGACCAACGAGGCCGCCTTCCGCACGACCGCGGCTGGCCCCACCTCCGGAGAGGATCGGCTCCGGCCATGACCCGGTAGCGCCGCCGGCGCCGATGCTGATCTCGATTAGGTTCGGCTCACCGCCCGGCCGCGGCATTCCGCGAGGTGTTGCTGCTGACGTTCGTACGCGTCGCGGATGATCTTCCGCACCCGCGGCGGGCCGACGTCGAACGAGAGCAGGTGCTCGTGGGCCCACGCCTCCTCGACGTCCGGTTGCAGCGACGTGATCCACGAGTCCTCGTCGAACACCTGCTTGTTCATGGGCCAGAACAGCTCCTGGAGCAGCCCGCGTGTCGTGTCCTTCTCCTCGGGGGCGCACTGCCGTCCGATCCATGCGTTCACGACTGTGCGGTGCTCGTCGATCGGCATCTCGTACTGGATCAATCGCACCGGTTTGCCGCCTATCGGGAGCGGTACCCACACTTTGACGGCGCAGGGCAGCTCGAACGCGACCTCGTCGAAGGTCTCCGAGTGGTCGTCCGTCGCGCCGGCGCGTTTGACAAGGTTGGTCGTCTCCGTCGACTCCGCCACGAGCGGCTCGACGACCGTCCCCAATCCCATCTCCGGCGTGACGAGGTCGTTGCCCTCGTCCATCCGCTCGAGCCGGAGGCCGGAGTCGGTGATCCGGGAAGTGAGGTGGCCGTGAAGGAACGGCACATGCGTCGGATCGGAGGTGTTGTCGTGAACGATGAGCCAGTTCGCCTCCCAGACGGAATCGGCCGTGATCGAGGCATAGGTCGGGTCGTTAAGCTCGGGATCGGTCTGAAGGGGCGGCGGTGGGAACAGCTCGACATCGCCGAGATATGCCCACAACAGGCCGCCCCGCTCCTCGACGGGGTACGAGCACACCGACAGGCGCCTCGCCTGCCGACCGTCGACTTCCTGCTCGACCGGGACCAGCCGGCACTGGCCGGTCCCGTCGTACTGGAGGCCGTGGTACCGACATTGGAGCCAGCCGTCGACGATGTCGCCGATCGAGAGCTTCGCCGCCCGGTGGGCGCAGCGGTCGACGAACACGTGGGACGCACCGTCGCCGTCGCGCCAGGCCACGAGCGGTTCGGCCAGGCGAGTGATCCCAAGGGGCTTGTCAGGGGTCAGCTCGGAGCTCAACAGGATCGGGTACCAGTAGTTCCGAAGGCCGCGTCGCAGCTCGTCCGGGATCTTGCGCTTAGACACGCGGCCTCCTGTCTCGCCTGGCTGCTCCCGCCAGGCGTCTCGTAGTGCCTGCCGTCACGCAGACCTGCTCGGCCTTCGCGCCACGGCGGTAGGCGTGCTCTTGCCACCGTTGCCGGCCGCGTGCTCGGCCAGTCGCGCCTGCTGCGCGCCGTAGGCGTCGTGGATCATCTTGCGCACGCGCAGCGGACCGGCATCGGTCGAAAGCAGGCTCTCGTTGGTGAGACAGGCCTCGAGCTCGCCCTGGTTGCTCGTCACCCAGGAGTCCTCTCGGAACACCTGCGAGAACGTCTCCCAGACGAACGTCTCGAGCAGCTGACGGGTCGGCTCCCGCTCCTCGTCCGAGTTCGTTTTCCGGCCGATGAAGAACACGCAGTAGGTCGTGTGCTCGTCGAGGGCCATCTCGTACTGGATCGACCGCACTGGGTGCCCACCCACCGGGGTCGGGACCCACACCTTGGCGGCGCAGGGCATCGTGAACTCCACGTCGTCGATCGTGGACTCGCCAGTGCCCTTCCGTCGCGTACGCACGCCGTTGGCGGTCACGATGGTCTCGTACTGGTCGAAGGCGAGCACGTCGGCCATCACGTCGCTGATCAAGGGGTTGCGCGGCGGCAGTGGGTCGAGCTTCGTGCCGTCGGCCGTCACCCCCACGCCGTAGTGGCCGTGCAGGAACGGAAAGTGGAAGAGATCGGAGGTGTTGTCGTGGATGAGCATCCAGTTGGCGTCCCACACCATGCTCTTGACCATCCACTCGTAGGCGTCGTCTCCGAGCTCGGGGTGGTCGTCGTGGGCCGGCAGCGGCCCGGGCGGGAACACGTCGACGTCGCCGAGGTACGCCCACACCGCGCCGTCCTGCTCGATCGTGGAGTACGACGGCACGCACAGGCGCTGGGCCTGGCGGCCGTCCTCGCACTGCTCCACCGGGACAAGCCGGCATTGGCCGGTGCCGTCGTACTGGAGGCCGTGGTACCGGCACTGGAGACGCCCGTTCACCACGTCGCCGATCGAGAGCCTCGCCGCCCGGTGGGCGCACCGGTCGATGAACACGTGCGCTGCGCCGTGGCTGTCGCGCCAGGCGACCAGGTTCTCGCAGAGTCGGGTGAGGCCGACCGGCCGGTCGGCAGGCAGCTCGGAGCTCGGGAGCACCGGGTACCAGTAGTTGCGGAGCCCGCGTTTCAGATCGTCGGGAACGACCCGCGATCTCCCTGTCGTCGCCATGCTGCTTCCTCCCCTCGCTCATGCGTCCGTGGAATGCTCCAGCCGCACGGCGAGCGCGTCCTCGTCGACGACCACCCGCACCTCGCCACTGGCTGGAGCGGCCCGCAGCTGCGCGGTCTGGGCCTCGTCGACCTCGAAGCTCTCGGGGTCCAGGGCAACCCGGTACACGATGCGGGCCGCTTCCAGCGAGACCACGCCGTTGCGCACGTCCTCCGCGACCTTCGCCGGCTCGCGATCGGATGGGTCGCCCACACCAGCACCACCCGAGCTGAGCTTGATGAGCACGTCGCCCTGGCGGATCTCCTGCATCCGGTGTGGCTTCACCCGGATCAACGCGCCGTCCCGCTGGAGGTAGGTGCGGCACTCGGGGGTCGGATGGCCGCCGAGCACGCCCTTCCCGAGCATCTCGTCGCCGTCGGAGCTGCCCGTCGCCATCCGCCCGTCGGTGCCTTCGTTCACGGCGCGCCAGTCGACCCCGCCGCCGCCGCGCCAGCGGCCTGCGCCCATGAAGTCGGGTACCACCTCGAGGTTCAGCAGCCGCCACGGGTAGCGGATCTCGGCCTCCTCGACGTTGCCCCGGATCACCGAGGCGAGTGTGCCCATGGCGGTGGGCCCGGTGGGCCCGTCGTGGCCCCACACCGCTCCGGCGCTCCCGTCGTAGTCGAAGGTGGTGCGTACGTAGGGCTTGCCGGTTCGAGGGTCACTCGCGAACGTGTAGTCGCCGCGATGCTTGGCCCACGCTGCCATCGCCCGGTCCGGCTTCGCCTTGGCCAGCGCCTCGACGACCGCCTCCATGATTTGGGTCCCCACGTTCACGGGACCCGCACCGACGGTGGCCGGGTAGACGGCGTTCGTCACGTTGCCCTCCGGCGCGATGACCGCCATCGGCCGCAGGGATCCCTCGTTGTGGAAGTCCGCGAGCGCCGGGTCGAACAGGAGAATCGCCGCGCCGACCGCCGTCCCGTACGTGGCGGCGTAGATGCTGTTGACGTATCCCTTCCTCTGCGCGTCACTGCGACTGAAGTCCATGACGAGCTCGTCACCCTTGACCGTGACGTCGACTCGCACCCAGACCGGCTCGTCGAGAACGGTCCCGTCGTCGTCGGTGGCCGACTCTCCCGAGTACGTCCCGTCGGGGATGGCTGCGATCTCGGAGCGCACCGCCTTCTCGGTGCGTGTGATCATCTGCTCGATGCAACCCATCACGGCGCCTTGGCCGTAGCGCTGGAGTAGGCCGTGAACGCGTTCCTCCGCGAGCGTCGTGGCCGCGACCATCGAGTAGTTGTCGAGACGTACGGCTTCGCGGAACCGGACGTTGTTCCAGATCAATTCGAACAGCTCGGACTTCTCGACGCCTCGCTCATAGACCTTCAGCGGTGGGATGCAAAGGCCCTCGGCGTGGATGTCGTAACCGTTCGGGAAGTACCCACCCGGGAACGAGCCGCCGGTGTCCATCTGGTGGCCGCGCACGAGCGTGAAGAAGAGAAGCTCGTCGCCCCAGAAGATCGGGCGGATGAATCCCCAGTCGGGAAGGTGCACATTGTGCCCGCCGTGGTAGGGATCGTTGGTGAGGATCACGTCTCCGGAGTCGAGGTTGTCGCCGAATTTCTCCTTGATCGAGTTAATCGCGAAACCGGTGCCGAGGAACTGGTTGAGCAGCCCCTCCGGCATGGCCACTGTGGCCCCGTCGGCGCGCCAGATGCCGACCGACACATCCTTGAGTTGAGACATGAGGAAGCTTTGTGCCGTGCGCTCGACGAGGTGCCGCATCTCGCGGCACGTCGTCTGGAACGAGTGCCATACCGTCGACAACGTGATCGGATCGATCGCCACATCCGAGGGTTGACCCTCGGCACTCTCCCTGACAGCTGTGGTCATCGTGGCTCCTCCTTCGGTGAGGCTCAGGTGGCCGCGGCGGTCGCGTCTGCGCGCGCATGGCGCTCGGTGTGCTGAGCACGCAAGACCAGGTTTCGCTGTGGATCGACTTCGCAGGTGAACCCCTCGAGGACGAGCACGGTGGTCGTTGGGTCGTCGATGAGGGCGGGCCCGTCGATGATGTGGCCCGCATCGAGCAGATCTCCGTCGTACACGGGCAGATCGAGCTCGCCCTCGTCGAAGATGCACCTCCGGCGTCCTCGCCGCGCCTCCTCGACCTTCCGGCTCAAGTCGGAGTGGGTGGCGAGTGCCAGCGGTGCTCGAGGGCTCGTCACCTTCAGGTAGAAGGACAGGAACTCCACCGGCTGCCAGGGAAGCTTGTAGCCGTACAAGGTCTCGTACCGGTCGTGGAATCGGCGGATGAGCTCCTCGATCGTGGCCGGCGTGACCTCGCCTCCGGGGAGCTCGATCTCGACCTCGTGGAACTGCCCGACATAGCGCATGTCGAGGGTCGCAAGGAAGCGAAGCGCGTTCTGCGGCACACCGATGCGCGCGAAGGCCTGCTCGGCTTCGTCGCGCAGGCCGGCGTAGACAGCCTCGACGTCCTCGGGCTCGAAGTTCCCGAGGTCGCGGAACCGCGTGCGAGCGTACTCCTGGCCGAGATCCATGGTGAACATTCCGAACGCGCTCATGAGCGCCGACACCCGAGGAATGATGATCTCCGGGATCGACAAGCGTGCTGCGATCGCTGCCGCGTGGATGCCGCCGGCTCCCCCGCCGGCCACCATGGTGAAGTCACGGACGTCGTGGCCGCGCTTCGTGCAGACCTCCGTGATCTGGTCTGCCATGAGGGCGTTCACGGTGGCAAAGACGGCCCGGGCGGGTTCCTCCCCCGTGAGGCCGAGCTCCCCGCCGATGCGCTCGAGGGCGTCGCCTGACCGCTCGACGTCGAGCTCTATCGCACCGCCCAGGAAGTAGTCGGCCGGGATGTACCCGAGCACGAGGTCGGCGTCGGTGACCGTCGGAGCGTCTCCCCGACCGTAGGCGGCGGGACCGGGATCGGCACCGGCACTCATGGGCCCCACCCGGAGGAGTCCGAGCGAGTCCACCCATGCGATCGAGCCGCCTCCGGCGCCGACACTCGATACGTCGACCATCTTGATGGCGACGCGCTCCTCGCCGACCCACGCCTCTGTGGTCGTCGGAACCTCGCCGTTCTTGATCAAGCAGACGTCGAAGCTCGTGCCGCCCATGTCGACAGACAGCAGGTTGGAGCGGCCATGCGTCTTGCCGACGTGCACGGACGCCGAGGGGGCGGCCGCGGGCCCGGAGCCCAGCAGATAGACCGCGCGGTCGAGACACTCGTCGACGACCTGGACGAGACCGTTGGCCAGCATCATTAGAAGCGCCCCGGTGAAGCCCTTCGCTCTCAGCTCGCGATCGAGTTGTTCGAGGTAACGAGCGATCGCGGGCCCGATGTACGCGCTGATGACCGTCGACGAGAAGCGCTCGAACTCGCGCCACACCGGAAGGATCTCGTGTGACGCCACCACATGAACACCGGGCGCCTCCTCCCGGACGATCTCCTTGGCGCGCTGCTCGTGAGCAGGATTCGCGTAGGAGTGCAAGAGGCCGATGGCAATGGCCTCACAGCTCTCCGCGACCAGTGCCTGTGCCGCCAGGCGCACCTCGTCCTCTGCGAGCGGAATGACGATCTCCCCCGTGTACAGCGTTCGCTCGGCGACGCCGAGACGTAGTGCCCGCGGAACCAACGGCCGATAGGGCTCGATGAACTGGTCGAACATCGAGCCGTGCAGGTTCTTGATTCCTCGCCGCATCTCGAGGACGTCTCGGAAGCCCGCGGTCGTGATGAACCCGACTTTGGCGCCCCGCCCGGTCAGCAAGACGTTGATGCCCAGCGTTGTGCCGTGGACGATGCGCTCGATTTCACTGAGGAAGACCTCGGACGTGACCTCGTAGTGGTCCGCCGCGGTTGCGACCGCGTCGAAGAGGCCCTCCGTCGGATCTTCGGGCGTCGTGGTGGCCTTGAACTTCGCGATCTGTCCCGACTCGTCGAGGACAAGAAGGTCGGTGAAGGTTCCTCCGACGTCGATCGTGAGCTGCTTCATGCCGACTCCAGAACCAAGGGGTTGGCCACTCCGACCCGGGGTCGGTCGGATCCCTGCTCGTTGGCATCAACGGGCACGAGCCATCGCTCTGCCCACCGCGAGACCTCCGTGAGCGCGCTGGTCAGCCCCAAGCCCATCTCGGTGAGCTCGTAGCGCACGCTTGGAGGCGTCAGCGAGATGACTTCGCGCGCAACGAGCCCTTCCGCCTCGAGTACGCGCAGGCGGCGGGTGAACGTGGACGGGCTGGGGCACCCCGTCGCGTGGCGCAGTTCGACGAAATGCCGCGGTCCTGCGAGCAGCTCCCGGATCGTCTCGAGCATCCACGCTCGCCCGAGTAGCTCGAGTGCAGCGGTCAGCGGGCACTGCTTCGCAGGAGCCGGCCCCGGCTTGATCGTGCCCATGTCAGACCGCCTCGAGCGAGTTCCCGCTGACACCCATGAGACGCCGCCACTCGACCCAGAAGTGCCGAAGCCGGTTGTCGTCGCCGCGGGTGCCGGTCATCGCATCCGCTCCCCGCGCGATCACACTGCTGCGCACCTTGCGACTGCCGACGCCTCGCTGCTGAATCAAGAAGATCGGGTAGTCCTCTTGCTCGAGCGGGTCGGAGAACCAGGCCCGCTGGCTCACCGCTCGGGCTCGGCGGACCTCCTCGGTGTCGCCGACCAGGCCCAGGGTCCGGTTCTCCATCGTGATCTCCGTCGGCCCGCGGAATCGCTGGAAGTCGATCGACACGACGTTCGAGCGCACCGTGATCGCGATGTCGGGAAAGATGTTGACGATGTAGCCCTCCCCGACCTCGAGACCTGGCAGCGGGTGCCGGCGCAGGTGGTCCCACAGCTCCGGGTCCATGCCCTCCGGGTCCATCCCCAGGTGCTGCACCGCGTGGCCGTGGTCGGAGAGGTGGTAGGTACGGGGTGGGCTGTGCTGCCGGAAGAACGGGTGCAAGAAGGGCACGTGGTAGCCGTCGCGGGCGTTCTCGGCGAACACCTTCCAGTTCACCGGCAGCTCGTGGCGATGACTCGCGAAGACGTCGTACTCGCCGTGCGCGAGTGGCTTCCGGAGGACGTCGACGATCGCCGGACCCAGCCAGCTCGTCAGCGGCTCACCGTCATCGGCGAGCGACACGAAGACCAGGCCGAAGACCGAGTCGCACCGAATCTCCACAAGGGGGAAGTCCTCCTTGTGGAACCCGGTGCCGTCGTAGGCCTCTTCGCCCGGGATGCGGATCAGCTCGCCTTCTAGCGAGTAGACCCATGAGTGGTACGGGCAACGGAAGGTGCTGCAGTGACCGCGCTCCTCCGAGACGATGAGACTCCCGCGATGACGGCATGTATTGCAGAACGCGCGGACGCCACCTTCGCTGTCGCGGGTCACGATTACCGGTGTCCCGGCGAGGTCGATGGTCACGAAGTCGCCTCGGTCGGCTACCTCGCTCTCGTGGCACGCGAATAGCCACACACGATCAAAGATACGCTCGACCTCTGCGTCGAAGACGTCGTCGTCGACGTACACCCGATTGTCGACGATGCGATCGACGCCGATCTTCTCCAGCAGCTCGCCCAATCCCGTCATCGACGTGCGGGGCTCATCACGTCGGTTGCTTCATCGAGTCGGGCACCTCGTCGCTCGCCGACCTCAGGTGGTCACGCGTCCGTACGTAGTACCGGCCCGGCGCGAGCTCGTCCTCGGTGAGGAACGGGACCGGCTCATGGACGTCGAGCACGCGGAGGCAGTGCTCCTCACCGGGGGTCTCGGTCCAGCTCGTCATGGCGAACGACGCCTTCGAGCCCTTCCCCTCGGTGAAGACGATGCCGTCCTGGGGGAACGGGCGACCGCCCCAGCTGCCACCGAAGCCGTCGTCACCGCTGATCCGGAAGTCGGGCCCGAGCTTTCCGCGGTCCTCGTAGACCAGCTTCTTACCGCCGGGCAGCTCCCGCGTGCGACGAACCGCGATGGCCGGAGGTTCGAGCCAGACTTCTTGCACGTCACGCCACTCGGCCACGACGTTGCCCGACGCGTCGTACATCGTCGCGTCGATGTCGTAGATCCGGTAGGGCGGGGGCGGTCCCTGACCCGCCACACCCGATCCGGCTTGTTCCGCCTTCGTCGCCATCTTTCCTCCTCGTCGAGGGGGTGCTCCCGGCCCGGGAGCAGTTCGATCTTGGTACTAGCCGAGAGCCGTGTCAAGACTACTGTCGACAGTATTGCGGAGGGAGGCGGACTGCTGCCCCGGAGAGGAGAAGGAGAGGGCGCGCGCCCCCTAGCGCCAGGTGGGATCGGTGGGAAGCGACGGCGGCGTCACCAAGGCGCAGCCGAGGAGCGCCAAGCTCGTCCACCAACTCGACCGCCGTGCCGATCCGGGGCCGGCCGCCTTCTCGACCGGTCGGGCAAAGCTGTGCGACGCCTCGACGATCCCGGTGACGACCTCGAGTTCTTCCGCGTCGCGCGGTGCGAACACCATGACGGCGGTCGGCGGGATCATCCCGTCCCTGGCAACAGGGTGCAGCTCCGCCCACCCGCGCTCGATCGCATGCTCGACGTCGTATTCCGGGAGCGTCAGGTGCAAGCTCATGTCGGGTTCGGGATGGAGATGGGCGAACTCGCGGTCGACCATGAAGGCTTCCGAAGGGCCAACGTTCGCGGCCCGACGGAGACACAGCGCACGCGCCCCCGGGACCGAGATCCCGCTGGGCTGCTCCTCGACCTCGGCGAGGGCGAAGACGCGCCGCGCGAGCTCCTCGCGCACCGTCGCATCCTCGGGTTGCTGATCGAGCTGCATGTGGGGGTTGGTAGGCGTGGTGCTCGGCCTCTCACCCCTTCTCCGCGGAAGCAACAGGCCCATCGATCCCTCCCCTGTGGACGTCGCGGCGAGAGTATACAGTCGACACCCGCGGGAGGCACCCGAGTGTACGGACGGGTGGTGGCGTTCGTCCGCGCCAAAGCGCTGGCTTCGTGTGAATACAGTCTATAGTTGGTGCTGGCAGGCTCACGAAGCAAAGGAAGGCAGCCCACGTGCTTCCTCTCCGCGAACTAACCGACCGTCGCACGACTTCCGACGAGATCGCCGATGCGCTGCGCGACGCCATCCTCACCGGCGAGTTCGACGACGGCGAGGAGTTGAACCAGGTCGCGCTGGCGAAGCACTTCGGCGTGTCGCGGGTCCCGATCCGTGAGGCCCTCCGGCAGCTCCAAGCGGAAGGTCTGGTTAGCGCGAAGGCGCACCAGCGCACCGTCGTCACCAGCCTCAGCATCGAGCGGGTGATCGAGATCCTCGACATCCGGACCTTGCTGGAGACGCATCTGCTGGAGCGCACCATCCCCGAGCTCCAGCCGTCTGACTTCGAGCGGCTCAAGGACCTCTGCACCGAGATGGACGAGATCACTGAGCACCAGGCGTGGCTTCAGAAGAACCTCGAGTTCCACCAGAAGCTCTACGCGCCTTCGGGCGCTACCTTCACGCTCGCCCTGCTCGAGCAACTCTCGGCCCGCGTTGGCCGCTACCTCCACCGCTGGAGCGGTACTGGTGTCGAGCGCAACAAGGAGGCCAACGCCGAGCACTGGGCGATCGTGCGGGCGATCGAGGCCGGCGACACCCGCACCGCCCGCAAGGAGCTTGCGGCGCACATCGCCCATACCGGCGAGCGGATCGCCCAGGAGTTCGGAGCTCGCGAAACAGAGGGGCGAGTCGCGACGCCCTCGTGACCAGCCCGCTCGGGTCGGCCAACAAGTGTCGGCAATATACACTTCGCTAGTGCCCAGCGACCCGAGCCCCAGCGAGACCGCCGTGCTCGCCGACGCTTACCGGCGCATGGCGGCGATCCGGGCCTTCGAGGAGATCGTCTCGGCAGCGCACGCTGACGGCCGGCTCCCCGGTCTCCTGCATCTCTCGATCGGCGGCGAGGCGGTGGCGGTTGGCGTCATCGGGCGGCTCGCGTCGGACGACCGCGTCTACAGCTCCCACCGCGCCCACGGTCACTTCCTCGCCGCCGGCACGGATCCCGTCGAGCTCATGGCCGAGCTCGCGGGCCGCGAGAACGGCATCTGCCGGGGACGAGGTGGGTCGATGCACCTCATGAGTGAGCGCGCCGTCCTGGCCACCGGGGTGGTCGGCGGAACGCTGCCCATCGCCGTCGGCCACGCGATCGCATTGCCGGCAGGCGCCGTGAGTGTCGTTTTCTTCGGGGACGGTGCCGCCCAGACCGGCGTGTTCCACGAGGCGCTCAACCTCGCGGCACTGTGGCGTGCCCGCGTGCTCTTCGTGTGCGAGAACAACGGCTGGGCCGAGTTCAGCGCTCGTGAGGAGCACACGCGCGTCGATGCAGTCATCGAGTACGGACACTTGCACCGCATGGCATGTGAGACGGTCGACGGCAGTGACATCGACGCCGTCCGCGGTGCGACCGGGCGCCTGCTCGAGTCGGTTCGCGCCGGCGCGGGCCCGGCGATGCTTGAATGCCACGTCACTCGCATCCGGCCGCACTACGAGGGAGACCTGCGCCGGACCGGCGAGCAGGCGAACGACCCACTCGCGCGTGTCGAGCAGCGCCTCGTGGAGCTGGGCGCTGACGCACCCGGCCTCGCACGAGTGCGGGAGGAGACCCGCGACCGGGCTGCAGAGGCGTTGGACCAGGCCCTCGGAACGCCCGCGGCCCAGCCCGACGACGACCGCGCCCTCGTGTTCGCCCGGCCGGTACCGTGAACGGTCCCACTCTCATCGAAGGGGCCCGCGGCGCGCTGACCCACGCCCTCGAATCCGATCCCCGGGTAGTAGTGCTCGGCGAGGACGTTGCCGCCGGTGGACCGTTCGGGCTCACCAAGGACCTCGTGACCACGTTCGGGGCCGAGCGCGTACGCAACACTCCCATCAGCGAGGGCGCAGTGATGGGCGCCGCGGTGGGACTCGCCCTCGGCGGACGGCGTCCCTTCGTGGACCTGATGTTCGTCGACTTCGTGACCGCAGCCTCGGACCAGCTCTTCAATCACGCCGCCAAGATCCACTACATGAGCGGTGGTCACGCGGCCGTACCCCTCGCGGTGTGGACCATCGGCGGCGCCGGGACCCGCTGGGGTGCCCAGCACTCTCAGCGCCTCGACGGCTGGCTGGCGCAGGTGCCGGGGCTCAAGGTGCTGGCACCAGCCAGCCCGGCGGCCGCGGCCGCCGCGGTCCAAGCGGCGCTGGACGACCCGGATCCGGTCGTGATGATCGCCGACCGCTCGCTGCTTTACAGCCGGGCCGGCCTCCCCGCCGACGGCGGCTCACCCTGGAAAGCCCGTCTCGTGCAGCGCGGAACAGAGCTGACCGTCGCCGCCACCGGCCGCCTGGTGCATCTCGCGCTCGAGGCGGCTGGCACGTCCGGCGCATCGGTGGAGGTGATCGACCTCCAGCGCCTCGCGCCTCTCGACGTGGAACCGGTGCTCGATTCCGTGACACGCACGGCCAAGCTGCTCGTCCTGCACGACGAGGCCGCGAGCGGTTCCGTCGCGACAGGCATCAGCGCCGCAGTCGCCGAGCAGGCGTTCTGGCTCCTCGACGCCCCCGTTCGGCGATTGACGTCCCCACCTACCCCGGTTCCAGCGGCGGCAACACTCGAAGACGACTACATGCTCGGCGTCGATGACATCGCGTTGGCGATGAAAGAGCTCATCGACACGTGATCGCTGCCGAACCCGGCCTTCTGCTCGAGCCGCTCCTGCGGGCGCGCCGGTTCGACGAGCTGCTGGTCGCCAGCGCGCGCGAGATCAGGGGTCACTACCACGTCTCCATCGGGTTGGAGTCGA
This sequence comes from Actinomycetota bacterium, assembly GCA_052390575.1. Classification (GTDB taxonomy): domain Bacteria; phylum Actinomycetota; class Acidimicrobiia; order IMCC26256; family JACDBD01; genus JBPCMN01. The sequence continues at coordinate 46,377 of JBQTGU010000073.1, read as the reverse complement.
CAGCCGCGGCGCTCGCTGTGCATCGTCGAGCCGGCGACATGGTCACGACCACCTACCGGAACCACGCCCATCTCGCCGCGCTCGGCAGCGATCTCGCAGTGATGTTCGCCGAGGTCCTCGGACGAGACCTCGGACCGCAGCGGGGGCGGGCCGGCAGCACCCACCTCGCCGACCCGGAACTCGGGATCCTGCATACGAGCGCGATGGTGAGCGGAGGGGTGTCGCAGGCTCTCGGCCTCGCGTACGCGGGGGCACGGCGCGAGGCCGACTCGGTGTGCTTCTGTTTCTTCGGCGACGGTGCCTTCGGCGAGGGACCGGTCCACGAGAGCCTCAACCTCGCCCGCCTCTGGGAGCTCCCCGTCGTGTTCGTCTGCGAGAACAACGCCGCGCCGGAGCACGGGAGAGCGAACGCCTACCAGTCGGCGGCCTCGCTCCTTGCCATCGCCGAGGTCCACGGCGTCGCCGGCGAGGCGGTGGACGCCCGCCAGCCCGCGGCCACCGCCGAGGCGCTCGGCCGGCTCACGTACTTCGTCCGAGCCGGCGGCGGACCCCGGTTCCTCGAAGCCCGCGCCGCGCAATGGGAGGGGAGCACCACATTCTTCCCGCACGACGCCACCGGGCGTACCGACGTGCACGACGCAGTCCGCCCGTGCGGCGACAGCTGGCGCGATCACGACGATCCCGTGCTCAACGAGTGCCGCCGCCTCCTCGGTGCCGGTGTCGCGGTCGAGACGCTCGTCTCCCTCGACGAGCGCGTGAGCGCCGCGGTCGAGGAGGCCCTCGCCGCCGGCCGGCAGGCACCAGTGGCCCCACCGGAGGCGGCGCTCAGGGACGTGATCGGCTCCCCATGACCGTCGCCATGCAGTACTGGGAGGCGCGGGCCCGGGCGGTATCACGCGCGATCGATGCCGACCCGAGCATCGTCATGGTCTCGGGGTACTTCAGCGCCCCGTTCAACCCGCCCGACGGACTGATCGAGCGGCACGCCGACCGCATCGTCCAGCCGCCGATCAGCGAGATGGCGCAGTGTGGGTTCGGCGTGGGGGCAGCGATGGGGGGCCTGCGCCCGCTGGTGTCGCTCAACACCTCGAGCTTCATGTTCTACGGGTGGCCCCAGATCGTGAACGAGGCACCGAACGTGCGGTACCTGTCGGGCGGGCGGGTCACCGCACCGGTCGTGTTCCACATCCTTGCGGGCTCGCGGCGCTCGTCGGGCCCCCAGCACGAGCATGAGCCCCAGGCCATGCTCCACAACGTTCCCGGCCTCCGGATCTTCGCTCCCGCCACGCCCGCCGACGTCGACGGGCTCGTGCACGCCGCCTTTCACGGCGACGACCCGGTAGTCCTCGTCGACCACCTCTTGCTCGCCCACGCCACCGGGCCAATCCCGTCGGAACCCGACGATGCCATCTGCCGCGCCGACCTGGTGCGCGAGGGTGGCGACGTCGTCCTCGTCGCGTACTCGGTCATGACGCAGCGCGCAATGGCGGCTGCCGACGTGCTCGGCGCGGCGGGTATCCGGGCTTCGGTCCTGAACCTGCGGACGCTCGCCCCGTTGCCCGTCGGCGACGTGCTCCGCGTGGTCGCCGACCACCCCGCGGCTGTCTTCGTCGACGAGGCGCACGGGCGCGGGAGCACCGCCTCCTATCTCATGGCGCGGGTCCTCGAGGAGCGCCCCGCCACTCGGGCTCGTCTGGTGTGCATGCTCGACGCGCCCGCGCCCTTCGCCGAGGAGCTCCTCGACGTGGTCGTCCCGACCGCTGACCGCATCGCGGCCGACGCGGCTGCGCTCCTGGGACGGTCCCTGCCGGGCTGACCGGTCAACCCAAGCCGGGCTTCTCGATCATCAGCCACAGGATGACCGCCAGGTTCACGACGTTCACGAGCCCGAGGACCTGGATGCGCAGGATCAGTCCCGAGGCGTCGCTCCCGCTCTCGATCGTCTCGATGGCGCGGTTCTCCGCCGGGCCGATCAGGCCGCCGCCGAGGGCCGTAGCCACCAACACGAGGACGATGGCGAGCCAGATCCAGGTGTCGGCGTAGCTGAACCCGACGTCCTCCACCAGCAGCACCCCGAAGACGAGGATGAGCAGAGTCGCCGGCGCCACCCTGCCCTCGAGCGTGTGGAAGAAGCGCGCCAGCGGCAAGGCGTCGCGCCCCCGCCGCAGGATCGGCGGCATGGCGAAATGGCCCAGGAACAGGGGCCCGAGCAGCACGATCGCCAACAAGACGTGCACGTACAGCAGGAAGTTGCGCATCAGGTACCTCTCTTCTCCGAGCCCACGGGCTGCCCCGCTGTGTCTTGACTACTGTAGACAGAACCCATACGGTCGCGCCGCGATGGCAAAGGCCAGGACCGCGCAACCGGCCGCCCGGCTCTCCGACGGCGCCGAGCTCGACGCTCTCGTCCGTCCGGAGCACGGAGACGTCTCCCGCCGCATCTTCGCCGACGCCGAGGTCCACGAGCTCGAGCTCGATCGGATCTTCCGGCGGGCGTGGCTGTTCGTCGCGCACGAGACCGAGGTGCCACAGCCCGGCGACTACGTGACCCGCCGCCTGGCCAGCGAGCCCATCGTCGTCGCCCGGGGCGACGACGGTGTCGTCCGGGCGTTCCTCAACACGTGCCGCCACCGCGGGATGCGCGTCTGCCGCACCGACATGGACAACGCGTCGTTCTTCCGCTGCCCGTACCACGGCTGGGCGTACCGCAACACCGGCGAGCTGGTGGGGGTCCCGGCGGAGCGGGAGGCCTACGGCGAGGAAGGGCTCGACAAGTCCGGGCTCGGGCTGCTGCCCGTCACTCAGCTCGACAGCTACGGCGGGATGCTGTTCGGCACCTGGAACGCTGACGCGCCGCCGCTCGCCGACTACCTGGGCGACATGCGCTTCTACCTCGACCTGCTGGTCGCCCGGTGCGACGGCGGGATGGAGGTCGTCGGCACACCCCAACGCTGGGAGGTGCCGGCCAACTGGAAGTTCGGGGCCGACAACTTCATCGGTGACAACTACCACACCCTCACGACGCACTCGCACGCCGTCGACCTGGGGATCCTCCCGCCTGATCCGAAGTTCGCCATGTACGGGCACCTGGTCGTCACCGACCACTCCCACACGATGGGGCTGGTTGGACCGCCGCCGGAGATTCCGCTGCCCCCTTACCTCGGCCTGCCCGAAGAGATGTGGCCCGAGATCGAGCGCAACCTGCGTCCCGAGCAGGCGCAGATCCTGCGGGGCAGCAACTTCATCCACGGCAACGTCTTCCCGAACCTGTCACTGCTCAACGTGATGCTCGGGCGCGACCTCAAGAACCCGCCAACGCCGTTCCTGACCTTCCGGACGTGGGAGCCGACCGGCCCGACCAGCATGCAGGTCTGGTCGTGGTTCCTGGTCGAGAAGACGGCCCCACCGTCGTACCGGCAGGCGTCCTACGAAACCTACGTCCGCACGTTCGGGCCCTCGGGGACCTTCGAGCAGGACGACATGGAGAACTGGACCGAGTGCACCCGGGCCAACACCGGCAAGATCGCCCAGCGGTACGGATTCAACCATGTCATGGGGATCGGCGTACCGCCGGCGACCGACTGGCCAGGGCCGGGTGCCGCCTACCCGAGCAGCTACGGCGAGTGGCCCCAGCGGGCTTTCTACCAGGAGTGGCTGGAGTGGATGACGTCGGCGTGACGAGCGCTCCGGGTGCGGCGGTGGAGCGTGACACCTACGACCGGGCGGTCCAGTTCCTCTACCGCGAGGCGGACCTGCTCGACACCGGCCGCTTCGACGAGTGGCTCGGCCTCCTGACCGACGACGTCCGGTACCGGATGCCGGTTCGCGCGACTCGATCCCGGAGCGCCGGGCCCGGCTTCGACGACGCCATGGACTTTTTCGCTGAGGACCATGCATCGCTCTCGATGCGGGTCCGCCGTCTCGACACCGAGTTCGCGTGGGCCGAGGACCCGCCGTCTCGGACGCGACGCTTCGTCACGAACGTACGGGTGGACCCCACTACCGACGGGGAGCTCGACGTGACGAGCAACGTCCTCGTCTTCCGGACCCGCAGCGACACCTCGGCCCCCGAGCTGTTCTCGTGCTCCCGCCGCGACCTGCTCCGTGACACTGCCACGCGGCTGACGATCGCGCGTCGGACCATCTACCTCGACCAGACGGTGCTCGGCGGGTACAACCTCAGCATCTTCTTCTGACCGGACGAGGAGCAGCGTGGCGCGACCCGACGACTTCATCGACGGCACAAAGGAGTTTCCTCGGCGCGGCGAGACGATCGTCGTCGGCAACGAGTTCGCGGTCGTGCATCTCACGAAGGTGTACACGCGCAACGGCAGCCGGCTCGAGATCGAGTCACCCCGTCTCGGCTACACGATCTCGCTCGACCCGCTCGAGCTCGACAGCCTCACCTGGCAGACACCGGAGACCTTTGCCGAGTTCCTGAGCAGCCCGTACGGGCCAAGCCCGCAACGCCCGTAGGGGACGGGAAGGAGGAGCATGTCCGGCTGGCTGGAAGGCAGGACTGCCCTGGTGACAGGGGGCGGATCGGGCATCGGTCGCGGGGTGGTCGACCGGTTCGTGAAGGAGGGCGCCCGGGTAGGCGTGCTCGAGATCTCCGCCGAGAAGGTGGAGCGGCTGGCGTCCGAGCACCCCGACGTCGTCGTCGCCATCCAGGGGGACGTCACCAGGCTCGAGGACAACGTCCACGCCGTGAAGGAGACGGTCAGCGCCTTCGGGGGCCTCGACGTCTTCGTCGGCAACTCGGGGATCATGGACGGGTTCACACCCCTCGTCGCGCTCGCCGACGACGCCGTCGAGGACGTCTTCGACTCGGTCTTCGCCGTCAACGTGAAGGGCTACCTGCTCGGCGCCAAGGCCGCGCTCTCCGAGCTGGTCCGCACGCAGGGCTCGATGATCTTCACCGCATCGAACGCCGGCTTCTACGCCGGCGGCGGCGGGCCGGTGTACACCGCCTCGAAGCACGCGGTCGTGGGCCTGATCCGCCAGTTGGCGCACGAGCTCGCGCCCAAGGTCAGGGTCAACGGCGTCGCACCTGGCGGCACCGTCACCGACCTCCGCCTTCCTACGGCGCTCGGGACCGACGAGCACGGCGAGGCCCTCCGGGCGTTCGACGTCCCCGACATCGAGAACACGATTCGTGGGGTGACACCGCTCCATATCGCGCCGACACCCGAGGACCATGCCGCGGCCTACGTACTGCTCGCGTCGCCCGAGAACTCCCGGGCAATGACCGGGGCCGTCATCCACAGCGACGGCGGCATCGGCGTACGGGGTCTCATGGCGGTGGCCGGCGGCGAGGACCTCTGAGCCACGGAGACGAATGGACCCATCGAACGGCGAGCACACTGCCGCGGCCCAGCTCGGCGACCTGCCACTCGGGCAACCTGTCGGCGTCGTCGTGGACGGCATCGAGGTCGTTCTCGTGCGCATTGACGACACCTGCTACTCGACACAGGGCGAGTGCAGCCACGCGGCTGGCCCGTTGAGGGCGGGACGGCTCGTGGACCGCTATTTGCTCGAATGTCCTCTGCACGGTGCGGTATTCGACATCCGCACCGGCGAGGTGCTCAGGGGACCAGCCCGCCGTCCACTCCGCTGTTACGAGACGACGATCGAAGGCGACACCGTGATGTTGCGCGTCCCCGACCGGGACGAACCGGCCCCGGGCACGTCCCGGCCTTAGGGCGCGGGACGGCTCCGGGCCGGCGTCGGGCCCGGGCGACCGCTTCGGAAGACAGGCCGAACGCTCCGACGCGGCGTGCTCGACGGTTTCGCGGCGAGATCCGCACCCTGCCACATAGCTGCTCCTACGAAGCGACCCCGGCTAGTCCTTGCGGAGCACGGCGTCGACCTCGAGTTCGCTACTCACCTCTTGCCCACGCTGACATCAGTACCGTTTTGCCCGGCGGGCGCTCGCATTGCGGTCCCGCGAAAAGTCCCGCGCGAGACCAAGAAACCACCGGAAACGTCCGGAACCAGCAGGATGCAAAATCGCAGGTCAGGATGCACCGCGCGAGAACTCGCAGGTCGCAAGCGCGCCTCAACAGTCTCCGGCGTACAGGCCGGCTCGCTACCACCACCCCTTTGCCCGGCCCTACGCGCCGCGGGCGCCGGGCGCGTCGCCCACCAGCAGCAGGTAGGCGTCCTCGAGCGTCGGCTCCACCACCTCGGCGCCGGGCGGCGGGTCGCCCGCGCACCGGTAGCGGCCGCCCGCCACCGCCCAACTCACGCGGGCAAGCGAGGGGCGGGTGTCGGCCAGCCACACCCGTTCGGCGGCGGTCGCGGTCAGGCTCTCGGGCGTGCCGTCGTACACCACCCGGCCGTGGTCGAGGACGACGACGTGGTCGCAGCACGCGCTGACGTCGTCGGGGAGGTGGGTCGAGAGCACGACGGTGGCGTCCGGCGCCAACGACGCCAAGGTGTCGGTGAGCCGCTTGCGCTGGTGCGGGTCGAGGCCGGTGGCGGGCTCGTCGAGCACGAGCAGCTCGGGCTCACCGAGGAACGCCTGCGCCAGCGCGAGCCGGTGGCGCATCCCGCCCGAGAGCGCCTTGACCTTCGCGCGGGCCGCGCCGTCGAGGTTGACCCGGTCGAGGGCGCGCCGCACCTCGTAATGGCGGGCCCGCTGGTCGTGCATCTCCTTGAGGACGGCGACGTAGTCGACGAAGTCGAACGCGCGCATGCGCCGGGGGAGGCCGGGGTCCTGGGGGAGATAGCCGAGAAGCCGGCGGATGGCGACCTGGTCGCCCGGTTCGCTCGGGTCGAGCCCGCCGACCCGGATCCGGCCGGCGTCGGGGGGCATCACCGTGGCGACGCAGCGCAGCAGCGTGCTCTTGCCCGAGCCGTTGGGCCCGATCACGCCGGTGGCACCGCGGGCGAACGACACCGACACCTCGTCGAGCGCGACGGTACGACCGAAGCGCTTCCCGACCTCGAAGGCGGTGACGGTGGGCGGGCTCACGCGCCGACCTCGAGCATCGCGAACCGCCGCCGACGGGCGAGGAGGACGGCCGCGGCCGCCACCGCCACGACCGCGAGCACCGCCTGCCCGACCAGCCCGAAGGCGGCGAGCGGATCGTCGGCCACCCGGTCGACCACGACCACCGCCGCGACCCAGGTGCCCGCGACGATTCCGGCCGCGACCCGGCCCTCGATCGAGCTCGAGAGCGCCAGCGTCGCCGTCGACAGTGCCAGCGCCGGGACGAGCCAGGCCGTCGACGCCACGACCACTCCGGGCTGGGTGAGCGAGAGCACGGTGTTGATCGCCATGCTCGTCACCAGAACGGTCATCGACCGGATCATGAGGAGGCCGAACCCGTCGATGGGCGCGGCCACCGCGATCTCGTGGGTCGGGTCGACCCGAGGCCCGTAGCAGAGCGCGACTCCGAGCACGGGCACGAGCGGCGCCACCAACAGGAATCCCTGGAGGGTCTCGTCGGCCGACGCCGCCTCGCCCACCGCGGTCCCCACGAACAGCAGGGCGATCAGGATGGCCGCGAACCACGACCACCGCAGCGCCGGCGTCGCCGCCATCAACCGGCCAACGTGCTCGGGCACGCCCAGCCGCACAACGACGCGCTCGACCCGTCCCCGTCGCGGCGCGTCCAGCTCGGCCAGCACGAACTCGAAGTTGCGCTCGAGACGCGGCACGTCGGCGCGGGCCGCGAGCCGGGCCCGGCACTCCGCGCACGCGAGGACGTGCGCCTCGACCGAAGCGGCGTCGGCGCGGGCGACGGCGCCGACCGCATAGCGGTCGAGGAGCGCGTCGTCGGCGTGCCAGCCGGTGGCGTTCATGCCAGCTCCTCTCGCAGATCGGCGCGCGCCCGCATCAGGCGCGTCTTCACCGTCCCCTGGGGAATGCCCAGCAGCGTGCCCGCCTCCTTCGTCGACAGGCCGTCGAGCACCACCGCCTCCAGCACCTGCTGGAGCTCGGGGGAGAGGCGGCGGAACGCGTCGCCGACGTCGCCGTAGCCGAGGTCACGGAGCACGCTGTCCTCCGCCGAGGGCGCGGCGTCCGCAGGGGGCTCGTCGACCGCCACCGGCCGACCGCCGTGCTTGCGCAGCTGGTCGATCAGACGACGCACGCCGATCCCCCAGATCCACGCGCCGACCTCGCCCCGTGCCTGGTAGCGCCGGGCGCCGCGCCACACCGCCACGAACGTGTCCTGCACCGCGGTGTCGACAAGCTCCCCGTCGCCGCAACGCCGGTTCAGGCGCATCGTGAGCCAGCCGGCGTGGCGCCGGTACAGCTCGGCCAGCGCGGGGCGGTCGCCCGCCGCCACCTGCGCCACCAGCTCCGCGTCGCCGAGCGGAGGCGCCTCCACGGCCGCCATCATCCCAGCGGAGCCAGCGCATCCGTGGGATTCTCGGGTGTCCGTGCCCGACGGCGGAACGGGTAGGCGAGCTGGGCGAGGTAGCCGGTTGGCGGCACCGGGTCGTCGGTGCCGTACTCCTGGGGTCGGCGGTTCTTGGGCATGTAGTAGGTGCCGAAGATCATGTCCATGAGCGGCAGGAAGCCGGCGTAGTTCTTGTAGAGCGCGTCAGGCTCACGCGAGTGGTGCCAGTGGTGGTACTCGGGCGTCAGAACCAGCCGGTGCAGTGGACGGAGTCGCCACCTGATGTTCGCGTGCGCGATCGCGCCCGCGATGTTCTGAACGACCGTGAACAGCACGAACAACCCGCCGCCCACGGTCACGCCGAATGCAACCAGGAGCACCGGGCCGAACATCAGCGCGCTGATCGCGATCTCACCGGGATGGATCCTCGTCCCCGCGATCCAGTCGAGCTGGCGCGCCGAGTGGTGGACGGCGTGGAAGCGCCACAGGAAGGGGACTTCGTGGAAGAGACGGTGGACCCAGTAGCCGACCAGCTCGAAGAGGAGGAGCACCACCAGCACCTGCAGCAAGAGCGGCTGCCCGCCGAGCACCCCTCCCACTCCGATGCCGAAGACGGCGAGCGGGAGGGCCAAGCCGGCGAAGGTCACGAGCCCGACCACGACCAGCACGGGGACCAGCACGCCGAGGGCGAGGAGGTTCCCGGTCAGGAAGTAGGTGACGTCGGTGCCGATGCCGGTCCGGAACGTCTTGTAGCGGTGCCGGCGGAACAGCCGTTCCAGGCCGCCCAGGGTCAGGAACGCGAACGCCAGCGCCACCAGGAGCCCGGGGCCGGTGACGGCAAGTGCGACCACGACGGCCGCGAGGGCGATGCCCGCGGCCGCGAGGCGGCGCCCGGGCTTCCCGGTCGTGGATTGGGTGCGCATGCCATGTCTGTCGTGGTGGCGCGGTCCAGCGGTTCACCGGTCGTCCGGGCCCCGTCGTCACCGCCCCACGTCACCGGATGACACCGATGAGTGGCACCACCGGGGCGGCGAGGACCTCGCCGGCGGGGACGCCGAACCAGTGCTCGGCGATGGTGGCGTAGTAGTCGGTCATCCCGACCGTGGCGACCAGGTTGCCGTCGTCGTCGAGGTCCTCGAGCGACGGCTGCTCACCGTGGATGCCCGCCTCGACCGGCCCCAGCAGGAACGCGGCCGACGCGGCGCCGTGGTCGAGGCCGGACCCGTTCTCGGGGACCCGTCGTCCGAACTCGCTCAGCGACGCCACCAACACCGAACCAGCCAGGTCGCGGTGCTCGATGTCGACGAGGAAGGCGTCGAGGGCGTCGTCGAGGTCGGCCATCAGCTTCGGGTACCGCTCCCCGTGCTCCTCGTGGGTGTCGAAGTCGGCGCCGTAGGGGACGTGCACGATCCGCACGCCGATGTCGGCGGCCAGGACGCGGGCCGCCATCCGCAGTTGCGCGCCGAGGTCGGTGTGCGGATAGCCCTTTCGTCCGCGGGGCAGCTCGCGCACGACGTCGGCGAAGGTGAGCGCGACCTCGGTGCCGCGGCGGGCCGGCGCGAGGAACGTCTCCGCCTCGGCCCGGTCGGGCTGCGCCATCGCGCGCTGGGCCGCGAACCAGGCCTCGTCGAGCAGGCCGCCGTCGCCCGGCGACGGGAACGCGCCGTCGCTGTGCGGGTCCATCGACAGGGTGACGACCCGCTCTGCTTCCAATGCCAGCGACGGCCCGTAGCCGAGCGAGAGGCCGACCACCGGGGCCGCCGGGTCGCCGATCACGTCGCAGATGCGGCCGAAGAAGCCGGTCGACGGGTTGAGCGTCCCGTCGGGGTCGGCGGTCCACCAACGCCGCAGCATCTCGAAGTGCGACAGGTCGGGCGCGGCGGTGCCGACGCCGGCCACGATCGCGGGACCGCGCCCGTGCAGCCTGGGCAGTGACGGGTGCAGGCCCAACTGCTCGTCGATGACGAGCACCGACTCGGGATCGACCGCGAGGTCGGGACGCAGCTTCGGGTACGCGGGGTCGGCGTAGGGCACGACCATCGAGAGCCCGTCGTTGCCGCCGGCCATCTCGAGCACGACGAGGGCGCGCTCGCCGAGCGGCCCGGCCCGCGCGGTGGTCCCGGGTGCCGGCGCCGTCAGCGAGCGGCTGGCGCCTCGCGACGGCAGCCCACGGGCGGCAAAGCCGGCGGCGCCGGCACCCAGACCGATTTGCAGGAAGCGACGGCGGGACAGGTCGCTCATGCGAGCGCGAACTCCGGCGACGAGACCGCCAACCCGATCAGCGTCGCGGCGGCGGTGGCAGGATCTTCGGCGTGGAGCAGCGTCGCCGCCGCCTGCTGGAGCGCGGCGAGCGTCGTGGGCGACACCTCGTAGAGCGAGCAGCGAGCGAGCACCCCGGTCAGCGGATCCTCGGTTTCGGCGAGCGGTGACGCCGCCGATCCGTACGACACCAAACCGGCGCGGGCGGCGGCGTAGCTGGGGGCGAGCCAGCGCGGGCCCGGCGGCCATCCGGCGACGTTGGGCGGGTAGAACGGGACCTGGTTGAGCACGTAGCACGTCTGGTACGCGAGCGACTCCACGTCCTGCTCGTAGTCGGCCAGCGCGGCGTCCTCGAAGCCGAACGCGCCGATGGCGGCGGCCACCCACTCCACCGGGTAGCGGGGGCGGTTGAGTCGGAGCTCGAGGAACGACCGGTCACGCACGATCGCCTCGACCAGCGGCCGGATCTCGAGGCCGCTGTCGGCGAACACCCGGGCGAGCTCCTCGTGGCGGGCCGGCTCGGGCTCGACACCGGCGAGGAAGCGGTGCAGCTCGGCGGCAACATGGTGGGGACAGGCGGGGTGGTCGCACACCGCGTCGACGACGCCGGACGCGTCGGCCACGTCGCGGCCCAGGTACGTCACCGGCGCGGCCGGCCCCGCGTCGGGATCGAAGTCGGCGGTTCCGTTCTCGTAGTCGACGTACCACCCCGAGAGCGCGACCGCGCCGGCAGCGACGTCGTCCTGGGTGTAGTTGCCGCGCCCGAGGGCGAACAGCTCCATGAGCTCGCGGCTGTAGTTCTCGTTGGGGGCGTCGGCGTACGAGCCGTCGCCGTCGAGGTACACGAGCATCCCGGGGTCGACCGTGGCCGCTTGGAGCAGGCTCCGGAAGTTCCCGAGGGCGTGCTCGCGCAGCAGGAGGTGCTGCTGCCACATCATCTGCCACGAGCCGACCTTGTCGTAGCTGGAGCTCAGATGCCCGTGCCAGAACCAGGTGAGCTTCTCGTGCAGTCCCGCCTCCGGCCTCGCCATGAGGCCGAGCCAGTGGCGCACGGGCGCGTCGTAGTCGTCGTCGTCCGGGTCGTCGTCGAGGGACGGCTCGCCCGGGTCGAGCGGCTCGGCTGCGAGCACCGCGTCGACGGCGGCGTCGACCCCGCCCGCGGCCAGCTCCTCGACCGCGCCCGGCGCCGGGCCGAATCCGGTCCGGCGCAGCAGGTGGGCGACGAGGGCATGGTCGTCGGGAGCCATCGAGGCGACCCTACGGAGACGGCAGTGTGGGAAAGGTGAAGCGCGCCTTCATCGTGCGCTCATGAACCCAGGCGCGATCATGGAACGATGCGAGTGCTCGTCGTGGAGGACGATCCGGCCCTTGGTGACGTCCTCGCCCGGGGTCTGCGGGAGGAGGGCCACGCCGTCGACCTCGAGACGTCGGTCGCCGGCGCCGACCAGGCCGTCGCGATATCCGACTACGACCTCCTCGTGCTCGACCTCGGGCTGCCCGACGGCGACGGTCTCGCCCTGTGCCGGCAGGTCCGCGCCGCCGGGGCGTCGACCCGGGTGCTCATCCTCACCGCCCGCGACACCGTCCCGGACAAGGTCCTGGGGCTCGACGCCGGCGCCGACGACTACCTCGCCAAGCCATTCGACTTTCCCGAGCTCGCGGCGCGGGCCCGGGCACTGCTGCGTCGCCCCGCGGTCGAGGGGACGCCCGTGCTCGAGGTCGACGACCTGCGCCTCGACCCCGCCGCCCATCGCGTCTGGCGCACCGGCGTGCTGATTCCGCTCACCCCGCGGGAATTCGCCCTGCTTCACTACCTCATGGCCCGCCCGGGAGAGGTGGTCTCGCGCACCGACTGCATCGAGCACGTCTGGGACGCCCACTACGACGGTCTGTCGAACGTCGTCGACGTCCATGTCGCCAGCCTCCGACGCAAGCTCGATCTCCCCGACCGACCACTGCCGATCGAGACCGTCCGTCGCGTCGGCTACCGGCTCGTCGTATGAACCTCACCCGCGTCCGCGTCCGCCTCGCACTCGTGTTCGGGCTGGTGTCGGCGTTGGCGGTGGGCACACTGGCAGTGGTGGCGATCCGCTCGGGAACCGGGCGAATCGACGACGAGGCCCAGCGGGAGATCGAGCAGCAGGTCGCCTACGTGCTCGGCTTCCTCGACCTCGAGAACCCGACGCAGGACCAGTACGACATGTGGCTGGTCGAGACCGACCCCGAGAACGAGTTCGTGCAGCCCCTCGGCGAGTTCGGCGTCGAGCCGCCGCTGCGCTCGGTGGCGAAGGACGCGGTCGAGTACGGCCCGGCGACGCGGAGCTTTTCCCAGGACGGCGAGGACTACCTCCTGTACGCCCAGCAATACCCCAGCTCGTCCCTGGCGGTGGTGGGGGCGTACTGGCTCGGCGACACCCAGGCCAGCGCCGACTCGCTGCGGCTGCGCATCGTGCTCGCGGCGGTCGCGATCGTGCTCGCCACCTCGCTGGCCGGGTTCTGGCTGGCGGGCCGCTCGCTCCGTCCGGCGCGGCGCGCCCTCGACCAGCAGCGCGAGTTCCTCGCCAACGCCGCCCACGAGCTCCGCACGCCGATCGCGGTGATCCAGGCCTCGGCCAGCCAGGCCCTGACTCGCCCGCACGAATCGGAGGAGTACGTGCGGGCGCTGTCGGAGATCCGGGCCGCGGCCGAGCGCGCCGGCTCGGGCGTGGCCGAGATGCTCGACCTCGCCCGGCTCGAAGCGGGCCAGGCCGTGCCGCGGCGGGCGCCGCTGCGTCTCGACCTGCTGATCGAGGAGGTGGCGGCCTCAGTGCGGGCCGACAACACGACGGTCGAAGTGCAGCCGAGCGACGCCACCGTCATCGACGCCGACTACACGCTGCTTCGCCAGGCGGTCACCAACGTGACCGAGAACGCCGCCCGGCGGGCGCCGACGGTGCGGCTCGCGGTGCGCACGGAGGGGCGGGAGGCGGTCGTCGAGGTCGTCGACGACGGACCCGGGTTCGCGCCCGATCTGCTGCCGCGGGTGTTCGACCGCTTCAGCCGGGGCGACGGGACGACCGACCGCAACGGCTCGGGGATCGGCCTGGCCATCGTGCGTTCGGTCGTCGAGGCCCACGGCGGGCGGGCGGAAGCCGTCAACCGGCCGGAGGGTGGGGCCATGATCCGGTTGCACCTGCCGCGGGCCAAGTCCTGACCTGCGGAGCTCCCGCGCTCATGGACAGGCGAACTGCGGGGTGTCTACGAACACGGGGTCGGCCACGCCTTCCTGATAAGCGGCGAGCGCCTCCGGGGACGAGTCGATCGCGGTCGAGGCGTCGCTGCCGTCGTCAGCCTCCGAGTACTCGTGCCACCAGGTCACGAGCGCGAGCCGGGGCCACCGGCCCGATCGCAGGCCGTCGAACCCGTCCCGGATCCACTGCGCCTTGTCGAGGTCGGCGTGCTCGGTCGTACCCATCTCGACGATCGCGAGCGGCTTCGTGGCGGAGAGGGCGGCCATCTCGGCGTAGAGCGTGTCCATCGTCTCCGTGACCGGGAACGTCATCGGAAGACCCGGGTAGGCCCCGTACAGGCTGGTGGCGATCCAGTCGATGTACTCGTCGCCGGGGTAGTACCAGCGGTTGGCATTCCATTCGGGGTCGCCGGGGAACGGCAGGCCGATGTGGAACACCCAGGTGACGTTGTTCGCGCCGGCGGCGCGGAACAGTTCGACGACGTGGCGGTAGGCGTCGCGGTAGCGCTCGGGGCCATCGGGCCACTCGTCGTCGCCGTACTTCGTGGTCGTTCCGCCGCCGTTGTGGTCGCCACTCCAGGGCCAGCCGCCGCTGACCTCGCCGCCGAAGCCGGCCATCAGCGGGAGACCCGATGCCTTCGCGCCCGCCGCGTAGTCGGTCAGCTGGTCGTCGAACTCGCCGTCGATGACCGCCTGCATCGAGAAGACGGGGTCGGGGGCGCCGGCATAGTCCCAGGCCGACATCGGCCACAGCGCGAGTCGCGGCAACGCCCCGCGCTCCCAGACCGCCTCCACCTGCTCGGCCGGGAACTCGATCTCGCCGTCGAACCAGATGTCGAGCACCACGCCCGCCGCCGGAGACTTGCCCGCCAGCTCGGCGTAGGTCGACAGATTCGTGCGGTGCACGTCGGGCGGGTTGGGGTGGGCGGCGATGTCGACGCCCTGGGCGTACACGCCGGTGTAGATCCCCTGGTCGGGCGGCGCCAGCGTGATGCCGCCGGCGGGGTCGCAGGGCACCTCCGGCGCGCCCGGGCCCGGCGCCGCCGACGGGGGACGGTCGGCGGTGTCCACTGCGCTCGGGGACTCCCCCGAGCACGCCGCGATCGCCAGCGCCAGCCCGGCGGCAACTCCGAGGATCCGTTTGCTGGTCACTCTTCCTCCCATATCACGAGACGTCGCGCCGAACAACGACTAGCGCGGCGATGGCGGCGGTTCCGATCAGGTACCCGGCGAGCACGAGCCCGCCGGCCCACGGTGCGAGCAGGTCAGCGGTCGGGTTCCCCGCCAGCGCCTGGGACGCGGTCGCGGGGAGGTGGCGGCCGACGGCCGGGGCCAACCCGAAGACCGCGGGTTCGACGACCGCCCCCCAACCGAGGATGAGCGCGACCGCCGCCACCTGGTTGCGGACTCCGGCGCCGACGGCCGCGCCTAGGGCACACCAGAGGGGAAGGCCAACGAGCGCGCCAAGCAACGGGCCCCGGACGACCGCGTCGCCCAGCTCGAGCTCGATGCCGACGTCGTCGAGGGAGGGTATGGCGACGCCGGTCGTGATGACCGCCGCGCCCAGCGCGCCCACGAGACCGACCGCGAGGGCGATGCCGATCTTCCCGGCGAGCACGCGACCGCGCACCGGCTCGGCGAGGAAGGTGGGGGTGATCGTGCCGTGGCGGTACTCGCCCGCGACCAGGAGCGCGCCCAGCACGGCCAGCACCGGCGCGGGGCTGCTCGTGGACGAGAACACCAGCCGGAGGGCGTCCTCGAGGCTTCCCACCGCCTTGCCCTCGATCTCGGGCGCGGCCAGCGCCGCCAGCACGACGAAGCCGGTGAAGACGGCAGCAACGCCCACGAGCACCCAGGTCATCCGGGTGGTCCGGAGCTTGATCCACTCCGCGTGCAGCAGCCGGCCGAGCTCGGTCACG
Source organism: Actinomycetota bacterium (assembly GCA_052390575.1). Lineage (GTDB taxonomy): Bacteria > Actinomycetota > Acidimicrobiia > IMCC26256 > JACDBD01 > JBPCMN01. The sequence goes on along the minus strand of JBQTGU010000073.1, from coordinate 30,619 downwards.
CCGCGCTCTCCTTCGTGAGCTCCAGGAACACGTCCTCGAGCGTCGACCGCTCCGTCACCAGCTCGTGCAAGGTGATGGAATGCTCCGAGGCGACCCGGCCGACGTGGCTCGCATCCGTGCCGCTGATCGCGACCTCGCCGTCGTCACCGGGACGTACCGCGATGCCCTCGGCCGCCAGCACCACCGCGAGCTCACGCGCCTGCGGGCTGCGGGCGACCACGCCGCCGGCGGTGCGGTTCGACAGCTCGTCGACAGTGGCGTGCTCCACCAGCCGTCCCCGGTGGACGATCGCGACCCGGTCGGCCGTCTGCGCGACTTCGGCGAGCACGTGGCTCGAGACCAGGACGGTGCGGCCCTCGCCGGCGACGTGGCGGAGGAGGTCGCGCAGCCAGCGGACCCCCTCGGGGTCGAGGCCGTTGGCCGGTTCGTCGAGGATCAGCACCTCGGGGTCACCGAGCAGCGCACCGGCGAGCGCGAGGCGCTGGCGCATGCCGAGCGAGTAGCCCCGGACCCGGCGGCCGGCGGCGTCGCTCAGCCCGACCAGCCGCAACACTTCGTCGACATGGGAAACCGGGACGCCCGCGGCCGCGGCCAGCACCCGTAGGTGGTTGCGTCCGGAACGGCCGGGGTGGAACCCGGCCGCCTCGAGCACCGCGCCGACCCGGCGGGCGGGATCGCGCAGCCGGTGGTACGGCTCGCCGAGAATCGTTGTCGTGCCCGACGTCGGTGCGACGAGGCCAAGAACGGCGCGCAACGTCGTGGTCTTGCCGGCACCGTTCCGGCCCAGGAAGGCGGTCACGGTGCCCGCGTCCACGACCAGGCTGAGGTCGTCGACGGCCACGACCGGCCCGTACCGCTTCGTGAGATTGCACACCTCGATGACAGCCATCGCAGGAGGTGTCGTGTCGGGAGGCCGTTTCGGTTCGGCCACGGTTTCGTGATTCGAGCCGGATCTCGTGAACCCATGGCGCTCGCGCGACGACAGATGGGGTATGGAACCCACAACACCTCAACCCCGCCGGCGCCGACTCGCTGCCGGCGCCGCTCTACTGGTCGCGGTGCTCGTGTCGGGGGCGGCCGTGACCGTCGACGCCGAGCCCGCTCGGGCCGAGCCCGGGCGCACCTTCCACGTGAGCCCGGACGGCGACGACGCCAACGACGGCACGTCCCCCGACGAGGCCTGGGAGACCATCGACCGGGTCAATCTCGGCGACTACCAGGCCGGTGATCAAATCCTCTTCGAGGGCGGCGCCACGTTCACGGGCGCCGTCCTCCTCACCGCCGCCAACGCCCACGGCAAGGAGGGCCAGCCGGTGGTAGTCGGCTCGCACGGCGACGGGCGCGCCACGATCACGACCCCCGCCGAGCCCGGCCTCAGCGCGGTGAGCGGAATCGACGTCGGCGGCGTGCACGTCACCGACCTCGTCCTGACCGGGGCCGATCCCGCCCTGGGCGGAGCGGGCGTCCTGTTCGGCACCGCCAAGGAGCGGCTGGCCGACATCGCCGTCGTCGACACCGAGATCACCGGGTTCTCGCATTCGATCCTCGTGAACACCGAACACGCACGAGGTCACTATCGGGGGATCCGGATCGAGGGCGTCGTCGCCCACGGCAACGCCTCCGGTCCGACGTTCTTCGGCAACGGCGGCGCCCCCCAGAAGGGCGGCGCCAACCGGTACGGCATCCGCGACCTGCAGGTCGCGAACACACAGTCGTTCGACAACGACGGCGCCGGCCTCCCGAACGGATTCGGGGGCGGGATCACTGCCGTCAACGCCAAGGGCGTGCGGATCGAGGACAACCTCGTCCACGACAACGGCGGCAACAACCCCCCGGCACCCGGCGCCAACGGCCCCATGGGCATCGTCGTCTATGGCGGCCGCGACGTCGTGGTGCAGCGCAACGAGGTGTACCACCAGCGCTTCTACCCGCCCGAGCCGACCGATTCGGCCGGCATCGATGTGTGGGCGAACGGCGCGGTGATCCAGCACAACTTCGTACACGACAACGAAGGCTGGGGAATGATCCTCGCCTCCGAGCCCGACGCCCTCGGATGGGTCGGCCGTGACAACGTCGTCCGCTACAACGTGTTCGAGAACAACGGTCGCCTCCTTCCCGGGCACGAGGCGCTGCCGCCCGTGATGACCGCGCAGATCTTCCTGTTCGGTGCGGTCGAGAACTACGAGATCCACAACAACGTGTTCTTCGCCCGTGCGCTCGACGGCGTCGAAGGGGACTCCCGGCAGGGGCTGATCTACCTCGTCGACACACCGCCGGGCGGCGTCTGGGCGGGCATCCACATCCGCAACAACCTCTTCCTGTCGCCCGAGGGGGAGGACGTCACGTTCATCGACGTGCCCCGGCCCGACGCCGGTGAGGACCTGCGGGTCGAGGGCAACGCCTACATCGGTGGCAGCTCGACGCGCCGGATCATCTGGGCCGACCCCTACGAGAGCGTCGAGACCTGGAGCGACGCCACCGGCCAGGAGATGGTCGACGGCGCGCTGCGAGCGGTGGTGGCCGGAGCCGACGCCGTGTGCGACGGAGTCGGCGCGGGCAGCACCCAGCCGGGCGCGTACTTGCTCCCGGCAGGATCACCGCTCGTGGACGCGGCGATCGACCTGCGATCCATCCACGGACTGAAGATGGGGACGCGCGATTTCTTCGGCAACGCCATCCCCGCCGGCACCGCGTTCGACATCGGCGCTCACGAGCGCGGGTCCGAAACCGGATGCGGCTAGTCGGCTGGACTGCGTGACTGTTTCCGGCGTACAGGCCGGCTCGCCACCACCAACCTGTTCCGGGCCGCAGAAGCTGTCAGGTTGCGGGCTGCGGCTTCCGCCGTTCGACGAGACGTCGGGCGATGCGGCCGACGCGGTCGATGTGGCTCAGGAGTCGTTCCCGAGCCTGTTCGGCAGTGGCCTTGAGGCCTTGGAGCCGGTCGACGCGCCAGTGGCGCAAGAGCACGGGAACGAGGATCTGCTCGTGGTGCGCGGCGAAGTCGTAGACGCCCGCGTTCGCTATCGCGCGGGCGTGCCGTGCGAAGTCAGGGATCCCGGTGCCGGGCATGGCGAAGTGGCGTACTTGTCGGTCGATCGCGGGCACGACGGTCGCCGGGTCGATCGCCAGCGCGGCGGTCGTCAGGTCTCGATAGAAGAGGTGATGGAGGTTCTCGTCCGCGGCGACCCGAGTCATGATCCGGCGACCAACCGAGTCGGAGAGCAGGCGTCCGGTGTTGTGGTGCGCAATGCGGGTCGCGAGCTCCTGAAGGGACGCGTACACGAGCCCGTCGGCCAGAGACGGCGGTTCCGGCACCACCCCATCCGAGACCTGGGTCATCCGCGCCCGCTCGAGCGCGACCGGGTCGATGGCCCGCGTTACGGTGAGGTAGTCCCGGATCACGATGGCGTGGCGTCCCTCTTCCGCGGTCCAGCGGCGGGTCCAGGTTCCCCATGCGTCGTCACGGCCGAACCAGTCGGAGATCGTGCGGAAGTAGTGCGGGAGATTGTCTTCGGTCAGGAGGTTCACGAACAGCGCGCTCCTGGCGGCCCCGCTGACGGGGGCCTCGTCGGTGTGGCACTGCTCATCCGCGCTGAAATCCCGCCCCCGGCTCCACGGAACCAGCAGATGCGGGAACCACTCTCGGGCCGTCGCGAGATGCCGCTCGAGGAGCTCCGCAGCACGGGGTTCGAGCTCGGCCAGCAGGGCGCGCTGATCCATATCCCTCTGACCCTACCTGCCAGTCGGTAGGTAGGGTCATGCGCCCGCCGCCAGTCGTTCCCTGCAAGGGACGAGAACTACGCCGGGAACGAATGGTGCTCGTGGGTGACCACCCAGCGGCCGTTCTGCTTGCGAAGGCCCACCGTGAGTCGCAGGCGGTTCTCGGGGTCCTTTCGGAGCTCCTCGTCAGTCCCGCAGCGCAACAACGCGTGAGCAAATGCGACGTCATCGCCGGTTGTGACCTCCAAGGACACGATCTCGAAGCTCGCGCCTGCCGCCTGCCATTCGAAGAAGGGCGGCCAGGTCTCGCGGTAGGCGGCGATACCTCGGACTCCCGCTGCCGGTGGCGGGACGTCGAACATGACGATGTCGTCGGAGTGTGCGGCAAGGACGCCGTCCAGATCACCGGAATGCACCGCGTGGGCCCACTCCGTAATGAGGGTACGTACTGCCCTCTCGTCGTCGCTCACGTTGCGTACCTCCTCACGTCTCCCGTGACGTGGTGGTGAGGAAGGCGGCGACCACCGGTGCGACCACGTCGGCGGGCGCGCCGTGGTCCTTAGCTTCGCTCTCTCTCGTTGGGGAGTCGGAGCGCGAGCGTCGGGATCACGATTCCCGCCGCCAGCACGTGCGACAGCGCCAGGGCGACCTGGGTCGCGGTGGTGGCGTCGGCGGTCGCGACCGGCACGAACGAGACCAGCGTGAGCACGACGGTAGTCACGACGAACGTCCGGGCGGGGCGCTTGGCCCACCGGGCGAGGGCCATGGCCAAGCCGGTGCCGACGACCGACCAGAACAGCGTCACCATCGCGAAGCCGGAGACGGGGATCTGCTCGCCGTCGATCTCCAACGGGATGTCGATCGCCTTGGCGCACAGCGCGAACACAACTGTCGCCACGGTGGCGGCGACGCTGGCCACCGCGCCAACCCGCCAGACCGGGCTGGATGTCGTGGTGGGCCGAGACGAGCTGCCGGCCCGGGGTTCGCCGGTGGTCGAGGTCATTGCGGTTCCTCCTGTCGATGTGGCTCTCGACGGGTGAGACCTGGCCCGAGCCCAAAATTCATCGGTCGTCGGGCGCGTCCGGGGGCGAGGGTAAGACCTCAATCTGGCTTGAGGGCAAGAGGCGCGGGTGTGCGCTCCGTCACGAGCGGGCATCATGCACGCACGACGCGGAGGACAACGCCATGGGCGACGAGGACGTGCTCGGCAACATCAACCAGCTGGTCGAGGAAGAGCATCGACTCCAGCAGTCGCACGGCGCGGGCGGCCTCAGTGACGCTGAGCACGAACGGCTGCGCGAGGTCGAAGTCGCCCTCGATCAGTGCTGGGACCTGCTGCGTCAGCGCCGCGCCCGGCGCGACGCCGGCCAGGACGCGGGTGAAGCCGCGGTGCGAGACGCCGATACGGTCGAGGGCTATCGCCAATAGCGAGGAGCTCGCTCGTGTCCGGTCTCGCGATCATCACCGAAGCGTGCATCGACGTGAAAGATCGTGCGTGCGTCGACGTCTGTCCCGTGCAGTGCATCTACGAGTTCGATCCCACCAAGAACATGCTGTTCTCGTAGGAGCGATCTACTCCGAGGAGATCGTCCCCGACGGGACCCCGGCGAAGCCGTACAACTCCACCGATCCCAACAAGAACCACGACCACACGTTCTTCATCCAGCTCAGCCGGGACGTGTTCGCCGACTAATCACCCCTCGGGCTGATACCGCGCCGCCGGCGTCCCCGGAGGGTTGCTGACCCCCGGCTTCGCATCCGGGTTGGCGACGCACACCTCGCACTCGAGCCCGTCGGGATCCCGGAAGAACAGGCTGAGGATCGAACCGAAGTCGGTCACGAACCCGTCGCTGGCGCCCCGGGCGATCATCCGGTCTCGAATCGTCTCGAACGCCTCCAACGATCCGGCCTGCAGGGCGAGGTGGTCGACCCGCCCTCGCTCGAACATCGGCGTCTGGCGGTCAGCCTCGGTGTTGTCCTCGATCTGGAACACGTTGAGCTCGGAGAACGGTCCGATGTCGATGAACGAGAGCCGCACCCCGGGGCCCTCGGGGCCCACCGCGAGGTTGCGAACGGTGGCGTCGAACACCTCCTCGTAGAACGCGTGCAACCGATCGGTGTCGTTCGTCAGGATCGCCACGTGGTTGAAGCCGTTGAGCAGCATCGCGACCGTCCTCGCCCGCGCGCGAAAGATGTGGAGCGCTCAGCGTACGCGGGGCGCGCCCGGCCTACGGGTGGAACGGCGTCTGGCCGAGGACGGCGGGCCATCCGTCGTCCTCGACGACGACGCACGTCGCCCGTTCGCCCTCTCGGCCGCCGTCGAGCAGCCGGATCTCGACGATTCGAGCTCGTCGGATCTGGGCTCGTCGGGCGACCGCGTGCAGCTCGCCTCTCCAGTGCTCGGCGTCGAGGTCGTCGATCTCGACCTCGACCTGAAGCCGGTCGGGGACGACCTCGGCCAGCCCGAGGTAGTTGACGGGGGCTTGTGCCCGGGTTTGCATCGCCGAAATGTACCACTTCGCGTAGCCAGCACAACACTCTCAGTGGGATTCGGGCTCAAGCCGGCGCCCCGCTCTTCCGACAAACAGCCCATATGGGACGAACCTTCACTCTCCTGCTCGTCGCGCTCGCGGCCGCCGGCCTGCTCGTCGCCGCCTGCACCCGCTCAAGGCGCCCGCCACCGGGTCGGTGGTGGCGTTCGAATACACGGGCGGGCCCCAGAGCTTCGTCGTGCCCGCCGGCGTCACCCGGGTCGCCATCGCGGCGGCAGGCGCCGAGGGCGGCACCGGTGGGACGAGCTGGGACATCACGGTGAGCTCATTCGCCAACGGATCACCCGGCGGCCTCGGCGGCACCGCCGCCACCACCCTCGACATCAGCTACACGGCCGGCTGACACCTTCAGAAACGGATCGGCGGACTCGGAGGCATCGATGCTGAAGTCATTGGGTACCCGCCGGGCGAGGCTGCTGGCCGCGGCCCTCGTCGTCGCCACCCTCACCGCCGGGTGCTTCGGCGGCGGCCGCGCGACGAGCAGCGCCCGAGAGGTCCCCCTCCCTCCGTCGGGCCTGAGTCGGGAGATCTACGACCTCGTCAACGCCGACCGCGGCACCCAGGGGCTCCCCGCCTTGACGTGGCACCCCAAGCTCGGCGGCCTTGCCCAAGGGTGGAGCGAGCACATGGCGTCGACCGGGAGGCTCGAGCACAGCGACATCAACGCCACCCTCGGGAGCCCGGAGTTCAGCGAGTTCCACCGGCTCGGGGAGAACATCCTGGAAGGCAGCTGCAGCATGACCGCGGCCCAGATGGAGCAGGCGTGGATGAACTCACCCGGTCACCGCGCCAACATCCTCGGCAGCTACAACGTCATTGCGGTCGGCGTGGTCTGCGCCGGCGGGCGTCTCTGGGCAACGCAGAGCTTCGGCGTGGTCTGACACCTAATCCGGTGGCAGCGTGCGCGCCAGCTCCTCCGGTGTCGGCTCGCGCCGCACCCGCCCCTCGGGCGGAAGGAGGTCGACGATCGCCCGCATCATCCGCGCGGTGTCGGCGTCCGCGCTCTCGTACTCGAGCGGCACCGGGGCGCCGACCCGGATCCTGACCAGCGGGCGGCCGGTCACGTTCCACACCCGGGGCACCCGCGAGTTACGCGGCCAGACGAGCTCGGTGCCCCACAACCCGCCGGGAACCACCGGCGCCTTCGTCATCGCCGCGAGCTTGCTCGCGCCCCAGCGGCCGTGGAGCTCGGGCTCGAAGAAGGCCTTCCCGCGGGGAATCGTGCCTTGGGGAAGGATGGCAACGATCTCACCGCCTTCCAGGGCCCGGGCCGCTTCACGGAGCGGCTCGTCCGAGCCTGTCCCCCGGTCGACCGGGATCCCGCCCAGGGCGCGAGCGAGCGGGCCGAGGACGGGCGCGTCGAACACCTCTTTCTTGCCGAGCATCCGGACCGGCCGGCCCCGCCGGGCGATCGCGATGCCCAGGGCGATCACGTCGAAGTAGCTGCGGTGGTTGGCGACGAGGATCGCCGGCCCCGATTTGGGGATGTGCTCGACGCCGGCGATGTCGAAGCGGGCGTAGCGGATGAGCTCGGGCCGGAACAGCTGGTGGAGGATCTGCTGGGGCTCGACGCCGAGCAGCTTGGGCACGCCCGGAGGCGCGTCGAGGTGGATGACCGGCCAGCGCCGCAGCAGCGCAAGGAGCTGCAGCCTCGGGTCGGGGTTCACCGCGAAGGGATGCCCGACGGCTGACAGCAGCGGCGCGTCGAAGTAGCTGTCGGAGTACGCCCAGCTGTCGGCGAGGGCGATGTCGTGGGCGTCGGCCCATTTCTCGACCGCGTCGCGCTTGGCCGGGCCCCACACGAACTCACCGGCGACCGAGCCGTCGTAGGTGCCGTCCCGCACCGTGTACCGCGTCGCGACCACGTCGTCGAGCCCGAGCGCGTCGGCCAGGGGCTTGACCAGGTCGTAGGGCGTGGTGGTCGCGAGGACGACCAGCCGGCCGGCCTCGCGGTGCTGTCGGAACAGCGGCGCGGCGAACGGCTGGATCCGGTCGGCGAGGGCCTGCGCCGCCTTGGCCCCCGCCTGCCGCACGCGCTCGACGCTCCAGCCGTTCGCCTGGCGCGCCGCCCGGCGCGTGAGCGCCATGATCGGGCGGCTCTCGCCGAACACGTCGTAGATGCGGTTCAGGAGCCCCAACCCCGGCACCGAGCGGTCGCCGAGCAGCCCCGCCGCCCGCAGCTCGGCCGAGAGGAACGGGCCGCTCGACCCCCGCAGGAGCGTGCGGTCGAGGTCGAAGAAGGCTGCCTGCCGCGCCATGCGCGGCGACGCTAGGGCGATGCGGAACGTCGCGCCACGGCTACCGATACTCGACGGCGCGGTAACGACGGGTCGTCAGTGGTCGAGGACCGCCAGGTCGAGCCGGGCGAGCCGCTCGGGATCGGCGATCGCGTCGATTTCGACGATCTTCCCGCCCCGGACCGTGAAGCCCATGACCGAGAACGGGCGTCCGCCGGGGGCGACGACGACTCCGGCGGCGCCGTTGACGAGCGCCGGTCGGACGAACGGGGAGAGCCGGGAGAACGTGAGCGCCTGCGCCGCGACTTCCCGCGCCCCGCGGACGACCCTGGTGGCGGCCGGGCGCAGGACCCCGCCATCGGATCGAATCACGACGTCGGGATCGAGCACCGCGACCAGGGCGTCGAAGTCGCCGTCGCGGGCGGCGGCGAAGAAGGCGTCGACCACCTCTCGCTGGCCGCTCAGATCCGTGTCGGGAACCCTGGCCTCTCCCTGCACGCGGCGCCGGGCCCGGCTGGCGAGCTGCCGGGCTGCGGTGGGAGAACGGTCCACGATCGGAGCGATCTCGTCGAAGGGCACGCCGAACATGTCGTGCAGCACGAACGCGAGCCGCTCGGCGGGAGTCAGGGTCTCGAGCACCACCGACAACGCCAGGCCGACGGAGTCGGCGAGCAGAGCCTCCTGACTCGGATCGACTCCATCCGCGGGACTGACGATCGGATCGGGAACGTGCACCTCGAGGGAATCCTCGCGTCGCGACTTGCGCGACCGCAGCATGTCGAGGCAGACGCGGGCGGCGACCGTGGTGAGCCAGCCGCTCAGGTTCTCGATGTCGCCGGCGTCGGAGCGACTGAGGCGTAACCAGGTCTCCTGCACGGCGTCCTCCGCCTCGCTGAGCGAGCCCAGCATTCGGTAGGTCACGGCGCGCAGGTGGGCGCGGTTGTCCTCGAAGCGCTCCGCCAGGAAGTCGTGTTCGTCCACTGTCACATTCCTTTGTCGGGTCCCGTCATAGCAGTGACGAACGAAACCCAACCGATGTGACGAGGAGGAACCATGCCGGCACCGATGAGAATTGCGGTCGCGGGGGCGACCGGGAGGGTCGGCCACCATGTGGTCGACGTCCTCGAAGCCGACGGACACGACGTCGTCGCGATCTCGCGTTCCCAGGGCGTGGACGTGGTCACCGGCGCCGGTCTCCCGGAGGCGCTGGCCGGCGTGGAGAGCGTCATCGACGTGGCGACCGGGTCGTCGCCCGACCAGGTGGCGGCCACCGAGTTCTTCGCCACCGCGGCCCGGAACCTGCACGAGGCCGGTGAGCGGGCCGGGGTGCGGCGGATGGTGGTGGTGTCCATCATCGGGTGCGACCGGTTCACCGGGGGCTACGGCGCGGCGAAGGTCGCCCACGAGAAGGCCCATCTGGCCGGCCCGATCCCGGCCCGGGTCCTGCGCGCCGCGCAGTTCCACGAGTTCGTCGCGCAGTTGGTGGAGTGGGGACAACAGGACGGGGTGAGCTACGTGCCCACGATGCGCACCCAGCTCGTCGCCGCCCGAACGGTCGCCCACGCGCTCGCCGAGATGGCCACCCACCGCACGCCGGCGCCTGCGCCGAAATCCACCGAGGCATCGTTCCCGGAGATCGCCGGGCCGCGGGAGGAGAGCCTGGTCGACATGGCGACGCTCCTGGTCGCCCGGCGGAAGGACCCGGTGCGGATCGAGGAAGTGAGCGACCCGGACAACGGAGACCTGTACGAGTCGGATGCGCTACTGCCCGGCCCCGATGCCACCCTCGCCGGACCGACGTTCGAGGCGTGGCTCGATGCGGAAGGAGCATGAAACGCGGTTCAGGGGGACGACCAGGCGGGATCACGCCCTGTGAACCCGATCACGCGCTCGAGCAACGGGGCGTCCTCCGGCACCGCGACCTCGGGCCCGAAGAGCCCTTCGCGCGCTGCCTCCTGCCCGGGGCCGGAGAACTGCGCGACGAAGCCGTGCACGGCCTCGAGCGACTGCGGGTCGGGGTCATACGCCTGGCCGGACGCGCGCGCGACATCCCACCCGTGTGTCACGAGCTCGTCGAGGGCGACCAGACCGGCCTGTATCGGCTCGTCTTCCTGCGGGTGGTCCCCGACCTCGAGCTCGGGCCCGCCTTCGGCCAAGTCGCGTACGCCGCCTTCGACCGGATGAAAGCGCGAGTTGCCCAACTCGCCCGGGCGGGCCGCCTCGGCGACCAGCCCGTGCAGGAGTGTGCGCTGGCGTTCCACGCACTGACAGAGGGTTTGGCCTCCATGGAGGTGCGGGGCGCCATGCTCGACCCTGCCAACGCCGAGCGGGTCTGGCGGGGCGCACTCACGTCCCTCGTCCGGGGCTTCGGTGGCGACCGATGAGTTTCGGTCCGGCGGGCGGTCGAGACGCACGGGCATCTCGTGTTCACTAGCTTCAGCCCGGCCCCCCAGGGAAAGGACACAACACCATGGGACAGCCCGTCGTGCACTTCGAGGTCACGGGTAAGGACGCCGACAAGCTGTGGTCGTTCTACTCCGACATGTTCGACTGGAAGATCAACGCCGACAACCCGATGAACTACGGGATCGTCGACCGCACCGAGAACGTGAACGCCGACGGTGTCGGGATCGGCGGCGGGATCAGCGCGGTGCCTGAAGGCATGGGCGGCTACACCACCTTCTACGTGGAAGTCCCCGACGTCGAGGCGGCGCTGGCGCAGGCCGAGAAGCTCGGCGGCAAGCGGGTGATGGGGCCCGAGAAGGTGATGGAGGATCTCACGATCGGCATGTTCAGCGACCCTGAGGGCAACCTGATCGGCGTCCTGAAGTAGCCGACCTCAGATCACGCCGCTTCGGGCGGCAGCCCGAGGCGGGTGACGACGCGGTCGTAGTTGATCCGCAACAGCTCGATCACGTCGCGGACGTCGGCCTCCTCGTCGATCCGGCGCGCCGCCGGGCCCTGCTTGTTGGGAAAGACGGGGTGGTAGCCGATCCGGCCCTGCTTCTCGAGCTCGGCCCAGACCGACTTCGGGAAGCTGAAGTGGGCGGCGACGTCGCCGTGCAGGTGGCCGAGCTCGCGCGGGCCGAACTTGAACGCGAGCTCGCCCAGCTCCCCGTCGTCGACTTCGACCCCGGGCCAGGAGCCGACTTCCTCGACGATCATCTCGCTTGCGGTTCGTGTCGTGGTCACGGTCGGTCCCTTTCTTGTGATGACACCCTTTGACCGTAATCCCTCAACCTCACTTGAGGTCAAGGTCCACCGCATGTACCATTCGTCACATGGAGGCCGAGCTCACCATCGGCGCGCTGAGCGAACGGACGGGCGTGGCCCACTCCGCCCTGCGCTTCTACGAAGCCGAGGGGCTCATCCACGCCACCCGGACCGACGGGGGCCAGCGCCGCTACCCCCGCGACATCCTGCGGCGGGTCTCCTTCATCCGCATTGCCCAGCAGGTGGGCCTGAGCCTCGACGAGATCCGCGCCGCTCTCTCGTCGCTCCCCCAGAACCGCACTCCGACCAAGAAGGACTGGGAGCGCCTGTCCACCTCGTGGCGCCCCCGCCTGGATGCCCAGATCGCCATGCTCGAGCGCCTCCGCGACCGGCTCACCGGCTGCATCGGCTGCGGCTGCCTGTCGATGCAGGCCTGTCGCCTCCTCAACCCCGGCGACGAAGCCGCCCGGCGCGGGCCCGGCCCCCGCTACATCCTCGACGCCGACTGACCCGCTACTCCGTCCTCAATCGATCACCCTTTGCGGGTCGCGCCCGCCTCGACCAGGGCGTCGACGAGCTCGTTTCCCTCTGCGGCGCGTTCGGGTGGGAACGTGAGGGTGCCTTCCTCGCGCTGGCTCGAGCGGTGCCACCCGACCTCGACGTGGCCCTTCTTGCCGGTCTCGGCATCGACCTCGAGCAGCCGGACAAGCCAGCGTTCGCTCGCCCCGCTCAATTTACGGAACAGCTCGAGCACGCCACCGTCGACGACGACCACCGCGAGGTCGTTCTCGAACTCAAGATGACCAGCAACCATCCTCGTGCTCCGTTTCGTCAGGGGTGCTCATCGGCGCAGAGTATGGCTTCGCGTGCCGCTACGGTGCTGACGATGGCGGATGAGCATGTGCTCGAGATCGAGGGGCACGAGGTCGCAGTCAGCCACCCCGACAAGGTGTTCTTCTCCGAGCACGGGGAGACGAAGCTCGACCTCGTCAACCACTATCGCCGCTTCGCCGAGCCGCTGATGCGCACGATGGGCGGCCGGCCGACGCTTATGCAGCGGTTTCCCGAGGGCGCCGACGGACCGTCGTTCTTCCAGAAGCGCGTGCCCAAGAGCGCACCCGACTGGCTGGAGACCACGATCGTCAGCACGCCCAACGGCACGACGTCGAAGGCCCTCGTCGCCGCCGATCTCGCCCACGTCGTCTGGGCGGTCAACATCGGGTGCCTGGGCTTCCACGTGTGGCCCTACCTCGCCGACGACGCCGACCACGCCGACGAGCTCCGCCTCGACCTCGACCCCCAGCCCGGGACCGACTTCACCCACGTGCGCGCCACCGCGGCCGCGGTGCGTGCGTTCCTGGACGAGCTCGGGATCGTCGGGTACCCGAAGACCACCGGGAACCGCGGCGTCCACGTGTACGTGCGGCTCGAACCGCGGTGGGACTCGTACCAGGTGCGGTCGGCGGCGGTCGCGGCCGCCCGCGAGCTCGAGCGGCGTCACCCCGACCTCATCACCGCGGCGTGGTGGAAGGAAGAACGGGGCGAGCGGGTGTTCGTCGACTTCAACCAGAACGCGCCCCACAAGAACGTGTTCGGCGCGTGGTCGGTGCGATCTCGCGCCGGCGCCCAGGTCTCGACGCCGCTGCGATGGGACGAGCTCGAGGAGATCCATCCCGACGACCTGACGATCGCCACCCTCCCCGCCCGGATCGAGTCCGGCGGCGATCCGTGGGCCGAGATGAACGACAATCCGCAGTCGCTCGAGCCGCTGCTCGCCCTGCACGAGCGCGACCGCGCCAACGGCCTCATGGACGCGCCCTGGCCACCGCAATACCCCAAGCAGCCCGACGAGCCGCCCCGGGTCGCGCCCAGCCGCGCCCGCAAGGAGTGATGGAGATGCTGCTCGAGCACAAGACCGCCGTGATCTACGGAGGCGGCGGGGTCGCCGAGACCGGGCTGGTGGATGCGCTCGACGAGCGGGCCGTCGACGAACACGCCGACGCGGTGGCCGCCCAGGCCGGAAAGTTCGACATCTCATTCAACGTGATCAACCACGGGGACCTGCAGGGAACCCCGCTGGCCGAGATGGCGCTCGCGGACTTCGAACAGCCGGTCGTGAACGGCCTGCGGACCATGTTCCTGACCTCCCGGGCGGCGGCGCGCCACATGATCAAGCAGGGTTCGGGCGTGATCCTGTCGTTCGGCGGCTCCGGCGATCCGATGCGGGGGTTCTTCCTCGGAGGCCTGCAGGTCGGCCTCCAGGCAATCGAATCCCTCTGCCGGCAGTTGGCCTCCGAGCTCGGACCGCACGGCGTCCGCGTCGTCACCCTGCAGACGGCGGGCGTGCCCGAGGTGATCCCCGAGGACTTCGCCGAGCGCGAGGCGATCACCGAAGACACCGTGCGGCGGACGATGCTGGGCCGGGCGGCGACGCTCGAAGACGTGGGGAACGTGGCGGCCTTCGCCGCGTCCGATCACGCCCGCACCATCACCGCCACCTCGATCAACATCACCTGCGGCACCGAGGTCGGCTGAAGCAACATTGCGGCATGCCCGTCGACGTCGACACCCTCGACCTCCCCGAGATCGATCTCTTCGCCGCCGAGTTCCTGACCGATCCCCACCCGTTGCTGCACCAGGCGCGCGCCCGGCACTGGCTCGCCCGCACCCAAATCGGGTACCTCGTGCTCACGTACGACGCGGTCCACGCCGTGCTCCGCCACCCCGACCTCAAGTTCGCCTCCGTAGCGCTCCTGGGCGAGAGCGAGCTGTCGGCGACCATGCTCGAGCGCTCCCGCCGCAACCTGCTGCACCGCCACGGCGACTCCCACACCCAGTTCCGCAAGCTCGTGAGCCGGGCGTTCACGCCCCGTACCGCCGAGCGGGTCCGACCGGCGATGCGCGAGCTTCTCGACGCGCTCCTCGACCCCGTCTGCGCCCGCGGCACCTGCGAGTTCGTGTCCGAGGTCGCGTACCCCTACCCCCCACAGATGATCTGCGCGCTCCTGGGGGTCGACACGGCGCGCTGGCCGGAGGTGTCGGACTGGGTCGAGGTGCTCTTCAGCTCGTTCCAGCTCGACCCCGAGAACCGAGCGCGGATCTGGCAGGCGCAACAGGAGCTCGACACCGCCATGCGAGAGGTCGTCGCGCGCAAGCGGGACGACCCGAGAGACGATCTCGTCTCGGACCTGATCGCGGTCGACGTCGAGGGCGCGCGCCTCTCCGACGAGGACATCGCCACCCTGGCCGACAACATCATCACCGCGGGGACCGACACGACCCGCAACGAGCTCGCCGGCGCGATCTTCGAGCTGGCGACGCGGCGCGACCAGCTCCAGCTGCTTCTCGGCGACCGATCACTGCTGCCCAGCGCGGTAGAAGAGATCCTCCGGTACCGGCCGGTCGTCCCCGGGACAATGCGCGAGACCCTCACCGACGTCGAGCTCGACGGAGTCCGGTTCCCGCAGGGGACGGTGCTCCTGCCCACGTTCCTCGCCGCCAACCGCGATCCGAGCGTGTACCCGGAACCGGATCGCTTCGACGTCACCCGGGAGCACGCGCAGCCGGTCCACAGCTTCGGCGGCGGCCCCCATTTCTGCATCGGCGCGTCGCTGGCCCGGGCCGAGCTCCAGGAGGCGCTCGACCGGATCCTCGACCGGATGCCCGGATTCGACCTCGACTGCCATCCTTCCGAAGTGGAGTGGAAGCCGGCCGTCGGCATCGGTGGGCCCGTCGCCCTCCCCCTGCGCTTCGAGGCCGGTTCCTGAGCCTGTCGATCGGGCGGGTTCCCCTTCGTCGTAGGGGTAATTGGCACGACAACCCTGCCAACGACGAGGAGAGCCATGCGGTACATGCTGATGATCTGCACCGACGAGACCTACTCGCCCAGCCCGGCCGAGATCAGGGCGGACGCCGGGTTCATGGGATGGGTGGACGAGCTCGAGCGGCGCGGCGTCATGCAGGGCGGAGAGCGCCTGCGGCCCAGCAGCGACGCCACGACCGTGCGGGTACGTGACGACGACGTCGTGACGTCGGACGGGCCCTTCGCCGAGACCAAGGAGCTGGTCGGCGGGTTCAACATCATCGACTGCAAGGATCTCGACGAGGCCATCGAGCTGGCGGCGAAGCACCCCGCCGCCCGGTACGGGGCGATCGAGGTGAGGCCGATATGGGAGATGTAGCCGAGGAACTGAGGTTCTGGTCGACGCCGGGGCCGATGACCGACCTCTCGGCCGTGCCCGCGGCCGCGCTCGACGGGTTGCCCGACGACCCCGCCGCCCTCGCCCCGGTCGTGCAAGGGCTGATCGTCCACGAGTTCATGGCCGAGTGGCTCTACGGCTGGCAGCCGCCGCCCGAGCGCGCCGGCGAGGTCGAGACCCGTTCCGCAGCCGCGATCGTCGAGCGGATCCTCGGCCACGACGACCGGCCGCTCGCGGAGGCCCGACCGGTCGAGCGGCGGATGATCGGGAACTGCCGCACGTACACCACGCTCACCTGCGCGTTGCTGCGCCGCATCGGCGTTCCGGCACGGGCGCGCTGTGGCTTCGGCACGTACTTCGAGCCCGGCGAGTTCGTCGACCACTGGGTCGTCGAGCATTGGAACAACAGCCGCGGCCGCTGGGTCCAACTCGACGCGCAACTGGACGACATCCAACGGGCCAACTTCCCCATCGACTTCGACCCCTGTGACCTGCCGCCGGGACGGTTCGTGACCGGCGGCGACGCTTGGGAGCGTTGCCGCGCCGGTGAGGCCGACCCCGAACAGTTCGGGATCATGGACCTTCGCGGACTGTGGTTCGTGCGGGGAGACGTCGTCCGCGACCTCGCCGCCCTCAACAAGGTCGAGCTCCTGCCCTGGGATTCGTGGGGCCTGCTCGACGAGGAGTTCGACGAGGCCGACGGCGCCGCGGTTGCCTTCGTCGACGAGCTCGCCTTGGTCACGGTGGTGGGTGACCTCGACCGGGTGCGCAAGCTCTACGAGACCGACGACCGGCTGCGGGTTCCCGAAACGGTCATGTCGGCGCGGACGGGTCAGCATCACCGGCTCCCCGAGCTCACCGGCTGAGCGGCCTGTCGATCGGGCCCGGCTCCGTTCGTCGTAGTGGTGAACTGACCCACGACGAGGAGGATTCATGCGATACCTGCTGATGATCTGCACCGAGGAGGCCACCGTTCAGGCGCTGAGCCCGGACGAGGCGTCGGCGGTGCTGGGTGAATACGGCAAGTTCACCGAGGAGATGGGGCGCCGGGGTGTGCTCCAGGGCGGCGAGCGCCTCCGGTTCACGAACGAGGCGACCACGGTGCGAGTCGAGGACGGCGAGGTCGTGACCACCGACGGCCCCTTCGCCGAGACCAAGGAGCAGATGGGCGGCTACTTCATCGTCGACTGCAAGGATCTCGACGAGGCGATCGAGGTCGCGTCGAAGATCCCCGCCGCACGGATCGGCGCGATCGAGGTGAGGCCGATCTGGGAGATGTGACGCCCGACGTCGAGGCGGCGGTCGCCGGCGCGTTCCGCGAAGAATGGGGACGCGTCGTCGCGACCCTCATCCGGACGACCAATGACTGGGACCTGGCCGAGGAGTGCGCGCAGGATGCCTTCGCCCGGGCGCTGGAACGGTGGCCCCGCGACGGCATCCCGCGCAGTCCCGGCGCCTGGCTCACGACGACGGCGCGCAACCGCGCCCTGGACCGGCTGCGTCGCAACAAGACCGGGAAGACGAAGCTGGAGGAAGCGGCGGTGCTGTCGCCGCCGGACGAACCGGTGAGGGTCGACGAGAGCGGTGTCGAGGACGACCGGCTGCGTTTGATCTTCACCTGCTGTCACCCCGCGCTCTCGGTCGACGCCCAGGTCGCGCTCACGCTTCGAACCCTCGCCGGCCTCACGACCACCGAGATCGCCCGGGCGTTCCTCGTCGCCGAGCCCACGATGGCGCAGCGACTCGTGCGGGCCAAGGGCAAGATCCGCAACGCCGGCATCCCCTACCGCGTGCCGCCGGCGCACCTGCTCCCGGAGCGGACCGGCGCGGTGCTGGCGGTGCTGTACCTGCTGTTCAACGAGGGCTACGCCGCCACCGCGGGCGCCGACCTCGTGCGCCAGAGCCTGTGCACCGAGGCCATCCGGCTGGCGCGCACGCTCACGCAGCTGATGCCGGACGAGCCCGAGGCCCTCGGCCTGCTCGCGTTGATGCTGCTCCACGACGCCCGCCGCGCCGGGCGGGTCGATGCCGCCGGCGACCTGGTGCCGCTGGAGGAACAGGACCGCGCTCGCTGGGACCGTGAGGTCATCGACGAGGCGGTCGGCGTGCTCGACGCTGCCCTCCGGCAGGGGAAGCCGGGTCCCTACCAGGTGCAGGCCGCGATCGCCGCCTGCCATGCGACCGCGCCTGACGCAGCCGCGACCGACTGGGCCGAGATCGTCGCCCTCTACCGCGAGCTCGCCCGCATGACGCCGTCACCGGTCGTGGAGCTGAACCGGGCGGTAGCAGTGGCGATGGCGGACGGGCCCGAGGCGGGACTGGCGCTGGTGGACGCGTTGGAAGCATCCGGCGACCTCGCCGGCTACTACCTGCTCCCGGCGTGTCGTGCCGACCTGCTCCGCCGCCTCGGGCGGCCCGAGGACGCGGCCTACCGCGAGGCGCTGGAGCTCGTGGGGACCGACGCCGAGCGCCGCTACCTCGACCGCCGGCTAGCCGAGGTCACCGACCCGGCGCACGGTGCCGCCTGAGGATCCGACCTACCCGGCGACCGGGCTCTCGAGCAGGTCGAGGATGAGCGCGGCCGTCCACGAGAAGTCGTCCGCCCCGAACCCGACGCCGTTCAGCGCCGAGAAGTACTCGGAGAACCCTTCTCCCTCGACCAGGTCGAGCGTGCGCCGCCGGAGCTCGTCGGCGAGCGCGGGTTCGCCGCTCGCGCGCAGGCCCTGGATGACCGCCCAGTTCGTGTTGATCCACGTCGGGCCTTTCCAATAGCGGTCGTCGTCGAACTGGCGCGAGTCGGTGGGCACGCTCGGGATCGGGTACTTGGTCCAGAAGCGGTCGGGATCATGCAGCAGCGCGACGAGCCGGGCGGTCCGCTCGGCCGACAGGACGCCCGCCATCAGGGGCAGGAACGTCGCGACCGTCGGCAGTTTGACCAGCTCGCCGGTCACCGCGTTGCGCGGGTAGTACTGACCGGTCTCCTCGTCCCACAGCTCCTCGAGCGCGGTCTCGGTGGCGCGGAACGATGCCGTGAGATCGGGCTCGATCGCCAGGTCCAACTCCGCTGCGATCGCCTCGAGTGACTGGTTCGCGGCGACCAGGAACGCGTTGAACGCCAGGTCCTCGATCAGCAACGACTCCCCGAGTGGCAGGCGCCGGAGTTCGAAGTCGTGGCGCTTGATCCGGCGGGCGAGCACGAGCATCCGGAGGCCGTCGGCGGCCGTCGGGCGCTCCTGCGGGGGCGTGAACCGCGTGTCCGTGCGAAAGAACCGAATGAACCGGGTCAGCCGGTAGCGCAGCGTGACCCGCAGCCACCACGGCGCCGGCATGCGTCGAAGCTCCCGCATCCACGGCGGCGTCGTGTCGAGCCCGCACTCCCAGGGATGGATCAGCGTCACCAACCCGCGCTGGTGGAGGTCGCGTTCGCGGTAGAGCCAGCGGTGGTACTCGAGCAGCTTGGGGAAGAGCTCGGTGAGGAACGCGCCGCGCTCGGGCGCCGGCAGAGCCTGAGCGACACGCTCGGCGGCCAATGCCGGAAGCGGCGGTTGGGTGATGCACGACGTCTCGACGTCGCGGGGCGCGTCCGGGTTCTTCTTGGACTGCCAGAGCCGTCGGCTGCCCAGGTCGCGCAGCCCCGCGGCGAAGATCATGTTAGGCAGCAGCCCGTTCGCCCACTGGCCGCGGAACAGGGCCCGGATCTCACCAGCGGCGCGCGGTGGGTCGGTGCGGGCGAGGCCGATGGCGATGAAGCACGAGTCCCAGAGCCATTGATGCGGGTAGAGGTCAGCGGAAGGGCAGGTCCAGTCGCCTCTGCGATTGTGGTCGAGCACTACCTGCGCCCGACGCGCCAGGTCTGAGGTCATCCGGAGAGGGGCACGACCTCGACGATCGCGTTGAAATCGGGGACGCCCGACTCCTTGTCACGCGGGCCCGCCGACACGAGCGCGTTCGCCTCGGGGAAGTGCATCTGCACGTTGCCCGGTCGCAGCCCCGCGAGGTGGATGCGGGCGCGGACCTCGCCGTGATTCGAGCGCACGAGCACGGCCGCGCCGGCTGCGAGGTCGAGCCGGGTCGCGTCCTCGGGTGCCATCAGCAGCGAGTCCCGCTGCGCGCCGGTGAGCGGGTCGCTCGCCTTGAACACCATGGTGTTGAACTGCTTGCCCCGCCGGGTCGCGAGCCGGAAACGCCCGGCGCCGGGGTCGGGACCGGGCGGCGGGCGCACGACCGAGAACCGGGCCTTGCCGTCGGGCGTGGGGAACGAGGGGCCGTCGGGTCCTTCGCACAAGCGCGCGCCGCCCCACTGGACCGCGTCGCCGGTTTCGGTCAGCGTCTCGATGCCCGCGTACATGGGGACCACCCGCGCAATCTCGTCGCGGATGGCCGGGCCCGACTCGAAGTCGACGAGGTGGGCACGGTCGGGGTCGACCCGGCGGGCGAGGTCGACGAAGATCTCCCATTCGCTGCGGGCCTCGCCGACGCGGTGGCCGTCGATCTCGGGGCTGTAGGCGATGCGACGCTCGGTCGTGGTCTCGGTGCCCCCGTCGCGCTGCTCGTACCGGGTCGCCGCCGGGAGCAGCACGACCGTCTCGCCCGGGTCCACCAGCATCTGGCTCGAGATCACGATGTCCTGGTGGACGCGCAGCGGCACCCGTTCGAGCGCGGCGCGGGTGCGGTCGGGGTCCGGGAGCACGTCGAGGAAGTTGCCGCCACTGGAGTAAAGGACGTCGAGGTCACCGCGCCCGGCCGCCTCCATCATCTCGGCGGCGGTGAGACCGGGCCGGTTCGGGACCGCGAACCCCCACGTCTCCGAGAGCGCGGCGGCGTTGGCGGCATCGACCGGCACGCCGCCCGGGAGCGCGGTGGCGTACGCGCCCATCTCGGCGCCACCTTGCACGCCGGAGTGGCCCCGCACCGGCATGAGCCCCGCGCCCGGCCGGCCGACGTTGCCGCGGGCGAGGGCGAGGTTGACGATGGCGCGGACGTTGTCGGAGCCGTGCTCGTGCTGGGTGATCCCCATCGACCACACGAGCACCGCCCGGCCCGCGGCGGCGTACATCCGCGCGAAGCGCGTCATGTCGTCACGGGACGCGCCCGACGCGGGTTCCAGGTCCTCGAACGCTTCGCGCTCGAGCTCGGCCACGAGCTCGTCGAACCTGGCGGTATGAGCCCGCACGAAGTCCTGGTCGATGCCGCCGTCGGCGACGAGCACCTTGAGGACGCCGTTCAGGAACGCGATGTCGCCGCCGGTGTGCACGCTGAAGAACTCGTCGGCCATGCGGGTACCGAACAGCGCGCTCTCGACGTTGCTCGGCACCCAGTAGCGCTCGAGGCCGGGCTCGCGCAGCGGGTTCACCACCGCGACCCGGGCCCCCCGCTTCCGAGCGAGGTAGAGGTACTTCATGACGACGGGCTGGGCGTTGGCGACGTTGCTGCCGAACAGCACGACGAGGTCGGTGTCGATGAGGTCGGTGTACGAGATGGTGGTGGCGCCGACGCCGATGGCCTCCTTCAGCGTGGTGGTCGACGGCGCGTGACAGACGCGGGCGGCGTTGTCGATGTTGGGCGAGCCGAGGAACCGCACCACCTTCTGGGCCACGTAGTACGTCTCGTTGGTGAGCCCGCGGGCGGTGAGGTAGAGCCCGAAGCGGTCGGGACCACCCTCTTTGATGCCGGCGGAAACGAGGTCGAGGGCTTCGTCCCAGCTCACGCGGCGGAAACCGGGCTCACCCCGACGACGGACCATCGGATGCGCGAGTCGTCCGAGGTCCCGCAGGGCCCGGCCGTCGAGCCCTCGCAGCGACTCGACGTCGGCGAGGCGGGCCGGATCGGCGGCGCCCATCGTGTTGACCCGCAAGAGGTTCAGACGGGTGGTGCACAGGTGGACACCCGAGATCGTCCAGTCGTGGAAGCCGGCGACGCCGAGCGCGCACCCGTCACAGACCCCGCGCCGCAGGATCCGCCAGGCGTAGCGGAGGTTGCGCCGGTTCTCCCACACCGTCCGCACGATCTCGGCGTAATGGTTGGGCTTGGTCTCACCGGCGCCATACGGCTTGAACCCGACCCAGAGATCGCGCCGCATCCGGCGCGGGGACCTGACCCTCCCGCGCGCGCGTCGCGCCATCAGCCCCGCCGCATCAGGAGGTGAGGTCGACGCGCTCTGCGTGCGTGTAGACGTTGAAGCGCGGGTCGCGCAGGAACCCGATCACCGTCTGGCCCAGGCGGTCGGCGGCCTCGACCGCGAGGCTCGACGGCGCCGACACCGCGCACAGCAGCGGGATGCCGGCGCGTCCCGCCTTCTGCACGATCTCGAAGCTCAGGCGTCCCGAGACCAGCAGCACCGCGCCGGAGAGCGGCAGCGTGCGTTCGAGAACCGCGTGACCGATCAGCTTGTCGAGCGCGTTGTGCCGTCCGACGTCCTCGCGCAGGTTCAGCAGCGTCCCGTCCGGCTCGAAGCACGCGGCCGCGTGCAGGCCGCCGGTGGCGTCGAACACGGCCTGGGCGTCGCGCAGACGGTCGGGCAGCGCGACGAGCACGGAGCGGGCGACCCGGGGGCCGTCGCTCACCGGCGCGCACTGGACCTCGACGTCGTCGAGCGTGGCCTTCCCGCACACGCCGCAGCTGGCGCTGGCGACGAAGCGACGCTGGCCGAGGGCGTCCAGATCGACGGGTCGGCGGAGCCGCACCGTGACGACGTTGAACTGCTGGTCCGCCGGTCCGTCGACGCAGTACGCGATCTCGGCGAGCTCGTCGGGCGTGTCGATCACACCCTCGGTGAGGCAGAACCCGGCTGCGAGCTCGAAGTCGTTGCCGGGCGTCCGCATCGTGACGGCCAGCGACTGGGGCGCCTGCCCGGAGCCGTGGACCCGGACCTCCATCGGCTCCTCGGTCACGAGCCGGTCGGGCTGCTCGCGCGCCGCGTCGCCATCGACCGATTGCACCCGAGCGGTTGTGGTCGCGCGCCGGACCGAACCCGATCTCACCGCAGCGAAGCTACCCCCCGTCCTCGAGGGTCGAGGCCTAGCGGGCCACCTCGAAGAGCGCCCGGAGTGCCGCCTCGCCGTCACCCGGCGCGGTGACCTCTACCACGGTGGCGTCGGCCGCGGATTTCAGGGCCCAGTTCGCCCACCCGCAACACGCCCGCTCCCCCGCCACGAGGTCGACGAGCTGGTGCGTGGTCGCAGCGTCGGACGCGAAGCGCAAGCGCACGCCGCCGGGGATGGCGGAGCGGTCCCGCAGACCGGCTCCGATGATCGCCCGCCACTCGTCGCCCCGGGCGGCCCGCTCACCCGTATCGAGGGTGCAGGCGATCTCCACCTTTCCCATATCCAGACCTCCTGTCGTGGGTACCGGACCACCATCCCACTTCGAGTCGACTTGATGTCAAGGGGCAGACGGGGTCGATGCCCACGCTCCGCCTCGCTTGAGGCAACCTGGGGGTCCTGTGACGACGCCGAGCTCCGCCACCACCACCGCTGACGAGCAGCTCCAGGCGAGTCGAATCTTCAGCCTCTCGCTCGTGATCTCGGGCACCCGCTGCCTCCTGACCTACATCATCCTCCCCTGGGTCCTGCCGCTCCTGGGGCTGGCGGGGGGTGTGGGCCCGGCCGTGAGCCTGGTCGTCGGGTTGGTCGCGATCGCGTTCAACGTGCTGAGCATCCGGCGGTTCCAGCGGAGCGGCCATCGCTGGCGCTACCCGCTGATGGTGCTCAACGCCACGGTGATCGCGTTCCTCCTCTTCCTCGTGGTCACCGACATCGCCGACCTGGGGTCATGAGCGTCGAGCAACCCGCGCTGCGCCCGGCGGGACGGGTCGCGCGGGCGGTGTGGCTCGTGGCCGGTCTCCTGGCGGTCGCCGTCGGCGCCGTCGGCATCGTCGTGCCCGGGTTGCCCACGACGGTGTGCTTCATCGTGGCCGCATGGTGCTTCTCCCGCTCGAGCGAGCGCCTCGAGCGCTGGGTTCTCGATCTGCCCCGCATCGGCCCGATGGTGCGCGACCACCGCGCCGGCCTCGGCATGCCCCGGCGGGCCAAGGTCATCGCCATCTCGATGATCGTGGTCGCGGTGGCGCTCAGCGTCACGTTCGGCATCGACGCCTGGCCGATACGGGCCGTGGTGCTGGCGCTCGGTGCCGTCGGCGTCCTCTATATCGCGGTGCGCGTCCCGACCCGGGAGCGCGTGCTCCGGGAACGGGAGCGCTCAGGGGCCGGCGTCGAAGTCCTGGGGAGGGCAGACGTCGGCGGGTGACTCGGCGTCGTCGCGGCTCCGATCCGGCTGCGGGGGCGCCTCGTCGAAGCCCACCCGGCGGTGCGAGTTGTCGCAGAACGGCTCGTTCTGGCTCTTGCCGCACCGGCACAACGCCAGCCGAGTTTCGTCCGCCAGGACCGCGCCGGTCGCACCGACCACCCGCAGGCGCCCCCGCACGAGAAGCGGACCATTGGGGATCGGGACCATCGTGGTCTCGGCCGGGCCGGTCTCCGGCACGCCCTCACGCTCGTAGCGGAGCGCGCCGGTCGGGCACTTCTCCACCGCGGCCACGATCGCATCGGTCGACGCGTTCTCCATGCGCACCCAGGGCCGGGCCCGTACGTCGAACACTTCGGGCAGCGCCCGCAGGCAGATGCCGGTGTGGACGCAGCGCTGCGCGTCCCAGAGCACCGTGAGATCGTCGGTCTCGTACCGGCGCGTCACCACGCGCCGAAGCCTACGACTCGATCAAGACGATCTGGACCGGCTAGTCCTGGGCGTACGCCTTCGCCTGGCGCCGGATGATGTCCAGGAAGTCGCCCATGCCGAGGTTGGCGTCGACGATGTGCAACCCGAACCCGAGGGGGAGGTCGCCGCCGATGTCGTCGATGCGGGGATCCGCCGGGTCCCCGTTCACGGTGATCTCCAGGTACGAGAGGCCGTCCCGGTTGACGCACTCGCTCTCGACGAGGTCGGGCAGCGTGACCCAGTAGGTCTCGATCTCGCCGCTGGTCGTCCACGTCACCGGCTCGACGTTGAGCCCGGTGGATCGGGAGAATGCCTCGCCCGTCGGCACGGCCTCGAAGTAGGGCTCGAGCGTGCCCTTGCCGCCGCCGAGCGCGGCGGGGTTGGTGCACCCGGCCTCCTGGCCGGGCTCGGCCGCCCGACCGAAGAACCCGTCAGGCTCGGGCGGCTCGGTGGCACGGAACGACGCGTACGTGATCACACAGCCGGTCTGCTTCGCCCGGCGGCAGAGCGGGATGTTCTCGAAGTCGCCACCCACGTCCTCGCCCGCCGGCACCGCGACCGTCGATCCCAGGAGCAGGGCCGAGACCAGCCGGCCTCGGAGCGCCTTGTTCGTGTCGATCTCCTCGGCGACCAGACGTCGCAGGACGCTCGCGCCCTGCGAGTGACCCACCAGCACGACCCCGCGACCGTCGTTGTCGTTGGCGATGTAGTGCTTCCACGCGTCGAGGGCGCTGGAGTACGCGAGCTCGCGCGCTTCCTCGGGCGCCATCCCCCGTCCGCCGATCCGCATGAGCAGCGATGTCAACGTCTGTTGCTGGTACACGGGAGCGAACACCCGGCACTGGGGAGCGAGCGGCATGACCTGGTTGCGAACCGCGAGTCCCTCGGTCTCGGTGTCGGGGACGAGGTCGCTGTTGTCACCGGGGTCGAGCGACACCGTCGGGTAGATGTAGAAACAGTCGACCGGCGGGTTCTCGGCCGCTTCGACCGGTTCGACGTCGACGCTGCCGTCGGCGTTGACGGCGCTGGTGTCGAGCGATCCGTCGCAGAAGTCGTCCTCGACGTCCGGCCGGCACAGCCAGTTGGCGTCGTCGGCGTAGATCTCGCTCTCGTACCCGGCGTACGGCCCGTCCCCACCGCGGTCCACCACGCCCCCGGCGCCGGCGAGCGCGGGCACCAGGAAGACCACCAGGAAGAGGAGCAGCTCCCGTCGCCTCACGGGCGGGATCGTACGTGTGGCCTACTTCTTTCTCCACCCGTTCCAGTAGGTGACGTCCTCGACCGGGCGGCGCTCGGCCGGGCGGAAGTCGCTCCCGAGCGTGTACGCGACCGGGATCAGCGCGACCTGCGTCACGGTCTCGGGGATACCGAGCAGCTCACCCGCCTCGCGCTCGTGCTCGAGGTGGAGGGTGGTGAAGGCCGACCCGAGGCCCCGGCTGCGGAGGGCGAGCATGAAGCTCCACACCGCCGGGAGGATCGAGCCGTAGCGGCCGGCGGTTTCGGCCACCGACGGCCGTTCGGGCAGCCGGTCGAGGAAGCACGGGATCACGTGCACCGGCACCTCGGCGAGGTGCTCGGACAGGTAGGTGGACGACGTTGCGATCGGGTGGTTCTCGTCGCCGCCGACGGCCTTGATCGCCGCCAGCTGCTCGGCGGCGTAGGGCTCGAAGCCCCTGCGGTAGACCGCGGCCAGTCCGGCTCGGACGTCGGGGTCGTCGACCACCAGCCAGCGCCAGCGCTGGGTGTTGCTGCCCGAGGGCGCCTGGATCGCGACCCGGAGGCAGTCGAGGACGACCTCCCGTTCGACCGGGCGGGTCAGGTCGAGGCGCTTGCGGACGGCCCGGGTGGTCGTGAGCAGCCGGTCGGTCTGGGCGAGGTCGAAGTCACTGGTGGTGGTGGTCATGGGTCGATCCAACCGCACCCCGGGGCCGGGGGGTAGTCCGGAACCCCCTACACACAAGGCGCTTCGCTCGCCCACCCCAGTGCGTAGGGGGTTCCCCACTACAACCCGGGCCCGGTCGGCCGCATCATCGCCAGCAGATGGACCAAGGGGGAACCATGATGCGTCGCCGTATTCGATTCGTAGCCCTGTTCGCCGCCGTCGGCGCCCTGCTGGCCGGCTGTGCCGAGAGCGGGACCGGCGGAGGCTCGGCCAAGAGCAAGTCCGACGTCACCGACGTGGGCAAGGTCAGCAACGACTACGCCCTCAGCTACACGGGTGGCACCGCGGGCAAAGCCGACGAGAGCCTCTCGCCGATCAAGATCGGCTACATCAACCAGGAGGGTGGCGTACCCGCCTTCCCGGAGGCGACCGCCGGCATCGAAGCCGCGGTCGAGTACGTCAACGAGGAGCTCGGCGGGGCCGACGGTCACCCGGTCGTGATCGAGAAGTGCGTCGTGCAGGCCGAGGAAGACGGGCAGCGCTGCGCCACCCAGATGCTCAACGACCCCGACGTCGCCTTCGTGATGACCGGCGTGCTCGTGGTCGGCAACCAGTCGATCTACGACGTGCTCAAGGGCCAGAAGCCGGTCATCATCGGCTTCCCCGGTCAGATCCCCGACTTCGTCGCCGAGGACGCCTACGCCCTCACGCCCGGTGCGGTCGGCGTCGTCAAGGGCATGGGCATCTTCGTCGGTGACAACCTCGACGGCGTCGACAAGGTCGCGATCGTCCACTCGGACAACACCGCCGGCAAGACCGGCGCCGAGGCGATCCTCAAGCCCGCGCTCGAGAGCTTCGGCATCACCGACATCACGCTGGTTCCGGTGGCCGACACCGCCACCGGGCCCGACCTGGCATCGGCCATCTCGGCCGCCGGGGTCGAGGAAGCCGACGTGTTCATGCCGCTGGTCACCGTGCAGGGCTGCATCGCCACCTACGACGCGCTCGAGTCGCTGGGCATCAGCCCGACGGTGGTCACGACCGGCATCTGCTACGGCACGCCGATGACCCAGCACCTCGAGGACCTCGGCTCGAACGACCAGGTCCCCGACGGCTGGTACTTCGGCGACCTCGGGTACAGCTACTTCATCCCCGAGGACGAGTCGGGCATGACCACCTACCTGGCGAAGGTCGCCGAGTACGGGCCGGACGACGTCGAGTACACCGGCTTCGCCGGCCCGCTCTTCGCCAACCTGCTCACGTCGGTGAAGTTCGTCAACGAGGTCGGCGCCGACAACGTGACCCCGGACTCGATCCGGGGAGCGGTGCAGGGCTTCACCGGCCCGATGATGCTGGTGGCGGGGCCGATCCAGTGCGGGTTCAGCCCGGCATTCAAGACCCTGTGCGGCAAGGAGATGGGCGTCCAGCAGTACGAGAACGGCAAGTGGAAGGCCGTCGCCGACGCCATCAACGGCAAGGCCATCGACTCGACCACGGTGTAGCGGACGAGTCGAGGGCGCCGGGGGGCACGTCGTGAACAGGCAAACCGTGGGCCGGCTGTCCGCCGGGGCAGCCGGCCTCATGGTGCTCGCGATCATCCTGGCCAGCGCCGACCAGACCAAGGCGCTGCTGCTGGGCATCGGGAACGGCTCGTTGGTCGCGGCGATTGCGCTGGCGGTCGTCCTCACCTACCGGGGCTCGGGCGTCGTCAACTTCGCCGCCGGCGCCACCGCGATGTACGCGGCCTACGTCTACGACGGGCTGCGGCGCGACGGCGAGCTGTTCGTCCCGCCGCTCCCCAACCCGCTGGTGCTCGTCGAAGGCCTCGTCCACCAGCTCGGCAGTGACAGCTTCAGCGTCCCGCACTGGCCCACAACGATCTCGCTCGGCGGGCCGCAGACGTTCGCGTCGGCGCTCGCCATCACGTTGGTGGTGGCGACGGCGATGGGTGCGCTGTTCCACCTGCTGATCTTCCGACCGCTGCGCCACGCGCCGCCGCTGGCGAAGGTGGTCGCGTCGGTGGGACTGCTGCTCGTGCTCCAGGCCGTCGTCGTGCTGCGCTTCGGCGGCACTCCCCGCCCCGTCCGGCCCATCCTCGAGAAGGCGCCGGTGAAGCTGCCCCGGGGGATCACAATCCCGCAGGACCAGCTCGTGCTCGCGGGCCTGGTGATCATCCTCGCCCTCGGCCTGTGGGCCCTGTTCCGGTTCACCCGCTTCGGCCTGGCGACGCGAGCGGCGGCCGAGAACGAGAAGGGCGCAGTCACGCTCGGCTTCTCGCCCGACCTCCTCGCCGGCGCCAACTGGGTGCTGTCGACGCTGCTGGCGGGACTGCTCGGCGTCCTGGTCGCGACCGTGAACGGGACGATCGACCCACTCACGATCACCCTCCTCATCGTCCCCGCGCTGGGCGCGGGGTTGCTCGGCAACTTCTCGTCGTTCGGGATCGCCACTGCCGCCGGCCTCGGGATCGCGATGAGCCAGAGCCTCTTCCAGTTCTACGGGACCAGGAGCTGGTTCCCGCACGCCGGCGACGGCCCGATCCCGGGTGTGCAGGAGTCGCTGCCGCTGGTCGTGATCGTGGTCGCGCTGTTCCTCCGGGGCCGGAGTCTTCCGACACGGGGGAGCATCAGCGTCGGCCGGCTGCCGTTCGCTCCCCCACCGACGGCGGTGCCGGCCAAGGTCATCGGCGCGGCGGCAGTGTGCCTCGCCGGGCTGCTGTTCCTCGGGCCCGACTGGCGGCTGGGCATCACCAACACGCTGATCGGGATCATCATCTGCCTCTCGCTGGTGGTGCTCACCGGGTTCGTCGGCCAGATCTCACTGGCGCAGATGGCGCTGGCCGGCATCGCCGGGTTCGCGCTCTCGAAGCTGGCGACCGAGCACGGTGTTCCGTTCCCGATCGGCCCGCTGCTGGGGGCGGCGGTGGCGGTGTTGTTCGGCCTGGCCACGGCGGTCCCGGCGCTGCGCGTCCGGGGCGTGAACCTCGCGGTCGTGACCCTCGCGGCCGCGGTCTCCATCGAGAACTTCGTGTTCGAGAACCCGTCGTGGGCGGGCGGGATCAACGGCGCCCGGGTGCCGCCACCGCGCTTCCTCGGGTTGAAGTTCGGTCCCAACGACCCCGGCTCGCTCGACGACAAGCTGCCCAACCCGTGGTTCGGGGTGTTCTGCCTGATCGTGGTCGTGGTGCTTGCTCTCCTCGTCGTCAACCTGCGCCGGTCGGCGACCGGGCGCCGCATGCTCGCGGTGCGCTCGAACGAGCGCGCCGCGGCCGCCGCCGGCGTCAGCGTGGCCGGCACCAAGCTGCTCGCGTTCGGGCTCGCCGCATTCGTCGCCGGGCTCGGCGGCGCGCTGTCGGGCTACCGGTTCGGCTCGGTCACCCCACTGTTCTTCGGCAGCTTGGCGTCGCTGACGTTCCTGGCGTTCGCCTACCTCGGTGGAATCTCCAGCGTCACCGGCGCCGTCATCGGCGGCTCGATCGTCGCCGGTGGCATCGGGTTCACCGCCCTCGACGAGTGGTTCCACATCGGCGACGAGTACACGCTGTTCCTGGGCGGGCTCGGCCTCATCCTCACTGCGGTGCTGAACCCGGAGGGCATCGCCGGAGCGCTGACCCAGACGCGCGACCGGGTGGTGCTCGGACTCCGGGCCCGGCGGATCCGGACTACGTCACCGGCGCCGGCGACGCGTCGGGCTGTCGCCGCGGGAGCGAAGGGCTGATGGGCCCGCTGCTCGAGACCGCCGACCTGTCGGTCACCTTCGGTGGGCTGAAGGCCGTCGACGGTCTCGACCTCGCCGTCCCCGACGGACAACTCGTCGGGCTCATCGGCCCCAACGGCGCCGGCAAGACCACGTTCATCGACGCGCTCACCGGCTTCGTCCCCGCCACCGGCCGGATCCGGTTCGACGGTCGGGACATCTCCGGGCTTCCCGCCCATCGCCGCGTGCGCGCCGGGCTCGCCCGCACGTGGCAGTCGCTCGAGCTCTTCGACGACCTCACGGTGACCGAGAACCTCCAGGTGGCGGCGGAGCGGACGAGCCTGGCGAGCGTGGCCGCCGACCTGGTCGCGCCGAACCGACGGCGCGACCGCCGGGCCGACGATCACG
>JBQTGU010000072.1:0-53290 GCA_052390575.1 Actinomycetota bacterium | reverse complement strand
CAAGGCGTTTTGCGCGGGCGCCGATCTCACCGGCATCGCCGACAACGCCGGCTTCGCGGCGGTGCACGAGTCGCGCGGCATGCTGGCCGAGCTGTTCCGATCGATGTACTCGCTCGGCAAGCCGACGATCGCCCGCGTGCGCGGGTACGCGCTCGCCGGCGGGTTCGGCCTCGCGCTCGCCTGCGACCTCGTCGTCGCCGCCGACGACGCCCAGTTCGGGACGCCCGAGATCAACGTGGGCCTGTGGCCGTACATGATCACGGTCCCGTTGCTGCGGAGCATGCCGCCCAAGAAGGTGCTCGAGCTCATGGCGACCGGGCGCCGCGTCGATGCCGCCGAAGCCGAGCGAATCGGGTTCGTGAACCAGGTGGTCCCCGTCGGCGAGCTCGACACGGCCGTCGACGAGCTCGCCGAGACGCTCGCGTCGAAGTCGCCGCTGATCATGCACTGGGGCCGCGACTCCTTCTACCGGGTGCTCGACATGAACGCCGACGACGCGCTGGCGTATCTCCATACGATGCTGACGGTCACCAGCTACTCGGAGGACACCGCCGAGGGCGTGACCGCGTTCGCGGAGAAACGCGACCCGGAGTGGAAGGGCCGGTAGCCGCGGTGGACGTTCCCGAGACGCGGTACGCGCAGAGCGGCGAGCTCTCGATCGCCTATCAGGTCTTCGGCGAGGGTCCCACGGACCTGGTGTTCGTGCCCGGTTTCATCTCCCACTGCGACATGTCATGGGAGATGGATCTGTTCCGGGGCTTCTACGAGCGCTTCGCCTCGTTCGCCCGCGTCATCACGTTCGACAAGCGCGGCACTGGCGAATCGGATCGCAGCCTCGGGTTCGGAACCGCCGAGGATCGCATGGACGACATCCGCGCGGTGATGGATGCGGCCAGTTGCGAGCGGGCCGCCCTGGTGGGGATCTCCGAGGGAGGGCCCCTCGCGTTGCTCTTCGGCGCGACCTACCCCGAACGCGCGTCCGCGCTCGTGCTGTGGGGCACGTTCGCCCGCGTCCTCAAGGGCGACGTATACCCGTTCGGTCATGACCCCGAAGTTACGGACCCGCTCATTGACACGCTCGGCGAAGTGTGGGGCAGCGGGCTGGGGATCCGCACGTTCGTCAGGCACGTCCCCGAGGACCCCGAGACGTTCGCCATGACTGCCCGCTACGAGCGGGCGGCGACAACCCCGAGCATGGTGCGGGAGATCATGCGTCGCAACATTGAGATGGACGTGCGTAGCGCCTTGACGGCGGTGTCTGCGCCCACCCTCGTCCTGCACCGGACGGGCGACCGGATCGTCCCCATCGAGTGTGCGCGCTACGCGGCCGATGAGATCGCGGGGGCAAAGTTCGTGGAGCTTCCGGGGAAGTGGCACCTGAACGGGAGCCCGGGAGGAGAAGAGGACGCTCTCGATGTCGTCGAGGAGTTCCTCACCGGGACCCGGCACGAGCCGAAGGTCGTGATCGACCGGGTGCTCAAGACCGTGCTGTTCACCGACATCGTCGGCTCCACCGAGCGCGCCGCCGCCGAGGGCGACCGGAGGTGGCGAGACATCCTGGACGCCCACGACGATGCGATTCGAAAGCAGCTGGGCCGCTTCAGGGGCGAGGAGGTGAAGACGACGGGCGACGGGTTCCTCGCCGCATTCGACGGTCCGGGTCGCGCCATCAACTGCGCCCAATCGATCACGATGCGTTCGCGCGACCTCGGTATGGAGGTCCGCGCCGGTCTCCACACCGGCGAGTGCGAAGTTCGCGGTGACGATCTGGCCGGCATCGCCGTGCACATCGGCGCTCGCGTCGCGTCACTCGCCGGGCCCGGCGAAGTATTGGTGACGAGCACCGTGCGCGACCTGGTGCAGGGCTCGGGGATCGAGTTCACCGACCGCGGCACGCACGCGCTCAAGGGTGTCCCGGGCGAGTGGCAGGTGCTGGCGGTCGAGGCGTAGCCGTGGTTTCCCGAACGCGGGTCTATTCGCCGAAGTCGGTCTGTTCTGGTGGGGGCGTGGTCGGAGCCCCGTGGCCGCCCCGGTCCTCTCGGAACGGGGGGAACCACCATGGCAACCGCGGCCAGATCCAGAAGAAGAACAGGATCAACAGGCCCACGCCGCCGCCCAGGAACAGCACCCACCACGGGAAACCGTCACTCGAGCTTCCGCCTCGGGCCGGGGCGTCGGCCGCGCGCTCGGTGGGCCCGGTGGTGGCGGGCGTCGTCGGCGAGGCGGGCGGCGGCCCGGCCGACTCGAGCGGCAGCGCCGGTACGTCGTCGACGAAGGCACCGTCGAGCTTGTCGCAGACCAGCTGATCCTCGGCCGTGTACCGCGTGAACACGCCCCAGGTCGACTCGCCGGCGAGGTCGAGGCCCGAGGCGGTGAAGATCGCCTCGCCCGCGGGACCCCGGTCCACGGTGAGTCGACTGTCCGGCACGGGCACCCCGGACTGGTCCACCACGTCCGAGATCGCGGCGCCGCGCTCGACGCCGCGGCGCAGGTCGAGAGGTGACCGGCCGGGCCCGGGCACGATCCTCACCGCGACGAGGGGATCGCGCGTGCCGTTGTCGCGCACCTCGTCGCTGAGGTTCCCGAAGCCCGCGACCTCGAAGCGGTAGTCACCCCCGGTCGTCACACCGTCGAAGCGTGCCGACGCGAGGTCGAGAACCACGTTGCCCCCGGGTGGCGGCACTGTCGTATCGCACACCGTCGCGTCGCCCGGCGCGTCCGGGTACGTGTCCGGAGGCTCACTGCCGCGGAACCCGGCGAGCGAAAGCACGCCGAGCAGGCTCGCCAGTGCCCCCAACGCCGGGTGCGTGCGGGCGCCCCCGCCCTCACCGGTCACCGCCTCGGTTCCCCCTTCTGGCCGGGCACGAAGCGTACCGGGAGGCGTGCAAGCATGAGGCCGTGACCGACGCGAAGCCGACCACGACCGGCGGCGGCGACGTCCACGACTGGGGGCCGCTGGTCGGGGAGCTGAAGGAGCGCCGCGACCGGGCGCTCGACATGGGCGGGCCCGAGCGGGTCGAGCGTCAGCACTCGCTCGGCAAGCTCACCGTGCGCGAGCGGCTCGACATCCTGCTGGATGAAGGCACCTGGGTCGAGTACGGGATGCTCGCCGACCACATGGACCCCGGCCTCGGCGACCGCTTCCTCGCCGCTGACGGTGCCGTGACCGGGGTGGGGGAGATCGACGGTCGCCGGGTGGCGATCGGCGCCTACGACTTCACCGTGATGGCGGGGTCGATGGGCCAAGTGGGGGAGCGCAAGATGGCCCGCCTGCGCGAGTTGTCCGTGCGCCAGCGCATCCCGTTCGTGTGGCTGCTCGACTCGGCCGGCGCCCGCATCCAGTCCACCAGCGGCTCGACCTTTGCCGGTGCCGGGGCGCTGTTCCGCGAGCAGGTGGCAATGAGCGGGGTCGTCCCGATGGTGGCGGCGATGCTCGGCCATTGCGCCGCGGGTACCGCCTACATCCCCGCCCTCGCCGATTTCGTTCCCATGGTGAAGGGCACGTCGTCGATGGCTCTGGGCGGTCGCCACCTGGTGAAGGCGGCGGTGGGTGAGGACGTGAGCGAGGAGGAGATGGGTGGCTCGGCCGTCCACACCAAGATCTCGGGCGTCGCCGACCTAGAAGTCGCCGACGACCGGGAATGCCTCGACACGGTCCGGCGCTACTTGTCCTTCTTTCCCGCGCACAACGGCGAGCCCCCGCCGGTCCGCGAGACGTCGGACCCCGTCGACCGCCGCGTGGAGGAGCTCTACAACATCGTGCCCACCGCGCCGCGGCGGGCGTACGACATGCGCAAGGTCGTCCACGCGGTCGTCGACGACGGCGACGTGCTGTGGATGAAGCCCGAGTGGGCCAAGAACGTGCTCACCGGGCTGGCCCGGGTCGGCGGTCAGCCGGTCGGGATGATCGCGAGCCAGCCGATGGTGCTGGGCGGCGCCCTCGACGTGAACTCGGCCGACAAGGTGGCGCGGTTCGTGTGGTTGTGCGACGCGTTCGGGATCCCGCTGGTGTTCCTCCACGACGTGCCCGGGTTCATCGTCGGATCGGCGGTCGAGAAGCAGGGGATCATCCGCCACGGGGCCAAGATGCTGTTCGCGGTGTCGGAGGCGACGGTGCCGAAGATCAGTGTCGTGCTGCGCAAGAGCTACGGCGCCGGCTACTTCGTGATGAACGGGGCTGCCTACGAGGCCGACTACATCGTCGCCTGGCCCACCGCCGAGATCGCGGTGATGGGCCCCGACGGCGCGGTGAACATCATCCACCGCAAGACGATCGAGGCCGTGCCCGAGGAGGAGCGCACCGCCAAGCGCCTCGAGCTCGCCGAGGAGATCCGCCAGAACATCGATCCCTACATTGCCGCCGGCCACGCCCAGCTCGACGACGTCATCGACCCCGCCGACACCCGCCGGGCGATCTGGGAGGGTTTGCAGCTCTCGCGCGACAAGCAGGTCGATCGCCCGGCCCGTAAGCACGGCGTGCTACCTGTCTAGGTTGCGCTCGCTCGGCCGCAGGGTACCTGCGGCCGCCCTTCGGGACGCTCGCCGCGCCCGCGCAATCCAGGCGGCGAGCCGGACGCAGCCCCCTCCTCAGCTGTCTAGGCTCCCGCGCTCGTATGGCGGAAATCAGGGCCGAGATCACCGCGAACGTGTGGCAGGTCGTGGCCGAGGAAGGCCAGATGGTCGCCGAGGGCGACGAGATCGTGATCCTCGAGTCGATGAAGATGGAGATCCCGGTCGTGACCGAGGTCCCCGGCGTCCTCCGCGAGCTGCACGTCGCCCCCGAGGACACCGTGCAGGAAGGCGATCTGATCGCCATCATCGACGAGTCGTGATCGGCTGGGAGGCGCGCGACCTCGTCGGCGTCGCCACCATCGACCGCCAGGAACGCCGCAACGCCCTGAACGCCGGTCTCTGCCACGACCTGCGTGCCCGACTGGAGTCCGCCGGCGAGCTTCGGGTCGTGGTCATCACCGGCGCGGGTACGGCGTTCTGCTCCGGAGCCGATCTCGTCACCCGGTTCGAAGGCGACGACCGCAGCGCGGAGGACACGCTGCGGCCGGCGTTCGAGCTGCTCATGGACGCGATCGAGGCGTTTCCGGGCCCGGTGATCGCGGCGGTGAACGGGCCTGCGATCGGCGCGGGGATGCAACTGGCGGTGGGGTGCGACTTCCGCGTCGTCGCCCCGACCGCGACATTCTCGATCCCGGCGGCGCGCCTCGGACTCGTGCTGAGCCCCGCCAACATCCAACGGCTCGCGCTGCTGGTCGGACCGGCGATGGCTCGAGATCTCCTCATGACCGGTCGCGCCCTTGATGCCGACGAAGCCGAGGCCGCCGGACTCGCGCACCGCCGGGCTGACGACACGCTGGTGACGGCTGTGGCGTGGGCCGAGGAGCTCGCCGCGCTCGCGCCCCTCACGGTCGCGAGCCACAAGCAGGCGCTCGTCCTGCTGGCGCGGGCCCAGGGCTACGACGACGCCGCCCGGGCGCAGGTCCGCGAGCTCGAGGAAGCCGCACTGCGCAGCCGCGACCTCCAGGAGGGACTCGCGGCGTTCGGCGAGAAGCGAACCCCGAACTTCGAAGGTCGCTAGTAGCCGATCACCACCAGCCCGTTGCCGGAGCGGACGCCGTTCTGCAAGCCGGTGCCGCCGGGCGTCAGTCCGGACCCGCCGCCACCACCGGCGCCGCCGCCGATGCAAGCACTGGCGCAGTTCGAACCGCCGCCTCCTCCGTAGAGGCCGCCGCCGCCACCGCTACCACCCGAGCCGCCCGTGCCGCCGTTGAAGTCGGCTCCGACGCCACCGACTCCCAGAGCGCCGGGATCACCGGCCGCGTTCCCGCCGGTCCCACCCGTCCCGCCGGTGGCCGGTCCGCCGCCCTGGCCGCCGCCGGCGGTCGTGCTCCCGGTGCCGTTCCCTCCGTTCGCACCACCGCCGGTCCCCCCGGTGGTCGCTCCATCGCACTGTCCTGCGCCCCCGCCGCCTCCCGCGATCACTACCCGGTTAGTGAAACCGGTTCCCCCTCGGCGGACGTCGGCGGCCCCACCGCCGCCGCCGGCCATGCCAGTCACCGCGCCGCCGCCGTTCGCGCCGCCGTTGAAGCCGCCGCCGCCGCCGTCCGCGCCCGCCCCGCCCGCTGCCCCTACGTTGACCTGGACCGTCTCGCCCGGTGTCACCGGGATCGCGGCGGTGGCACGACCACCGAGGCCCCCCTTCGCTCCGGGCTGGCAGCCGAGCGAGTCTTCCGCCGTTCCGCCCTGAGCGCCGTAGGCGTCGACGCCGATGGCGGTCACGCCGGGGGGGACCACGAACGTGTGGGCCCCGACCGTGTTGAAGGTGACGAGCGTTGGAGCCGGCGGGGACTTCTTCACCGGGCCGCACGCAGCCAAAGTGAGTGCTGCGGCCGCGGTGACGAGAACTGCGCTGATCCGACGGGGGGAGGGGACGGACGACATGATGTGCTCCTCTCGGTTCTGCGGAGCAAACCACGACGACTCTCGATCCGCCTGAGCAGCGGACACCCATTCTCGGGCGGTGCGCCTAGTAGTTGGAGGGCAGGACCCGCTCGAGGAAGACGTAGAACACGAACAACACCGGGGTGAACACGATCGCTCCCGCGAACCAGGTCGTCCAGCGGCGGTAGCGGTGGAAAACCAGCCACCACAGCCCGCCCACGACGGCCGCCAGCAACCCCCACAGCAGCGTGGGGACGCGCGTGCTGTGCGCGCCCGACAGACCGGCGTCGAGGTCCTTCGGCGTGCGGGTATCGGTCGGCGGCGCCTGGGGTTGGGGCTGATTGGCGCGCAGGTCGTACTCGGCCTTCACGACGAGGCGTTCGCGCGCCGAGTACTTCGGGTTGCACGACGTGAGCGTGAGCGTCGCCTCTTCCGGCGTCGGGGCGAGCACCTCCGTCTGGCTGGGCTTGACCACGAAGACGCCGTCGCGCACCACGCGGTAGTCGAAGGAGCCGCTGAGCGTCTCCACCGTGATGAT
Organism: Actinomycetota bacterium; assembly: GCA_052390575.1. Classification (GTDB taxonomy): domain Bacteria; phylum Actinomycetota; class Acidimicrobiia; order IMCC26256; family JACDBD01; genus JBPCMN01. Next base: position 46,299 of record JBQTGU010000072.1, on the reverse strand, counting down.
GTCGCCCTCGACCAGCTGGTCGAGGTTGCCGAACGGGGCGCCGTAGGTCGTCCGGTGTCCGGCGATGGCGGCGTTCCCGATCTGTCCGGGAAGGGGGGTGCCGATGTAGTGACCCGGGCCCTTGCGGAGGTCGGCGACGCTCGTGCCCTCCACGACGACCTTGTCGACGCCGATCTTGGGGATGCGGATGATGGCCACCGCCTCGCCCTCGGGTGGGATCGGTGGCGGTGCCGGCAGGGTGGTCGTGGTCGTGCTCGTCGGGTCGTCGGTGGTCGACGACGTCCCCGGCTGCGCCTCGATTCGCTCCTCGAACTCGTCGCGCAGCTCGGATTGCGCCCGCGCCTCGAGGATGCCCGTGCCCCACAGCTGGTAGGCGACAAAGAGGAGGATCAGGATCCCGGCGGTGATGAACACCCGGCCGGCGGCCCCGATGACCCGGCGCATCCGTTGAGGCTACGCGACAGGCCGCGCGATCCCGGGGACGCGGGGGGCGCTGCATACACTCGACCCCGCTCGATACCCGGAGGCCCCGTGCCCCTCGCCGTCCGTCTGCGCTCCGCCGTCTGCCTCCTCGGCCGCTACCCCGCGCTCGCGGGTCTCGATCTCGAGGTGGACGAGGGCGAGGTCGTGCTCGTGTCGGGGGCCAACGGCGCCGGGAAGACCACGCTGCTCCGAGCCGTCGCCGGGCTCGTCCCGCTCCACTCCGGGACCGGCGAGGTGCTTGGCCACGACCTCGCCCGCGAGCGGCGCGCCGCTCGCCGCGAGCTTGCGCTCGTCGGCCACGAGACGTTCTGCTACGACGACCTCACCGTCCACGAGAACCTGCGGTTCGCCGCCCGGGCGGCGGGTCGGACGCTCGAGGCGTGCGACGAGGCGATGGAGCGCGTCGGCCTCCACCGACAGCGTGACGTCACCCACACCCGCCTCTCGGCCGGGCAGCGCCGCCGCCTCGCGCTGGCGTTGGCGCTCGCCCGGCAGCCCCGGCTGCTGCTGCTCGACGAGCCCCATGCCGGCCTCGACGCTGGTGGGCGCGAGGTCGTCGACGCGGTGATCTCGTCCGCACCGGCTCGTGGCCGCACCGTCGTGCTCGCCTCCCACGAGCTCGAACGGGCCCGGAGCGTCGCGCACCGGGAGGTCGTGCTGACGGCCGGACGGGCGGGTGCCGGAGTCACCGCACCCGCGCTGGCGCGCACATGAACCTCTGGCAGGAGGCGTGGCTGGTCGCGGCGAAGGACCTGCGGGTCGAGGCGCGCTCTCGCGTCACGCTGTACCAGATCCTCCCGTTCGGTGCCGTCGTCCTCCTTCTCTTCGCGTTCGCGCTCGATCCCGACCGGGGCGTGCTGGCGCGGGTCGCGCCCGGCCTCTTTTGGGTGGCGGTGCTGCTGGCGGCGCTGCTGGCGGTCTCGCGGTCGTTCGCGATCGAGTCCGCCAACTCCGCCCGCGACGGCTTGCGCCTCTCCGGTCTCGACGGGAGCGCCATCTTCCTCGGAAAGGCGGGAGCGGTCGCGCTGGAGCTCCTCGCGCTCGAGGTCGTGCTGGGGACCGGCGTGGCGCTTCTGTACGACGTCGAGTTCCATTCGCCCGCGCTCATGGCATTGGCCGCGCTGGCCGCGACCGTCGCGGTCGCGGCCACCGGTACCCTCTACGGCGTGCTCGCGGCCGGGCTACGGGTACGCGAGACGCTCGTCCCGGTGCTGCTCCTACCGGTGGTGGCGCCGGTGATGCTGGGCGCGACCCGGGCGTGCGAGGCGGCGGTGGAGGGCGTGCCGTCGGACGGCTGGCCGTGGGTCGCGCTGCTCGCCCTCGTGGCGGCGCTGTATACGGGCGTCGGGATGCTGGCGTTCGGGCCACTCCTCGAGGAGACGTGATGGAAGGGCACGATCGACGTGTGCTCCCTGAATTTGGCGTCGAGCGAGCGACCGCCGGCCGGGTATCCCGGCCCGCAGCGAGCGAGACCGAAGGGGAGGAGACGTGATGGAGAACGACGGGCTGCTGAGCCGAGGGATCGGGATCGCGGTCGGGTGGGCCGCGCTCGCGGCAATGGTGATCCTGGCCGTCCTCGGGCTCGCGGTCGCGCCGCCCGACGCCGTCCAGGGTGACGCCCAGCGCCTCATGTACGTGCACGTCCCGGCGGCCTGGCTCGCGTACCTGGCGTTCGGTGTCACCGCGGTGGCGTCGGCGTTGTACCTCTGGCCCCGAACCCGCTCGGTGGTGTGGGACCGGGTCGCGGGCGCGTCGGCCGAGTTGGGCGTCCTCTTCACCGGCCTCACGCTCGTGCTCGGCTCGCTGTGGGGCCGCCCGGTGTGGGGGATCTGGTGGGCGTGGGACGCCCGTCTGGTCACGACCGCCGTCCTGTTCTTCCTCTACGTCGGGTACCTCGCGCTCCGTCGCATCCCCGGCGCCGGGCGCGAGAAGCGGTGCGCGATCGCGGCGCTGGTCGCGTTCGTCGACGTCCCCGTCGTGCACTTCTCGGTCGAATGGTGGCGGACGCTGCACCAGCAGGGCACGGTGTTCAACGAGGAGCTGAGCGCGCAGATCCACGGGAAGATGGCGCTGGCGTTGTGGTGGTCGGTGTTCGCGTTCACGCTCCTGTACGTGTACCTGCTCGATCGCCGCTACCGGCTCGAGGTCTTCGATGCCGATCGCGAGGAACGCGAGCTCGAGCGCGCCATCGCCGAGCGACTCGCCGAGGTGGAGCCAGCGCGGGTCGAGGCGGGCGCCCCCAGATGATGAGGACGGCATGACCGACGCCGGCTTTGTCATCACCGGCTGGGTGCTCACCGCCCTCGTCGTCGGGGGGTATTGGGCCCGGCTGGTCCAGCGGACGCGCCGGGCCCGTCGGTCCGATTCGTGAAGCCGGGCTCGTGAAGGGGCGGATGATCGGGGCCGCGGCCGTCTGCGGGGTCGCGGTCGTGGCGATCGTCGTCCTGGGCGTCGTCCTCTCCAAGAACGTCGTGTACTTCCGCACCGTGTCCGAGGCGGTGGAGGAGCGTGCCGACGGGGGAGGCGACGGGCGGTTCCGATTGGCGGGCGAGGTCGTGCCCGGCTCGATCAGCGAGACCGCCCGCGGCGTCCGCTTCGAGGTGACCGACGGCAAGGCGACCGCTGAGATCGTCCATCGCGGCGACCCGCCCGACCTGTTCGAGGCGGGTGCGCCGGTCGTGTGCGAGGGTCGCTGGCGCGACGGTGACGCCGACGTGTTCTCGTCCGACCGCATCCTCATCAAGCACGGCAGCGAGTACGAGCCGCCCGCCGTGGACTCGGGGGAGAAGGCCTCCAACGACAAGGCGAGCGCGTGAGAGCCGCACTCGGCGTCCTCGCGCTCGCGGTCGGCACCAGCGCCGCCGTGCTCGGCATCGCAACCCTCGGGCTCGGCCTCCGCCGCGGCGACGAGCGGCTCCTGCGGAGCGGGCGGCGGTACGTCTTCGTCGTGCTCGGCGCGGCCGCGCTGGCGGCTGGCGCGATGGAGTGGGCGCTGCTCAGCCACGACTTCTCGATCGAGTACGTGGCCGAGAACAACGCCCGGGCCACGCCCTTGCTGTTCACGATCACGGGCCTGTGGGCGGCCCTCGAGGGCTCGATCCTCCTGTGGGCGCTGGTCCTCGGCGGTTACCTCGTCTTCATGGTGCGGCGCTTCCGCGACCGGGCCACCGACCCGCTGGTGGCCTGGGCCACCCTCACCGGGCTGGCGGTCGCGCTGTTCTTCTTCGTGCTGATGCTCGGCCCCGCCAACCCGTTCAAGACCCTCGCGGACGTCCCGTCCGACGGCGCCGGCCCCAACCCGTTGCTCCAGAACCACCCGCTGATGGCGTTCCACCCGCCGATGCTCTACCTCGGGTACGTCGGGTTCACGGTGCCGTTCTCGTTCGCGATCGCCGCCCTCGTCACCGGGCGCTTCGGCGAGGGCTGGCTCGCCGACACCCGCCGCGCCACCCTTGTCGCCTGGGGGTTCCTCACCGCCGGGATCCTGCTCGGGGCGTGGTGGAGCTACGAGGTGCTCGGCTGGGGCGGGTACTGGGCGTGGGACCCGGTCGAGAACGCGTCGCTGCTGCCGTGGCTGACCGGCACCGCGTTCATCCACTCGGTGATCGTGCAGGAACGTCGCGGGATGCTGCGGGTCTGGAACCTGTCGCTCGTGATCGCGACGTTCTGCCTCACGATCCTGGGCACGTTCCTCACCCGCTCGGGTGTCGTCGACTCGGTGCACTCGTTCACCCAGTCGGCCATCGGCCCGATGCTCCTCGGGTTCCTCGGGCTCGTCGCCGCGGTCGGCATCGGGCTCATCGCCTGGCGGGGCGACCGCCTGCGCGCTCCGGGCCGGATCGACTCGCCGGTGTCGCGGGAGTCGGCGTTCCTCGCCAACAACCTGTTGTTCGCCGCGCTCGCGTTCGTGGTGCTGCTCGGCACCGTGTACCCGCTGCTCGCCGAAGCGCTCCAGGACCGGCGCCTCTCGGTGGGCGAGCCCTACTTCGACCGCATGACGACGCCGATCGGGATCGGGCTGCTGTTCCTGATGGCGGCGGCGCCCGCGTTGCCATGGCGGGCGACGACCGGCGAGGTGCTCCGGCGAAGGCTGCTGGTCCCGGCGTGGACGGGCGCGGCGGTGATGGTGCTGGCGGTCGTGTTGGGGGCGCGCGAGCTCGCCCAGGTGCTGACGTTCGGGCTGGCCGCGTTCGCGCTCGGTGGCATCGCCCGCCAGTTCGCGGTCGGCGTCCGCGCCCACGGCGCGGTTCGGGTCGTGCGCTCGAACCCGCGCCTGTACGGCGGCCTGGTGGTGCACGTCGGCGTCGTGCTGGTGGCGGTGGCGATCGCGTCGTCGTCGAGCTACAGCACGAAGCGGGAGGTGCGGCTGGAGGCGGGGGAGTCGGCGACCGTGCGCGGGTACACCGTCACCTACCTCGACTCCGAGAGGGAGCGGTCGGGCCAGAAGACCACGGTGTCGGCGCGGGTGCGGGTCGAGCGGGGCGGCGACAACCTCGGCGTGTACGCCCCCGCCATCTCCACCTTCCCCAACAGCACGTCGGGCATCGGCACGCCGTCGGTGCACACCGGGTTGCGCGAGGACGTGTACCTCACGCTCGTGTCGTCCCCCAACGAGCGGGGCCGGGTCACCATCGGGGTGGCGGTCAACCCGCTGATCCTGTGGCTGTGGCTCGGCGGCGGCGTCATGGCTATCGGGACGCTGGTCGCGCTGGCCCCGTCGCTTCGTCGTCCCGCGCTTTGGCGTCGCTCACCCACAACTATTGGGGACGAGCGACGCCAAAGCGAGGAAGAGAAGGAGCCGGTCCCGGTATGACGCGGCATCCGTTGCGGCTGGTTGCGGTGGCGGTCGGGGCGGCGGTGGCGGCGCTGGCGGTCGTGCTCGCGGTCCAGGTCGGGGACGATCAGCTCCAGGCCCAGCCCCGCAGCGAGCTCCTCGGCGACGCCGCCCCCGACTTCACGGTGACCACGCTCGATGGTGACGAGATCTCGCTCGAGTCGTTGGCGGGCAAGGCCGTGATCGTGAACTTCTGGAACTCGTGGTGTCTCCCCTGCAAGCAGGAGGAGCCCGCGCTCAAGGAGTTCTACGAGCGCCACCGAGACGAGGCCGACTTCGCGCTGGTTGGCATCATCCGCGACGACACCGAGAACGCGGCCCGCCGCGCCGTCGACGAGCGGGGCATCGAGTGGCCGATGGGTTGGGATCCGGGCGGTCGCGCGGCGCTCGACTTCGGGACCCGGGGCCAGCCGGAGACGTACGCGATCACGCCCGACGGACTGATCGCGGGGACGCAGTACGGGCCCGCGAGTGTCGAGGGTCTCGAGACGCTGCTGGCGGCGGCGCGGGGGCAGCGGTGACGCGTCGGCTCCTGCCCTGGATCGGTCTCGGTCTGGTCCTGGCCGTCACCCTCGGCGTCGTGGTCTGGCCCGACGGCGAACCATCGGACGCCGCCCGCGCCCGCGCGCTGGCGGAGGAGTTCCGCTGCCCCGAGTGCCAGGGGCTCTCCGCGGCCGACAGCTCGGCGTCGACGTCGCGTGCCATCCGCGATGACATACGCGATCGCATCGAGGCGGGCCAGAGCGATGCCGAAATCCGCCAGGCCATGGTCGACCGCTTCGGCGAATCGGTCCTACTGAAGCCGGAAAGTGGGGGACTGGGGTTGCTCGTGTGGGGGCTGCCGGTGGCGGCGCTGGTTCTGGGCACCGGCGGTCTCGCGCTCGCGCTCCGGCGCTGGCGGCGCCAGCCAACCATGCACGCCACCGCCGCCGACGAGGACCTCGTCGAACAGGCGCGCTCGTGACCATGACGACCGCTGACGAGCGCGAGCAGCTCGAAGCGGAGCGCGACTTCCTGCTGCGTTCCCTCGACGATCTCGAGACCGAGCGGGCCGCCGGTGAGGTCGACGACGAGTCGTACACCCGGCTCCACGACGACTACACCGCCCGAGCTGCGGCCGTCATCCGCGCGCTACGCGACGGCGTGGACGCCCGCCCGGTTGCCCCACCGCTGCCGTGGCGCCGGCGCCTGCTCGTCGGCGGCGCGATCGGCGCGTTCGCCCTCGTGGCCGCGGTCGCCCTCGCCGCCGCCCTCGGCGCCCGCCTCCCCGGCGAGCTGGCGTCGGGCAACCAGCAGTCCGAGGGCGGCGCCGACGACCGGCGGGCGTCGCTCGAGGCCGCGGTGGAGGAGAACCCCGACGACCTCGTCGCCCGCCTCGCCCTCGCCCGCTTCCTCGAAGCCGACGGCGACCTCGCCGGCGCGCTACGCCAGTACGACGAGGTCACCGCGCGCGGCCCCGAGCACGCCGACGCCCTCGCCCAGGGCGGGCGCATCCTCTATCTGACCGCGTCGCAGACCCCGCCCGAGCAGGCCACCGAACTCGTCGCCGCGGCCCGAGAGCGCCTCGACCGGGCGATCGCGGCCGACCCGGAGTACGCCGACGCCCGCTTCTTCCGGGCCGTGCTCCTCGCCCAGGAGCTCCTCGACCGCGACCTCGCCATCGGCGACGCCCAGCGCTACCTCGTGCTCGCGCCCGACGGGCCGTTCGCCGAGCAGGCCCGGGCCCTGCTCGCCGACCTCGACGCCGAAACAATCCCTGCCACTACCGTCCCGCCCACGACCCCCTGAGGAGAGAGCGAATGGCCAAGCCCCCCGAGCACGAGATCGACGACAACGCCGTCTACCGGGCGACGATCACCACCGATCGTGGCCCGATCGTGATGGACCTCGACCCCCAACTCGCGCCCAACTCGGTCAACAACTTCGTCGCACTCGCCCGGCGCGGCTACTACGACGGGCTGACGTTCCACCGGGTGGTTCCCGACTTCGTGATTCAGGGCGGTTGCCCCGCGGGCACCGGCACCGGCGACGCCGGCTACAAGTTCGCCGACGAGCCAGTCAAAGGCGAGTACACGGTGGGCGCGGTGGCCATGGCCAACGCGGGGCCGAACACCAACGGGTCGCAGTTCTTCGTCTGCATCGACGACTGTCAGCGCAAGCTGTCGAAGGACTACAACCTGTTCGGCTACGTGGTCGAGGGCCTCGACGTCGCCCAGGCCACCCAGGTCGGCGACGTCATGCAGAAGGTCACGGTCGAGGAGCGCTCCCGCACCTGAGCCCGAAGCCCGCGTACGATCCCGCACAGTGAGCGCGGCGGACGAAGGGCTGTTCGGTCCCGACAGCGTGGCGTGGCGGCTGCACGCCGACCCCACCATGCTCATCGCCGCGATGCGCGCCCTACTGGTGCAGGCGCTCGAGCCCCGGGCGATGGCCGGCGTCGACCAGCACAGCGATTACCAGGTCGACCCGTGGAAGCGGCTCGACCGGACGGTCCGCTTCATCCTCGCCACGACGTACGGCGACACCGCCAGCGCCGAGGCCGCGACCGCGGCCGTGCGCAAGATCCACGAGCGGGTGCGGGGCGTCGACCCGGTCACGGGCCGGGCCTACTCGGCCGACGATCCCGACCTGATCCTGTGGGTGCACGCGGCCGAGGTCCACTCGGTCGTGATCGCCTACCGCCGCTACGCAGCGCGTCTCTCTGACACCGACGCCGACCGGTACGTGTCGGAGATGGCTCGGGTCGCCGAGCTGGTGGGACTCCCGCCCGGGATGGCGCCGCGCACCATGGGCGACCTGCGCGACTACCTCCGCGGCATGCACGACCAGCTCCAGCTCACCCCGCCGGCACGCACCGCGATGCGGACGATCTTCTCGCCACCCCTGCGGCTCCCGCTGCGACCGTTCTGGGTCGTGCCCGTGACCGCGACGGTCGCGACGCTGCCGCGAGTGGCGCGCCGGCTGTACGGGCTCCCGTGGCTCCACCCGGCGACGCCGTCGGTGCGGATGGGCATGTTCGGGCTGACCCGGATGCTCAACCTGCTGTTCCCCGACGCACCCGAGGTCCGCGACGCCCGCCAGCGGGTGCGCGCCGCCTAGCGACTACGCACCGTCGGCGGCCGCGGCGAGCGCGCCGGGATCCTCGTAGTACTCCCGCCACCACACGATGCGGCCGTCCCGCAGCTCGGCCGCGCTCATGCCCCGCCACTCGACCGGTACACCGTCGGCGCGCCGCTCGACCGAGATCGTCCAGTCGGCCAGGACGACGTCGCCGTCGAAGGCGAGGTGGTGGAACACGAAGTCCCGGGGCCGGGCCCACGCCAGCGAGCGCTCGAGCATGCGCCGATAGTCGTCCCGCCCCCGGATCACCCGCCCCGGCGTCTCGAGCACGAGGTCGTCGACCCAGCAATCGAGGTAGGCGTCGATGTCCCCGGCGAGCCACGCCGCCCGCCGCCGCTCGAAGCACTCGACCGCCTCGGCCCGGCTCAGCACAAGCGAACGCTAACTGCCATCCACGAACAGGCGGCGGGGTCTCCCCGCCGCCGGATCGCCGGCTGCGTGCGGGAGCGGCGAGCGAAGCGAGCGCGACCAGAAAAGTCAGACGGTGGCGGTGTCGATGAGCCCGTACCGGCGCCGGATCGCCCGCTCGGCCGTCCCGAACAGCAGCGAGTCGATCATGATCCCGCTCACCAGGATCACGATCATCACTGCGATCACCCCGGCCGAGTCCGCGAGCTGGCGGTTGGCATCGAGCTGCTGCCCGAGCGAGTACTTCCCCGCGATGGTGACGATCAGCTCGCCCGCGAGGAGGCTGCGCCACGCGAACGCCCACCCCTGCTTCAGCCCGGCGACGAACGACGGCAGCGCCGCCGGCAGGATGATGAGGCGGAACGCCGTGAGCCCGCGGGCACCGAGGACACGCCCGGAACGCAGGAGGAGCGGCGGGATGTGGTCGATCCCACTGATGAGGCCGTTGGCGATCGAGGGCGCGGCGCCCAGGACGACCACGAAGAAGATCGCGCCCTCGTCCAGCCGGAAGAGCAGGATCGCCAGCGGGAACCAGGCGACCGACGGCATCGTCTGGAGCCCGGTGATCATCGACCCGAACGCGGCCCGCAGCACCCCGACCCGGGCCACCAGCGCTCCGATCGTCGTGCCGATCACGAGCGCGAACAGGAAGCCGCGAAAGCCCCGCCACAACGTGGTGCCCGCCGCCGACATGTTGTTGTCGAAGTTGTCGAAGAACGCGTCCCATACCTTGCGCGGACCCGGCAGGGCGTACTCGGGTTTCCAGCCGCTCCAGACGACGAGCTGCCAGATGATCAGCGCGAGCGCGACCGCGGTCAGCTTCGGCCACACCGCCGCCCACACGCGCGCCAGGCGGCTCGGTCGCGGCGGCAACGCCATCTCGAGCTGATCGAGACCCGAGAGCTCGGCGTCGAGGAGCTGGGCGGACGAGCCGCCCCGCGACTCAAACAGCGCCATGGCGTCGCACCTCGTCGCGCAGGCGGCCGGTGATCTGGGCGGCGAGGTCGGCGACCGAGTGCGACTCGATCCGCCGCGGCCGCTCGATCTGCACCGGGAACTCCGCAACCACCCGTCCGGGCCGGCTCGACAGCAGCACCACTCGGTCGCCCAGCCGCACGGCCTCCCGCACGTTGTGGGTCACGAACAAGACCGTCAGCCCGGTCTCGCGCCACAGCCGCTCGAGCTCGTCGTGCAGGACGTCGCGGGTCATGGCGTCGAGCGAGCCGAACGGCTCGTCCATCAGGAGAATCTCGGCCTGCTGGCCCAGCGCCCGGGCGAGCTGGACCCGCTGGCGCATGCCGCCCGACAGCTCGTGGGGCATCTTCTTCTCGAAGCCGGTGAGGTGCACCATGTCGAGCAGCGCGGCCACCGTCTCGCGGCGGTGCGGGCGCGAGACCTTGCGCAGCTTGAGTGCCAGGTCGACGTTCCCGCGGACGGTCAGCCAGGGGACCAGCGCCGCCTCCTGGAACATCAGCGTCGGCCGCCCGCCCCGCACCTCGACCGTTCCGGTGGTGGGACCGTCGAGCCCCGCGACCAGGTTGAGGAGCGTGCTCTTGCCGCAGCCCGATGCGCCCAGGAGGCACACGAACTCGCCCGGCTCGACGACGAGCGACACGCGGTCGAGCGCCGGCACCGCGTTGCCGGCGTGGCCGTAGACCTTGGTCCCGGCGTCGAGCGAGATGGCCGCGAGCGAGCCGGCGGCGGAGTGGGGGGACTCCGTCGCCGGCTCCTCGCGACGAGCTGCAGTAGCGCGCGCCGTCATGTCACGTCACTTCCCCTTGACTGTCGGCTCTCCCACCGTCTTGAGGATCTTGTTGAGCGGCTTGAGCGAGTAGATCCCGTCCAGGTCGACCGGCTCGAGCAGGCCGGCGGCCTCGGCGTTCTTCGCCGACTCCCGCAGCGACGATGCGATCGGGTCGTTCGTGAACTCGATGTTCGCGAACGACGCCGCCACCAGCTCGGGCGCGATCGGCTTACCCGTCAGCTCCTCGATCGCCTGCCCCACCAGCTCCTGCGCCCGCTCGGGGTCGTCGACAATGAGGTCGTTCGCGGCCACCTGGCCCGCGAGGAACTGCTGGACGACGTCGGGGTGGTCCTCGAGGAACTCGGTGCGCACGATGATGTGGGTGGTGACGTAGCGGCCGTCGGGCCAGAGGTCGGCCTCGTCGACGAGGATCTTGCCTCCACCCTCGTCGATCAGCCGCGTTGCCCACGGCTCCGGCACCCACGCGCCGTCGATGTCGCCCGACGTGAACAGCTCGAGCGTCTGGGCGTTGTCCTGCGGGACGATCGACACGTCACCGCCGCCGGTGGGGTCGGTCTCGAAACCCTTGTCGGCGAGGTAGGTGCGCAGCGCGACGTCCTGGGTGTTCCCGAGCTGCGGTGTCGCGATCGTCTTGCCCTCGAGGTCCTTGGGCTTCTTGATCTCGGGTTGGACCACGAAGAACGCCCCGCCCGACGCCGCCCCCGAGATGATCCGGATGGCCTCGCCGTCCGACTGGGCGAAGGCGTTGATGGCGGGGTTGGGCCCGATGTAGCTGATGTCGAGGGCGTCGGAGAAGATCGCCTCGACCGCCTGGGGCCCGGCGGTGAACGTCGAGGTCTCCAAGGTCACGTTGTCCCCGAGGTTCTCCTCGAAGAACCCGCCCTCGACGCCGACGAGCGCGGGAGCGTGGGTGACGTTGGGGAAGTAGCCGAGCCGGAGCGTGACGGATTCGTCGCCGCCCTTGACCGGCGATGCCGACGCCGCCGCGGTGCCGGCGAGGGCCGTCGCCGCGACCGCAAGGGTCGCGAGCACACGGACCATCGGATGGGGACGGGACAAAGAGACCTCCTCGGGAGAGAACGACTGTCGGCGGCCCGGACGCGGGCCGGTTAGCGGAGGTGCCGACAGGTCTCGTCGAAGGTCTCGCGGCTCAGCTCGCCCCAGGTGTCGTTCACGGACGCGATCGCAGGGCGGGAGCCGCCGGACATGGAGGAAAGGCTACGGGACTATTCCCGACCATACAAGTCAGGAATTTTTCCGAGGCCGTGGGTCACATTTCGGCGATCGGCGTCACCGGGAGGCCGGCGGCCGCCTAGGCCTGGAAGCCGCCGTCGAGGTCGGCGGCCCGGTGCAGGCCGAGATCCTGGAGCGCGGCGGCAGCAAGGCTCGACGCGTAGCCCTCGTTGCACATGAGGATCACCACCCGGTTCGGATCGCCCGCCTCGGTGATGCGGTGCGCGCCTCGGGGATCGAGGCGCCACTCGAGCACGTTGCGGTCGATGACCACGGCTCCGGGCACCTCGCCGTCACGCTGGCGCTGCTCGACCGGTCGCGTGTCGACGAGCAGAGCGCCCATCTCGACGAGAAGCGCGGCTTCCTGCGCCCCGACGCGTGGGAGCCGCCGGCGGGCGGCGGCGAGGACGTCGTCGAGATTGGCGGCCACGGGCATCACGGTACGCTCCGAGCAGGGAGTGAAGGGAAGGAGGACGGCGATGGCCGAGACCGTGGGGCCGACCACCCCGATCGAGCTGGTAGCGGGGGTCTACGAGCGGTACCCGCAGCGTCTCGACGTCGCCCGCCGCCGTCTCGGCCGCCCGCTCACGTTCTCCGAGAAGGTGCTCTTCGCCCACGCCGACGATCCCGAGACGGTCGGGACCAATCGGGGCGGCGAGTACTCCGACTACCGCCCCGACCGGGTTGCGATGCAGGACGCCACCGCCCAGATGGCCCTGCTCCAGTTCATGACCGCCGACCTCCCCAGCGTGGCGGCCCCGACCACGGTCCACTGCGACCACCTGATCCAGGCCCACCTGGGCGCCGACATCGACCTCAAGAACGCGGTGGACTCGAACTCGGAGGTCTACGAGTTCCTGCGTACCGTGTCGTCGAAGTTCGGCATCGGCTTCTGGAAGCCGGGCTCCGGCATCATCCACCAGGTCGTGCTCGAGCAGTACGCCTTCCCCGGCGGCATGATGATCGGCACCGACAGCCACACCCCCAACGCCGGCGGCCTGGCCATGGTCGCGATCGGGGTGGGCGGCGCCGACGCCGTCGACGTGATGGCGGGCTGGCCGTTCAACACCCGCGTTCCCCGCGTGATCGGCGTGCATCTCACGGGCAAGCTCTCGGGCTGGGCCGCGTCCAAGGACGTGATCCTCAAGGTCGCCGGCATCCTCAGCGTGAAGGGTGGGACCGGCGCCATCATCGAGTACTTGGGGCCCGGCGCCGAGTCGATCTCGGCGACGGGGAAGGCGACGATCTGCAACATGGGCGCCGAGATCGGCGCCACCTGCTCGATCTTCCCCTACGACGACCGTTCCGCCATGTACCTGAAGTCGACGCAGCGGGAGGAGATCGCCGACCTGGCGTCGCGCAACGCCGAGCACCTCCGGGTCGACCCCGAGGTCGAGGCGGACCCCGAGCGCTACTTCGACCGGGTCATCGACATCGACCTCGACGAGCTCGAGCCCCACCTCGTCGGACCGCACACCCCCGACCTCGACCGGCCCATCTCCAAGGTCAAGGCGGCGGCGGAGACGGAGAACTACCCCCTCGACATCTCGTACGCGCTGGTGGGCTCGTGCACCAACTCGTCCTACGAGGACATCGGCCGCGCTGCCCACGTCGCCCGCCAGGCCAAGGCGGCGGGCCTGCGGGTGAAGTCGCCGCTGCTGATCACCCCGGGTTCCGAGCAGGTGCGGGCGACCATCGAGCGCGACGGCTACCTCGACGACCTCGAGGCGATCGGCGGGCAGGTGCTCGCCAACGCCTGCGGCCCGTGCATCGGCCAGTGGAAGCGCGACGACATCAAGATGGGCGATCGCAACACCATCGTGAGCTCGTTCAACCGCAACTTCCCCCGCCGCAACGATGGCAACGCCGAGACCCTGTCGTTCATCGGGTCACCCGAGACCGTCGTCGCGATGGCGTTGACGGGCCGCCTCGACGTCGACTTCGTGCACGAGCCGGTCGGCGGCGACGGTATCGAGGTGCGGCTGGAGCCGCCGGTGGCCGACGAGCTGCCCGACAAGGGGTTCGACCCCGGGGAGTCGGGGTTCATGCCGCCCGCCGACGACCCGTCGTCGGTCGAGGTGGTGGTGAAGCCGGGGTCGGACCGCCTGGAGGTGCTCGAGCCGTTCCCGCCCTGGGACGGCAACGACCTGACCGGGCTGCGGGTGCTGCTCAAGGCCCAGGGCAAGTGCACCACCGACCACATCTCCCCCGCGGGTCAGTGGCTGCGCTACCGCGGTCACCTGACCAACATCTCGAAGAACCTGTTCACCGGGGTGAACAACGCGTTCGCGCCCGGTGAGTCGGGCCAGGGCATCGACGTGCGCGACGGCTCGATCAAGCCGCTGCCCGAGCTGGCCAAGGAGTACAAGGAAGCCGGCATCGGCTGGGTCGCGGTCGGCGACGAGAACTACGGCGAGGGCTCGTCACGCGAGCACGCCGCGATGGAGCCGCGGTACATGGGCGGCCGGGCCATCATCGTGCGCTCGTTCGCCCGCATCCACGAGGCCAACCTCAAGAAGCAGGGTGTCCTGGCGCTGACGTTCAAGGACCCGGGTGACTACGACAAGATCCTGGTCGACGACACCGTCGACGTCACCGGCATCGCCGGCCTCGCGCCCGACGAGCCGGTGCAGGTCGTGATCCACCACGCCGACCGCTCGACCGACGAGATCCAGACGACGCACACGATGTCGGACGAGCACATCCGGTGGTTCCGGGCCGGTTCGGCGCTCAACGTGCTGAAGCGCGGGCAGTCGTCATGACCCCGCCGGACGTCTTCTCGGAGACGCGCCCGTAGGTCGGTGCGTCGAACGAGGTCGAAAACGTCCGTTAAACGGGCAAACGCTGCGCCAGCGAGCGGATTCCCCCCTTTCCCCCCTTTCCACAGCGCGCCGACGGGCGTACGCTCGCCCCGAGCCCGATGCCAGGGAGGCCGTCGGGAAGAGGGGGATCTCATGGCAGACATCGACAACGCGGTCCAGGCGCTCCTGGACTTCTTCACGAACAAGGACGACACCGCCGCGAACGCGGCGCGCAACGCCGGTGGGGTAGAGGGCTACGCCGACAACACCGGCATCACGATGTGCGACTGGGGCGATCTGGTCAAGGCGGCCGACCCGTACCTGACGTCCAACCAGCGCGCCGCGCTCGAAGCCACGACGGTGAACAACCAGGGTGCCAATGTGAACGTCGGGGGGCAGTCGTTCGCGGGGCTGCCGCCGACGGCGAACAACGCCCAACGGCTCGCCCAGGCCACCGTCATCAACAACGAGACCACGAACAACGTCACCACTTACGACAACGACGTCGCCAACACCCTCAACCAGGTCGCGACGGGTGGCGGCGTCAACGTGGCGAATATCGACCAGCAGATCGCGTCCGGGCCCGGCTCGGTCGCGGTGGGCGGCGATGTCCGGGACAGCGCCCTGGCCACGGGTACCGGCTCGGTGGCCGGCTCCGGTGCAGCCGATGTCATCGGGAACGTCGGGGACGATTCGACCGTCATCCAGGACTCCGGCCTCGCGGGCGTGAACTTCGGCGACGGCCCCACCGGCCCGGTCACGGGCGCCGCCCCCGGCGGCGTCGCCGCCGGACCCGGCGGCGCAGCGTCGGGCACTGGTCCCGCGGCCGCCGGCGGCAGCCAGGCTGCGGGCGAGAACATCGCCGGCGTGGCCGGCGGCGGCGTCCAGGACAACAGCCTCGGCGGCAACGCCCAGGCGGGCGACCTGCCGACCAACGTGGGCCCCGGACAGGTGGCCGGCGGCGAGATCGACCAGTCGGCCGACGACATCGTCATCGCCGACGACTCGGTCGTCGCCCAGGACCAGAGCGCGGCTGCCGGCATCGACACCGGCAGCGAGGACACCGACATCGCCTGAGCCGTAGCGGCGTCGCATCCACGAGGCCCCGGGGCGCGGTCCCGGGGCCCCGTGCGCGTCCGTAGCATCGTCGGCATCGAGGTGGAGGCGTGACCGCGAGCCCGGTGGAGCAAGCGCCGATGGCGGCGCGCCAACGCGCGCTGGCCGTCGTCGATACCGGGGCGCGGGCGGCACGCGCGTACGGCCGGGACGACCTCGCCGGCCGTCTCGAGGCGGCGCGCCGGCGCCTCAACGACCCGGCGGTGCAGGTGCTCGTCGTCGGCGAGTTCAAGCAGGGCAAGAGCTCGCTCGTGAACGCGCTCGTCGACGCCGACGTCTGCCCCGTCGACGACGACGTGGCGACGTCCGCACCCACGGTTATCCGCTTCGGGGAGGACCACGTGGCGTGCGTCGTGCGCGAGGCGCGCGACGACGGGGAGCTGACCACGGAGGCCATCTCGTTCGAGGACCTTCCCCTGTACGCCTCGGAGTCGGGCAACCCCCGCAACGAGCGACGGTTGCGAACCGTGGAGATCGCCCTGCCCAGCGACGTCCTCGCCGGTGGCCTCGAGCTGGTCGACACGCCCGGGGTCGGAGGCCTGGGCTCGGCCCACGGCGCGATCACGATGGCCGCGCTCCCGATGGCCGACGCCCTCATCTTCGTGACCGACGCCGGCCAGGAGATGTCGGCGCCCGAGCTCGAGTTCCTCGAGCGGGCCCGGGACCTCTGCCCCAACGTCGTCGGCGTGATGACGAAGACCGACTTCTACGCCGAGTGGCAGCGCATCCGCGATATCGACCTCGAGCGCCTGTCGGGAACCGGCGTCCATATGGCGGTGCTGCCGGTCTCGTCGGTCGTGCGCCGGCTCGCGCTCGAAACCGGCGACGCGGATCTCGACGCCGAGTCGGGCTTCCCCGCGCTCGTCGCCTACCTGCGCGACCAGGTCCTGGGCGCGGTGGACGACCTGCTCGCCCGGTCGGCGGCGAACGACCTGCTGTCGGTGGTCGCCCAGCTCGAGACCGGTTTCCGCTCGGAGCGGGACGCGCTGGAGTCACCCGAGCGGAGCGCCGAGATCCTGCGCGAGCTCGAGGAGACGAAGGACCGCGTCGTCCAGCTGCGGGGCGAGGCGTCCCGCTGGGTCACGACCCTCAACGACGGCATCGGCGACCTCAACGCCGAGGCCGACCACGATCTGCGGTCGCGGCTGCGCGTCGTGCTGCGCGAGAGCGAGGGCGCGATCGACGAGGACGACCCCGCCGAGACGTGGTTCGAGTTCGAGCCCTGGCTCTACCGGCGGGTTGCGTGGGAGGTGTCGGAGAGCTACGCCGCGCTGGTCGGGCTGACCGGAGGGCTTGCCGCGCGGGTGGCAGACCACTTCGGGGAGACCCTCGGCGACCTCGACCCCGGGATCGAGCTGCACGCGCCCGAGCTCACGGCGGAGTCGGTCCCGGTCACGGCCGACGTGGAGTTCGAGGTCGAGCGAGCGGGCGACAAGGGCCTCGCCGTCGTGCGCGGCTCCTATGGGGGCTTCGCGATGTTCGGCATGGTCGGCTCGCTGGCGGGGCTCTCGATGCTCAACCCGCTCAGTGTGCCGCTCAGCCTCATGATGGGACGCAAGGCGCTGCAGGACGAGAAGCAACGCCGGCTGACCCAACGCCGCCAGGAGGCGAGGCAGGCGCTGCGCCGGTACGTCGACGAGGTGCAGTTCAACGTGGGCAAGGACCTGCGGGACACGCTCCGGAGAATCCAGCGCGACCTGCGCGATCGTTTCCAGAGCCGGGCCGAAGAGCTCCAGCGCACCACCGACGAGGCCCTGTCGGCCGCTCAGCAGTCGGTCCAGGCCACCGAGGAGGAGCGCCAGGCGCGGCTTCGCTACACGACTGCCGAGCTCGAGAAGATCGACCTCGTCCGCGGGCACGCCGCCGCGCTCGCCCCCGGACTGGCGCGCTCGCGGGGGGTGGGCTGATGGGCGCCTCGCTCACCGACCAGGTCCGCCGGCTGCTCGATGACGCCGCCGCCGCATGCGAGGACGGTGCTGCGGCCGAGACCCTCCGCGACGCACGGAGCCGGCTCGACGAGCCGCTGCGGGTCGCGATCGCGGGCAAGGTGAAGGCGGGCAAGTCGACCCTGCTCAACGCCCTCGTGGGTGAGGAGCTCGCGCCCACCGACGCCGGCGAGTGCACTCGGATCGTCACGTGGTACCGGGACGGCATCACGTACCGGGTGATGCTCGAGCCCCGGGACGGCGTCGCCCACCAGACGCCATTCCACCGCGACGGCGGCGCCATCGACATCGACCTCCAGGGCACGCCCGCGGACGACGTCGAGCGCCTCGTCGTCGAGTGGCCCTCGGCTCCCCTGCGCGACGCGACCCTCATCGACACGCCGGGCCTGGCTTCGTTGAGCGCGGGCGCCTCGGACCGCACTCGCTCGTTCCTCACGTCGCCCGATCGGCCCGGCCAAGCCGATGCCGTGCTCTACCTGATGCGGCACCTGCACGCCGACGACGCTGCCTTCCTCGAGGCGTTTCGCGGCGACGCGGTGCGGGGCGAGCCCGTCAACGCCATCGCGGTCGTCTCGCGCGCCGACGAGGTCGCGGCCGGGCGGCTCGACGCCATGGAGTCTGCCCACAATATCGCCGAGCGCTACCGCCACGATCCCCAGGTCCGCCGCCTGTGCCAGACCGTCGTCCCCGTCGCCGGCCTCCTCGCCCAGACCGGCGCCACCCTCACCGAGGAGGAGTTCCGGGCGCTGCAACGGCTCGCCGGCGCTCCGCGCGAAGACACCGACCGGCTGCTGTTGACCGCCGACCGTTTCGCGAACTCGGAGGCGACCATCGGTCTCACGCCTCTCGAACGGGAGCACCTGACGGCGCGCCTGGGGCTGTTCGGCGTCCGGTTGGCGGTGCTGCTACTGCGGGACGGGATCGTCACGACGTCCTCCCAGCTCGCCGACGAGCTCATTACCCGCAGCGGCATCCGCGAGCTGCGCGACGTACTGCGCTCGCAGTTCGCCGGGCGGAGCGAGATCCTGAAGGCCCGCTCGGCGCTGCTCGCGATTCAGGCCACGCTGGACGACGGCGCGAACGGGGTAGCGCGGGAACGCGAGCGGCTCCTCGCCGAGGCGGAGCGGATCGAGGCGAGCGCGCACGTGTTCACCGAGATGCGGCTCCTCCACTCGCTCCGCAGCGGCGCCGTCCGGTTGGGCGACGTCGAGATCGCCGAGGCCGAGCGCCTCCTGGGCGGCGGGGGGACCTCGCTCACCGATCGCGTGGGCCTGCCCCCGGGGGCTCCGCTCGACGAGCAACGAAAGGCGTTGCTCACGACGCTCGAGCGCTGGCAGGACCGGGCCGAGAGCCCGCTCTCGCCGCGTGACGCGGCGGAAGCCGCACGCGTCCTCGTCCGGACGTGCGAGGGCATCCTCGCGGATCTCGGCGCGCTCGGGCCGCCCGCGCTCGAGTAGCGAGGACCGTCAAACCTCGTCGCGGCGGACGGCGTACAGCGGCACCCAGCCCTCGGCGCCGCGTTCGTCGGCGGCGTAGACCCACTCGTCCTGCTGCTCACCGGCCAGGTACCACTGCCCGGGTTGGAGGACGCCCACGGTCTGGGTCTCGTCGTAGGGGGAGACCAGCCACTCGGGCTCCTCGACATAGAACCAGAACCCGTAGGGCTCGTCGTCGGCACTGACAGCGGCGGCCGACGCCTCCGCGGTCTCGTCGGGAGGGACGACGACGGCCTGCTCGGGCCCGACCCCTGACGCGGCCCGGGCGGCGACGAGGGCGGTACCGAGCGCGATCGCGTGCTTGGGATGGGCGTCGACCGCCACCGGGCGGCCCAGCTCGGCCGAGACGAGTTGGGCGACGAGCGGGACGCGGGAGGAGCCACCGACGAGGAGCACCGCCTTCACAGCCGGGGCGCCCACACCGGCCGACTCCAGTGCCCGCCGCAGTGCTCCGATGGTTTCGCTGAGCGGTACCCGCACCATGGCCTCGAGCTCGGCGCGCGTCAGGCGCACTTCGGTCTGCTTGTTCGGGAGCAGCACCGGGATCGTCACGTCCGCCTCGCTCGACAGCGCCTCTTTGGCCTCGACGCACTCCTGGCGGAGCCGGGCGACCGCGACGAGCGTGGCCGAGTCGGACGGGTCGAGCTGCTCGATCGTGTCACGGAGGCCGGCGCACACGTGGTCGAAGACGGCGGCGTCGAAGTCGATGCCGCCGAGGTGCTCGATGCCCTCGGGCTTGCCCAGGGTGTCGAAGCCCTCCTCGGTCTTGCGGAGGACGGCGGCGTCGAACGTGCCGCCGCCGAGGTCGTAGACGGCGACGACGTCGTCGCGCTCCACCCGCTCGGTCGATGCGTACGAGATCGCCGCGGCCTCGGGCTCGGTGACGAGCTCGACGTCGTGGAGGTCGGCGAGCCGGATGGCCTGCTCGAGCAGGTCGACCTTGAAGGGGCCCCAGTTCGCCGGGTGGCTCACTGCCACCTTGTCGGGCGGCCCGCCCTCGAGCTTCGTCACCTCGTCGACGACGGCCCGCAGGAGGCGGGCCGTCAGTTGCTCGGCGCTGTAGGGCGTACCGCCGATGAGGATCGGAGTGGTGTCACCCAGCCGGCGCTTGAACTCCCGCGCGACACGGCGCGGGCTGGTAACAGCCCGCCGGCTCGCCTGCTCGCCGGTGAGCACCGACCCGTCCTCGGCGACGTACACGACGGACGGAATCGCGGTCGCGCGGCTGCCGAGCGACACGATCTCGACCCGGCCATCCCGGTGGAGCGCGCCCGCGCTGTAGGTAGTACCGAGATCGACCCCGAGCTGGTACGCCATCCGCGCGCCTCCCGCCGCGTACCGGCTGCGACGACCGGTGAGGCACCATAGTGTCGCGCCGGCGTCGTTGACGTCCGCGTGTCACCGTCTTAGGGTGACCGTGCTTAGGGTGACGGTGACACAACGGCTGGGGGGATCCTGATGACATGTGCGCGCTCGGGCCGCGCCGAGCGTGACACCGACGCCGCCGCGCCCCCCTGGGCCCCCGCCGGGCCGCCCGCCCGGCCCGCCCCCGGGCCGGCCTCCGCCCTCGGGGCCGCCTCCGCCATCGGCAGAAGGTCCCGGCCCCGAAGCGCCTCCGCCATCGGCGGAAGGTTCCGGCCCCGAAGCGCCCCCGCCGAGCCCGCCCCCGGGCACCGGCCCCAATCGCGGTGTGCTCCTCGCGATCGGCATCGTCGCGCTCGTCGGGATCGGCGTCGCCGTCGCCGTGGTCGCCTCCGGTGACGACGGGAGCGACGACACCGCCATCGACACCGGGGACGACACCGGGAGCGTGGCCGAGCCCGTGGATGAGGCCGTGACCGGCCCCTGCACGGGAGAGCTCGACGTCCTCGCCGCCGCCGACATCGAAGCCGCGGTCGGGCTGCCGGTCTCCGACGGGCTCACGGAGGGGGGCTCCTGCGACTTCGCCGTCGGGGACAGCACGCTGTCGGTGACCATCGAGCGCTCGGACGACCCTGCCGCCGCCATCGAATCGGATCGCAGCACCACCGCGGACGTGGAGGACGTCCCCGGTGTCGGGGACGAGGCAATCTACGAGCCCGGCCTCGACGTGCTGTATGCCCGGAGCGGCGACATTCTGGTCCGATTCTTCTACAGCGGCACCGACGAGGCCTTTACCGTCGACACGTTCACCCTCCTGGCCCAGACGGTGTTCCAGCGGACGGGGGTGGCCTGAGATGACACCGAACGATCCGACGATGCCGGTCCGTCCGCCGCCGCCGGGCCGGCCGCCGTCCGGCCCGCCACCGCCGCGCACTCCTGCCGGGCCGGGCGCGGGCGCGCCGGGAGGCGGCTTCTCGGTCTCGTGGAAGACCCTGACCATCGTCCTGCTGGTCATCGTCGTCGGGCTCGGCGCCGTGGTTGCGGTGGTCGCGCTCTCGGGCGACGACGAGGCCGCCGCCGAGGAGCTCACGGTGGAACCGGTCTCGTCGGCGGGTGCGAACCCGTTCATGCCGACGGTCGGTACCGACCAGTCCGATGTGACGCCTCCGGCCGGCTCGGGTGGGTCGTTCTCGGGTGACACGGTCGGGCTGTACGGCGGCACCCTCAACTTCGCCCAGTGCGACCCCCAGAAGATGGTGACCTTCCTGCAGCAGAACCCGGAACTGGGGAACGCGTGGGCCGGCGTCCAGGGCATCCGGTTCGAGGAGATCGCGACCTACGTCTCCGGGCTCACGCCCATGATCCTGCGCTCCGACACGTACGTCACCAACCACGGCTTCGCCAACGGCCGGGCCACGACGATCCCCGCGGTCCTCCAAGCCGGCACCGCGGTGATGGTGGACAAGTACGGGACACCCCGGGTGAAGTGCTACTGCGGCAACCCGCTCACACCCCCGAAGACCTACTCGAAGCCGAAGTACTCGGGCCCACGCTGGCCCGGGTTCAATCCCGGCAGCATCACGATCATCCAGCAGACCACGGTCGTCATCCAGATCTTCACGCTGGTCGATCCAACTACTGGTGAGCCGTTCACGCGGCCGACCGGCAGCACCGGCGGGAGCGATCAACCGTCGACGCCGACTCCGCCAGACACGCAGCCGCCCGACACGCAGCCGCCGGAGACGGAGGCCCCGGGGCCGAGTCCGGAAGACGAGGCGATCGCCAAGCTCGATGCCGCGTCGCAGGCGTGCTACCCGTTCCCGTTGCCGATCGAGGAGTACACGTCGACCACGCCGTCGACCTTTGCCGGCAGCGATCCCGATCACTTCATCCTTCAGGTGATCGGGAACCGACCGGGCGGCGGCACCCACGAGTTCCGATGGAGCGTCGATCGAGCCACGTTGCAGTTCGTGCCCCAGAACGACCTCGCCCAGACCGCCAGCAATCACTGTCCCGGGCTGAACTGACGCTCAGCCCCAGCGGGCGAGCTCGCGGTCGAGGTCGAGCGGCTCGGTCACGGCCTGGTGCTCGTGCTCGCCCCATTCGTCGCGCGGCACCATCCACATGACCTCGAACTCGTTCCCGTCGGGGTCCTTGCCGTACAGGGACTTGGTGGCGCCGTGGTCACTCTGGCCGACGAGCGCGCCGAGCCGGGCGAGCGCCTCGCGACCGGCGGCGAGGTCCTGGATCGAGCCGACCTGCCAGGCGAGGTGATACAGGCCGACCCGGCCGCGCTCGGGACCGGGCGCCTGCGCGCCGACCGAGAACAGCCCGAGGTCGTGGTGGTTGTCGGTGCCGCGGGCTCGGAGGAAGACGGCGACGCCCGGGATCCGCTCGACGACCTCGAAACCGAAGGCCTCCTCGTAGAACGCGGCCGCCCGCTCGGCGTCACGCACGTAGAGCACCGCGTGGTTCAGACGCTTGACCGGGATCATTCACGACCTCCTGGCTGACCTTCGGTGCAACCGTAGGGGAGCCGTTGGCCTTCCCGAGCCGTTCGGCCATTCCCCGCAGCAGGTGCTGGCCGAGCGAGGGGACCGCCTTGAGGAGTCCCAACAGCTCACGGCGCCCGATGATGAGCAGCCGCATGGAGCTGGCGGCCGTCACCGTGGCCGGCTGGGGCGCGCCCGCGATCACCGCCACCTCGCCGATCGTGTCGGACGGTCCGATCATCGCGCTGGGTCCGTCAGTGTCGACGACGGTGGCGCTGCCCTCGACGATCAGGAACAGCTCGTGACCACGGCCGCCCTCCTCGACGATGACCGTCCCGGCGTCGACGTCGAGCACGTCGACCGACCGGGCGACCTCTGCCAGCTCGCGCCGCCACAGCCCTCGGAAGGGCTCGATGCCGGCCAGCTCCTCCAGGTACTCGCTCTGTGTCCTCATGCTCTCGACGGTACGGAACCCTTCGCTGCGAAACATCGCCCGAAACGGCGATTTCGGCCTCCGACCCTCGCGGGTGGGCGAATCCGACCCGGGGCGGATGCCGGCGTTCCGGTCCGCCCGTAGGCTGAATCCCGTTATGCACCGTCATGGGCGGCGCTCGGCGCATCGCCACGGCCACCGCCACGACGACCTCCTGCGCGCCGACGGCGATGAGATCGTGTTCCCGGTGTGGGCGCCGGCGGGTGCGGCGCTCATGGCCGTCGTCGTCGCGGTCGGGGTCGCGGCCCAGCGCGGTGCGATCAGCTCCCCTGGCTGGGCCACCGTCTTGGTCGCCTTGGCCGCGTTGCCGTGGGTGCTCGACATCGCGCTGTTCCTGAAGACCGGGCGAGGTGTGCCGCTGCCGTTGTTCGTCCTGGTCGTGCTGGGCGCCGTCTTCGCGCTCGTGGTCGACCCGGTCGACATCGATTTCGCGCCGTTCTTCCTCGTCCTCCTGGTGGGCGAGATGGCGGCCCGCCTCGATCCCGCAAATGGCGCCCTGGTGCTGGCCGCGTCGATGGCCGTGATGATCGGCGTGGAGGTGCTGGGTCGCTACGACGGGTCGTTCATCTGGGTAGTCGGACTCGCCCTCGGGTGGGCCGGTGGCTTCGGGTGCCGGGTGGAACTGCAGCTGTTGCAGGAGATGAAGGCATCGCAGGCCACCCTGGCGGAGAAGGCCGCGACCGAGGAGCGCCAGCGGATCGCGCGGGAGATCCACGACGTGATCGCCCACACGTTGTCCGTCACGATGCTGCACCTCACCGGGGCCCGGCTCGCGCTGGAGCGGGGCGACCGCGACGACGCCGTCGCCGCGCTGCGCGACGCCGAGGAGATGGGCCGCGAGAGCCTGGGCGACATCCGCCGAACGGTGGGTGTGCTCGGTGCCGACGGGAGCGGGACCGACGCACCGATGCCTACCGCGACCGAACTGCCCGACCTGGTCGCCGGTTTCCAGGCGGCCGGGCTCGACGTCGCCCTCGACGTGCAGGGCGACCCGGCGGGGCTCCCGCCCGCACTCGGTCTGAGCGTGTACCGCATCACCCAGGAGTCGCTCGCGAACGTGGCGAAGCACGCACCTGTATCGCACACCGAGGTCCGGCTCGCGGTCGATCCCGACTGCGTCCATCTCGTTGTCGCGGACCACGACGGCAGGACCGTGCCGGTGCCGTCCGAGAACGGAGGCCTCGGGCTGCGGGGAATGCGCGAGCGCGCCGCCGCGCTGGGCGGCTCGCTCGACGCCCGGCCCGACGGCGACGGCTGGCTCGTCGAGGCGACCCTGCCCCGCCCCGGCGCGCGTCGCCGGAACCGCTGCTGACGTTGATCCAGGTCCTGCTGGTCGACGACCAGGAGCTGGTGCGGGCCGGGTTGCGCCGAATCCTCCACCCCGACGAGGGGTTCGAGATCGTGGGGGAGTGCGAGGACGGCGACGAGGTGGAGGAGGCCGTCCGGCGACTCAGTCCCGACGTCGTCGTGATGGATGTGCGCATGAAGCGCGTCGACGGCGCCGAGGCCACCCGGCGGCTTGGCGCGCGTGACGGAGCTCCCCCCGTGCTCGTGCTGACGACCTTCGACGACGACGACGTGCTCTCGGCGGCCCTGCGCGCCGGCGCCGCCGGCTTCCAGCTCAAGGACGCCCCCGGTGAGGAGATCATGCGATCGGCCAAGGTCGTCGCCGAGGGGGGAGCGTGGCTCGACCCCGCGGTCACCGCCCGAGTGCTGACGACGTACCGGTCGACCGCGCCCGTCGACGACGCCGGTGCCGGTCGGGTCGAGCTGCTGACGCCCCGGGAGCTGGACGTCCTGCGCATGGTGGGGCGGGGCGCGAGCAACACCGAGATTGCCGAGGAGCTCTTCGTGAGCGAAGCGACGGTGAAGAGCCACATCGGCCACATCTTCACCAAGCTCGACCTGCGCGACCGCGCCGCCGCCATCGTGTTCGCGTTCGACCACGGCCTCGTCGCGCCGTCGGGCTAGTCGATCTACTCGAAGACGACGGTCTTGTTGCCGTAGACGAGGACTCGGCCGGTGAGGTGCGTCCGCACCGCCCGGGCCAGGACCACCTTCTCGAGGTCGCGGCCCTTCCGGACGAGGTCGGCGACGGTGTCGCGGTGGCTGACCCGCGCCACGTCCTGGTCGATGATCGGCCCTTCGTCGAGCCCGGGGGTGACGTAGTGCGCGGTGACGCCGATGATCTTCACGCCCCGGTCGTAGGCCTGGTGATACGGACGGCCGCCGGCGAACGCGGGCAGGAACGAGTGGTGGATGTTGATGACCCGGTTCGGGTACTGCTCGACGAAGGAGCCGCTCAGGATCTGCATGTAGCGGGCGAGCACGACGATGTCGATGTCGTGCTGGCGGAGCAGCGCGAGCATCGCCGCCTCCTGATCCGGCTTCGTGTCGGGCGTGACCGGGAGGTGGTGGTACTCGACGCCGAAGTGCTCGGCGACGAGGGCGTGGTCGGGATGGTTGCTGACGACGAGGGGGATCTCGGCCTGGAGCTCGCCCGTGCCCCAGCGGGCGAGCAGGTCGTACATGCAGTGCGACTGGCGGGAGACGAGGACCGCGATCCTCGGGACCTCGTCGGAGAACTGGAGCCGGTGCTCCATCTCGTAGTGGTCGACGAGCGGTTGGAGCTCGGGGAGGATCTCGTCGCGGCGGAGGGCGAACCCGTCCAGCTCGAACTCGATGCGCTGGAAGAAGACCCCCTCTTCCTGGTCGGTGTGCTGGTCGGCGTGGACGATGTTCCCGTGATGGCGGGAGACGAACTCGGCGACCGCGGCGACGAGCCCGATGCGGTCGGGGCACGAGAGCATGAGGATGGCGGTGGGGGAGGTGGTGCCGGGGCTCACTCTTCCGCGCAGGCGGCGCAGACGCAGAACTCGTTGCCCTCCGGATCGGCCATGACCTGCCACTGGAAGCCCGACTCCTGGGCGACGTCGGCGGCGACCGGGTGCGCGCCCAGCCCGAGCAGCCGCTCGACTTCGGGCTCGAGGTCGTCGACGTGGATGTCGAGGTGGAGCCGGTTCTTGCCTTCCTTGGGCTCGGGCACATGCTGGAGCTGGAGCACGAGGCCGGACTCGTCACCCTCACCCGGCATGAGCACGAGGTAGGGCTCCGACCGGTACACCTCCTTGTACCGGAGCGCGCCACCCCAGAACGCAGCGGTGCGGTCGAGGTCGTTGCAGTCAAGGATGAGGACGACGCCCACAAGGATCAGCCTGCCCGAAGGGCGCGCAGTCCGTCGACCACCGCCGGGAAGGCGTCGAGGAACGCATCGATGTCGGCGTCGGTCGTGTCCCAGCCGACGCTGACGCGGAGCGACCGTTCGGCGTCGAGGCCCATGGCTTCGAGAATCGGTGACGGCTCCAGCGCCTCGCTCGAGCACGCCGACCCCGAGTGCACCGCGACACCGCGCTGGTCGAGCCCGAGCAGGACGGGCTCGGCCTCGACCCCCTCGATCCCGAAGCACACCAGGTGCGGCACGCGCTCGTCGGGATCGCCGTAGCGCTGCACGCCCGCCACCCGTTCGGGCGTCTCGGCCGCGACGCGGTCAGTCAGCGCTCGGGCCGCGTCCGCCTCGGTGGCCAGCTGACCATCGGCCGCGATCTCGGCGGCGGCGGCACCGAACCCGACCAGCGCAGGCACGTCCTCGAGCCCGCCGCGGCGGGCCCGCTCCTGGGCGCCGCCCACGATGAGCTGGGGGACGCGCAGGCCCCGCCGGACCAGCAGCGCTCCCGCGCCCTTGGGCCCGCCGAGCTTGTGAGCGGTCACCGAGCACAGGTCGGCGCCGAGGGCCTGGAAGTCGACGGGCACGTGGCCGGCCGCCATGCACGCGTCGACGTGCACGAGGGTGCCCCGGTCCCGGCACGCCGCCGCGACCTCGCCGGCGGGCTGGAGCGTCCCGACCTCATGGTTGGCGAGCTGCACGCTCACTAGTGCCGTGTCCGGTCGTATCGCGGAAGCCACCTCGTCGGGATCGAAGCGGCCCTGCCGGTTCACACCGACGACAGTAACTTCGCCGGCCCTTCGGCAGGCGTCGAGCACAGCGGAGTGCTCGACCGCGGTCGTGACCACATGCACGCGACCGTTCGACTCCTGGGCCCGAGCGACTGCGCCCCAGACCGCGGTGTTCACCGCCTCGGTGCCGTTGGCGGTGAACACGACCTCGCGTGGTCGCGCGCCCAGCAGTGCGGCGACCTGCTCGCGCGCCTCCTCGAGCGCCACCCGCGTGACCCTTCCCTCGGCGTGCAGACGCCCGGGGTCGGCGTGGTGCTCGCGCAGGAACGGCAGCATCGCCTCGAGCGCGGCCGGCCGCAGCGTCGACGTGGAGGCGTGGTCGAGGTAGGCCCGGCGCACGGCGCGCGAGCGGGGACTAGACCCGGGCGACGCAGTGATCGTCGCCGGACGGCCGGGTTTCCGTGAACCGCGGGTCGGTCTCGCCGTATAGGCCGGCGAGCATGCCCCGGATCATCCCCCGGTCGACCGCGCACACCACGTGCGGGTAGCGCGTCGCCGCGTCGCCGAACGGGCACTGCTCGGCCACGATCACCGACAACCGGCCCCGCTTCTCGGTGTGGGCGGCGAAGCCGTGGGCGGTCAGGGCGTCGGCGACGACAGCCAGCGCGGCCCGGACCGACTGGTGCGCGCACCTCCGGGGGTCGCCGGTAGCAACCGGGGCCATGCGCGCCGCCAGCGCCAGGCCGTACTCGTACCCGACCTCGTCGGCCATCGCCGCCGCCTGGTCGGCGTCGAGGAGCTCGAGCGCCCGGGCCAGGAGGGTGGCGAGGAGCTCGTCGCGCCGGGGCGGGAAGCTGAGCGCGGTCCCGAGGTCGGCGGCGCGGTAGCTCTTCGACGGCCGTCCGGCCGACTCGTGGCGGGCCAGCTCAACCGTGAGGTACCCGCCGCCGGCGAGCTTCTCGAGGTGGTGGCGGGCCACGTTGGGGTGGAGTTCGAAGCGGTCGGCGACCTCGGATGCGGTGACGCCCTCGGCGTCCCGCACGAACAGGTAGATGTCGCGGCGGGTCGGGTCGCCGAAGGCGCTGGTGACCGCGCTCACCGCCGCGCTGAACTCGTCGGCGCTGAGGTCCGGCTGCGAGCGGTCCTGGTCCACAGAGGTATTCTACCTATGTCCGTAGTGGAAATGTCTCGCCTCGCCGGGAGCTCGATGCCTACTGAATCCGACGTCCTCGAGGCCCTGCGGCCGGTCGAGGACCCCGAGATCCACAAGTCGATCGTCGACCTCGACATGGTCAAGGAGGTCGCCATCGACAACGGCACTGTGAAGGTGACCGTCGCCCTGACCGTGCCCGGCTGTCCCCTCAAGACCGAGATCACCCGGCGGGTGACCGACGCGGTCAGCCCCCTCGACGGGGTGAGCTCGGTCGACGTCGACCTCACGGTCATGAGCGACGAGCAGCGTCAGGGCCTCGCCGAGCAGCTGCGGTCCGAGCACTCTGCTGCCGGCGCCGACGGCCAGCCGGCGCGGGTCAATCCGTTCACCGACGCCCGCACCCGCGTGCTCGCGATCGCGTCGGGCAAGGGCGGTGTCGGCAAGTCGTCGGTCAGCGCCAACCTCTCGGTCGCGCTCGCGCAGCGCGGCCATCAGGTCGCGGCGGTGGACGCCGACGTGTGGGGCTTCTCGATGCCGCGCATGCTCGGCATCGACCGCCCGCCGGTCGTCATCGACGACGTGATCCTGCCGCCTGAGGCCAACGGCGTGAGCCTGATCTCGATGGGCTTCTTCGCCCGCGAGGACCAGCCAGTCGTGTGGCGGGGGCCGATGCTGCACAAGGCGCTGGAGCAGTTCCTCACCGACGTGCGCTGGGACGAGCCCGACTTCCTCGTTGTCGACATGCCTCCCGGCACCGGCGACATCGCCCTGTCGATGGCCCAGTTCCTGCCCCGCGCCGAGGTGATCATCGTCACCACGCCCCAGCCGGCGGCGCAGCGGGTGGCGCAGCGCGCCGCCTACATGGCCCAGAAGGTCAACCTCGACCTCCTCGGTGTCATCGAGAACATGTCGTATTTCCGGGGCGACGACGGCAAGGCGTACGAGCTGTTCGGGAAGGACGGCGGTCGCCTTCTCGCCGAGCAGCTCGAGGTGCCGCTGCTGGGCCAGATCCCGCTGGTGCCCGAGCTGCGCGTCGGCGCCGACGAGGGCCGGCCCATCGTCGTGACCAACCCGGATGACGAGGCGTCGCAGGCGTTCTTCCGCATCGCCGAGCAGATCGACGAGGAGCTCGCCCCCAGCAAGATCTACCGGCCCGAGCTCAAGATCATCTGACCCCGCGCGCGCGCGAGACTGCGCCCCTTGGATGTCACATACTCGACTGACGGTGCGGGCGCGTTCCTCGGGCTGGTCGCGCTGGGGGTCGCCCGAGGCATGTCGATCGATGCTGCCGCCGCGAAGGCCCACGAGGTGTGGGCGCAGAAGGTCCGGGAGCACTCGGCGGTGTGGTCCGCCGACGAGCTCACCGAGATCGCCCGCGAAGCCTCCGGCGGTTAAGTCGAGGTCTTGAGCTCCCGCACGTAGCCGAGACTCGGGGTGACGACCGCGGTGACGGTGTCGCCCTGGTTGCAGGCGTTGTAGAGGACCGAGCGCACGCGGAACGCCGGCAAGTCGTTGTCGCTCCCGTTGTCGATGGCGAGGTAGAACCAATACTTCGGGTTGTCCTCGTCGGACTGCTGGAACACCTGGCGCCGCCGGCGCGCCCGCACGACCTCCCCTGTCACCTCCCGGCTCCGGAAGAGGTCCGGCACGGCCTCGACGAGGACGTACAGCGCCCACGCCAGCAGCGCGACGAACGGGATGCACGCGATCAGGGCCGCCCGCCCGATCCAGTCGAGCTGCTCCTGGGTGAACGTCGGGTCCGGCGTCGGGTCGGCGTTGGCCACGAGCAGCAGCCCGTACAGCGCCGCCACCGCGGCACTACCCCAGAAGACCGCGAGGAACAGCGCGAACGCCGGGTGCTTGCCCCACGCCGGCGGCAGCGCGCGCGGGTACCGCACCCGCACCTTGCGCCACTGACCCCGGAACCGGCTCCAGGCGTGGTGGTCGTCCTCGGCGCCCATGGGCAGCGCGGCGACGCACGCCTGGGCGGCGCCGACGGCGGCCGCGTACGCGAGGTGGCGGCCCCACATCACGACCGAAGCCGGCGGGATCTCGTCGAAGTTCTCGTTCTCGTGCAGATGACGCTGGAGCCCGAGGCACACCGCCGCCGCCCGCTCACCCTCTTCCGTCGGGAGCTGGGCGCGCGATCGCCCCCAGCTGCCTGCGATTCCCGCGAGGGCGAGCATGGAGACGATCGCGATACCGCCGGTCGCGATTGCCCGGACCCCCTCGTCGCCGGTGGTCTCGCCGCCCACGACGCCCGAGAGGTAGAGGAGCCCGAACACCACCAGCGCACCGAACCCGACGAAGGCCACGATGGCCGCGGGCCAGCGGTCGTAGGTGAGCCCCCGCGATTGCGACTCGGCGATCACCTCCTTCTCGTAGTCGCGCCGCCAGCCCCGTGACGCATCCTCGGGCCCGGTCGTCAGCGCCTCGGTAGGTACGACGCCGTCGATCGCCTTGCCCACGATTGCCGCCAGCACCCGCCGCTCGAACTCGGTGAGCCCCTCGAAGCTCGCGTTCCGTACCCGGCAGATCGTGCGGCCGGGCTGGATCTCCTCGAGGGTCACGATCTTGCGGGCGGCCAGGTCGAGCAGCGTCGCCGGCACCGCCTCGCTGCCGAGCTCGAAGTCGTCGCACAACATGTTGGCGACCGCCGGCAGCTCGGGGGGAAGCTCCTGCGTCGCCTGCGCGGCGTCGAGGTGCGGGACGCGCCGCATGACCGCGAGGACGAGCGCGGCCGCCAGCCACGCGAGCCCGGCCGCGGCCGCCGCCGCCAGGATCGGGACGGAGAACCCCTCGCTTTCGGTCGAGGACTGGGCGAGCAGCCAGCCGGTCGAGAGCACGCGTCATTGTTAGCCTCCGCCACGGTGGCGAGGCTCCGATCGACCGTGCTGCTCCTCTCTCTCGTGGCGTTGGCGGGCTGCGGGTTGGTCGACCACGCGGGCAAGGAGGGCACGAGCGAGCAGGGCCGCGACATCTTCGACCTGTGGCGGGGGTCGATGATCGCCGCCCTCGTCGTCGGCGGCATCGTGTGGGCGCTGATCGGGTGGGCGGTGTTCCGCTACCGGCGCCGCGGCGACGAGCTCCCGACGCAACGCCAGTACGTCGTGCCGCTCGAGGTCGTCTACACCGCCGTGCCGATTCTCATCGTGGCGGTGTTGTTCGCGCTGTCGTACCGGACCCAGCGCGACGTCGACGCCCTGACGTCGGATCCCGATCTCGTGATCGAGGTCGAAGGCTTCCAGTGGCAGTGGCAGTTCCACTACGTCGAGGAGGACATCACCGTCACCGGGCTCCCCGACGACCCGCCCGTGATGGTGCTGCCGGTCGATGCGACCGTCCGGCTCGTGCTCACGTCGAATGACGTCATCCACTCGTTCTACGTCCCCGACTTCCTCTACAAGCGGGACGTGATACCGGGCGTGAAGAACAAGATCGACGTCGACGTCACCGACGTCGGCCGGTACACCGGGCGCTGCGCCGAGTTCTGCGGTCTCGACCACGCCAAGATGACCTTCGAGGTCGACGCGGTCACGACGGCCGACTTCCGTGAGTGGGTCGCCGACCAGCAAGCCGCCGGGGGCGGTGACCAATGACGATCACCGCCGAGCGTCCGGCGGCCGAGTCGGCGCCGCCGCCCCCGCACGCCACCGGGCTGCTGCGCTGGATCACGACCACCGACCACAAGGTCATCGGCCTCAGCTACATCGTCACTTCGCTGATCTTCTTCGCCATCGGCGGACTCCTCGCCCTCGCCATCCGCACCGAGCTGGCCGACCCGGGCAAGGAGTTCCTCGACGCCGAGACCTACAACCAGTTCTTCACCATGCACGGCAGCGTGATGATCTACCTGTTCGCGGTGCCGTTCGCGTTCGGGCTCGCCAACTACATCGTCCCGCTCCAGATCGGCGCGCCCGACATGGCGTTCCCGCGCCTCAACGCCCTCGGCTACTGGATGTACCTGTTCGGCGGGACGGTGATGATCTCGGGGTTCCTCACCGCGGGCGGGTCGGCCAGCTTCGGTTGGTTCGCCTACGCACCGCTCTCGGGAGCGACGTACTCGCCCGGCATCGGCCCGGATCTCTGGATCGTGGGTGTGATCGTGACGAGCACCGCCGGGGTGCTCACCGCGGTCAACCTCGTCACCACCATCTTCATGCTGCGCGCCCCCGGCATGACCATGTTCCGGATGCCGATCTTCACCTGGAACATGCTCGTCACCAGCGTGATGGTGCTGCTGGCCTTCCCCGTCCTGACCAGCGCGTTGGCGATGCTGTTCGCCGACCGCCGCCTCGACGCCCACATCTTCGACGTCACCGAGGACGGCACCCCGGTGCTGTGGCAGCACCTGTTCTGGTTCTTCGGCCACCCCGAGGTCTACATCATTGCCCTGCCGTTCTTCGGCGTGATCACCGAGATCATCCCGGTGTTCTCGCGCCGGCCGGTGTTCGCCTACAAGGGCCTCATCCTGGCGACGCTGGCCATCGGCGGCCTCTCGGTCGGCGTCTGGGCACACCACATGTTCTCCACCGGCGTCGTGCTGCTCCCGTTCTTCAGCGCGCTGTCGCTGCTGATCGCGGTGCCGACGGGGGTGAAGTTCTTCAACTGGATCGGCACGATGTGGAAGGGCCAGATCACTTACCAGACCCCGATGCTGTTTACGATCGGCGCGATCGTCATCTTCCTGCTCGGCGGGCTCACCGGTGTGCTCCAGGCGATGGCCCCGATCGACTTCAGCGTGACCGACACCTACTTCGTCGTGGCCCACATGCACTACGTCGCCTTCGCCACCGCCGGGTTCGCCGGGTTCGCCGCGATCTACTACTGGTACCCGAAGTTCACCGGGCGGATGCTCGACGAGCGGCTCGGCCAGCTCCACTTCGTGCTGCTGTTCATCGGGTTCAACGTGACGTTCTTCGTGCAACACGAGCTCGGCCTTCGGGGGATGCCCCGGCGAGTCAACGACTACAAGTCTTCGGACGGGTTCACGACCCTCAACGTGATCTCGACGGTGGGCTCCTACATCATCGGCGTCGCCGTGCTGAGCTTCGCGATCAACCTGTGGCGATCGCGACGGCACGGCGAGCCCGCCGGCGACGACCCCTGGGGCGGCCAGACCCTCGAGTGGGCCACGAGCTCGCCGCCGCCCGAGCACAACTTCGATTCGCTCCCACCCATCCGCTCCGAGCGTCCGGTGTGGGACGCCCGCCATCCCGACGCGCCCGCGTTCGGGCACGCCGCCGAACGGGTGGACACATGAAGGTCGAGGCGTACTTCTTCCTCGGTGTGACCGCGTTCTTCGTGGTCATCGGCGGGATCTACGCCCTCACCGCCTACGAGGACGCGGGGACGACGATGCTGGCCGCCAGCGCGCTGCTCGGTCTGCTGGCGGGCGGCTACCTGCTGCTGATCTCGCGCCGCATCGCACCCCGACCCGAGGACCGACCCGACGCAACGATCGCCGACGGGGCCGGCGCCCGCACCGAGTTCCCGGCCGCGTCGATCTGGCCGTTCGCGCTGGCGTTCGGCGCCACCGCGCTCGCGACCGGGTTCGTGTTCGGCGTCTG
This sequence comes from Actinomycetota bacterium, assembly GCA_052390575.1. Lineage (GTDB taxonomy): Bacteria > Actinomycetota > Acidimicrobiia > IMCC26256 > JACDBD01 > JBPCMN01. The sequence goes on along the minus strand of JBQTGU010000072.1, from coordinate 12,073 downwards.
GGTGATCGTCCTCGGCGGCGCCATCTTCGCCCTCGCGGCAATTGGATACGTGGCCGAGAGCCGTGGTCAGGCAGACTGACGCCATGGCACAGATCGAACACCTGACGACCGACGCACTGCTCGCCGGCCTCGACGATGTCCGGGCGGCTCCGGCTGACAACGGGCGGGTCGAGCTCATCGCCCGCCGCCCGGCGGTCGACGAGCGGGAGCTCCTCGACGAGGCCGTCCTCACCTCCGAGGAAGGGCTGGTCGGCGATAGCTGGCGCGAGCGGGGGAGCCAGCCCGACCGACAGCTCACCCTGATGAACGCCCGGGCCGCCGCGCTCGTCGCCGTCGACCCCGAACGCCGGCCCCTCGCCGGTGACCAGCTCTACGTCGACATCGGTCTTGGCGGCGAGAACCTTCCCCCGGGCTCCCGGCTCGAGGTCGGTTCGGCGGTGGTCGAGGTAACCGAGCCTCCCCACCGCGGCTGCGACAAGTTCGCGGTCCGTTTCGGCCGCGACGCTCTCCGCCTCGTGAACTCGCCAGAGGGCATCGAGCTCAACCTGCGAGGCGTGAACGCCCGGGTCGTCACGGCCGGCACGGTCAAGGTCGGCGACCCCGTCCGCAAGGCGCGGTGAACGTTCCGCGGAACGCACCTTTTCCACAGGCGTTCCGCGGAGCGTCGTTTTCCACAGGCTCAGGCCATATCGCCACGTAGGCTGGTGTGGTGACCACAGAAGCCGAACGGCCGCGGCGCACCACGGACGACCTCACTCCTGAGGAGCGAGAACGACTGGAACGTGCTCACGGACGCCTCCGGGATGCTGTCAAGGCGAGCGAACGATTCCTCGGCGGTCCGCTCGAACCCGGTCAAGAAGTCCCGGTCCAGGACGCTCGCGAGATGGCCAAGGCCTACGCCGAAGTCGACGCAGCCGAGACTGAGCTCTGGCGGCTTCGCGAGGAACTTCTCGGTTGGCCGCGTCCCGCGTGGGCACCCCGGGCCAGCCTCGTATCGGATTGGTTCTCAGACGAGGATCGCGTCTACGACGACGTCGAGGCTGGGTCGAGCTCCTAGCCCCGGCCCTTCCCGATGGAACGCGGCGAGCTGTTTCTGGCTCCGTTCACGTACGCGGACCTCGAAGGTGTCAAGCGACGGCCGGTGTGCGTGATCTCCTCGGGCCAGTTCAACCGAGGACCCGACGTCATTGTGGCGATGGTCACAAGCAGCCGAGCACGTCTCCAGAGGCCAGGGCTTGGCGATGTCGTGCTGAAGGATTGGCGATCCGAAGGTTTGCTGACCGCCTCCGTCCTTAGGACTGGGCGGTTGCAGACGATGGAGTCACGACTGCTCAGCGCGCCGCTCGGCGTTCTGAGCGAGCGAGATGCCGCGGTCGTCGGGGATGCGCTCCGAAGGGTGTTGGAGCTCGACTGAACTCACGTCCCTACCTCGACGTAACCGCCTGACTGCGTCCGTTCGAGGACAGCAGTCGGTCGCGGTTTCTCTCGGTCACGTGCCTGGAGCTCCTTGCACAGCCGGTAGGTGAGCAGACCGGTCACCGGCGGCAGCACGAGCAGGAAGATCCGGAACACCCACGTGATCAGGTTCACCGAGATGTCGAAGCGGGCCGCGAGCACGTCGTTGCCGCCGGCGGCGAACAGCACGACATAGAACGTCAGCGCGGCGACGCCGATCGCGGTGCGCACCGGCCGGTCGCGCGGCCGGTCGAGCAGATGGTGCTCCTCGTGGTCCTTAGTGACGCGGGCCTCGAGGAACGGCCACGCGTACAGCAGGCCGAACGTGATCCCCGGGATCACGACGCCCGAGTAGAACGGGCTCGGGATCTCGAAGCCGAACAGCCGCGTTTCCCACGCCGGGAACAGGCGCAGCGATCCCTCCAGCCAGCCGACGTACCAGTCGGGTTGCGAGCCCGAGCTCACCGCCGCGGGTTCGAACGGCCCCCAGATCCACACCGGGTTGATCTGGGCCAGCCCGCCCAGCGCGGCGAGCATCGCGAACGTCAAGAAGAACAGCCCCAGGGTCTTGGCCATGAACGTCGGCCACAGGCGCGCTCCGACCACGTTGGTGTTCGTGCGCCTCTTTCCCGGGAACTGAGTGTGCTTCTGGCGCACGAGTATCGCCAGGTGCGCGCCGAGCAACACCGCGATGGCAACCGGGATGATCAGGATGTGGAGCACGAAGAACCGGGTCAGCACCTCGTTGCCGGGAAACTCGCCGCCGAAGATGAGGAACGCCGTCCACACCCCGGCGACGGGTACGGACAGCACCACGGAGTACGCGATGCGCAATCCGGTGCCCGACAGCAGGTCGTCGGGAAGCGAATAGCCGGTGAAGCCGTTGGCGATCGCGAGGATCAGCAGCGTCACCCCGATCATCCAGTTGATCTCGCGCGGGCGTCGGAACGCCCCGGTGAAGAAGATGCGCATCAGGTGGGCGATGACGGCGGCGATGAACATCAGCGCCGCCCAGTGGTGGATCTGGCGCATCACGAGCCCGGCCCGCACGTCGAAGCTGATACGCAGCACCGACTCGTACGCCTGCGACATCTTCACCCCGTCGAGGGGGGCGTAGCTGCCGTCGTACACGACCTCCTTGGTGCCGGGCGTGAAGAAGAACGTCAGGTACACGCCCGTGAGCACGAGGATCACGAAGCAGTACAGCGCGACCTCGCCCAGCATGAACGACCAGTGGTCGGGGAAGACCTTGTTGAGCGTCGCGCGGGCGGCGCGCGACGCGCCGAGGCGGTTGTCGATCCACCGGGCGAGGCGCCTAATGGTCATGCTGGCTGATCACCGGTCGCGGTCCCAGAAGCCGGGGCCGATGGGCTCGTCGTAGTCGTCCTGGGCCCGCAGGAAGCCGTTGTCGTCGACCATCAGCGGGAGCTGGGGGAGCGAGCGGGTGGCGGGACCGAACACCGGCCGGGCGCCCTCCACCGCGTCGAAGCTCGACTGGTGGCACGGGCACAGGAGCCGCTTGACGTCCTGCTGGTACAGCCCGACGGGGCAGCCGGCGTGCGTGCACACCTTCGAGTAGGCGACGTACCCCTCGGGCCCCCAGTCCTCACGCCCCCTGCGGGTGACGACCTTCTGGTTCGAGATCCGGATGAGCAGGGTCTGCGAGTCCTCCCGCTCCAGGTGGCCTTCGGGGAACACCGTCAGCACGCCGCCGACCTCGAGCGTGCGCACCCGCACCGGCTCCCCCTGCTCGTCGACGACGAGCGAGCCCTTGCGCCACTTGGTGCGGAACAGCGACCTCCCGGGGTTCGGGCCGAGCGAACGGAGCGGGAACAACGCCGCCACACCGAGCGCGCCGGCGGCGACGCCCAGCATCTTGACCAGGAACCCCCGGCGCGCCATCCAACCCTCGCCCCGCTCGAGGTCGGTCTCGAACGCGGCGACCTGGCCCTCGCTCGACGGGAGGACCTCACGCTCCTCGGTGTAGGGCCCCTGGGGGAGCAGACGCCGCGCCACCACCACGAAGCCGTAGCCCAGCCCGCCCAGCGCGATCGCGAGCAGCACCCCTTCGACCTGGTTCTGGCCTCCCTGCCAGTACACGGCGGCGAGGCCGAACGACGCGAGCGCGCTGATGCCGAACGCCACCGCCACCTGGTTGACCGCTCGCCGCTCGCGGTCGGGCGCGCTCACTCGTGCTCCTTCGGCTCGATCCAACGGCACGCGAACGCCAGCGCGACCAGCCCGAGCAACGCGACCAGACCCTCGGTAATCGGGCCCACCCGGCCCAGTGACAGGCCCCCCGGATCCTCGGGATCGTCGAGGTAGCGCACGTACTCGACGATCGAGTTGACCTGGCGGTCGGACAGCGTGTCGGGTCCGAACACCGGCATCGGTCCCGGCCCGGTGCGCATGGCCTCGGCGGTCTGCACGCGCGTCGCGCCGTGGAGGTCCGGCGCCGTCCGCCCCGAGCTCAGCGCGCCGCCGTTCCCGGCCGAGCTGTGGCAGGCAGCGCAGTTCAACTGGTACAGCTCGCCGCCCTCGGTGAGGCGGCCGGGCGGGTCGTCGACGTTGGGGATGGGCGGGCCGTCGCCCAGCGAGGCGACGTACGCGACCAGCGCGTCGATCTCGTCGGGCTCGTACGCCGGCGGCTTGCTCACCGGCTGGTGGTCGGGATCGGTGTCAGGCATCCGTCCCGTCGTCAGTTGGAAGTCGGCCGACGCCGCACCCACGCCGACGAGGCTCGGCCCCTGGTCGGTGCCCTCACCCTCGGCGCCGTGACACGACGCACAGCCGGTGACGAACAGCTCGCGTCCTCGCTGCACCGGGGCCTCGTCGCCCCCGCCCGACGGCACAGCACCGGCGCTCGCGAGGCCGACGGCCGTCGCCGTCGCCAACAGCCCGAGGCCCGCGAGCACGACGACCGGGCGTCGCATCTACCGGATCAGGAAGATCGTCGTGAACAGGCCCACCCACACGACGTCGACGAAGTGCCAGTAGTAGGTGACCGACTCGACCGCCGGCCCCCGCCGGAGCAAGGGCCCGGGGCCGCCCACCACGGCCAACCCGATGACGAGAAGGACGAGCCCGGCGAGCACATGAAGCCCGTGGAACCCGGTCATCAGGTAGTAGATCGATCCGTAGGCGTGGGACGAGATGTCGAAGTCGTTGACCATGAACTCGCGTACCTGGTTGGCCAGGAACAGCGCGCCGAGCCCGAGCGTGATCGCCAGCCACCGCTGCACGCCGGCGCGGTCGTCGCGCTCGAGCGCCCGTCCGGCGAAGTGGATGGTGCCGCTCGACGCCAGCAGCACGACGGTGGCGACGCCGGAGCTGGCGGTCTCCAGCGTCACGCCCGCCGGCGGCCACGCCGACGCCTCCGCCCGCAGGGTGAAGTAGGCCGCGAACAGCCCGCCGAAGAACATGAGCTCCGACGCCAGCCACACGACCGTCCCCACGGTCAGCATCGCCGGTGGACGGGTGCGGGACTCCTCGGTCGCGACGCCCCCGGTCACGGGCGGAGTCTGTCACAGGGCGCCGCCGACGTAGCGTGGCCCCGTGGGGACGCTTGTCGCGCCACCGCCCCCCTCGTGGGACCTGCTCGTCACCGGCTGGGAGCTCGACATCCTCGTGGTCGGCGTCGTGGCGGCGGCGGGCGCGTACGCGCTCGGGGTCCGACGTCTGGCACGGCGAGGTCGCGTCTGGCCGCGCGGCCGTTCGATCGCGTTCGCCGCCGGGCTCGTGGCGCTCCTCCTCGCTACCCAGTCGGGCCTGGCCGCGTACGACGACGTCCTCTTCAGCATGCATGTCGGCCAGCACCTGGTGCTCGGGATGCTGGCGCCGCTCCTGCTGGTCTGCGGCGCCCCCGTCACCCTCGCGCTCCAGGCCGGCGACCGTGACGTGCAACGCCGCTTGCTGCGCGTCCTGCACAGCGGGCCGTTCACCGTGATCGCCCATCCGGTCACGGCCTGGCTGCTCTTCGGCGGCACGCTCGTCGTCCTCTACTTCACCGGTCTCTACGAGCTCTCGCTGCGGAACCACTGGGTCCACGTGGCGACCCACGTCCACTTCGTCGTGGCGGGGTCGCTGTTCATGGCGCACGTCGTCGGCCTCGACCCGATCCCGGGCGCGCTCGGTTACGGCGCCCGCCTGCTCTACGTGTTGGTCGCGCTGCCGTTCCACGCTTTCCTCGGCGTCGCCATCCTCGGCATGGACCGTGTGCTCGCCGCCGGCTGGTACGAGGACGTCGTCCGACCCTGGGGGGCGAGCCCGCTGGCCGACCAGCGCACCGGCGCCGGCCTCCTCTGGGTCGCGGGCGAGGTGTTCGGGCTCGTCGCCGCGCTCATCATCATGCGGCGATGGATGGGCCAGGAGGAGCGAGCCGGCGCGCGCCACGATCGTCGGCTGGCCAACTCGCGAGTGGAGGGCTCGCCGGACCGGTCGACTACATTCGCTGGGCCATGGAGATCCGCATCGGTGTCATCTACACCCCCAAGGAGCTGACCCTCGAGCTCTCGGGCACGCCCGACGACGTCGTGAAGATGGTCGAGAAGGCACTGAAGGACGGTGCCGCCATGATCTGGTTCGAGGACGTGAAGGGCCACAAGGTTGGCGTGCCTGCCGACAAGCTGGGTTACGTCGAGGTCGACGCCGACGAGGCATCCAAGCGGGTCGGCTTCGGAAGCAGTTAGCAGGATGGCCGAGCCCGACCTCCTCGGGCGGCGCCTCCTCTTCTTCACCGGCAAGGGCGGCGTCGGCAAGAGCACCGTCACCGCCGCCACCGCACTGCTCGCGGCCGAGCGGGGCAAGCGCGTGCTCGTCGTCGAGGTCGACGCCAAGGGCAACCTCACCGAGCAGTTCGAGCAGGGCGCGGTCGGCTTCGAGCCACGCGAGGTCTATCCCGGCGTCTTCGCCATGGTCATGCGTACCGAGGAGTCGCTGAAGGAGTACCTGAAGCTCAACCTGCGCGTGCCCGTCCTCGGTCGCCTGGGCCCGCTGGCGCGCGTCCTCGACTTCGTGGCGACGGCGGCGCCGGGGGTCAAGGAGGTCCTGACCGTCGGCAAGATCTGTTGGGAGGTGCGCGAGTCGATCGAGGGTCGCGCCGACTGGGACCTGGTCGTCGTCGACGCCGCCGCCACCGGCCACATCGTGGGGCAGCTCGACGCGCCGCGCGCGATCCAGGAGCTGGTGGCGGTGGGGACGGTGCGCACCCAGACCGACTGGATGGTCGAGCTGCTGTCGGACCCGGCCCTGACCGCGCTCAACATCGTCGCCACCCCCGAGGAGATGCCGGTCAACGAGACCATCGAGCTGGTCGACCGGGCGCGGGCGGAGCTGCGGGTACCGCTGGGCGCCGTGTTCGTCAATCGCGTGCTGCCCGAGCTGTTCACGCGACCCGACGAGGAGACGTTCGAGGCGTTGCGTCGCCCCGAGGCGGGCGCGGTGCTCAACGAGCGCGCCGGACCGGGCGCGACCGCGGTCCTCGAGGCGGCCCGACTGGCGGTGTCGCTGCGACGGACGCGCGCCACTCACCTCACCCGCCTGCGCGAGACCGTCGACCTGCCGATGGTCTACCTCCCGTATCTGTTCGTGCGCGACGCCGGCCTGCGCGTGACCCGCATGGTCGCGGAAGCGATGGCGCAGGAGCTCGGCCTGTGAGCCCGAGCGCGGGCGAGTCCACCGCCAAGGGCCTCGAGCCCCTCCTCGCGACCAAGGAGATCGTCGTTTTCTGCGGGTCGGGCGGTGTCGGAAAGACGTCGGTGGCGGCCGCGGCCGCCCTCACCGCCGCTACCCGCCTGGGCGGCAAGGTGCTGGTGCTGACCATCGACCCGGCCCGCCGGCTCGCCAGCGCGCTCGGCCTCGAAGGCTTCGGAAACGTCGAGAAGCAGGTCCCGCCGGAGGCGCTCAAGGAGGCCGGGCTCGAGCCTCGCGGAGAGCTCTGGGCGGCGATGCTCGACACCAAGCGGTCGTGGGACGACCTCGTGCTGCGCCACGCTCCCGACGAGGAGACCGCGTACCGCATCCTCGAGAACCGCCTCTACACGAACATCACTGGACGGTTCGTGCAGAGCCACGACTACATCGCGATGGAACGCCTCTTCGACCTGCACGCCACCGGCGCCTACGACCTGATCGTCATCGACACCCCGCCCACCCGCAACGCCCTCGACTTCCTCGACGCGCCCAAGCGCATGGCGGAGTTCTTCGGCGGCCGGCTGCTCCGGTGGCTGACGATGCCGTACCGGGTCGGCGGCAAGCGGGGCGCACGCGTGCTCAACGTCGCCAGCCGGCCCTTCTACCAACTCGCCGACCGCATCCTCGGGAGCGAGTTCCTCCAGGACATCGGCGAGTTCTTCGTGAACTTCCAATCGATGTACGACGGGTTCGCCGAGCGCGCCCGGGCCGTCGAGGCGCTCCTGCACGACCGGCGCACGACGTTCGGGGTGGTCACCACGCTCGAGGGCTCGCCGTTGCGCGAGGCCGAGTTCTTCTGCGAGCAGCTGGTCGACCGCAAGTACCACCTCGGCGCGCTGGTCCTGAACAAGACGCTGCCCGACTACCTCCTCTCGGCAGATGGCGCCCGCGCCGCCGACGTCCTCGTGGCCGAGGCGGGCCCGGTGGCCGAGGCGCTGACCACCGGGCTTCCGGACGCGACGGAGCTGGCCGACACTGTCCGCACCGCCCGGGTGCTGCGCACCGTCGGCGAGTCCTTCCGCAACTTCGCAGTGGTCGCCAAGCGCGAGGCCGAGCTGAAGGGCGAGCTGGCGCGCCAGCCCGAGGTCGTCGCCAACGTGCCGAACTTCGAGATCGACATCTACGACATCGCCGGCCTCGCTCGCATCGGCGAGCACCTGTTCGCGTAACGCTGGGCGTACCATCGCCTCGTGGCCAATTTCGGGGACCTCGCGCTCCGGAACACGGCGCTGCGCGGCGACGCCCTCGCCCACGCGCAGCGGCTGGTGGCGTCGTGGCAGACGCTCGCCGACCTGTGCTTCTCCGACTTGCTCCTGCTCGCGCCGGTCGAGGGCGAGGAGGGCCGCCGCTTCGTCGTGTTCGGCCAGGTCCGACCGACCACGGGCCAGACCCTGTACCCGGCCGACATGGTGGGGACGGTCGTGGGCGAGGTCGAGCGGCCGCTCCTGAGCCACGCCTGGCGCCAGGGTGAGGTCCTGGTCGGCGGCGGCACCGTGCTCGGTTCGAAGGAACGGGCCCGGGTGCAGTGCATCCCGGTGCGGCACAAGGGATCGATGATCGCCCTCCTCACCCGCGAGACCTCGACCGAGTCGGGCCGCCGCCACGGCGAGCTCGAACGCAACTACCTGGCTACATTCGACCGCTTCGCGACCATGGTGGCCGAGGGCAGCTTCCCCTTCGGGCGCGACGAGGTCCCCTACGAGGACACGCCCCGCGTCGGTGACGGTGCGATCGTTCTCGACGCCGACCTCAACATCGTCTTCGCCAGCCCCAACGCGGTCAGCTCGCTGCACCGCATGGGCATCCACGCCTACACGAAGGGGTTGCAGCTCTCCGAGCTCGGCTTCGACCAAGAGGCGGTCGACACCGCTGTCCGCGCCCGGCTGCCGGTGGACGAGGAGCTCGAGCGAGGCGACACGTCGTTCACGTTGCGGGCGATCCCGCTCCTCGATGCGGACAAGCCGGTGGGAGCGGTCGTGCTCCTGCGCGACGTGACCGACCTCCGCAGCCGCGACCGGATGCTCCTCTCCAAGGACGCCACCATCCGCGAGATCCACCACCGGGTGAAGAACAACCTCCAGACGATCGCGGCACTGCTGCGGCTCCAGGGCCGGCGGCTGCGCTCCGAAGAGGCGCAGGAGGCGATCGACGACTCCGAGCGCCGGATCCGCTCGATCGCCATCGTGCACGAGACGCTGTCCCGCGACACCCGCGACGTCGTCGCCTTCGACGATGTCATCCGGCCGCTCGTGCGGGTGGTGGAGGAGACCGTGTCGACGCCCGACGTCCGCCTCGAGTTCGACGTCGAGGGCGACGCCGGCGAGCTCAGCGGCGACGTCGCCACGCCCCTGGCGGTCGTGCTCAACGAGCTGATGCAGAACGCAGTCGACCACGCCTTCCCACGTGATGACGAGGGGACCGCCAAGGGGCACGTCGAGGTGCGCCTGGCGCGCGAGAACGGTGAGCTGGTCGTCGACGTCATCGACGACGGTGTCGGACTCCCGCCCGGCTTCACTCTCGAGGACGGGAAGGGCCTCGGTCTGTCGATCGTGCAGGCACTCGTGACCGGCGAGTTGGGCGGCTCGATCGAGCTCCGGGCAGAGAACGGGACCCGCGCCCACCTGCGGTTCCCGGTGGCGCCGGTTGCGCCGGTCGACTTGTGAAGGCGGGGATCAGCAGCGACGAGTCAGGTGGCCGCGTCGGCGACGGGTTTGCGTGCGATGAAGTAGAACGCTCCCGTCGTCTGGCAGAGGCGGACACTCTGGAGCGACGTTCCCCGCTTGCGCTCCGCCACTCGCCACGAGAGGCGATGGAGCAGGTCGACGGGCTTCACTACCGCCATCGCCACCCGCGGAGGCATACCGGGGAACAACGCGTTTTTCGCCTGCGCACGGAGCCCTGTCCACGTGGCGTCGGGAGCAATACGCACGACCTCGAGATCCGCGAGCTTGAGCTCGCGGAGCAAGCCGAGGTGGGTGTGGTGAAAGTAGCTCCGGCCGTGGAACGGCTCCAGGAAGGCCACGGTACCGACGAAGGTCCCACCGGGCTGGAGCACGCGCCCCGCCTCACGGAGCGCGACGAACGGATAGCTCATGTGTTCGAGCGCGGCGATCGAGAGGAGGAACTCGAACGTGTCCTCCTCGAACGGGAGGGCGTGCGCGTCGGCGAGTATCGGCGCCTGAGCCGACTCGTAGTCGACCCCGACGTGCCGGAAGCCCGCCTGCTCGCACACGCCTCGGTGTTTCCCGTCGCCGCATCCGAGATCCAGCATCAGGGACGATCCCGGATCGGATGCCGCCGGGAAGTGGCTCAGCAGCTCCCGGGAAAGGTGCTCCGGCGGTTCGATCCCGGAGAAGTCGACCGCCGGCGCAGGGTGACGCGACAAGGGCGACAGGTCCAAGGACGAGTCGTCGTCGAACTCGCCCAACGGGAACTCGACGACTTCTCGCTTCGTCCGACGCAGCCTGAGGTCGATGGCGCCGCTCGAAGTTCTCTCGTACCGGTCCCCGCAGTCCGTGCACACGAGGTCATCGAGACGGCCGCGGCAGTACGGGCAAATGAGCACGCGGTCGAACTCAGTGGTCACCCGACGGGGATCGACCAACCTCAGCCCAAGTGGGCAGACGTTGGTCGACGCTGCACTAGCTGGCGGCGCGACGCTGCTTGGCCAGCCAGGCCTTGCGCAGCTTGCGGCGCTCCTCCTCGGTGGTGCCGCCCCACACACCCGCCTCCTGGTTGGTGGCGAGCGCGAACTCGAGGCACTCCTCGCTGACCGGGCAGGCGGTGCAGATGCGCCGGGCCGTCTCGATCTGCTCGAGCGCCATTCCGGTGCTTCCGATGGGGAAGAACACGTCGGGGTCGGAGTCGCGACAGGCCGAGCGACCCCGCCAGGTGTTCACGTCCCAGTCGTGGGTTCTGATCCAGGTGAGGGCCACAGGGTCTCCGTACGTATCGGTCGGGTCGTCGCTTGGTCGTGGCCGGGCGGGGGGACGCTCGTGCACACGTTCACAAGCTTCCTCGCGAAGTGCCGAGGCAACGCGAGACAGTACGGCCGGCGACGGCGACGCGCAAGGGGTCTGACCTGCGGTTTCGCGCCGGCAGCGGCGCGGGACAGGGTTGCCTAGGCTCGCCCGGCCATGGACGGCCCGCGGATCCTGGCCCACCGGGGCGCGAGCCGGGTCGCCCGGGAGAACACCATCGAGGCGTTCGTCCGGGCAGGCGCCCTCGGCGCCGACGGGGTCGAGCTCGACATCCACCGCAGCGCCGACGGTGTGCTCGTGGTCCACCACGACGCCGACGCGCCCGGGATCGGCGTCCTCGCCGAGCACGCCGCCGCCGACATCCGCGGCGCGCTCCCGGATGTCCCGACGCTGGAGGATGCGCTCGACGCCTGCGCCGGGCTCGTCGTCAACGTCGAAGTGAAGAACCTGCCCGGCGACGCCGACTTCGACCCCGACGACCGGGCCGCGGCCGACCTGGTGGAGCTCCTGCACGCTCGGGAGGGGCGCGACGACGTGCTGGTCTCGTCGTTCAACCTCACCACCATCGACCGCGTCCGCGCCCTCGACCCCACGCTGGCCACCGGCTTCCTGACGTTGCTGGGCTTCGACCCGCTCGACGGGGTAGCCATCGCCAACGACCACGGGCACGTAGCCGTGCACCCCGATGTGCGCTCGCTACCGGGCCCGGCGGCGGCTGCCGTCGCCGCCCGCGCCCACGAGCTCGGGCTGACCGTGAACGTGTGGACGGTCGACGACCCCGACGAGATCCGCCGCCTCGCCGCCGCCGGCGTCGACGGCATCGTCACGAACGTGCCAGACACCGCTCTCGCCGCGGTGGGGGGGCAAACCCCCCCCGATCGCCCGGGTGCGGCCCCCCCGCGGGGGGGGGGGGCGCCACCCCACCGGGGTGGGGGGGGGGGCCCCCC
>JBQTGU010000071.1:0-15809 GCA_052390575.1 Actinomycetota bacterium | reverse complement strand
GCCGCCCTCCGCGCGCTCGCGGAGCGCGCGCGCGACCGCGTCGGGCGTGAGCCCGGTTCGGCTCAGGAGCTGGTCGGCCGTCGCCGCTTCGCCGCCGCAGGCGCACAGGATCGCGGCGGCGTCGCCCGTGGGCTGACCGCGCGCCGGGGGCGCGCCCCACCCGCGTCGGGCGCCCGGGGTGAGTCCGAGGGCGACGAGCACGTCGTTGGGATCGAGCAGTGGGTGGGCGCCGTCGGCGAGCAGTGCATTGCAGCCGGCGGCGGCGGCATTGCGGCGCGAGCCGGGCACGGCGAGGACGGTGCGGCCGTAGTCGAGCGCGAACCCGGCCGTGATCCGGGCTCCGCCCGCGATCGTGGCCTCGACCACGATGACGGCGTCGGCGAGGGCGGCGATGATCCGGTTGCGCACCGGGAAGCGCCAGCGCAGCGGCTGGGCCCCGAACGCCGACTCGCTCAGGAGCAGGCCCGCCCGGCGCACCCGATCGAACAGTGCGGCGTGCCGGCGCGGGTACACCACGTCGAGGCCGGTGGCGACGACCCCCACGACGCCAGCTCCCTCCACGTCGAGCGCGCCCTCGTGGGCGGCGCCGTCGATGCCGATGGCGAGCCCGCTCACGACCGTGATGCCCGCCTCGGCGAGGAACTTGCCGAGCTCGTAGGCGTCGCGCAGGCCGTGCAACGTCGCCGAGCGGGTCCCGACCACCGCGACCCGGGGCCGGTCGAGCACCTCGGGCGCGTCGCCCTCGGCGAGCAGCACCGCGGGCCGGTCGGGCAGGGCGTCGGCGATCGGATAGCCCGGCCGGCCCTCGACGTAGACGCGCGTGCGCCGGCGGGCCAGCAGCGCGCCGATCTGGCGCTCGTCGACCTTCTCGTCCAGCCGGGCCAGCGCCCGCCGCGGCGTACCCGCGCGTGACACGAGGTCTCGAACACGGGCGGGCTCCATGCCCGGCGCGCACACGAGGGCGGCGGCGGCCCGCTCCTCATTTCCGAGCCCGTTCTCGCTCACGGCACGTCGTCGCGGAGCAGCGCCGCCGACAACACGTGGGCGTCGGTGACCACCGCCGCCCCGTCAAGGTCGGCGAGGGTTCGGGCGACCCGCCGCACGCGCGCCGCACCCCGGCCGGTGAGGCCGCGGTCGTCGATCAGCCAGCGCCAGGCCTCGTCGGCCTCGCCGTCGAGCGGGACCAGCCGGGCCAGCGCGCCCGCGGGTATGTGCGCGTTCCGGCGCCAGGGCCAGTCGCCGTAGCGGCACCGCTGGCGCTCGACGGCGGCCGCGACCCGGTCGCGCACCCCGGCGGAGGCTTCACCCGGCCCGTCGGCCGGTTCGGGCCCCCGCACCGGGAGCCGGAGGTCGAAGCGGTCGAGCAGCGGCGCCGACAGGCGGCGGCGGTACCGCGCTCGCTGCACGTCGGAGCAGCCGCACGCGGGTGCGCCCCGGCCGCACGGGCACGGGTTGGTGCAGGCGACGAGCTGGAAGTCGGCGGGGAAGTGGAGCGAGACGCCCGACCGGGCGATCTGCACCGCCCGGTCCTCCAGCGGCTGGCGCAGGGCATCGAGGGCAGTCGGCGGGAACTCAGCCAACTCGTCGAGGAAGAGGACCCCGCGGTGGGCGAGCGTCACCTCACCCGGGCGAGGGCGGCCGCTCCCGCCGCCCACGAGCGCGGGAACGGATGCGGTGTGGTGGGGAGCGCGGAACGGCCGCTGCTCGATCAGGCGCCGTGAGGGCAACGGACGCCCGGCGGCCGAGTGGATGCGCGTGACCTCGAGCGCGTCGGCGGTCTCGAGCGGCGGGAGGATCGTCACCAGCCGGCGGGCCAGCATCGTCTTGCCGACACCGGGCGGGCCGGCGAGCAGCAGGTGGTGCGCGCCGGCCGCAGCCGCCTCGAGCGCGCGCCGGGCGTGGGCGAGGCCGCGGACCTCGGCGAGGTCGAGCGGGTCCTCCTCCGCCGCGGGGTCGTCGGGCTCGGGTGGCGGCTCGGGGAACGACGGCCACTCCGCTTCGCCCTTCAAGCACTCGCGCAGCTCGACCAACGACCGCGCCGTTCGCACTTCCACGCCCGCGACCAGGGCGGCCTCGATCGCGTTGGCCTCGGGCACCACGACCACGCCGGTTCCCGATCGCGCCAATGCGTCGACGAGCGCGAGCGTGCCCGGGACGGAGCGCACGGCGCCGTCGAGTCCGAGCTCCCCGAGGACACCGATGCCCTCGAGCGCACCCGCCGGCAGCTGGTCGCCCGCCAGCATCACGCCGAGCGCGACCGCGAGCTCGAGGCCCGCGCCCGTCTTGCGCACACCGCCCGGGGCGAGGTTGACCGTGATGCGCGTCTTCGGCCACTCGAGCTCGGACGAAAGCAACGCCGCCCGGACCCGGGCCTGCGACTCGCGCACGGCCGCGTCGGGCAGACCGACCACGTGATAGCCGGGCAACCCGGCGGCGATGTGGACCTCGACGATGACGGGCTGGCCGTCGACCCCGGCGAGGGTGGCGCTGCGAACCGATGCCAGCATGCGCGGACCTCTCCGTCTGGAACGGACGGAGGGCCGGGACCGCGGCGCCTCGACGGCACCTCGCAGGCTATCGACGGGGTGTGACAACTTCGCTTTCCACAGGTGACGCCGGTGTCAGGGCTAACGTTTCCGCCACGAGCCGACAAAGCGACACCACGAGCGCCTGGGACGTCGACGGGTTCGTCGCCTCCCTCTCCGGCGCGAGCGCCCATACCAGCGCCGCCTACGCCCGGGACATCCACCAGTTCGTCGCCTGGGCCGAGCGCGGCGGGTGCCCCGCGCCCGGGGACCTCGACCGGGTCGCCCTCCGCCGGTACCTCGCCTACCTCACGACCCGGGGCTTCGCCCGGCCCTCGATCGCCCGCAAGGCGGCCGCGCTCCGGAGCTTCCTCCGCTACCTCCGCCGCCACGGCGTCATCGACGTCGACATCGGGCGGTCACTGCGGGCGCCCAAGGGCGCGACTCGCCTCCCGCGGGTGCCCCGTCGCGCCGAAGCCGCGGCGATGCTGGACCGAGCCGATCCCGGTCAGCCGGCCGACGACCCCCGAGCCGCGGCGCTCGCCCAACGCGACGTCGCCGTGCTCGAGGTGCTGTACGGCGCCGGTCTACGGGTGAGCGAGTGCTGCGGGCTCGACACCGGCGACTGCGACCTCGATCGTCGCGCGCTCACCGTCATGGGCAAGGGCTCCAAGGCCCGGCGCGTCCCGCTGGGCGAACCGGCCCGCGACGCGCTCCACGCCTATCTCGACCGGAGCCGAGCGGTGCTGGCGGAGGACGGCAGCCCCGGCGACGCCGTGTTCCTCAACGCCCGGGGTCGACGGCTCAGCACCCGCGACGCACGTCGCATCGTCGAGCGCCATCCGCTCGCCGATGGCCAGAAGCTGCACCCGCACGTGCTCCGTCACGCCTACGCGACCCACCTCCTCGAGGGAGGGGCCGACCTGCGGGTGGTGCAGGAGCTGCTCGGCCACACCGACCTCGCGACCACGCAGATCTACACCCACCTGACCCGCGACCGCCTGAAGGCGGTCTACGACGCCACCCACCCCCGTGCCTGACACCGATCCCGACGTCATCACCGAGCTGTGGACCGAATACAAGGCCAACGCGACTGGTGACGCGCGCGAGCGGCTGATCCTCCACTACTCCCCGCTGGTGAAGTTCGTCGCCGGCCGGGTCGCCGCCGGCCTGCCTCAGAGCATCGAGCAGGCCGACCTCGTGAGCTACGGGATCTTCGGGCTCATCGACGCGATCGACAAGTTCGACCCCGGCCGCGGCTTCAAGTTCGAGACCTACGCCATCTCGCGCATCAAGGGCTCGATCATCGACGAGCTGCGCTCCATCGACTGGGTCCCGCGCTCGGTCCGGGCGAAGGCCCGCTCCATCGAGCGCGCCTACTCGAAGCTCGAGAACGAGAACAAGCGTACGCCCGACGACGGCGAGATCGCGTCCGAGCTCGGGATGACCGATGGCGAGCTGGCGCAGACGCTCTCGCAGATCTCGTTCGTGGGCCTCGTCGCCCTCGACGAGCTGCTCGCCGCCGGGGGCGGCGGCGACCGGGGGAGCTCGACCACGGTGGGCGACATGCTCTCCGACCGCCGCCACGACCCGGTCGAGGCGTTCGAGGTCGACGAGATGAAGACCCTGCTCGCCGACGCCATCAACCGCATGCCCGACCGCGAGCGCCTGGTCCTCACGCTCTACTACTACGAAGGCCTGACGCTCTCGGAGATCGGCGAGGTGCTGGGCGTCACCGAGAGCCGCATCTGCCAGATTCACACCAAGGCGATCCTTCAGCTGCGCTCCCGCCTGGGCGAACCCGAACGCACTGAGGCCTGATCACGCCTCTTCCCCCGGGCGAGGGGCCGCGGTAGCCTGACCCCGTCACGTCGAGCTCGGCTCCGTGACGTCTTCCCCGCCAACGTCTTCCCCCGCAGGGCTTCCCCCAGTCGCGTCTCGACCTGGGGGTGACCCATGGGTCTGCTCCGCCCGTTGCTTTCGGCCGCGCTCGCTGCCGCGCTGCTGTGCTCGGCCGCTGCGCCGCTCGGCGCCGAGCCACCAGACCCGCCGACCGGTTGGCTCAGGCCCGTCGACGGCGCGGTCGTCCGTCCGTTCGAGGAGCCCGCCTCCCGGTACGGCCCTGGCCACCGCGGCGCCGACCTCGCCGCCCCGCCGGGCACGGTCGTGCGCGCCGCCAACGACGGGGTCGTCAGCTTCGCCGGCAACGTCGCCGGCACGCTGCACGCAGTGGTCGCCCACGGCGACGATCTGCGCACGTCGTACTCGTTCCTCGCTCGCGTCGACGTGCGCACCGGCCAGACCGTGCGGCGGGGGGATCCGCTCGGCATCACCGGCGGCACCGGCGACCAGCACTCGGGCGGCGTGCTCCATCTCGGGCTGCGCGTGGGCGACCGTTACGTCGACCCGATGCAGCTGTTCGACCCGACCGACCTCACCGAGCTCGTGCGGCTGGTGCCAACCGACCTGCCCCCGGCCGAGCCCTGGTCGCCGTCGCGCGAGCGCAGCGCGCTGCTCGACGGCCTGCGGGTCGAGGGCGACGACCGAGGGTTCGTCGACCGCGTGCTGGGCGGAGCCGTCGACGCGGGCCAGGTCGTCGCGCGCGGGGGAGCGGCGGCGGTTGGAGCCGTCGGGCGCGGCGTCGCCACCGGCCTCGAGCAACTCAACCGGGCGGGCGTCGCGCTCTCACGCGAGATCGCACGTCTGGCCGAGGCGGGCTGGGACCGCACCCTGCTCGCCCCGATGGTCCGCGACCTCGCCGAGATCGTTACCCGCATCGGGGACTGGTGGCGCTCACGCGACGACTGCTCCGGCGACAGCGCGCCCGCCGACGGCAGCGGCGGATCCGGCCACCTGCTCATGGCGGTCGCCGGAATCAACAGCTCCACCGACGACGACGGCGCGACGTTCGCCCTCGACGCCGACGCCCTCGGCTATCACTCGAACGAGGTCGAGTACTACTCGTACGCGCCCGACCACGGGCCGTACGAGAAGCACGACACGTGGGGCGACCTCCTGGCCGCCGGGCAGCGGCTGGGCGAGCAGCTCAAGGCGATGCACGCCGCCAACCCCGGGCGCGAGGTCGACCTCGTCGCGCACTCGCAGGGCGGAGTGGTCATCGACGTGTTTCTCCAACACGTCTACGACGCCACCGATCCCGCCTACCCCCCGATCGGCACCGTCGTGACGCTGGCGTCGCCCCACGAGGGCGCGCCGCTGGCCACGGTCGCGGGCGACGTCCGGTCCAACCGGTCCGGGCGCGCCGTGCTCGACGCCGCCGAAGAAGTGCTCCCGTTGCCTCCCTCGGACGGCGACTCGACCCGGCAGCTGGCCGAGGACTCCGAGCTGATGAACGACCTGTGGGGCCACCGCCTGCCCGAGCACGTCGACTTCACCAGCATCGGCGGTGTCGACGACGCGGTCGTGCCCGCGACACAGATCGACGTGCCCGGCGGCACCGAGGTCGTGGTCGACGTCGGCGGCGCCAACGACCACTCCGCCATTCCCGACGACCCGCGCGCGCTCGAGGTCGTGCGGGCTGCGCTCGAGGGGCGACCACCGCCGTGCGTCGGATGGGAGGAAGGCCTCCGCGGCGCGGTGAACCCTGTGGTCATCACCCGGGCCGAGCACACCGCGGGCGACGTCGCCCGGGTGGCGCCGTGAGCCCCCGGCGGACCGCGGCCGTCGTGGCTCTCGCGGCCATGACCGCCGGCGCTGCGCTGGTCTCGGTCGCGCCGCGGCTCCTGCCGCGGGCCGATCAGCTGCGCGCGACCGGACGCGACGCCGCGACCGCCCCGTCCGTCGCCGCCATCGAGCCCCGCTGGATCGCGCCCGTCACCGGCTGGCCGTCGGCGCTGGCGGCCGACCGCGTCGGCGCGGTGGTCCTCGCCGGCGGCGGGGAGGTCCGCGCCATCGACCCCGAGGGAGTGACCCGCTGGCGCGTCGACGTGACCGGGGCCGGGTTCCACCCGCCCGCGCTCGACCGGAGGACCGTCCTCGTCGGCGCAGCCGCGCGCATCGTGGCGCTCGAGCGGGAGACGGGCGCGACCCGGTGGGAGGCGCCGGTACCCGACGCCGCCGCGCCCCACCCGGTGGCGCTCGCGGACGGGGTCGCGCTCGCCGGCAGCGAGGCCGGAGTGCTGGTGGCGCTCGATGCCGCCACCGGTGAGACGAGGTGGTCGGTCCGCTATCCGGGATCGGTGCGATCGGCTCCTGTCTCCCACCTGAACGACAGCCCGGCCGCGGGCATCGTCGCCGCCACCTGGCACGGCGGCGGGGAGCCGCGGCTGCGCGCCCTCGACCTCGCCACCGGCGCCGTCCGCTGGGACGCGCCGCTGATGGGGTTCGCGACCGCGCCGGTCGCCGCCGGCGGTCTCGTCGTGGTGGCGGAGGGCGACGGCCAGTACGCGGCCCGAGTGGTCGCCCGGAACGCCGCCGACGGAATGGAGGCGTGGTCGACATCCACGCCGGCCTCCTTCGAGTCCGGCATCACTCCCGGCGTCGCCGGGGACGACGTGGCCGTCGTCGACCACTTCGGCACTCTCACCGTCCTCGACGTCACGACCGGCGCCGTCCGCGCCCGCACCGAGCTCGACGAACCGGTGCTCCACACCACCGTGGTCCTCGGTGGCGAGCACGTCGTGCTCACCACCCATCAGGGCGCGGTCGTCGTCGTCGACCGGGGGTCGGGGCGGGTGCGATACCGGGGCAGCCTCGGCGGCTATCCCGCCGCGATCGCCCGTTCCGGTCCCGATCTGCTCGTGGCCGTGCGCCTGCGAGACCCCGGCCGGGTCGAGTCGATTCGACTACCACTACACTGAGCGGCGACCCGGATCGTTCGCGGCCCGGGATCTCACACGCCTGGCACCCAAGGTCGCCTCGCCGTCATCGGAGGCGCAGCCGGGCGGAGGTACAACTGAGGGAAGGACACCGTGGCTGTCGTCACCATGAAGCAGCTGCTGGAGGCCGGCGTCCATTTCGGCCACCAGACGCGCCGTTGGAACCCGAAGATGCGTCGTTTCATCTTCGGCGAACGCAACGGGATCTACATCATCGACCTCCAGCAGACGCTGGAGCGCATCGATGCCGCCTACCGGTTCATCCGCACCACCGTGGAGGACGGCGGCAACGTGCTGTTCGTGGGCACGAAGAAGCAGGCCCAGGAGCCCATCCAGCGCGAGGCCGAGCGGTCCAACAGCCCCTACATCAACTACCGCTGGCTCGGGGGCACGCTCACCAACTTCCAGACCGTGCACGCCCGGGTGTCGAAGCTCCACGAGCTCCGGCGCCTCGTCGACACGGGCGAGACCGAGCAGATGATCAAGAAGGAAGGCCTGAAGGTGAAGCGCGAGCTCACCAAGCTCGAGCGCAACCTCGGCGGCATCCAGGGCTTGGAGAAGCTGCCCAACGCGGTGTTCGTGATCGACACCAAGAAGGAGCACATCGCCGTCACCGAGGCCAACCGCCTCGGCATCCCGGTGGTGGCGGTGGTCGACACCAACTGCGACCCCGACATCATCGACTACGTCATCCCCGGCAACGACGACGCCATCCGCAGCGCCAACCTGATGTGCCGCATCGTGGCCGACGCGGTCGTCGAGGGTCGGCAGCTGGCGGTGACGAAGGGCAAGGTCGTCGACAAGGAAAAAGCCGACAAGGACAAGGCGAAGGCGGAGAAGGACGCGCCGCCGCCGCCGCCTCCGCCCGACCCCGAGGAGGCGCGCCGCAAGGCCGAGGCGCAGGCCGAGGCCCGCAACCAGGCGGCCGCGGCGCAACGCGAGCGCGAGGCGAAGCTCGCCGCCACCAAGGACGAGAACCCACAGGGCGACGGGGAGCAGCCCCCGCCCGCGCCGGAGGCCGCCGCCCGACCGAGCGACCCCGAAGGGGCGGCGCCGGGTAACCCGGCGCCGCGCGAGGGAGCCATGTGATGGCTGAGTTCTCCGCCAAAGACGTTGCCGCGCTGCGCAAGATGACCGGCGCCGGGATGATGGACTGCAAGAAGGCGCTCGAGGAGACCGGCGGCGACCGCGAGGCGGCCAAGGACTGGCTGCGAGCCCAAGGAATCACGAAGCAGGACAAACGGGCCGGGCGCGGCGCCGAGCAGGGCGCGGTAGACGTCGTCGTCGAGGGCAACCGCGGCGCCGTCGTCGAGCTCGCCTGCGAGACCGACTTCGTCGCCAAGGGCGCCGACTTCCGCGCCCTGGTCACCGCGCTCGCCCAGCACGTCGCCGAGCACGGCGACGACGACGTCGAGAGCCAACCGTTCGACGGCGGCACCGTTGGCGACGCGATCAAGGCGCTCGGCGCCAAGGTGGGCGAGAACGTGGGGCTTGGCCGGGTGGCGCGGTTGGAGAGCGCCGACGGCATCATCGACGGCTACAAGCACATCCAGTTCGATCGGGGCACGATCGGCGTCCTGGTCGAGCTGGGCGGGGTCGACCCGTCCGACGCCGGCGCGTCCGAGGTCGCGCACGAGATCGCCCTCCACATCGCCTCGGCCGCTCCCCGCTACATGACCCGCGACGACGTGCCCGCCGACGTCGTCGACAAGGAGCGGTCGGTGCTCGAGGAGCTGACCCGCAACGAAGGCAAGCCCGAACCGGCCGTCCCCAAGATCGTGGAGGGTCGGCTCAACGGCTTCTACAAGGACGTGGTCCTGGTCGAGCAGCCGTTCGTGCGCGATCCGAAGACGACCGTCGGCAAGCTGCTCGAGCAGCTCGGCGGCGATGCCACGGTGCGCCGGTTCGTGCGGGTCGAGATCGGCGAGGAGTAGAGGCTCCGATGGCCGAGAGCCAGTACCGCAGAGTGGTACTGAAGCTCTCGGGTGAGGTGTTCGCCGAGTCCACCACCGGGTTCGGGATCGACGAGTCGGTGGTCCAGCGGATCGCCGGGGAAGTGGCCGAGGCCCGCACCGACCTGAACGTCGAGATCGCGGTCGTGGTCGGCGGCGGCAACATCTTCCGGGGCTTCGCCGGCGCGCAGCGGGGCATGGACCGCGCCCGGGCCGACTACATGGGCATGCTCGCGACCGTCATCAACGCGCTCGCGCTCCAGGAGGCGCTCGAAGGGGCGGGCCAGCCGACCCGGGTGCAGACCGCGATCTCGATGGCGCAGATCGCCGAGCCCTACATCCCGCTGCGGGCGATCCGGCACCTGGAGAAGGGCCGGGTGGTCGTCTTCGCCGCCGGGACTGGCAACCCCTACTTCACCACCGACACCACCGCCGCATTGCGGGCGGCCGAGATCGGCGCGGGGGCGATCCTCAAGGGCACGCACTCGGGGGTGGACGGCGTCTACAGCGCCGACCCCCGGCGCGACCCCGACGCGGTGAAGCTGCCCGAGCTGACCCACTTCGAGGTGCTGAACCGCCGCCTCGAGGTGATGGACTCCACCGCGATCACGTTCTGCATGGACAACGGGCTCCCGATCATCGTCTTCGACGTCACCGCGCCCGGCAACATCCACCGGGCGCTGGTCGGGGAGCCCATCGGCACCCTCGTGACGTCCGCGTGAGCGGCAGCGAAGGCCTGCCATCGGCCGGCGTATCCGCCAGAATTGCGCGGGAGCGGCGAGCGGCCCCGCAGGGGCGGGGGGCCGGGGGGGGGGGGGGGGTTTTATCCCCGGCGGCCGCCCCCCCCCGACCAAGGAAGATGGCATGAGCGAGATGAGCGAGGTCGTCTTCGAGGAGTGTCGGGACAAGATGCGCAAGGCCGTCGCGCATCTCCAGGACGAGTTCGCCGCCATCCGGACGGGCCGGGCCAGCCCGAGTCTCGTGGAGAAGCTCAAGGTCGACTACTACGGCAGCGAGGTGGTGCTCCAGCAGATCGCGGGGGTGACCGTCCCCGAGGCCCGCATGCTGGTGATCTCGCCCTACGACAAGGGCGGGATCAAGGCGATCGAGAAGGCCATCCAGACCAGCGACCTCGGCATCAACCCGTCGAACGACGGCCACGTGGTGCGGCTGGTGTTCCCGGAGCTGACGCAGGAGCGCCGCAAGGAGCTGGTGAAGGTGGTCAAGAACCGGGCCGAGGAGGCGAAGGTGGCGGTACGCAACGTGCGCCGTCACGCCCGGCACGAGGTCGAGGGTCTGAAGAAGGACGGCGACCTCTCCGAGGACGAGCTCAAGCGGGCGGAAGACGAGCTCGACAAGCTCACCGAGTCGACCATCGCCGAGATCGACCAGCTGCTGCACCACAAGGAGCAGGAACTGCTGGAGGTGTAGCCCGTTCGCGGTGTAACCGCAGGTCAGACCGCCTGAAAGTCGTTCGCGGCCACGGTGAGCGTCTACCCTGGTGGCGGACCACCGGGGAGGGTGCCCGTGTCGGACCGCTACGACCCCGACGATTCCTACGATCCTGATCCGCGCAGCCACCGCGACCCGCGCGCGTCGCGACGCAAGGCGCAGCCGCCGGCGTCGGGCGAGGGCATCCGGATCCTCGGCGCCGGTGACGACCCGGCCGATCCCGAGTCGCGGTTCCCGCTCCCGGAAGGCGGTCTCCCGGGGGATCGGGAGCCCGATTTCTGGGGCGAGGACGAGGGCCCCACCTGGTCGGCCTCGTCGCAGGGCGAGGTCGACGACCGGGGGAGCGGCCCCGCCGACGACCGCGGCAGCGGCCGGGTCGACCTGCCCCACTGGACCGAGCCCGCCACCGGTGAGGTCCCCCGGATCCTGCCCGACGTCGACCCCGTCGCCGGCGGCGAGGACGAGACCGACTCGTGGCGGTCGATGAGCGGCGGCACCCCCCGGTACCGCTCGGAGGCCGGCGACTGGGCCGAGGGCGACTTCGCCGACGACCTCAAGGACGATGCGGTCGCGCTGGGCGCGCTCGACGAGGGCCAGGTCGTCGACGAGGACGTCGAGTTCGACGAGCGGGTGGCGGCCCGCCGGCGCGGCCGCCGTGGTCGGGGCGGCCGGGACGGCCGGGACGGCCGGGACGACCCGCCCCCTGCCGAACGACCGCTCCCGCGCCGCGGCATGCTCGAGGGCGACGACGAGATGCCGCCCGCCGTGGCGGGCGTCGGTGCCGGCGATGTCACCACCCGCGTCATCACCGGCGTCGGCATCGCGGTCGTCGCGCTGCTCATGCTGGCGGCGGGGCGGGGCCCGGCCACCCTGCTGGTCATGGCGATCGTCGGGCTCGCCGCGTTCGAGCTCTACGTCGGCTTCCAGCGCGCCGGTTACCAGCCCGCGACCATCCTCGGGCTACTCGGCTGCGTGGCCATCGTGTGGATCGGGTACAAGGAAGGGCTCCAGACGTTCCCGCTCGTGAGCGCGCTCGTCATCGTGTTCACGCTGCTCTGGTACATGGCCGAGGTCGTGAAGGCGCGGCCGATCGTGAATACGGCCATCACGGTGTTCGGGTTCATGTACATCGGCGTGCTGGGTGGCTTCGCCGGCGTGCTCCTCAGCGCGCCCAACGGCACCGGCCTCATCATCGGTCTGGCGATCTGCGCGGTCGGCTACGACGTGTTCGGGTTCTTCATCGGGTCGCAGTTCGGCCGCAGCAAGATGTCGCCCCACCTCTCGCCCAACAAGACGTGGGAAGGTCTCTTCGGCGGGATGGCCGCGTCGATCATCCTCGGCGGGATCGTCAGCAAGGGCCTCAGCCTCGCTCCGTGGGACGGGAAGCTCTCCCACGGCCTCGCCCTCGGCGCAGTGGTGGCGATCATGGCGCCGATCGGTGACCTGTGTGAGTCGATGATCAAGCGTGACCTGGGCGTGAAGGACCTCGGGGCGATCCTGCCCGGCCACGGCGGCATCCTCGATCGCTTCGACGCCATCCTGTTCTGCCTGCCGGCCGTCTTCTATCTGGCTCTCCAGCTCAAGATCGGTTGAACGAGGGAGTGACGACGACGAACGTCGTCCTGCTGGGCTCGACCGGCTCGATCGGCACCCAGACCCTCGACGTGATCCGCGGCCACCGCGACCGCTACCGGGTCGTCGCCCTGGCTGCCGGGCGCAACACCGAGCTCCTCGAGAAGCAGGCGGCCGACTTCGACGTACCCGAGGAGCTCGCCCGGAGCTGCGCCGACGACCCCGGTGCGCTGGCCGAGCTGGCCGCCCATCCCGACGCCGATGTCGTCGTCAACGCGGTCGTCGGGTTCGCGGGCCTGCCGGCGACGCTGGCCGCGCTCGAGCACGGGAAGCGCCTCGCGCTCGCCAACAAGGAGAGCCTCATCGCCGGCGGCCCGGTCGTCGCCACGGTCCGCCAGGCCGGCGGGGGCGAGATCATCCCCGTCGACTCCGAGCACTCGGCGGTGTACCAGGCGCTGCGGGCGGGGAAGCGCGCCGAGGTGCGGCGGGTGCTGCTCACCGCCAGCGGCGGCCCGTTCCGGGGTCGGTCGCGCGACGAGCTGGCCCGCGTGACCGTCGCCGACGCGCTCGCCCACCCGACGTGGAACATGGGCGCCAAGATCACGATCGACTCGTCGACGCTGATGAACAAGGGTCTCGAGGTGATCGAAGCCCACGAGCTCTTCGGCTTCGACTTCGACCACATCGACGTGGTCGTCCACCCGCAGTCGATCGTGCACGGGATGGTGGAGTTCACCGACGGGGCCACCATGGCGCAGCTCTCGCTGCCCGACATGCGGTTGCCGATCGGCCTCGCCCTCGGCGCCCCCGACCGCCTCGACGAGGCCTTCGGGCCCATCGACTGGTCCCGCCTCGGCCGCCTCGACTTCGAGCGGCCCGATCTCGATGCCTTCCCCTGCCTCCGGCTCGCCTACGAGGCGGGCCGGGCCGGCGGCGCCGCCCCCGCCATCCTCAGCGGCGCCAACGAGGTGGCGGTGGCGGCGTTCCTGGACGGCCGGATCCCCTGGCTCGGGATCGCCGACGTGGTGGCGGAAGTGCTCGAGGGGGGATCCGGGAACGTCGATGACGTCGAAGACGTTCTGGAAGCTGACCGGGTCGCGCGCGAGCGCGCCCAGGCTGCCGTCGAGAAGCGAGCCGCTGCGTGAAGGACCCCCTCGAAGAAGCGAGCGAGAGCGTCACCCGCCGCGGCGCGGCCGGCGCGGCGCTGATCCTGCTGGCGGGGCTCCTGCTCCTGGCGGTGCTGCGCCCGGCGACGATCGACACCCTCCTCATCATCCTCGGCATCGCCGTGCTCATCATGGTGCACGAGGCCGGCCACTACCTCGCCGCCAAACGTGCCGGCATGAAGGTCACCGAGTTCTTCCTCGGCTTCGGCCCCCGCATCTGGTCGTTCCGTCGGGCCGAGACCGAATACGGCGTGAAGGTGCTCCCGCTCGGTGGCTACGTGCGCATCGTCGGCATGAACAACATCGAGGAAGTCGATCCCGCCGACGAGGCCCGCACCTATCGGCAGGGAACGTTCGGCAACCGCCTCACCGTCGTGCTCGCCGGTGTGACCGTAAACATCATCGTGGCGGCGCTGCTGTTCTTCGTCGTCTTCGCGGCGCGCGGCATCCCCGACGGGCCCAGCACCACCATCGACGAGGTGGTCGCGGGGACGCCGGCGGCGAAGGCAGGGCTCGAGTCGGGCGATCGCATCGTCGCGATCGAGCGCCAACCGGTCGACGAGTGGGAGGACGTCCCCGACGCGCTCGCGAACCGCGCCGGGGAGGTCACGACGTTCGTGGTCGAGCGCGACGGCGTCCGGCAGCGCATCGACATCACGCCGCGCGAGCGCAGCGTGAACGACAGCAGCGGCTTCGTCGGCATCTCGCCCGAGGAGTCGTTCCGGTCCCTCGGGATCGTCGATGCCGCCCGCGAATCGCTGGAAACGATGGGGCGGGGGACCGTCGGCCTCGCCGACGGCCTCGCCGACCTGTTCTCGCCGTCGGGGCTCTCCCGGTACTCGGAGAACTTCACCGAGCCCTCCGAGTCGGGATCGGGGTCGGGATCAGGCGGCGGAGGCGGCGTCGCCGCCGAGGATCGTCCTCGGGGCATCGTCGGGATCGTCGACATCGGCGGCGAGCTCGTCGACGGCGATGTCTGGAAGCTCCTCTACCTCCTGGCCGGCCTGAACCTCATCGTGGCGCTGTTCAACCTCATCCCGCTGCTCCCGTTCGACGGTGGCCACGCCGCCATCGCCTGCTACGAGCAGGTGGCGTCCAAGGTGAAGCGCCGGGAGGTCCGGGTCGACTACCGGCGGCTGATGCCGGTGACCGCGCTGGTGCTGGCGGTGTTCCTCACCCTCGGACTCTCGGTCATGTACCTCGACCTGCGTGACATCATCAACGGGTCTTGATGCACGAACGCCGCACGACCCGTCAGATCCACGTCGGCCCGGTCGCGGTCGGCGGCGACGCGCCGGTCTCGGTCCAGTCGATGACCACCACCAAGACCGCCGACGTCGAGGGCACGCTGGCCCAGATCTACGCCCTCGCCGGCGCCGGGGCCGACATCGTGCGCTGCACCTGCAACGAGGAGGAGGCGGCCGAGGGCCTGGCCCAGATCGTGCCCCGGTCGCCGGTGCCGTTGGTGGCCGACATCCACTTCCAGTACAAGCTCGCCCTCGCCGCCATCGAGGCGGGGGTGCAGGCCCTGCGGCTCAACCCCGGCAACATCCGCAAGCCCGACCAGATCAAGACCGTCGCCCGCGAGGCCAAGGACCACGGCCTGCCCATCCGCATCGGTGTCAACGCCGGCAGCCTCGACCCCGACATCGCCGAGCGTCACGGCGGCGCGACCCCGGAGGCGCTGGTGGCGTCGGCCCAGCGCGAGCTCGCCTACTTCGCCGACGTGGACTTTGAGGACGTGAAGATCTCGGTGAAGGCATCGAGCGTGCCGGTGATGATCGACGCCTACCGGCTGCTCTCGGAGACCGTCGACCACCCGCTCCATCTCGGAGTGACCGAGGCGGGCCCGCCGCCGGCCGGCCTGGTGAAGTCGACCGCCGGGATCGGGACGCTGCTGGCCGAGGGCATCGGCGACACCATCCGCTTCTCGCTCACCGCCGACCCGGTCGAGGAGGCGCGGGCCGGGCGCACCCTGCTCGAGGCGCTGGGGCTCCGAGAGCGCAAGGGCCTCGACCTCATCGCCTGCCCCTCGTGCGGACGGGCCGAGGTCGACGTGATCCAGGTGGCCAAGGAGGCGATGGCCGCGTTGGGTGACCGCGTGATCCCGCTCCAGGTCGCGGTAATGGGCTGCGTGGTGAACGGGCCGGGCGAGGCCCGTGACGCCGACATCGGGATCGCGGCGGGGCGCAATAAGGGCCACCTG
This sequence comes from Actinomycetota bacterium, assembly GCA_052390575.1. Classification (GTDB taxonomy): domain Bacteria; phylum Actinomycetota; class Acidimicrobiia; order IMCC26256; family JACDBD01; genus JBPCMN01. Next base: position 98 of record JBQTGU010000071.1, on the reverse strand, counting down.
TTCATCAAGGGCCGCAACGTCGCCGTGGTGCCCGAGGACGAGATGGTCGAGACGTTGGTCCGCTACGCCGAGCGGATCATGGACGAGGGCGTCGACGC
>JBQTGU010000070.1:0-6734 GCA_052390575.1 Actinomycetota bacterium | reverse complement strand
GTGGGGGTTTTTTTTGGGGGTTTGTTTTTTTGGGGGTTGTTTTTTGTGGGGGGGGTTTTTTTTTGCGCGGGGCTGGGGGGGGGCGGTCCCCCGGGCCCCGCGGCCGCTCGCTCGCTGGCGAGCGACTCCGCTCCCTCCGGTCGCTCCGTCGCCGCGTCGTCTTCGTCGTGTTCGTGCTCGTGCTCGTGCTCAGGGTCGTGCGCTTCGCCCTGCTCCGCCTCGACCCTGGCCTGGAGTCCCCGGCGGCGCGGCGGGCGCTTGCGGGGCGGACCCGTGATCGCCTCCAAGGCCCGGCGCCGCTCGAGCTCCTCCTCGGCAAAGCGCGACACGACGATCGTGAGGTGACTGGTCCGCTTCCGGATGCGGGTGCCCCGCCCTCGGGCCCGCGGTCGCCACCGCTTGAGCGTCGGGCCCTCGTCGACGAAGGCGGTCTGGACGAACAGCTCGTCGGCGGGGACGTTCTGGTTGTGCTTGGCGTTGGCGATGGCCGAGTCGAGCAGCTTGAGCACCTCGTCGGCCGCCCCCCGCTCGCAGTACTCGAGCGTCTCGCGCGCGTCCTCGACGTCGAGCCCACGGATCAGCCCCAGGACCTGACGGACCTTGGGCGGCGCAGTGCGCAGGTAGCGGAGGCGGGCGCGGGCTTCGGGCATGGCTACGGGCGGTTCACCGACCGCTCGGACCCGGAGTGGATGCGGAACGTGCGCGTGGGGGCGAACTCGCCCAGCTTGTGGCCCACCATCGCCTCGGTGATGTAGATGGGCACATGCTTGCGACCGTCGTGCACCGCGATGGTGTGGCCGACCATGTCGGGGGTCACGGTCGAACGGCGCGACCAGGTCTTGATGACCTTGCGGTCACCCGAGTCGTTCATGGCCTGGACCTTCGCCGCCAGATGGTCGTCGACGAACGGTCCCTTCTTCAGGCTGCGCGGCACGGCTACCTCCTCCTCATTACCGGCGGGATCCGCGGCCGCGGCGACGGCGGATGATCTGCTTGTCGGACGGCTTGCCCTTGCGGCGGGTGCGGCCCTCGGGCTTGCCCCAGGGCGACACCGGGTGGCGGCCGCCGGAGGCCTTGCCCTCGCCCCCGCCCAGCGGGTGGTCGACCGGGTTCATGGCCACGCCCCGCGTGTGGGGACGCTTGCCCTTCCAGCGGTTGCGGCCGGCCTTGCCCACCTGCACCAGCGCGGCCTCGACGTTGCCGACCTGCCCGACCGTCGCCCGGCAGTCGAGGGGGACGCGCCGCATCTCGGTGGACGGGAGCCGCAGTGTGGCGGTGGTCCCCTCCTTGGCGACGAGTTGGATGGCGGCACCGGCGCCCCGCCCGAGCTTCCCGCCCGCGCCCGGCTTGAGCTCGACGTTGTGCACGGTGGTGCCGACGGGGATGTAGCGGAGTGGGAGCGCGTTCCCGGGTCGGATCTCGGCGCCGTGGCCGCTCTGGAGCATGTCGCCCACGGCCAGCTGTGATGGCGCCAGGATGTAGCGCTTCTCGCCGTCGACGTAGTGAAGCAGCGCGATGCGGGCGTTGCGGTTGGGGTCGTACTCGATGGTCGCGACCTTGGCGGGCACGCCGTCCTTGTCGCGCCGGAAGTCGACGACGCGGTACTTCTGCTTGTGGCCGCCGCCGCGGTGGCGCGACGTCATGCGGCCGTAGACGTTGCGGCCGCTGGAACGCTTCTTGGACTTGGTGAGCTTCTTCTCCGGGCGGCCGCGCGTGATCTCGGCGAAGTCGGAGACGGTCTGGAACCGGCGACCGGGGCTGGTGGGCTTGCGCTTGCGGACCGGCATCAGGTCCCCCCGAAGATCTCGATGTGGTCGCCCTCGGCGAGCGCGACCACAGCGCGCTTCTGCGCCGCCCGCTGACCCCAATCGCCGGTGCGCCGGTTGCGCTTGCGCTTGCCCTGCCGGTTCATGGTGTTGACCCGCTTCACCTTGACCCCGAAGATCGTCTCGATCGCCTTCTTGATCTCGATCTTGTTGGCGTCACCGGCGACGACGAACGTGTACACGTTCTCCTCGTACGCGGCGTACGACTTCTCCGACACGATCGGGCGGATCACGATGTCGCGGGGGTTGCGGGCGCTCACGACACCGGCTCCTTGTCGGCCGCGGCGGGGGGCTCGGCCGCGCCAGCGGAACCGAAGCGCCGCGTCGCCGACTCGAGTGTGCGGGTGCTGAACACGACCCAGTCGTTGACCAGGACGTCGTAGGCGTTGAGCTCCTCGGGCAGGACGATCTGCACCCGCTTGCCCAGGTTGCGGAACGACTTCCAGGTGGCTTCCTCGCCGCGTTCCAGGACGAGCAGGACCCGGACGTCGCGCTCCTTCTTGGCCCGCAGGCCGAGGCCCTCGAGGACCTCCTTGGCTCGTTTCGTCTTGGGCTCGTCGATGCCCCAGTCGTCGACGACCATGACCTTGCCGTCGGCGGCTCGGTCCGAGAGCGCCGAGCGCAGGGCGAGCCGCACCATCTTCTTGGGGGTGCGCTGGGTGTAGTCGCGCGGCTTGGGGCCGTGGGCGATGCCGCCGCCACGCCACTGGGGCGAGCGGATCGAGCCGTGGCGGGCGCGCCCGGTGCCCTTCTGGCGCCAGGGCTTGGCGCCGCCGCCCTGGACCTCGGAGCGGGTCTTGGTGCTGTGTGTACCCGAGCGCCGGGCCGCGAGCTGGGCGGTGACGACCTGGTGCATGACGGCGACATTGGGCTCGACGCCGAAGAGGTCGTCGGCGAGCTCGACGCTGCCCTTCTTCGCGCCGGTGACGGACGTGACGGGAACAGTGCTCATGCGGCCGTCTCCGCGGTCGTGCCCGCCTTGGCCGGGCTCTTCACCGCAGCGCGGACGAACACGACGCTGCCGGCGGGCCCGGGCACCGATCCCTTGAGGAGCAGGAGGCTGCGCTCGGCGTCGGCCTCGACGACCTCGAGGTTGAGCGTGGTGACGCGGCTGTTGCCGTGCTGGCCGGGAAAGCGCATGCCCTTGAACACCCGTGACGGCGTCGCGCACGCCCCGATCGCGCCGGGGGCCCGGTGCTTCTTGTGGGTGCCGTGGCTCGCGCCCTGGCCGGAGAAGTTGTGGCGCTGCATCACGCCGGTGAAGCCCTTGCCCTTGCTGATCCCGCTGACGTCGACCCGGTCGCCCACCTCGAACAGGTCGGCCGCCACCACCTGGCCCACCTCGAAGCCGGACACGTCGTCGACCCGGAGCTCGGCCAGGTGCCGGGTCGGCTGGGCGTCGGCCTTCTTCAGGTGACCGAGCTGGGCCTTGGTGAGGTTCCCCTCGTTGGCCTCGCCGAAGGCCAGCTGCACCGCGGAGTAGCCGTCGCGCTCGGGCGTCTTGAGCTGCACGACGCGACAGGGCCCGGCCTGGATCACCGTCACCGGAAGCACCCGGTTGTCGGCGTCCCAGACCTGGGTCATGCCGAGCTTGCGGCCCAGGATTCCCTTGGAAGCCATCGCGGTCTTTCCTTCACGCGAACGCTCCCCCGGTTCCGGGCGGGTGGCCCGAGGAGCCGGCGGAGCGTCTGGGTGTTGTGCTGCGTGGTCCTGCCCGGGGGGTGCAGCAGCCTGCGCAGACGTCGGTTGGGGGCCTATGAGGAGACGCCGGAGGAGGCCCCACTCCCCCCACGGCAAAGCCTGGAAAGACTACAAGCACGGGGCCGGACGTGTCGAAGGGCACCCCCTAGTGGGGTCAATCGGACCATTCGCGGTGCCGATACCAAGACGATGGAACCAGACGTCGAGACTGATTTCTGGGCCGAACACGCTCGCGCCGGCGGCTTCGTCACCCTGGCCGTGGTCGTGGTCGACCTGGCGTACTCCCTGGCCACGTGGTCCTCGGGCGCCTACCGACCCGCGCTCGTGACCCTCAACACCCTCGCCCTCGTCGGCGCCGGCTTTGCCCTCGTCCTCGTCCCCGAAGAGCGCATCGCCCGCTCGCCGCACCGGGACGTGATCTTCGCCGCCTGGACCCTGGCCAGCACCGTGCTTGTCGCCGTCGCCAGCCACCTCGACGGTGGGATCGACAGCCCGTTCGCGTGGCTGTTCCCGCTGAGCGTGATGATCGTGGCAGTGATCCACCGGCCCCGGCTGGTGGTGGTCACCGCGGCGGCATCGATGGCCGGCCTGCTCGTCGTCGCCGGGCTCAACGGCGGCATCGGTGCCGCGGTGATGGTGCGCGCCTCGTATCTCGTCGTGATCGGCTACCTCTCGGCGGTGGCGGCGCGCTCGCGCTGGCACCAGTACGAGGACCAGGTCGAGCGCAACGCGGCGCTCTCGTCGATCGCCGATCACGACGGTCTCACCGGACTGCTCAACCACCGCTCGTTCCACCTTCGTCTCGCCGACGAGGTGGCCCGGGCGCAACGCTCGGACGCGCCGCTCTCGCTGCTCCTCGTCGACCTCGACCATTTCAAGGAGATCAACGACCGCCACGGTCACCTGGTCGGCGACGAGGTGCTTCGACGCGTCGCCGGCGTGCTGGTCGACGTCGCCCGGGAGACCGACGTCGTGGCCCGGGTCGGGGGCGAGGAGTTCTGCATGCTGTTGCCGGACACTGCGCTCGCAGCGGCGGTCGTCCCGGCCGAGCGCCTGCGGGCGGCGGTTGAGGCGATCGGCGACCCCGAGGCGCTCACCGTGAGCGTCGGGTTGAGCGGCCTCCCGGCTGACGCCGCCACCGCGACCGAGCTGTTCTCCGCCGCCGACGACGCCCTCTACCGAGCCAAACGCGCCGGCCGCAACCGGGTGCACACCGCCCGGGCTGCGTAGCATCCCCTCATCGCTGACCCTGCCGCGCTCGCCGACGCCTACTTCGCCGCCGTCACTGCCCACGACCCCGACGCGGTGCAGGCCTGCTTCGCCGACGACGCCGAGCTCGTCAACGGCGCCACCACCCTGCGCGGAGCCGGGGCGATCGGCGACTTCTACCGCCAGAGCCTCGTGGTCGAAGACCTCAAGCCCACCCCGGGCCCCTACCTCGTCGACGGCAACCGCCTAGCGGTAGAGATCGACCTCTTCGTAGCCGGCGGCCACATCCACGTCGCCGACTTCTTCACCTTCGAGAACGACAAGATCCGCAAGCTCGTCATCTACGGCCTCCCGACATGAAGGGTGGAGGAGCTGCCATCCACCGAGGAGGGCGGCCGGCTTCGCCGGCGCCCGGGCGCTCAGGCGCGTGCGGGAGCGGCGAGCGAAGCGAGCGCGACCAGAGAAGTCAGACCTGCTGGATCTTGATCTCGATGTCGACGCCGGCGGGGAGGTCGAGGCGCTGAAGCGACTCGACCGTCTTGCTGGTCGGCTCGACGATGTCGATCAGGCGCTTGTGGATGCGCATCTCGAAGTGCTCGCGCGAGTCCTTGTCGACATGCGGTGACCGCACGACGCAGTAGCGGTGCACCTCGGTCGGCAGGGGGACGGGGCCTCGCACCTTGGCCTGCGTGCGCACGACCGTCTCGACGATCTTCTTCGTCGACTGGTCGATGATCTCGTGGTCGTACGCCTTCAGGCGGATGCGGATCTTCTGGCCGGGGTTGGCCGCCATGTCGGTATCCCCGTCCCTTATTTCATGATGTTGACGACGCGGCCGGAGCCGACGGTGCGGCCACCCTCGCGGATCGCGAACCGCAAGCCCTCGTCCATCGCGATCGGCTTGCCGAGCTCGACGGTCATCTCGGTGTTGTCACCGGGCATGACCATCTCGGTGCCCTCGGGCAGACGGACCGTGCCCGTCACGTCCGTGGTCCGGAAATAGAACTGCGGGTGATAGTTCGTGAAGAACGGCGTATGCCGCCCGCCCTCCTCCTTGGTCAAGATGTACACCTGGGCCGTGAACTCGGTATGGGGCGTGATCGACCCCGGCTTGCCCAGGACCTGCCCGCGCTCCACATCTTCCTTCTTCGTGCCCCGCAACAACGCCCCGATGTTGTCACCGGCGCGGCCCTCGTCCAACAGCTTGCGGAACATCTCCACACCCGTGCACGTCGTCTTCACCGTCGGGCGCAGACCGATGATCTCGATCTCCTCACCGACCTTGACGATCCCGCGCTCCACCCGACCCGTCACCACCGTGCCCCGACCGGTGATCGTGAACACATCCTCGATCGGCATCAAGAACGGCTTGTCGACATCACGCGTCGGTTCCGGCAAGAACGTATCGACCGCGTTCATCAACTCCAAGATGCTTGCCGTCCACGCCGCATCGCCCTCCAGCGCCTTCAACGCCGACACCCGCACGACCGGCGTGTCATCACCCGGGAACTCGTACTCGTTCAACAACTCCCGGACCTCCAGCTCCACCAGCTCCAAGATCTCCTCATCATCGACCATGTCCGACTTGTTCAACGCCACCACAATCGACGGCACCCCCACCTGACGGGCCAACAACACATGCTCACGCGTCTGGGGCATCGGACCATCCGTCGCCGCCACCACCAAAATCGCGCCGTCCATCTGCGCCGCACCCGTAATCATGTTCTTGATGTAGTCCGCATGCCCCGGACAATCCACATGCGCGTAATGCCGGTTCTCCGTCTCGTACTCCACATGCGCGATCGAGATCGTGATCCCCCGCGCCTTCTCCTCCGGCGCCTTATCGATCTGATCAAACGCCGTAAACGAATTCTTCGGATTCTGATCGTGCAGAACCTTCGTGATCGCCGCCGTCAACGTCGTCTTCCCATGATCAATATGACCAATCGTCCCGATGTTCAAGTGAGGCTTGTTCCGCTCGAACTTCTCTTTCGCCAT
>JBQTGU010000069.1:0-22604 GCA_052390575.1 Actinomycetota bacterium | reverse complement strand
AGCTCGTAGGTCTCGATGATGTCGCCCTGCTTGAGGTCCTGGTAGTTCTCGAGGCCGATGCCGCACTCGAAGCCGGCCTGCACCTCGCGCGCATCGTCCTTGAACCGCTTGAGCGACGAGATCTGGCCGTTCCAGATCACCGCGCCGTCGCGCAGGAAGCGAACCTTCGAGCCCCGGGTGATCACACCGTTCTGCACGTAACAGCCGGCGATCTTGCCGATGCGTGGGATCGAGAAGATCTCCCGCACCTCGGCGTCGCCGGTGACGATCTCCTCGAACTCGGGCTTGAGCATCCCGACGAGGGCCTGGTTCACGTCTTCGAGCACCTGGTAGATGACCTCGTACAGGCGCATCTCGACGTTCTCGCTCTCGGCGAGCTCGCGCGCCTTGCGGTCGGGCCGCACGTTGAAGCCGATCAGGGTCGCATTCGACACCGCGGCCAGGTTGACGTCCGACTCGGTGATACCGCCGACGCCCCGGAGCACGAACGACAACCGCACCTCGTCGTGCTCCTGGTCGAGCTTGCGCAGCGCCTCGGTGACGGCTTCGAGGGAGCCATGCACGTCGGCCTTGAGGACGAGGTTGAGGGTGGCAACCTCACCCCGCTGCACCATGGCGAAGATGTCTTCGAGGCGAGCGCCACCGGCGAGCGTCATCGGGTGCGACAGGGCCGCCACCCGGCGCCGCCGGGCGCGCGCCTCGGCGACCGTGCGAGCGGTCTTGTCATCGGGCGCGACCCGCAGCTCGTCGCCGGCCAGCGGCACGTCGTCGAGGCCGAGCACGACCACCGGCTTCGACGGACCTGCCTCGGTCACCTGGTTGCCCTCGTCGTCGAACATGGCCCGCACCCGGCCCCAGCCACCACCCGCGACTACGGGCTCGCCGACGTGCAGCGTGCCTTCCTCGACGAGCGCGGTGACGACCGGCCCGCGGCCGGGGTCGAGGTTGGACTCGAGGACGAACGCGCGCGCGGGCTTCTTGGGGTTGGCGCGCAGCTCCTCGGACAGGTTGACGTCGGCGGTGAGCAGGATCGAGTCGAGCAGCTCGTCGACGCCCTGGCCCGTCGGCGCGGCCACGTCGTTGACGATCACGTCGCCGCCCCACTCCTCCGGCACGACCTCCTGCTCGACCAGCTGCTGGCGCGTGCGTGTCGGGTCGGCGTTGTCGCGGTCGACCTTCGTCACCGCCACGACGATCGGCACGTCGGCCGCCTTGGCGTGGTTGATCGCCTCGATCGTCTGGGGCATGACGCCGTCGTCGGCCGCGACGACGAGCACGGCGATGTCGGTCGCCTCCGCGCCGCGGGCGCGCATGGCGGTGAACGCCTCGTGGCCGGGGGTGTCGATGAAGGTGATCTCGCGGTCGTTCTTCTCGACCTGGTAGGCGCCGATGTGCTGGGTGATGCCGCCGGCTTCGCCCGCGACCACGTTCGTCTCGCGGATCGTGTCGAGGAGCGTCGTCTTGCCGTGGTCGACGTGGCCCATGACCGTGACCACCGGCGCCCGCGGCTCGAGCAACGCCTCGTCCTCCTCTTCCTCCTCGTCGCCGAGCAGCGCCTGGAGCTCGAGCTCCTCCTCCTGACCCGGCTCGACCAGCAGCACCTCGGCGCCGAGAGCGTCGGCGATGAGCTCGACCATCTCGTCGGCGAGCGACTGCGTGCCCGTGACCATCTCGCCCGCGTCGAAGAGGAGCCGGACGAGGTCGGCGGCGGTGCGGTTCAGCTTGGGCGCGAACTCCTGGATGGTGATGCCCCGGGGCACGAGGATCTCGCCCTCGGGGACGGGCGTGTCCGCCGGGGTGAGCTGGGGCATCGTCTGGGGCCCGAGGTCCTCCAGGTTGCGGCGGCGTCGCTTCTTGCGCCGGGGGCGCTGGCCCTGCGGTCCACCGGGCCGACCGCGCCCGGGACCACCGCGGCCGCCGGGACCACCGGGGCCGCCGCCGGGACCCCCACCGGGGCCACCGCGTCCGGGCGCGCCGTAGCCGCCCCGGCCGGGGGCGCCGAAGCCACCGGGGCGGGGCCCGCCACCTTCTCTTCCGGAAGGACCGGAACGGGGACTGCCGCGTTCGGGTCGAGGCGCACCGGCACCGGACGGCGGGGGCGTCGCCCGCTGGCCCGGCGGAGGCGGGATGGGGCGGCCACCTCCGGGGGGCGGCGGGGCCGGCTTGCCCGCGAGGTCGTCGACGATGTCGGGAGTGGGAGGCGCGTCAGGCGCCACCGCAGCTGCGGCGGGACGCTCGGGCTCCCGGGCCGGGGCCGGCCTCGGGGTCGGCGCCGGGGCGGGCAAAGGCTCGGGCTCGGGGATGCCACCGGTCGAGCGCACGACCCGATGGGGCGGCGGGGGCCGCTCCTCGGTTTGCGCGGGCGCGGCCGAGGGCTCGATCAACGGCGGCTCGGGCTCGACCTTGGGCTTGGCCGCCTTCTTGGGCTTCTTGGGCTCCTCGACGGGGGCCTTCTTGACGCCCTTCGAGTCGGCGAGACGGCGGACGCGGTCGGCCGACGGCTCGTCGATGCTCGACGAGTGGCTCTTGACGCCGATCTTGAGCTCCTGGGCGAGCTCGAGCACGACGGCGTTCTCGACGCCCAGCTCTCTCGCCAGCTCGTAGACCCGGATCTTCTTCGTAGCCACAGCCGTTTCCGTCCCTACCTACCGGCCGATCCGGTGCCTGCGCGCCCTGATCAGCCACTCATGTGAATAGTTTCGCACGTAACCCGTCGACCTCGGCGACCGTGACCGGGCGCCGCAGCGCCCGGGAGAGCGCCTGGCGCTCCACCGCCTGCTCGAAGCACCCGACCGACCCCGCACACAGCCATGCTCCGCGTCCCGGCCCGGGGCCCAGGGCCAGCGTGCCGTCGGGCGCCGCCGCGATCCGCACGAGATCGGACGCCGCCGCGACCCGCCGGCACCCGACACAGGTGCGCCGGGGGCCGCCGTTACGCGTTCTGCTCCTCCTCTTCCTTGGGCGCTGCCTCCTCGGGCGCGGCGTCCTCGGCAGGCGCGGCCGCCTCGGCGGCGGGCTTCTCCTCCGCCGGCTCGTCGGCGGCGGACTTCTCGGCATCGGCCACGACCTCGGCCGTCGGATCGGGAGCGGCGTACCCGGCGGCGGCGGCCGAGATCGCCTCGCCGCCTCCGGCGGGTTGCCACACCAGCTCACCGGCCTCGTTCTGCACCCACTCGCCCTCGGCGTACTCGACGCGACCGCCGGCCTCTTCCTCCTGGAGCTGGGTCTCGCTCTTGATGTCGACACGCCAGCCCGTCAGCCGCGCCGCCAGGCGCGCGTTCTGGCCTTCCTTGCCGATGGCGAGCGAGAGCTGGAAGTCGGGGACGATGACCTCGGCGGTGCCGGTCTCGGTGTGGATGCGCACCTCGCGCACCCGCGCCGGCGCCAGCGCCTTCTGCACGAAGTCGGACGGCTCGTCGCTGTAGGGGACGATGTCGACCTTCTCCCCCCGCAGCTCGTTCACGACCATGCGCACCCGCGAGCCCCGTGCGCCGACACACGCGCCGACGGGGTCGACGTTGTTGTCGTTGGAAGCCACCGCGATCTTGGTGCGGTGGCCGGGCTCGCGGGCGATGGCCTTGAGCTCGACGACGCCGTCGACGATCTCGGGCACCTCCAGCTCGAACAGCCGCTTCACCAGACCGGGGTGGGTGCGCGACACGACGATCTGCGGGCCCTTGGCCGTCTTGCGGACCTCGACGATGTACGCCTTGAGCCGGCTGCCATGGTCGTAGCGCTCGTTCTGCACCTGCTCGGCCTGGGGCAGCAGCGCCTCGACCCGGCCGAGGTCGAGCAGCGTGTAGCGGGCGTCGGACTGCTGGATGATCCCGGTGACGATGTCGCCCTCGCGGCCGGCGTACTCCTCGTATTTCATCTCGCGCTCGGCTTCGCGGATGCGTTGGAGGATCACCTGCTTGGCGGTCTGGGCGGCGATGCGGCCGAAGTCGTCGGGCGTGTCGTCCCACTCGCGGGTGACGTTGCCCTCCTCGTCGAGCTCCTGCGCGATCACGTGGATGTCGCCGGTCTCGACGTCGATCTCGACCAGTGCCTCCTCCGCCGAGGTCGGCAGCCGCTTGTAGGCCGTGACGAGCGCGTTGGCCAACGCCTCGAGCATCAGCTCGATGGAGATGCCCTTCTCGCGCTCGATGTTCTCGAGCGCCTCCATCATCTCGGAGTTCATGACCGGGCCTTTTCCTTCTTCTTCTTGCGCTTCGGGGCGGGCTTCGGCGGCGGCCCCCACTCGAACACGGTGCGGGCCTGGGTCACGTCGGTGTAGGCGATCCGCTCGGAGCCGCCGTCGGCCTCGAGCGTGAACCCGTTGTCGTCGGCGGCCGCGAGCACGCCCCGCACCCGGCGGGCGGTGCCGTCGTCGTCGCGCGTCTTCACCGACACGGTGGTGCCGACGGCGCGCCGGTAGTGGTCGGGCCGGCGCAACGGCCGCTCAAGCCCGGGGCTGCTGACCTCGAGCGCGTACGGGCCCGACAAGGATCCGTCGGCATCCAGTGCGGGCGAGATCGCCTCGGTGGCGGCGGTGATGGCGTCGAGGTCGACGCCGCCGGTGCGGTCGACGACGACGCGGAGGATGCGACCGGAGCCGTTCCCGGTGAGCTCGAGGTCGAAGAGCTCGAGGTCGAGTGAGGCCAGCACCGGCTCGATCACGCCCGCGAGGGAGTCCGCTCGCTCCGGCACCGTGTTCACCTCCTCGTGCTCGTTCCTCGACCGCGCCTCCGGTCAAGAAAAAACGTGGGCTCTCGCCCACGTCCCGGTGGCCTGTGGGTGGCCAATTCCTCCTACTGAACCCTGTAAGTATAACGGGTTCCGGGCCCCTCTTCCGGGTCGACCGCCGGCGGAAAACGAGGAGCTAGTGCCGTGACCACTCTGGAACACGTGTAGGTCCGCGAAGCGCCGGCGTTTGGCGGCCACGCTGGTGGCATGGCTGAACGTGTGCGAGTGCGGCGCCTCACCGACGAGGAGGGCCGCAGGCTGCAGCGGCTTGTGCGTCGGGGAGAGGGCAAGGGCCAAGCGAGTGTCGTCCGTTACCGGCGGGCGCTGGTTGTGTTGGCCTCGGGGGGCGGCAACACCGTCCCTGTGATCGCCAGGCTGGTGCAGACCTCCGAGGACCGTGTCCGGGAGGTGATCCACAACTTCAACCGGTTGGGCATGAAGGCGCTGGACCCTCGGTGGGCGGGTGGCCGTCCCCGCTCGATCGGTGACGACGATGTCGCCCATATCGTCGAGACGGCCAAGACCCGCCCCGAGAAGCTGGGGCGGCCCTTCACGCGTTGGAGCATCCGCAAGCTCGCTCAGTATCTGGGCGATAACGACACGCGGGTGGTGAAGATCGGCCGGGAACGGCTGCGCCAGATCCTCGAGCGCGAGGGGGTGACGTTTCAGCGCACGAAGACGTGGAAGGAGTCCAACGATCCCGAGCGCGACGCCAAGCTCGATCGCATCGAGGAGGTGCTCGAGCACCACCCGGACCGCTGCTTCGCCTTCGACGAGTTCGGGCCCCTTGCCATTCATCCCGTCGGCGGCTGCTGCTGGGCGCCCAAGAAGCGCTCGCAGCGCCTCCGGGCCAACTACCACAAGACCTGCGGGGTGCGGCAGTTCCACGCCGTCTACTCCGTGGGTGACGACACGATGTGGGGCGTCGTGCGCGCAAAGAAGTGCGTCGCCAACACCCGGGCCGCCATCAAGAGCGCCCGGGCGGCCCGGCCCGACGGCGAGATGATCTACGTGATCCTCGACAACCTCTCGGCCCACAAGTCCAAGAAGATCCGGGCGTGGTGCGCCAGGAACAACGTCGAGCTGTGCTTCACCCCGACCTACTCGTCGTGGGCGAACCCCATCGAGTGCCACTTCGGCCCGCTGCGGGAGTTCGTGCTCAACAACTCCGACTACACGAGCCACACCGAGCTGACCCGCCGCGTGCACGCGTACCTCAAATGGCGCAACGCCAACGCCCGCGACCCCGAGATCCTCGCCCTGGAGCGCAAGCGGCGGGCGGAGATCCGCGCCGAGCAGCGGCGCCGCTGGGGCCGCCCCGCACCCCGGGCGGCCTGACCCGACCCGAGCACGCCCTCACTGGCGCAACCAGTGCGCCTCGGCGCACCCGGGACCCATCTCCGCCCACGGATCACCGCGACGGGACGGACGGAGCCCTGTTCGGCGCGACCCAGGCCCCACCCAACGCGTGCTTGCAAAATCGCGCAGCGCGCAAAGGTATGTGGTCACGGCACTAGGAGCTGCCATCGGCTCACGAGGGGCCGGGGGACCCGGCCCCTCGGCGATTAGAGGCGTGCGGGAGCGGCGAGCGAAGCGAGCGCGACCAGGGAAGCTAGAGGGCGAAGATCTCGCGCAGCTTGTGGGGCACGGGCGCCTCGAGCTGCTCGTAGGTGCAGCTCTCGGGCTTCCGGTCGGGGCGCCAGCGCTGGAACCGGGCGGTGTGGCGGAAGCGGTCGCCCTGCATGTGCTCGTAGGCGACCTCGGCGACCAACTCGATGCGCAGTGGCTGCCAGCTCATGTCCTTCTTGGCGTTCCAGCGGTTCTGGGCGCCGGGCATCCGCCCCGACTCCTGTCCTTGCGCCTCCGCCCACTCCTTCCACGGATGGTTCTTCAGCGCGTCCTTCTCGTAGGGCTCGAGCTCCTGGGCCAGCTGCTTGCGCATGGGCGCGGCGAAGCTGCTCGCCACGCCGACATGGTGGAGGTCGCCCTCGTCGTCGTGGAGCCCGAGCAGGAGCGAACCCACCCCCCCGCCGTCCTTGTGGGTGCGGAACCCGGCCACCACGCAGTCGGCCGTCCGCAGGTGCTTGACCTTGAACATGGTGCGCTGGTTCTCGCGGTACTCGCCGCTGAGCGGCTTGGCGACGACGCCGTCGAGGCCGGCGCCCTCGAAGCGCTCGAACCACTCGGCCGCGGTCTTCGGGTCGGTCGTCACCGGGGTGAGATGCACCGGGGGCTTCGCCCTCTTCAGCGCCTTCTCGAGCCGGGCCCGCCGCTCGCGGAACGGCTCCTTGCGCAGGTCGTCGCCACCCTCGGCGAGCATGTCGAAGGCGACGAACGACGACGGCGTCTCCTCGGCGAGCTTGGCCACGCGGCTGGCGGCCGGGTGGATGCGCATCTGGAGCAGGTCGAACTCGAGCCCATGGTCACCCGCGATCACCAGCTCACCGTCGACGACGCACTGCTCGGGGAGCGCCGCCCGCAGGGGGTCCATGATCTCGGGGAAGTAGCGGTTGAGGGGACGGTCGTTGCGGCTGCCGAGCTCGATCTCGTCGCCGTCGCGGAACACGATGCAGCGGAACCCGTCCCACTTGGGCTCGTAGAGCAGGTCGTCGCCCATCGGCAGCTCGCGCACGAGCTTTGCCAGCATGGGCGCGACCGGCGGCTTGACCGGGAGCTTCATCCGGTTCCGGCGACGATCGCGGGGGCGACGTCATCGATGGCGAGCTCGTCGTCGGCGCCGGTGGCGCGCCGCCGGCGCTCGACCACGCCCCGGCTCAAGCCCTTGGCCCCCACCGTGAGCCGCACCGGCATGCCGAGCAGGTCGGCGTCGGCGAACTTCACCCCCGGGCTCGCCTCGCGGTCGTCGTAGAGCACGTCGACTCCCGCCTCGGTCAGCTCGGCGTAGATGCGGTCGGCGGCGGCGGTGACATCGCCGGCCGCGCCTTCCTCTCCCTTCTTGGCCTTCCCCGTGAGGGCGACCAGGTGGACCTGATACGGCGCGACCGCGGCCGGCCAGGCGAGCCCGCCCTCGTCGTGGTGCTCCTCGGCGATGGCGGCGACAACGCGCGAGACGCCGATGCCGTAGCAGCCCATGACCATCGGGTGCTGCTCCCCCGCCTCGTCGGTGTAGTTGCAGTCGAGCGCCTCCGAGTACTTGGTTCCGAGCTGGAACACCTGCCCGACCTCGATGCCGCGGTCGACCGACAAGGGCGAGCCGCAGCGCGGGCACGGGTCGCCGGTCACAACCGTGGCGAGGTCGGCCCACACGTCGACCTGGAAGTCGCGTCCGAGCACGGCGTTGCGCACGTGGTGGTCGACCTCGTTGGCGCCGGTGACCCAGCCGTGATCAGCGTCGCGGAGCCCGGCGTCGGCGACGACCAGCGCGGCCCGTTCGTAGTGCGGGCCGATGTACCCCTTCGGGAGCTCGGGGTGCGCGTCGAAGTCCTCGTCGGCGAGGACGCGCGCGGTCCGGGGCGCGACCGCCTGGGCGAAGAGGTAGGGATTGACCTCGCGGTCGCCGGCGACGACGGCGAGGGCGAGCTCGTCGTCCCCATCCTCGGAGGAGATGGCGAACGCGATGCACTTCAGCATGCGGTCGGGCGTGACGCCGAGGTGCTCGGCCACGCCGGCGATCCCGGGCAGGTCGGGCGTGTGCACCTTCTCCATCGGCGGGGCGTCGACCGTGCCCTCGGGAAGCGGCGGCGCCTTCCGGACCGCAACCTGGGTGTTGGCGGCGTAGTCGCACGACCGGCACCAGACGAAGGCGTCCTCGCCCACGGCCGCCACCGCCATGAACTCGTGGTTGACGTCGCCGCCGATGGCGCCGGCCTCGCCCTCGACCGGTCGAAAGGTCAGCCCGCAGCGGGTGAAGACGGTCGTGTACGCGTCGAACATCTCCTGGTAGGTGCGCTTGAGGCCGTCGAGGTCGAGGTCGAACGAGTAGGCGTCCTTCATCAGGAACTCGCGTCCCCGCAGCAGGCCGAAGCGGGGTCGAAGCTCGTCGCGGTACTTCCAGTTGATCTGGTACAGGTTCACCGGCAGGTCCCGGTAGCTCGAGTACTCGTTCGCGACGGTGGCGGTGATCACCTCCTCGGCCGTGGGCGAGAGGCAGAAGCCGGTCTCCCGCCGGTCCTGGAGACGGAACAGCTCGGGCCCGTAGGCCTGGTTGCGGCCGGTGCGCTCCCACAGCTCGAGGGGCTGGGTGATCGGCAGCCACAGCTCCTGCGCGCCGGCGCGGTCCATCTCCTCGCGGACGATCTGCTCGACCCGGCGCAGCACCCGGTAGCCGAGCGGGAGCCACGAGTAGATCCCGCTGGCCACGCGGCGGATGTACCCGGCGCGCACCAGCAGGCGGTGGCTGTCGACCTCGGCGTCGGCGGGGTCGTCGCGCAGCGTGCGGAGGAAGAAACGCGACATCCGCATGACGCAGACCCTACGTGGCCCGGCAGCGATCGGGGTCGAGGGTTCCGTCGAGCTCGTAGACGACGGTGTCACCGCTCCGGAGCACCACGCGGGCCGCACGGTCGCCCGCGACCCAGGGCTGGGGCGACCGCTCGACCAGCAGCTTGTTCGCGGTCACCACGAGGTAGCGGTACCGACCGTCGGTCAGGGCCTCCTGCCAGTACCGGCACCGCCGGGGGGTGGCCGCGGCCGTCGGCCCCGACAAGGTGGTCACGCGGTTGGAGAGGTCGAGGCCGAACAGCGGGTAGATCTCCGACTCGCCGAACACCGCCACCCGCTCGTCGCTGATGTCCCGGAACTCGGCGTACACGTCGTCGAGCCGATGGCCCCCGTTCACGTAGCGGTGCTCGAGGTAGTGGCGTTGCACGAACCAGCCTCCGACGACCACCAGGGGCACGAGCGTTCCGGCCACGAGCCCGGCGCGGCCGGAGACGACCTCGGTTCGACCGGTGACGACGAGCGCGGTCACCGCGAGCACGAGGACGCCGACGACGAGCCCGGGTACGAGGTGATCCGTCGGCCAGGCCTCGATCCCCTCGTGATGACGGGCGAAGGCGCCCAGCACCACGAAGCCCGCCGGCACGCCGAGGAGCACTCGCCTCCATGCGACCGCGGTGTCGGCGACGATCAGAGGAAGGAGGACGGCGCCGGCCAGCAGTGCGGGCGTGAGGAAGCGGACGGTGAACGCGAACTGGAAGTGGTCGCCGGTGAGCGGGGTGAACGGGTACGCGACCGCGCCGGCGAGGACCGCCCCGCCCACCAGCCGCTCGAGCCCGGCACGCCGGCCGACCAGCATGGCCAGGCCCCCGGCGGCGCCGAGCGCGAGTACGAACGGCCACGCCCGACCGAGCGACTCGGTGTACGCAGGGAAGAGGAAGGCGATCCCGTCCCCGTCGCGGATGCGGTCGAGGATCGAAAGCCCGGGCTTGTCGATGGTGGCGTCGAACACGATCGGGAAGTCCCAAAACGGCAGCGGGTTGTCGGCCACCGCCAGGTTGCGCACGAACCAGTAGCAACCGAAGGCGGCGACGGGGACGCACCACGCCAGTGCGGTGGCGCGACGAGCGGCGCGCAGCGCGAGCACGACGACGCCGACCGAGAGGACCGCTATCGGGCCCGCCACCGTGAGCTTGACGGCGAGCGCGAGGCCGGCGGCGACTCCGGCCAGCGCGGTCGGCACCGGCGCCAGCTGCCCCTCGAGCAGCAGCGCGATCGCCGCCAGCAGCAAGGCCGCGGCGGCGACATCGTTCGACGCCTGACCGGGATGCGTGCCCGCCAGCATCGGCACCCCGAGCACGACCACTGCCCCCAGCACCGAGAGCGCGGCGACGCCGTGACGTCGGCCGACGCACGCGGCCGCCAGCAGCGCGAGCGCGGCCCAGCCGACGCTGACGACGGGCGAGACGAAGTCGCGACCGAATGGCAGGATCACCATCGCGTGGAGGAGCTCCGAGCCGTGGGCGATGTACGCGTGGAAGTCGTCGGCCCGGTCGACCAGATCAGTGAGCCGGCCACTCTGCACGAAGCGGGTGGCGTAGGGCTGGTGATACCAGAGGGTGTCGTAGTGGGTCATGCCCCGGTCGAGGCTGACGGCGACGTGCGACACCCACTGGGTCGCCACCAGCGCGACCGCGAGCCCGGCGACGATCAGCTCCTCGCGCCGCGACCTCGCCGGGACGGGCGCCGCGCCGGGGACCGGCTCGGGCGCCAGCCGGCGACCCACGATGCCCATCGCGACGCCGCCGGCGAGACACGCGGCCAGCACCGGGAACCGCCACAACGCGCCGAACGACCCCAACAGCTCGCCCAGCGCGACCGGTGCCGCCAGCGCCAGCACGACCTCGGCGAGACGCGCCGGCGGTCCCGACCATCCCGGTAGGAGTGCGCTCCTGAGCCGATACGCGCCCCAGCCGAGGGCGGCGACCACTGCCATGATCGCCAGTGATCCAACTGCGTACGTCCCGGACCCCAAGTTCAGGTCGCGGCCACGAAGTCCCGGACCCGGGCGACGAATCGATCGGGATCGACGAGATGCAACCAGTGCCAGTGCCCGTGCCCGTCCCAGACCTCGACGGTGGCAGTCGGGACCCGGCTCGTGAGCCAGTCGGCGTAGCCCGGCCCGGGGTTGGCGCCGTGGAGCGCCAGGTACGGCACCTCGAGATTGGGGACCATCGACTCGACGAGCGCCTCGATCTCCTCGTCGGTCGAGTCGAAGATCGCCTGCCAGGCACCGAGTACGAAATCTTGGCGGGCGTGCTCGTGGAGCTCGTGCAGCCGGCGCTGCGTCTCGGGGTCGAGCCGGTCGGCGCCGAGCGAGTCGAGAATCGCGCCGAACACGTCCGCGAACGCCGGGCCCCGCAGGTCGGCCTCGAGCGGTCGCACGAGCTGGGCGAAGTCCGAGAGCCGCAGCGACTGGTCGACGTTCACCACTGCCCGCAGCGGACCCGCCCCCGTCACCGCGTAGACCGTGGCCAGGAACCCGCCCAGGGAGTGCCCGACGATCACGGGTGCATCCGGCGCCGCGACCGCTTCGACGGTGGCGGCAAGGTCGGCGACGGTGCTGAACGAGTCGTAGGCGGCCGCCGGCGCCGAACGGCCGTGGCCCCGGAGGTCGAGGCGAGCGCAGGTGAACTCGTCCCGCAGGCGCTCCACGATCGGGTCCCACATGGTGTGGTCCTCGGTGATCCCGTGCACCAGCAGGAGAAGAGGCCCCGACCCGTCGACCTCGTAGGCGACCGCGGTTCCGTCGGCGGCCGTCGTGGTCGGCACGTCAACAGCCTATGGGCGGCGACAATTCCTGACCTGTCTGGTGGTATTTCGGCCCCGGAGCCGCTAGTCTTCAAGGCGTGATCCGCGCGCTCGGCGCCGCCAGCATCTCCATGGGCCGGACCCCCCACGAGGTCCGGGACGAGATGTGTCGCTCCGCGCCGGGTCGCGCCCTCTAAGCCGCGCGTCCGCCCTCACCGCCCCTTCGAAGGAGCCGCCGCGCCGTCATGCCCGCCATCCGCCTCACCCCCCGAGACCTCTCCGACCTCCGCCTGCTGGCGTGGGGCGCCTACGACCCGCTCGACGGCTTCGTCGGCGAGGAGGACCACGCCTTCGTCGTCGCCGGCATGCGCCTGGCGTCGGGTCGGCTGTGGCCGTTCCCGATCGCGCCCGCGGTCGACGTGCACGAGGCGGCCGAGCTGCGGGGCGAGGACGAGGTCGAGCTGCTGACGCCGGACGGCGACGTCGTCGGCACCCTCGCCGAGCCCGAGGTGTACAAGGTCGATCCGGTTGCCGAGGTCGAAGCCGTGTTCGGCACCGACGACCCCGCCCACCCCGGCGCCGCGGTCGTGCTCGAGGGCGGCCCGTGGCGGGTCGGCGGCAAGGTCGTCGTCGAGGCCGACCATCCCGCGCTCGCGCTTCCCGCGCCCTTCGACCATCACCCGGCGTCGCCGGCCGCGGTGCGGGCCGCCATCGCCGAGCGGGGCTGGCGCACGGTGGTGGCGTTCCAGACCCGCAACCCGATCCACCGGGCACACGAGTACCTCACCAAGGTCGCGCTCGAGTCGGTCGACGGGTTGCTCGTGCACCCGCTCGTGGGCGAGACCAAGGGCGACGACATCCCCGCCGACGTGCGCCTGCGTTGCTACGAGGCACTGCTCGACGACTACTACCCCGCCGACCGCGCGCTGCTCGGGCTCTTCCCCGCGCCGATGCGCTACGCCGGCCCGCGCGAGGCGGTCTTCCACGCCGTCTGCCGGCGTAACTACGGCGCGACCCACTTCATCGTCGGGCGCGACCACGCCGGCGTCGGCGACTACTACGGCACCTACGCGGCCCAGGATCTGCTGCGCGAGATCGGCACCGAGGAGCTCGGCATCACCCCCGTCTTCTTCGAGCACTCCTTCTTCTGCGCCGCGTGCGGGTCGATGGCGTCGGGCAAGACCTGCCCCCACGACGCCGCCGAGCACGTGCACCTCTCGGGCACGAAGGTGCGCGAGCTCCTCGCCGCGGGCGAGCTGCCGCCGGTCGAGTTCACCCGGCCTGAGATCGCCCGCCTCCTCATCGACGCTTCCCGGTAAGGGAGGACTGCCACCGTGCGGATGAGCATTCCCGTAGGGACGGTGCCGGGTATCCCGGCGCCGAGCGAAGGAGCCATGTGATGGCCATCGACATCAAAGAGCTGCAGGCCCGACCGCTCGAGCCCGAGATCGCCGACGAGCTCGACAAGTTCGAGGACGGCGTGCGCCGGTACCTCGCAGGCGAGATCGAGGAGGACGTCTTCCGCGTCTTCCGGCTGAACCAGGGCATCTACGGCCAGCGGCAGGGCGGCCACCACCAGATGGTCCGGGTCAAGGTCCCCCACGGCCGGCTCGAGCCCGAGCAGCTCGAGATGCTCGGCCACATCTCCGACGAGTACTCGCGGGGTTGGGGCCACCTCACCACCCGTCAGAACGTGCAGGTCCACTTCGTCCAGCTCGAGCAGACGCCCGAGGTCGTGCGCCTCCTGGCGTCGGTCGGTCTCACATCGCGGGAGGCGTGCGGCGACACCGTCCGAAACGTCACCGGCTGCCACCTCGCGGGCGCGTGCCCGTTCGAGGTTCTCGACATCAGCCCGTGGGCGCAGGCGACGACCGACTTCTTCCTCCGCAACCCGTACGCGCAGCGGCTGCCCCGGAAGTTCAAGATCAACTTCTCCGGCTGCGTCACCGACTGCGGCCAGGCGATGTTCAACGACGTCGGCGTCATTGCGGTCAACCAGCCGCAGCCCGACGGCAGCGTCGAGCCCGGCTTCAAGGTGTTCATCGCCGGTGGTCTCGGCGCCAACCCCCACCCCGCGCTCGCGCTGGAGGACTTCACTCCCCGCGAGCAGCTCATGCCCACCCTCGAGGCCCTCGTGCGGGTCTTCGACCACTACGGCAACCGCGACAACAAGCTGCGGGCACGCATGAAGTGGCTGGTCGACACGATGGGCATCGACGAGCTGCGCGAGCGGGTCTTCAAGGAGCGCAAGTTCCTGCCGGCGGCGTCGTCGTACGCCGGTGGCCTGCCCGAGCCGGTGCAGGAGAAGGGCGACGCCCCCGCGGGCATGGGCACCGGGCCGGTCACGCAGGTGGGCGAGTCGCCGGTGCAGTTCCTCGGCCTCAACCCGTACGAGAAGTGGGAGAACGCCAACGTGGTGCGGGGCCGGGCCAACGGGACCGTGAGCGCGTACGCGTACTGCCGCCTCGGTGACATCACCGGCGACCAGTTCCGCGCTCTCGCCGACATCCAGCGCGACTTCGACCTCGAGGTGCGGGTCACCAACCGGCAGAACTTCGCCCTGCGCGGCCTGACCGAGGAGCAGCTCAACCCGCTGTACGCCCGGCTGGCCGAGATCAACATGGCCGAGCCCGGCGCCGAGCTCGCCCGCGACGTCGTCGCCTGCCCCGGCGCCGACACCTGCAACCTTGCGGTCACGCAGTCGCGCGGCCTGGCCGACGACATCGGCCGGGCGCTCGAGATGTCGGGCCTGGCCGAGGTGGGCGGTGTGCGGGTCAACATCTCGGGCTGCACCAACTCGTGCGGCCAGCACCACATCTCCGACATCGGCTTCGTCGGGCTCGAGCGCCGCGCCCACGGCCGGGCCGCGCCCGGGTACCAGATGCTCCTGGGCGGTCGCGTCGGCCACACCGAGATCGACTTCGGCCAGAAGGCGGTCAAGCTCCCGGCCAAGCGGGCGTCGGAGGCGGTCGTGCGGGTGGTCGGGAAGTTCGCCGAGGAGCGCTCGGCGGGCGAGACGTTCGGCCAGTGGCTCGACCGCTCGGGTGGCGCAGCCGGAGTCGGCACGCTGCTCAAAGAGCTCGACGACTTCCCCGACCCCGACGAGAACCCCGACTTCTACGTCGACTTCGACGAGACCGGTCCCTACGTCGCCGACGTCGGCGACAGCGAGTGCGCCACGTGAGCACGACGACGACCACCTCCAGCGAGCTCCCCGATCTCGCCGAGCTGGCGGAGGTCTCGAAGTCGTTCGAGAACGCGCCGGCGTCGTCGGTGGTCGCGTGGGCGTGGGAGCAGTACGGCGACTCGCTCGTGCTGGCGATGTCGGGCCAGGACTGCGTGCTGCTCGACATGGCCGTTCGGGTCGCGCTCGACATCGAGGTGGTGTTCCTCGACACCCAATACCACTTCCCCGAGACGATCGAGTACGTCGAGAGCCTGCGCGACCGGTACTCGCTGAACCTCACGATCACCCACCCCGAGGTCGAGCCCGACGACCGCTGGAAGACCGACCCCGACGGCTGCTGCCAGCTCCGCAAGATCGACCCGCTCGCCCGGGCGCTCGAGGGCAAGTCGGCGTGGATGACCGGGCTGCGCCGGTCGGAGGCGCCGACCCGGGCGAAGGCGCCGATCGTCAGCTACGACGTCGGCAAGGGCCTGGTGAAGGTCAACCCGCTGGCGACGTGGACCGACCTCGACGTCGAGGGCTATGCCCGCGACCGCAACCTGCCCGTGCACCCGCTGCGGGAGCAGGGCTACGCGTCGATCGGCTGCTGGCCCTGCACGCAACCGGTGGGCGACGACGAACACGCCCGCGCCGGGCGCTGGGCCGGCACCGACAAGATCGAGTGCGGCCTGCACGGCTGACCGCGTCGATCGCGCCGTCGTGCGCCCTACGCTGAGGCCGTGGCCGCGCCACTCGACCATCCCGAGTTCTCCCGCTGGCGGGAGCAGTCGGTCGCGGCGCGCGAAACGGCCGAGCTGGCCCGGGCCGGTGATCGCCACGACTGGGCCTGCTTCCTGTACGAACAGGCTGCCCAGCTCGCGCTGAAAGGGCTCCTGCACGGCGCCGGGCTCGACGCGTGGGGCCACGACGTGACGGTGCTGGCGGCGCGGGCCGCGGCGAACCTCGGAGCGGGCTGGGACGTCGGCGAAGCCTCCGCTCGCCTTTCCCGCCACTACATCGCCGCCCGCTATCCCGACGCCCATGCCGGCGGGGCTCCGGCGGCGCACTACACGGCTGCCGACTCGACGCAGGCGGCCGCCGACGCCGACGAGGTCGTCGCCGCGGTCGACCGAGCATGGCAAGAGCTCCGAGGATCGCCGTGACCCACCCGATCGTGCAGCGGCGCGAAGCCGAGCGCGCCGAGCGCATCGAGCAGGCCCGGGTTTGGGCCGCCGGTCTCGACCGCCATCTCGGTGTGGTCGCGGCCGTTGTGTTCGGCTCGGTCGCGCGAGGTGACTTCAACAAGTGGAGCGACCTCGACGTGCTGGTGGTCGCCCAGGACCTGCCCGCCGACGGCCGCTCCCGCCTCGAGCTGCTCACCGCCGGGCGCCCGCCGGGCCTCGAGCCCCTGGGCTGGACACCCGAGGAGCTCGGCGAGCGGCGCCGGCGTCGCGATCCCATCGCGCTCGAGTGCGACGCGGTCGGCGTGGTGGTGCTCGGCGCGCTGCCATGACCGTCCACGAGGTCGCCCGCCAGGGGTTCGGGAGCGAGGCGCCTGCATACGAGCGTGCCCGTCCCGGATACCCGCCTGACGCGGTGGCGTGGCTGTGCGACCACCTGCGCATCGCCGCCGGTGCGCAGGTCCTCGACCTCGCGGCGGGCACCGGCAAGCTGACGCGATCGCTCGTCCACACCGGTGCCGATGTCGTCGCGGCCGAACCGATCGAAGGGATGTGGCGCGTGTTGGCCACATCTGTCCCGTCGGTGCCGATCACGGCCGGAACCGCGGAGCGGCTGCCCTTCAGGGCTTCGTCCTTCGACGCGGTCACGGTGGCGCAGGCGTTCCACTGGTTCGAGCGCGACACCGCTCTCCCCGAGTTGCACCGCGTCTTGCGACCCAACGGCCGGCTCGGCCTGATCTGGAATCGCTGGGACGCCTCCATCGACCGGGTGCGGCGGTTGCGGGAGCTCCTCGCCAGCAAGGAAGCGTCGGCGCCGTGGATGATGACGCACCTGGTCACAGGCTGGCAGGAGAGGATCTTCGCCCACGATCCGCACTTCGCGCCGGTCGAGCGCGCGCAGTTCTCCAACGACCAGGTGATGAGCCATGCCGGAGTGGCCGAGCGCCTCACGACGACGAGCCACGTCGCCGCCCTCCCGGCTGCCGAGCGCGCCGCGGTCGTCTCAGAGGTTCACGCCATTCTCGACTCCGATCCCGAGACGCGCGATCGCGCCGAGCTCGTGTTCCCGTACGTCGTCGAGGCGTTCTGGAGCGAACGAACGTGAGCGTGTCAGTGCGAACGCGCGTCGCGGTCGCCGCCGGACGCCTCGCCGGGTGGGCGTCGCGGGTCACGGGTCGCGGTGCGGGCGCGACGATCAGCGGCCGCGTGCTCAACGCGGTGGCGCCGAACGCGTTGACCGAACTGGCGCGGGGGCAGCGGGTCGCGCTCGTGTCGGCGACCAACGGCAAGACGACGACCACCCGTCTCCTCGCGGCCGCGCTCGAAGCCGCCGGTCACCCGGTCATCAGCAACTCGACCGGGGCCAACCTCACCTCCGGCATCGCCCCGACCCTGGCGAGCGCGGACGGGCCCGGCGCCGCCGTGCTCGAGGTCGACGAGCGGGTCGTTCCGCGAGTCGTCGACCCCCTCGGCGCCGAGCTATTGGTGCTCGGCAACCTGAGCCGTGACCAGCTCGACCGCTACGGCGAGGTCCACGCGGTCGGTGACAGCTGGCGCAAGGTCGCCGAGGCGCACCCGGATTTGCGGATCGTCGCCAATGCGTCCGATCCCCACGTCGTCTGGGCCGCCACCCCGGCCAAGACCACGTGGGTCGAGCTCGGCGCCGGCTGGCGCAACGACGCCGCCACCTGCCCGAGCTGTGCGGCGCTGCTGCGCTGGTCGGACGACGGGTTCGACTGCACCAACTGCGGCTTCACCCAGCCGTCGACACCTCACCGCCTCGACGCCGACGGGAACCTGGTGCTCGACGGCGAGCGGGTCCCGCTCGACCTCGCGCTCCCCGGTCGCTGGAACCGCGCCAACGCCGCCCTCGCGATCACCGCCGCCGCGACCCATTTCGGCGTACCGGCGCGTGACGCCGCCGCGGCGGCGGCACAGATCTCGACCGTCGCCGGCCGCTACCGCACGGTCGCGCTCGCCGACGGCCGGCCGCTCCACTTCTTCCTGGCCAAGAACCCCGCCGGGTGGTCAGAGGTGCTCCACCACGTCGCGCCCCGACCGGGCGCGGTCGTGATCGCGGTGAACGCGCGCGTCGCCGACGGCAAGGACCCGTCCTGGCTCTGGGACGTGCCCTATGAACTGCTCCGCGGCCACGCCGTCGCCGCCGCCGGTGAGCGCGCCCTCGACGTCGCCGTCCGGCTCCGCTACGCCGAGGTCGAGCACATGGTCGAGCGCGATCCGGTCGCGGCCGCCGCTCGGCTCGAGGGCGACGAGGTCGCGGTCATCGCGTCGTACACGCAGTTCTCGGCGCTGTACCGGCGGTACGGGTGACGGCGCGATGAGGGACTCCACTCTGCGGGTCGGGCTCATCTACCCCGAGCTGCTCGGCACCTACGGCGACCGCGGCAACGCGGTCGTGCTCGTGCAGCGGGCCCGCTGGCGCGGCCACGACGCCGAGCTGGTCGAGGTGGCGGCGAGCGAGCCGATCCCCGACTCGCTCGACCTCTACCTCTTCGGCGGCGGCGAGGACGACCCCCAGTCGATGGCAGCGGCAGGTATGCGGGCCGCGGCGGCCAACATTGCCCGCGCTCGCGACAACGGCGCCGCTGTGCTCGCGGTCTGCGCCGGGTTCCAGCTCATCGGGCACCGCTACGACGCCGCCGACGGCCACAGCATCGACGGGGTCGGCCTTATCGACGCCGTGACCCGAGCCGGTTCCCCCCGGCTCATCGGCGAAGTGGTCGTGGAGCCGAACGACCCGCTCCCGACGCTCACCGGGTTCGAGAACCACGGTGGGCGCACGACCCTCGGTGCAGGGGAGCGGCCGTTGGGGCGGGTGCGGGTCGGCGGCGGCAACGGCGACGGATACGACGGGATCCTCAAGGAACGCCTCGTCGGCACGTATCTTCATGGCCCAGTGCTGCCCCGCAACCCCGCCCTCGCCGACCTCCTGCTCTCGTGGGTGCTCGGCGACCTCGCGCCCCTCGACTCCGCGCTCGAGGAGAAGCTGCGGGCCCACCAGCTGGATGCGGGCTCGGCCGCCGGCGTTCGCAAGTGGTGGCAGGACCGGCGGCTGGCCCGCGGGTGACCGACGTGGAGCCGGTCTACGACAGCATCGGCGTCGGCTACGCCGAACGGCGCCGGCCCGATCCCCGCATCGCCGCCCGCATCGCCGCCGCCCTCGGCGGCGCCCGCACCGTGCTCAACGTCGGGGCCGGGACCGGCTCCTACGAGCTCGCCGACCGCAGCTGGGTCGCGGTCGACCCGTCGGAGGTGATGATCCGCCAGCGCCCACCGAGGTCGGCCCCGGTCGTCCGCGGGGTGGCCGAAGCCCTGCCGTTTGCCACCGGCGCGTTCGACGCCGCCATCGCGCTGCTCTCGCTCCAACATTGGTCCGACCCGAAGGGCGGCCTCGCCGAGCTCGCTCGGGTGTCGCGGCGCCAAGTGGTGCTGACCTGGGACGTCGAGTTCTACGCGTCGAATTTCTGGTTCGTCCGCGACTACGTGCCCGAGATGTCCGAGTGGGAACGCAGCGTCGCGACACTCGATGCCGCGTGCGCGCTGATGCAGCCGACCCGAGTCGAGCCCGTCCCCGTCCCGCACGACTGCACCGACGGGTTCGGCGGCGCGTACTGGCGCCGCCCCGAGGCGTTTCTCGACCCCGAGGTCCGAAACTCGATCTCGGGCCTCGCGCTCATGACCGACGGCATCGCCGGCCGCGCCATGAAACGGTTGGAGGCCGACCTGCGCTCGGGTGCGTGGCACGAGCGCAACGCCGAGCTCCTCGACCTCGACGAGCTCGACGTCGGGTACCGTCTCGTGATCGCCGGGCGGGAACAGGGATAGAGGAGAGAGCCATGCGCATTCGTTCGGTCGTTCGACTCGCGCTGCCGGTGGTCGTCCTGCTCGCATTCCTCGCAGCGGCCTGTACGCCGGTCAAGCCCCAGGTCGTCCCCGGCCGTTCGATCGCGTACTACTACGTCCAGGAAGACCCGTTGTCGCTTGGACCTGAGTTCCGATCGCTGACCCCGTTCACCCAGCCGGTCAACGGGGGCGCGGGCGCGGCGTCCCAGACGCTGAACTCCAACGGCACGGTCAACCTCGCCATCAGTAACGCCGGCTGTCCTTGCGGCGCGTTCACCGGCTTCTACACACCGCTCTTCCGGCTCGGCGACCTCGTCAACGCCCGCGTCGTGCTCGCGCCGGGATCGAGTCCCGTCCTCCTCAACCTGGTCATCGACCAGAGCGGCAACGGCGAATGGGGCGAGTGGGACGCCAACGGCATGAGCACCGGGTTCGGCGGCGACGAGAGGGCCATCGGGCCCTTCACCGCCGGCGGTCAGGTCGAGATCAACGACAGCCGGGAGTTCACCCTCGACCAGGCGGGCGGGCCCCCGACCACGCTCGGCGAGTTGAAGGCGGGAGTCGAGCCCGGCATCGACGCCAACACCCGGGTCGGGCTGCAGGTCGTCGCGTTCACCGAGTTCAGCCTCTTCTTCGCCGGGGACGACGCCAACTCGGTCGTCGCCTCGCTCGTCCTGAACAACGTCCAGATCCTCCCCTAGCGGTCGCCCCGCCGGCCTCCCGTCACTTCTGCACCTTTCGTGCATATTCCTGTTCAAGAAAAACTCGCGTCGCCAATAGACAACCTGTCGGGCGTCAGGCAGACTGCCCCGAGCAGCACTAACAAGAGGGGGAGGCTGCAAGATGTCGTTCCGTTTCGCAAGATTTGCCCTGCCCGCCCTGGCGCTCGTTGCGCTGGTCGCCACGGCCTGTGTCCCGGTGAAGGAATTCGGCAAGAACCTCCTGGCGACCACCATCACCAACGGGTGCCTGCCGGGACTGCCCAGCGCGGAGCCGATGAACGGCTTCCGGTCGCCGTCGAAGAACTTCTCGCGCGCCGTCTGCGCCGAGGGGGTTGCGGGGCACTCGGTGGGGGCGAACGGGGTGACGCTCCAGGTCGTCAACTCTTCGGGCGGCCCCAACGGCACCGGCTCGGGCGCCGGCTTCGTGACCGGCGGTCTGAACAAGCTCGGTGACATCAACAGCATCAAGGTCACCACGACCGGCGGCAGCAATAACGTCACGGTCTCCCTGGTGCTCGACAAGAGCGGCGACTCGCCGAACTTCCTGTGCCCAGGCGGGCCGGACGGTTCGCCGGGCGCCGGATTCTGTGGGGACGCGATCGCGAGCTTCGGCCAGGTCGTCGGCGCGGCCACCGGGCACGAGTACGTCTTCCTGAACAACGACCCGGTCAACTTCTTCTCGGGCCCGTGCAACACACCGGCTCCGCCGTTCGCGTGTTTCAAGTCGGCCCCGTTCGGACCGGGGATCACTCTCGCCGGCTTGAAGCAGGGCGCGCCTCCGGCCCAGGGGATCGACGGGAACACGCAGACCGTGATCTCCGTCAGCATGTCTGGCCTCGACGCCAAGGCAACGGTCACGGGCGTCGAGGTGAACGGGGTGCAGTTCCTGCCCTAAGAACTTCCGCACGCTCGTAACCAGACAGTTCGAACCCGGCCCGCCGGCCTTCCGGCGGGCCGGGTCGCGTCTACTCGGCGACCTCGCGGATGCGCTCGATCTTCTCGGCGTCCCGGTTGGCGTCGGTGCCCTGGATCTGGAGCAGCTCCTCGCGGGCGGCCTCGGCTTCGGCCTCCGCGCCGGCGTCGGCCGACGCCAGCACCGCCTCGACGCCCTCCTCCATGATCCGCTCGGCCTCCTCGACCAGCGCGTCGACCATGTCGGCCTCGGGGACGACCCGCACGACCTTGCCCTTCACGAACAGGTGGCCCTTCCCCCGGCCGGCGGCGATGCCGAGGTCGGCGTCGCGGGCCTCGCCCGGCCCGTTCACGACGCAGCCCATCACCGCCACCTGCAACGGGATCTTGCGGTCCTCCAGCGCCGCCTGGGCGTCCTTGGCGACACCGATCACGTCGACCTCGGCCCGACCGCACGACGGGCACGCGATCAGGTCGAGGCCCTTGCGCTCGCGCAAGCCGAGCGCCTCGAGCAGCTGGCGGCCGGCGCGGGCTTCCTCGACCGGGTCGGCGGTGAGCGAGAAACGGATGGTGTCGCCGATGCCCTCGGCCAGCAGCGTGCCGATGCCGGCGGTCGACTTCACCAGGCCGGCCGGCGGCGGGCCGGCTTCGGTGACACCCAGGTGGAGCGGGTGGTCGACGGTCTCGGAAAGGAGCCGGTAGGCGTCGATCATCACCGGCACGCTCGACGCCTTCACCGAGATCTTCACGTCCTCAAAGTCCACGTCGGCGAAGTAGGCGAGCTCGCGCTGGGCCGACGCCACCAGCGCCTCCGGGGTCGCGCCG
>JBQTGU010000068.1:0-4909 GCA_052390575.1 Actinomycetota bacterium | reverse complement strand
GCCGAGCTCGCCCACCACTTCGCTCGCGCCGACGACCTCGAGAAGGCCGTCGCCTACGGTCTCCGGGCCGCGACCTACGCGACCGCCCGGGTCGCGTACGAGGAGGCCGCCCGTTGGTACGACGAGGTGCTCGCGCTCCTCAGTCGAATGCCGAGCCCGGAACCACGACTCGAGGCGGAGACGCTCCTCGGCCTTGGCGACGCCCGGGTTCGTCTCGGGCAACGGGAGCGGAGCCGGGATGCGCTCGCGGCCGCGACCACGGCGGCCCGCCAGGCGGGAGACGCCGAGATGCTGGCGCGCGTCGCGCTCGGGGTGAGCGACTGGGGCGTCCGCGACCTGTGGGCCGACTACGGGGTCGTCGCCCGCGACACTGTTGCCCTCTTGGAAGAGGCGCTCGCCGCCGGTCCGCTCGAACCCGGGTTGCACGCCCGCCTCACCGCCCGTCTGGCCGAAGAGCTCTACTTCGACGATGACGACACGCGGCGCCTCGAGCTCTCCGCCGGCGCCGTCGAGGCTGCTCGGCGGCTCGGTGACGCGGCTGTCCTGGCCGCCGCGCTCCACAGTCGCCTGCGCGCGATCTGGGGGCCCGACAACGTCGCCGATCGGTTGGCGGTGTCGACGGAGATGCTCGATGCCGCGACCGCCGCCGGTGACGCCGAGCTGGCGATGACGGCGCGCGGGCGACGCGCTGCCAACCTGCTGGAGTTGGGAGCGCACGAGGAAGCCGACCGGGAGATCGCGATCCATCGGCAGCTCGCCGAGGAGCTCCACCATCCTCTCCAGCAGGTGTGGTCGGCGGGCCTGCGCGGCGGCCGCCACCTCGTAGCAGGCCACTTCGGTGAGGCCGAGACCCTCATGAACGAGGCGGCCGCGCTCTCCCCCGAGACCTTCGCCTCCGTCCAGGCCTTCGCCGGCCAGCTCTGCATCCTGCGCATCTGGCAGGGGCGAGCCGCGGAGATGGTCGAGGTAGCGGCGAGCTTCGTCGACGAATTTCCGCACGTCCCCGCATGGCGCGCCGGGCTCGCGGTGCTGTACGCGGCCACTGGGCAGACCGATCAGGCCGCCGCCGAACTTGATCGCCTTGCCTGCGGTGTCGAGGACATCCGCCGCGATCAGAACTGGTTGTTCTGCATGGGCGCGATCGCCGAGGCCTGCGGCAGAGTCGGCAACGCGTCGCTGGCACGCGCCGTGTACGACCTGCTTCGCCCTCATGCTGACCGATTCGTCGTCCTTGGCGACGGCTATGCCGTCTGGTGCTCGGTCGAGCAAACACTCGGCATCCTCGCCCGTACCATGGGCCGGGCCGAGGCAGTGTGGCACCTGGCGCGAGCACTCCGGGCCGAACGTGCGGTAGGCGCTCGGCCGGTCGCGGCGAGCACCGAGTACGAGTACGGACTCGCGCTCCTTGGTGGGAGCGAATTCGCAGAGCAGGCCCGCGCCCATGTAGTCGTTGCGCTCGAGTCAGCCCGCGAGCTCGGCATGACCGCCCTGGCGCGACGCAGCGAGCGCCTCCTCGCCGACGCCTCCATGTCGGGCGTCGCCTGAGGCCACGGTCGGGCTGGCGGGACTCGAACCCGCGACCTTTGGGTCCCCCAGTCTCCTTGTTCTCGTCCTCGGGGTCCGAGCCCGTCCAGCGCGTACGTCCCGACCTGCGAAGACGTCCCAGCGACTACGTCGGCGTGCGCTCAGGCCGGCCCCGTCCAGCGAGTTCTGTGACACATTCGTGACACATTTCCACAGCGCTCGACGAACTCGCCTTCGATTGCCGGGCGGGGGCGCAGCGGTGAACAAGGACTCCCATTACTCGACCAACTGATCGGGCAGCACGCTCTTCTCATCGATCAGCATTCGAAGAGACACGGGCTGCTTGTCAACGGTCACCGTGATCTCAAGATCTGTCGGTTGGCCGCCGAATTCCTCGCGGGCGACTGGACGGAGTGTCGGCCCGTTCTCCAGCGGAACAGTAGGAATCCACTCTTCCCACTGAGCAGTTCGTTTCCTGATGTTGAAGACATCGCTGCGTGGCACGGCCCCGCAGTCCCATGGGGCTCTCGGATCTGCCGCTGCCCAGAGAAAGCGCGAGTCAGTCATGACGAGATATCCGATTCCGCCACCTTGGCCGGCCTGAGGATCAAAGAACAAGCACGCCTCTGCGTGCTGCTGTTCCTCGGAGGGTTCGAGGAGTTCTTCGATCTTGGGTACACAAAGTGCCACGCCGATATTGAACGTGTTCCGTAGTGTGTCCGGGCTGTTCGCGATTTGCTCTGCCAAAGGCCGCGTCGCGGGATCCCGGACGAGTTCCTCCCATGAAGGCTCATCGTTCGTCTTCTTTTTCTTGCGAAGGAAGCCCACGAGGAGTCTCCTGTCTGAGGATCACAGGCACCGCTTATCTTGCTGCTAAGGGCACACGCTAGGTCAAGCCTTCAGCACGACGAGATTGGCTCATCGTGCCAGCGACGAGTTCGATCGGATCGGGGGCCTTGGCCGAGCGCTTGCATGACCTGCGTAAATCTTCCGGCCGGTGCGCCCGTATGTGGCTGAGTTCGGACGCCGCCCAGCGAGTTCCGTGACACATTCGTGACACGAGTCGGCGACGCTTGGCTCCGCTTCTGCGGGAGCTGAACCGTGCCGCGGCAAGTTCGGCAGCGCGCTCGACCATTCACGATGTTGGGCGCCATACCTCGGCACTCGCGGAGTCGAAGAAGCGCACGTCGATCGGCCGTTTCTCGACTCTCTGTGCAGCGAGAGCGGTCGCCCGAGCCTTGATGAGCTTGTTTGACGCGCTATCGGGGTCGCCGTGCAGGCTCACGAAGAGCGCCCTGGTTTTACCCTTGACGATCCGACTCGTGATGTGTTGGTCGTTTGGCGCAAGCGAGTGACCAAATATGAACATGCTCCCGGCTACTGTCGCGAATCTGCGTATGGAGTAGGCGAGGTACGAGGAGTGCAGCATCTTCGTTAGCTTGGCTTTGCTCACGCCCTCGGTCACAACGAGGGGGAGCTTTCCATCAGCCAGAGCGTCGCGAATCTGATCAATCAGTCGAACTCCCGTCTGACTCCACGTGTACTTGCAGACTTCTTCGTCTTGCTCATACAGATGGAGAGCTCCGTGGAGGTAGAAGATCGTCTGCGTGCTCGTCGAGTACCAGTCCCAGGAGACGTCGTCAGCTTCGTACCCCGGCCACCGAAACCATCGTCATCCTTGATCGTCGGATCCCCTTCCCGCCTGAGCACCCAGTAGAGGAGCAGGTCGTAGTTGACGGTGTAGATCCGCTTGAAGCTGGAGAGAAACCGGCGCGCGCTCGCGCATTCCGCGTCTGTTAGCTCGAATGGGTGCTCTGGATGGTTATCGGCGAGGACACTTGCGAGGGCATCCCGAATGACTCGGGAATCCTCACTAAGAGCTTGCGCGGATAGGCGCCATCACGGGCACCACCGATCTCGCCAGTCGATGAGCTTGGCCGTGATGAGCAGCACGACGGCGAGCGCGAGTTGAGCGAGGCGGTGGGCAATGCGGCGGTCGGTGTTGCGTCGCAGCTGCCCGAAGTTCGAGAGCCACGAGTTGGTGCGCTCGATCGGCCAGCGCATCCCGAGGGGGACGAGCTTCTTGTCGCCGTGGGCGGTCCCCGTCTTGCGACGCTTGGAGCACACGAGGTCGTCGATGCCCATGTCGGCAACGAGGCGATGCACGACCCCGTTGTCATAGCCCCGGTCCAGGTGCAGCGTCTCGGTCTCGGCCAGCAACCCGCGCCCGTCGGCCGCCGCGAGCGTGGGTTCCAACAGGACCGTGTCGTGACGGTTCGCACCCGCGCTGGCCCAGCCGATCGGGATGCCGTTGCGCTCGGCGAAGAGGGACCACTTCCAGCCCGACTTGCCCCGATCCGTTGGGTTGGGGCCGGTCCCCTCGCCTCCGGTGGGGGCCTTGTGGGCGCTGCCGTCCACCGCGCACTCGCTCAGGTCGAGCCCGACGACGCGGTCATACGCGTCGGTCGCCTCGGCGGCGAGCGCCTCGAAGACGCCGGCGGCGACCCACTCGTCCCGGCGGGCCCGCAGCGTCGTGTCCGAGACCGCGCCGCCGAGCAGCGCCTCGGCGTCGACCCAGGCGCAGCCGGTCACCAGCCGGATCAGGATCCCCTCGAAGCACACCCGGTCCGACACTCGTGGCCGGTGACAGCCGAGCGGATGTGCATCCGCCGGGACCGCGGGCAACAACCGCTCCACCGCAGCCCAGGCGGCATCTACCACTTCCGGGTCGAACGCGCGCATGATGTCGGAGACCTCCACTGGCTCGTCGTGTGTGGGAGAGCACCCCGATCATCTCGGGGCCCACACGACGAGCGGTGGATGGTCACCTCATTCGCTACCTATCCGCGCGGCCTCTAAGTCGACTGATGGGATGGGGGTTCACACCCGACTGGGCATCGGCACGAGTTACGGCCATGGCCACTTTTGCTGACAACTTGCCAAGCTAGGGAGAGTTCGCCACGGCACACTGATCACGATGACTGAACGCGTCCTCTCGTTCACCGAGGCACTCGATCAAGCCGGTGAATTCGGTGATGAAAAGCACGTTCTCCTGGGAAACGGCTTCAGTATTGATTGTCGGCCGGGGATCTTCACGTACAAGGCACTTCTCGATGAGGCGAAGTTCGTCGGGTGCTCGGTCGACGCGCGCGAAGTCTTCCGACGGCTCGGGACGACGGATTTCGAGCGCGTTATCGAAGCGCTCGAATTGGCCGGGCGACTCATTCCTCTTTACGCGAGCAGCGATCCCGACCTAGCTACTTCGACCTGAAGAAGTCGTTGTAGAAGAACGCTCTGACCAGCGCGTTTGGGTGGTGAGGGTGTTCGCGATCGTGACCGGATGAGCAGATGATGGCCTCGACCCCTGGTGTAGAGGGATCGAGGC
>JBQTGU010000067.1:0-37875 GCA_052390575.1 Actinomycetota bacterium | reverse complement strand
CCAGCGCAGTTCGTCACCCGCTGCTTCCCGCAGTCGCTCCTCGGTGCGGCCGCAGATCGTGACCGCGGCACCGTCGGCGCCGAGGCGCCGCGCGCACGCCAGGCCGATGCCGCTCCCGCCCCCGGTGACCAGGGCGCTGTACCCGTCGAGCGCGCTCATGCCTGCCGCACTCCGCCGCCGTCGGCCCAGATGGTGGCGCCGTTCACGTACGGCGCCCGATCCGACGCCAGGAAGATGCAGGTGTTGGCGATCTCCTCGGGGGTTCCAATGCGGCGGAGCGGAACGCCCTCGGTGTAGCGCCGCTTGCGCTCAGGGTCGTTGCCGAAGATGTGCTCGTCGAGCGCTTCGGTCTGGATCGTTCCGAGGGCGATGCAATTGACCCGTACCTTGGGACCGAACTCGACCGCGAGCGTGCGGGTCAGTTGGTTGAGCCCCGCCTTCGCCGCGCCGTACGAAGCCAGGCCCGGCGACGGGACGACTGACGCCATGCTCGAGATGTTGACGATCGAACCGCCCTCGTCCTGCTCCTGCATAACCGCGTTGACGCGTTGCGCGAACCACAGCGGCCCAGTCAGGTTGATCTCGATGATCGCCTTGTGGAATCGGGGCGAGGCGGTCCCGGCATCGGCAACCGGCGAGCCGCCGGCGTTGTTGATGAGCACGTCGACCCGCCCGAACGCGTCGACGGTACGGGTGACGACGGCGTCGATCTGCTCGGTGTCGCGCACATCGCACGCCACGTGCACGATCCTGCCCTCTGCGTTCTCGACTCCCTCGGCGGCGGGCGGTTGCTCGTACGCACCGCGCGAGCACGTCACGACGGACGCGCCCTCCTCGAGGAATCGCCGGGCGACGACGCGCCCAACACCTCGGTTGCCGCCGGTGACGATGGCCACCGCGCCGGCCGCGTCTCCGTCCGTCACGGCACCGCTCACCGGGGCGCCCGGGGCAGGCCGAGGCCGGCCATGCCGATGATCTCGCGCTGCACCTCGTTGACGCCGCCGCCGAAGGTGCCGACCGGCGCGGCGCGATATGCCTGCTCGAGGTCACCGCGCAGCAGCGCGCCGGGTGAGTCGCCGGCAAGGTAGCCCTCGCTCCCGAGAACCTCGAGCAGCGCGCCGAACGCCTCCACCCGCAGCTCGGTGCCGAACACCTTCATCGCCGACGCATCGGCGGGGTTGAGCTCGCCGTCGCTCAACGCGGCCGCGACGCGCCAGTTCGCCAGCTTGAGTACGTCGACCTTGGCGTGCACGCGCGCCAGGGTGACCTGCACCCATTCGTCGTCGATCACGCGGCGCCCGTCGGCGCGGCGCGTCTCCTTCGCCCAGGCCAGTACCGCCTGGAGATGGCGGTCGACGATCCCGGCGGGGCCGAGCGCGACCCGCTCGTGGTTGAGCTGGGTGGTGATCATCTTCCAGCCCTCGTTCTCGTTGCCCACCAGCGCCGAGACGGGGACGCGCACGTCCTCGTAGTACGTGACGTTGGTGAAGCCGCCACCCATGAGGTGGATGGGCGAGTGCTTGAAGCCGGCACGGGTGGTGTCGACGAGGATGATCGAGATGCCCTTGTGCTTCGGGGCGTCGGGATCGGTGCGGCAGGCGAGCCAGACGAAGTCGGCGTCGTTGCCGCCGGTGGTGAACACCTTCTGCCCGTTGATGACGTGCTCGTCGCCGTCGCGGACCGCCCGGGTGCGCAGGGACGCGAGGTCGGTGCCCGCACTCGGCTCGGTGTACCCGATGGCGAAGTGCATTTCCCCGGAGAGGATGCGGGGGAGGAAGTACTCCTTCTGCTCGTCGGAGCCGAAGCGCATGAGCGTGGGCCCGACCGTGTTGAGCGTCACCAGGGGCATGGGGACACCCATCCGGTTGGCCTCGTCGTAGAAGATCAGCTGCTCGAGGGGTGATCTCCCCTGGCCGCCGTACTCCCTGGGCCAGCCGACGCCCAGCCAGCCATCGACGCCCATCTGCCGGACGATCTCGCGGTAGGCGTCACCGCCGGGCTCGCCGCCGGGACCGACCGCGGCGCGGCGCTCAGGCGTCATCAGCTGCGCGAAGTAGTCGCGCAGCTCGTCCTGGAGCGCCCGCTGGTCGGCGGTCAGGTCGATTCGCATCCGGCTGGAAGCTACCGTCGCCGCCATGGCGGGACCAGTGATCATCGAAGCCGCGATCAACGGCGTCACGAGCAAGCAACGCAACCCGAACGTTCCGGTCGAGCCGGGGGAGATCGCCGCCGACGCGCTCACGTGCCTGCGCGCCGGCGCTGCGATCGTGCACAACCACATCGACATGTTCATGGTCGAGGGCGACGTCGCCGCCGATCGCTACCTCGAGGCGTGGCGGCTGGTGGTCGCGGATCGACCCGATGCCCTGCTCTACCCGACGACCAACGCCGGGCCCGAAGTGCAGGGCGCGTACGCGCACATCACACCGTTGGCCAAGTCGGGCCTCATGCGGCTGTCGATCTCCGACCCCGGGTCGGTGAACCTCGGCGGTCTGGGAGAGGACGGCTTGCCCGCGGCGGGGTTCGTGTACGCGAACTCGTTCGACGACATCCGCCACCAGCTCGATCTCTGCGAACGGCACCGGCTCGGCCCCAGCATGGCGATCTTCGAGCCCGGGTTCCTGCGCACCGCGCTGGCGTGGTGGAAGGCGGGACGGCTGCCGGCGGGAGCGATGTTCAAGCTGTACTTCGGCGGCGAGGACGGCTACCTCGGTGGCCGCCGCGGCGGCATGCCGTTCGGGCTGCCACCGACGCGCGCCGCCCTCGGCGCCTATCTCGAGCTGCTCGAAGGTTGTGACGTCCCCTGGGCGGTGGCGGTGCTCGGCGGCGACGTCGTCGAGAGCGGCATGGCCCTGCTCGCGCTCGAGCGGGGTGGGCACCTGCGAATCGGCCTCGAGGACTACGGCGGCCGGCGTGAGCCCACCAACGAGGAGCTGGTCAGCGAGGCGGTCGCGCTGTGCACCCAGGTCGATCGGCCGGTGGCGACGTGCGAAGAGTCGGCCCGGATCCTGGGCCTGCCCGAGCGGGTCGCGGCCTGATGCGCTTCCACCAGGCGGTGGCGTTCCTCGAGACCGATCAGTTGCTCGAGTTGTCCAAGGCGTGCGACGACACCGGCTACGCCGGCATGTACCTGTGCGA
Organism: Actinomycetota bacterium; assembly: GCA_052390575.1. Taxonomy (GTDB): domain Bacteria; phylum Actinomycetota; class Acidimicrobiia; order IMCC26256; family JACDBD01; genus JBPCMN01. Next base: position 34,737 of record JBQTGU010000067.1, on the reverse strand, counting down.
TCACATCTTCTTCCCGAAGGAGCTGGGGTCGAAGTATCCGTACTCGCCCCACGAGGACGGCTCGCCCATCTGGTCCCCGGAAACGGATTGGCCCGACATCTGGTGCGTCGTGTCGGCGATGGCGGCGGTCACGACGAACCTTCACTTCACCAGCGGCGTCTACATCGCGCCGGCCCGAGACCTGTTCACGGTGGCGAAGCTCGTCTCCACCGCCGCGTTCCTGTCCGGCAACCGGGTGCACCTGGGCGTGGGCGTCGGCTGGTGCGAGGAGGAGTTTGACGCCACCGGCCAGGAGTTCCACAACCGGGGTAAGCGCCTCGACGACATGATCCCGGCGCTGCGCGAGCTCTGGAAGGGTGGATGGTCCGAGCACCACGGGCCGCACTACGACTTCGGGCCGCTCCAGATGAACCCGACGCCGACCGCGCCGATCTCGATCTACGGCGGCGGGCACAGCGAGCCCGCGCTCCGCCGCGCCGCCCGGCTGTGCGACGGCTGGCTGGCGGCAGGCGCCTACACACCCGACGATGCCCGGCATTACCTGGGGAAGATGCAGGACTACCGGAAGGAGGCGGGACGGGAAGGCGATCCGTTCGCGATCTACCTGACGCTGGCCGCGCTCCCCGACGTCGAGCTGTACCGCGAGTTCGAGGAGGCGGGCGTCACCGACATGGTGTGCGCGCCGTGGATGCTCGCCGGCGGCACCGATTCGTCCCTCGACGCCAAGCTCGCGGCCACCGAGGAGTTCGCCACCACCATCATCTCCAAGATGTGATGCGTCTAGGTGCGTTCAGCGCGCCTCAGAGACGCATCTACAAGCGGTCCGGATTGAGGAGGGCGTCGGTGCCGCCGTCGACGTAGAGGACGGCGCCGTGCACCCACGCTCCCGTGGCCAGCAGGAACCACACCGCCTCGGCGATCTCCTCCTGCTCGCCCCACCGGTCGAGCGGGATCGGGTACTGGCGGATGAGCGGACCCGTCACCGGATGGTCGAGCGCCTGCTGGGTGAGCGCCGTCAGCACCGGACCGGGCGCCACCGCGTTGAGACGCACGCCGGCGTCGCCCCACGCCTGGACCCGATGCCGGACCGCCCGTGCCAGCGCGAGCTTCGAGTGCGCGTAGACGAGCTCCCCCCCGAGACGATCGGCGACGTCCGCCGCGCCCGCCTCGTCGCCCGCCAGCAGCAGGTCGACCAGCGTGGAGTCTTCGAGCGGGACCGCGGTCGCGGAGTTCGACGCGATCGCCACCGCCGCCGGCCGGTCGCCCCGCTCCAACAGTGGCCGCAGCCCGTCGAGGAGGGTGACCGCACCGAAGTAGTTGACCCGGGCGACAAGCGAGGACGGCGCGCCGGTGCTGCCCCCGATTCCCGCCGCCACGACCAGGCCGTCGAGCGCATGGCCGGCCACTCGGCCGATCTCGTCGATCGCGGCCTGCCGCCCGTCGCTACTCGCGAGGTCGGCGCGCACTTCGGCGTCGAGCACGTCCACGCCGATCACCTCGTGACCCTCGGCTTCGATGCGGGTTCGAATCGCGCCGCCGATCCCTCCGGCCGAGCCCGTCACGACGAACACGGCCTGACGGTAGCCTGACGCCTCGTCAGATCCCGGGGGGTGCAGATGCTCGACTGCAAGGTGATCGGAGCCGAGGTCGTCGACGGCACGGGAGCGCCCCGGCGCCGGGCCGACGTCGGGATCCGCGACGGGCGGGTCGTGGCCCTCGGCGACGTCGACGAGGACGCCGGCCAGACGATCGACGCCGGCGGGCTCGTGGTCGCGCCCGGCTTCGTCGACATCCACACCCACTACGACGCCCAGGCGTTCTGGGACCCGGCGCTCACGCCGTCGCCGCTCCATGGCGTGACCACCGTGATCGGCGGCAACTGCGGGTTCACCATCGCGCCGCTCGAGCCCAGCGAAGCCGACTACCTCATGCGCATGCTGGCCCGGGTCGAGGGCATGCCGCTCGAGTCGTTGGAGGCGGGCGTGCCGTGGGACTGGCGCAGCTTCGGCGAGTACCTCGACCGCCTCGACGGCACGCTGGCGGTGAACGCCGGCTTCCTGGTCGGCCACTCGGCGATCCGGCGCGCCGTCATGGGCAACGCCGGCACCGGCACCGAGGCCACGCCCGAGCAGCTCGACGCGATGACTGACTTGCTGTCCGACTCGCTCGCCGCTGGCGGCCTCGGCTTCTCGTCGTCGCAGGCGGCGACGCACAACGACGGCGACGGCAACCCGGTGCCGTCCCGCGCCGCCAGCCGCGATGAATTGGTCGCGCTCGCCCGGGTCGTGCGCGAGCACCCCGGTACAACGCTCGAGTTCATTCCCGCAGTCGGTGGGTTCGAGCCCGAGCACGTCGAGCTGATGGCCGACATGTCGCTCGCCGCCAACCGTCCGCTCAACTGGAACGTCCTCGCGGTCAACTCGGCCCGGCCCGACGGGCACCTCGGGTTGCTCGGCGCCTCTGACGTGGCGGCGGCGCGCGGCGCCCGCGTGCTCGCGCTCACCGTCCCCGACGTCATGCGGATCCACCTCACGTTCAAGGCGGGGTTCCTGCTCGACGCTCTCCCCGGTTGGGGCCCGACGATGGCGCTGCCACCGGCCGAGAAGATGTGGGCGCTCTCCGACCCCGTCGAACGGCAGCGGCTGAAGGAGGCGGCCGCGTCGCCCGAAGCCGGCGTGATCGGCGGCCTCGCCCGCTGGGAGCGGATGACGGTCATCGAGACGTTCGACAACGGAAACGACGGAGTCGTGGGACGGCGCGTGGGCGACATCGCCGCCGAGCGCGGCCAAGACCCGTTCGACGCCCTTCTCGACATCGTGCTCGCCGACGAGCTGCGCACCGTGCTGATGCCTCCGGCCGCCGGCGATGACGACGCGTCCTGGAAGCTGCGGGTCGAGACCTGGCGTGACCCCCGCGCCGTGGTCGGCGCGTCGGACGCCGGCGCCCACCTCGACATGCTGTCGACGTTCAACTACAGCACCGCGATGCTGCACGAGGCCGTGGTGAAGCGGGGACTGCTGCCGCTGGAGGAAGCCATCCACCTGCTGACCGACGTCCAAGCCCGCCTCTACGGGATCCGCGAGCGCGGCCGCGTCGCCGAGGGCTGGCACGCCGACCTGGTCGTCTTCGACGAGCACCGCATCGGGCCGGCACCCGTCCACACCCGTCACGATCTTCCCGCCGGCGCCGGCCGGCTCTACTCCGAGGCGGAAGGCATCGAGCACGTGCTCGTCAACGGCACCGAGATCGTGACCGGGGGCGCGCTGACGGGCGAGCGACCGGGCACACTGCTGCGCTCGGGTCGGGACACCGAGACGGTCGAGGTTCCCGGCCCGGCGTGACCGAGCTCGCCGGCCTCGATCCCGGCGCCCCCGCCCTCGAACCCGACCTCTCCCGCCCGCTCCCCCGCGCCCTGCGCGCCCTGGCATTCCGCGACTTCCGACTGTTCCTGTCGGGAGCGATCGGCTCCAGTATCGGCAACAACATGCAGATCGCGGCCCTCGCCTGGGTGGTCGCGGTACAGACCCGCAGCGCCGCCAAGGTGACGCTCATCGCGTTCGTCACCGTGTTCCCCCTCCTCGTGTTGGGGCCGGTGGGCGGTGCGCTCGCCGACCGGCTCCCGCGGCGGCCGCTCCTGCTCGTGACCCAGACCGGGCTGATGATCCAGGCGTTCGCGCTCTGGGCTGCGTGGGAGACGGGCAACAGCTCGTACTGGACGCTCTTCGCGATCTCGCTCGTCGGGGGTGTGCTGATCGCCCTCAACACGCCCGCCTGGCAGTCGTTCGTGGTCGAGCTCGTCCCGCGCGACTACCTCCAGAACGCGATCACCTTGAACTCGGCCCAGTTCAACGTGGCCCGCGCGACCGGTCCCATGGTCGCAGGCCTGCTCATCGCCCACGTCGGCGCCGGCATCTGCTTCCTCGTCAACGCCCTGAGCTTCGTGCTCGTGCTTGGCGCCCTGCTGGCGATGTCGCCGGCGGTGCGAAAGCGCGCCGCCGACCCCGACGCGCACCCGAGTGTGATCGCCGGCTTCACCACGAGCCTCCGGTACGTCCGGGCCCATCCCGGCCTGCGCGTCGCCATCGGCACACACGCGGTGTTCGCGCTCCTCGGCGCGCCGGTCGTCCAGCTCATCCCGGTGCTGTCGGTCGAGGCGCTCGACGTCGGATCGGAGGCCTACGGGCTGCTGCTCGGGTCGTTCGGCGTCGGCGCAGTCGCCATCGCATTCGTGATCGGGACGATCGACGAGCGGGTCGTGCCCAGCCGCATCCTCGCCGGCGGCCTGGCGCTCGCCGCCGTGTCGGTCCTCGGGCTCGGCGTCGCGCCCAGTGTCGCCGTGGGCATCCTGTTCATGGTGGTGTTCGGCGCGTCGTACGTCACCGTGGTGGCGATCGACCACAGCGCCATCCAGGCGCTCACCGACGACCGCGTCCGCGGCCGAATCACGAGCTTGTGGCTGATGACGTTCGGGCTGTTCTTCCCGCTCGGCACCATCCTCCAAGGCGTGATGGCCGACATCGTCGGCGTGCGGGCGGTGCTGGTGGCGAGCGGGGCGCTGATCGCAGTCGCGCTCGCGTGGACGATTGCTCGAGGTCTGCTCCCGAGGATCAACCGGCCTACGGCTCGAGCACGACCTTGATCGCGCCGGAGGCGCGGTCGGCGGCGGCCGTGAACGCCTCGGCGGCGCGGTCGAGGGGGAACCGGTGGGTGATCATCGCCGGCGCCAGCTCGGGCAGGTCGGCGAGGAGCCGCGCGGCTGCCTCCATGTCGGTGCCGCTCGCGTCGCGCCCGTGCATGTTGGAACCCACGAGGACGGGCTCCTTCATGGTGAAGAACTGCGGGAAGCCCACCGGCTCCCAGTAGCTCGCCAGCAGCGCGATCGTTCCGCCCGGCCGGACCAGGTCGACGCACCGCGCGATCGCGCCCTCGGTGCCGGCGCCGTCGACGACCACGTCGTACTCCCCTTCGGGATCGACGCCGGCGCCGATCGCGACTGCCGCGTCGCGCTGGTGGTCGTGGCGGGCGGCGATGTCGACCGGGCAGTCCATCCAGCGCGCCACCGCCGCCGCGCTCAACCCGATGCTGCCGGCACCGACGACCGCCACTCGATCACGCGGCTTGATGCCCGCGCGCCGCAACGAATGCACCGCGCACGCCACCGGCTCGACCAGAGCCGCGTCGGCAGCGTCGAGCCCGGCCGGCACGGGAACGATGCACCCGGCGTCCACGACCACCTCGTCGGCCATGCCGCCGTCGCGCCCGATCCCGTAGACCTGGCCCGGGCCGGTGCGGCACTGGCTCACCTCGCCGGCCACACAGCGATCGCAGCTGCCGCAGGGCACCAGCGGCCAGATCGCGACCGCGGTGCCGTCGTCGAGGTGGCCCCCGATCTCGTGACCGAGCGTCACCGGCATCGGCCCCCACCCGATCATGTGCAGGTCGGAGCCGCAGATACCCGACGACCGCACCCGGACGCGCACACCCTCGCCGGCGGGTTCGGGAGCATCGATCGTCTCGATGCCGGCGTCGGTGTGCCGGACCGCCCGCATGCCCACCTCCTAACCGCCGGTCAGGCGGGCGCGACCTCGAGGACGCCGCGGGCGAGCTTGCCGTCGTGCAGGTCGTGCACCGCGGTCTCCCAGTCGTCGAGGCCGTACTTGGCGGTCACCAGCTCGTCGAGCTTGAGCAGCCCCTGCCGGTACAGGTCGATGATCAACGGGATGTCGGTGTGGGGCCGGTGCGAACCGGCGCGCGACCCGGTGAGCGTGCGCTCGACATGAGTGAAGTTCCCGATGCGTGCGGGCACGGTCGCGGTCGGCGGGGGCACGCCGATGATCACCGCGGTCCCGCCCCAGTCGAGAATCTCGAGCGCGCTGTTGAGCACCGCGGGATGGCCGACGCAGTCGAAGGCGTAGTCGACGCCGCCCGCGCCCATGATGCCAGTGACCTGCTCCTCGCTGAACGGCAGCAGCTCGCGCACCGCCTGGACCGAGTCGACGCCTTCGCCGGCCGTCACGAAGTCGGTGGCGCCGAACTCGCGCGCCCACTTCTCCTTCTCGGGCATGGTGTCGACGGCGATGATCCGGCTGGCGCCCTTCACCTTGCACGCCTGGATCACGTTCAGGCCGACGCCCCCGACCCCGAACACGGCAGCCGTGTCACCGACCCCCAGCTCGGTGCGGTTGAACACCGAGCCCACCCCGGTGAGCACGCCGCAACCGATCAGACAGGCCGACTCCAGTGGGACGTCCTGCGCGATCGGCACGCATTGGTAGCCCCGCACCACCGTGTACTCGGAGAAGAAGGAGGCGCTGGCAAAGTTCCAGGCGGGCTCGCCGTCGAGGGTGAAGGGCTGGCTGGGGTTCCCCAGGCTGGCCCGGCACCACGCCGGCTTCCCCTGATTGCACCACTTGCACAGCCCGCAGCTCGCCACCGTGTGCAGGACGACGTGGTCGCCCGGCTTCACGTGCGTGACCGCCGACCCCGCCTGCTCGACCACTCCCGCGCCCTCGTGCCCGAGCACCGCCGGCACCGGCCAGGGGATCGTGCCGTCGATAACGCTGAGATCGCTGTGGCACAGGCCGGCGGCGACAATGCGCACCTTGACCTCGGTCGCCTCCGGGTCGCGTACCTCGAGGCCGTCGCGGATCGCGGCCTTCTCCCCGTCGTAGACCAGCCCCTTCATTCTCTATTGCCTCGCTCGCTGCGGCGCAGGGTACCTGCGCCGCGGTCGCTCGCTCGGACGCCAAGTTGACGCGTAACGAGACGATCGTGCCGCACTCATCATCGGGACTGTAACCCGGGGTCAGGTGCGCTCGTAACGCCAGCCTGACTCCACCATCGACAGTCGGTGACGCGGCCCGGGAGCGTCGGCGTCTTGCAACTCGTACCCCGCGTCACCCTCCCACAGCGCGGCGATCCCGCCCTCGACCCGGGCGATGTGGGTCTCGAAGAAGTCGGGCTCGCGGCCGGCAGCGTCGGCGAGCGCGGCAGCCACATCGTAGTGAGGCGCGAGCCGATGGAGCGTGATCCACGTGGGCGGAGCGAGCTCGATCTCGCCCGCGTCGCGCCGGGCGAGCGCGTCGGTGGGCGCCAGCCAGCGGTGGTCATGGATCTCGCCGCCGTCGACGGTGACCGCGCCTTCGGGCGCGGGGCCCATGAAGAACCAGGTCGCGTAACGCTTGGGCGCGGCCGGCGGCGGGACCCAGTGCGAGAACGGGACCATGGCCGAGCCGTCGACGGCGAGGTCGGCCTCCTCGCGTGCCTCGCGCACCGCCGCTCGGCGGGCGGCCTCGATCACGTCCCCGTCGTCGGGCACGTCGTCGGGATCGACCCGGCCCCCCGGGAACACCCACATCCCGCCGGCGAACGCCAGCTTCGAGTTGCGCCGCACCATCAGCGTCTCGAGTCCGTCGTCGGTGTCGCGCAGCAGCACGACGGTCGCGGCGGGGACGGCCTCGGTGCCGGGCGGCCCCTTCCCGAGCCGGCGCATCCAGTCGTCAGCGGGTGGCGACAACGTCCGATCCCGGAGCCGGCTGGTAGCGGGTGGCGCGCAGATCGTCGACGAGTCGGCCGAGCAGCTCCGCCAGCTGCCGGCGGTCGTCGGCGGACCAGGGCGCGAGGGCGTTGGCGAGGTGCTCGTCGAGCACCGCGGAGACGCGGGCGCGGGCGTCGGCGCCTTCGGGCGTCACGGTCACCAGCGCGATCCGCCCGTCGCTCTCGGACCGGTCGCGCCGGACCAGGCCGGCGCGCTCCAGCTGCACCACCTGACGGGTGACCGACGCCGCGTCCATGTGCGTGAGCCGCCCCAGCTCGGTGAGCGACAGCGGTCCGCTCTCCTGGATCCGCCGCAGCAAGGTGAACCCGGGCTGCGACATCGGGACGCCGGCGGCGGCCGCCCACTCGGCTTGCACCCGGCGGCTGGCGTTCAGCCGCAGCAGCATCTCGATCGCCCGCCCGATGCCGTCCAGATCACCGTTGGCTCGGTCGCCTCTAGCCACGGCAACGAGTCTACGTTATTGTTTGACTCAAGCAAAGACCTAGGGGACGCGTGCAAGAGAGAGGACGGGCGGTGCGGCGGATCGAGTACGCGGGCAGCGTCCACGACCGCGAGGAGATCGACGCGGTCGTCGCCGTGCTCGAGGGCGGGGTCGGCGCGCTGCGGATCGGCCCCAACGTCCGCGAGTTCGAGGCCGCGATCGCGGACGTGTTCGGGAAGCGGCGCGGGATCATGTGCAACGCGGGATCCTCCGCCCTTTACCTCGCGGTCGAGCTGCTCGATCTTCCTCCGGGCACCGAGGTGCTGACCTCGGTGCTCACCTTCTCGACCGACGTGGCATCGCTGGTGCGCGCCGGGTTGGTCCCGGTCTTCGTCGACGTCGAGCCCGACACCTACAACCTCGACGTCGCCGCGCTCGAGCGGCTCGTCTCGCCGGCGACCAAGGCGGTGCTCGCGCCCAACCTGGTCGGCAACGCGCCCGACTGGGGGACCGCATCCGCGCCTTCGCCGATGCCAACGACCTTCAGGTGATCGAGGACTCGTGCGACGCCCTCGGTGCGACGCTGCGGGGCACACCCACGGGCACGCGTTCCGACATCAGCGTCACCAGCTTCGCCCTCTCGCACATCATCACCGCCGCCGGCACTGGCGGCATGGTGCTCGTCGACGACGACGAGCTCGCCGACCGGTGCTTGCTGCTGCGGCGGTGGGGCCGTCGCTCCGAGATCCAGCTCTACGGCTCGAAGCGAGGCGACAAGCGGTTCTTCTCCGAGATCGACGGGCTCGAGTACGACAACCTGTTCATCTTCGACGAGGTCGGGTGGAACTTCGAGCCGTCCGAGCTCAGCGCCGCGTTCGGGCTGGTGCAGCTGCGCAAGCTGCCGCGGTTCCTCGAGCGGCGGCGGCGCAACTTCGACCGGCTGCGCGAGCACTTCGCCCGCTACCCCGACCAGTTCGTGCTCCCCCGCCAGCTCGACGGGCTCGAGACCGGGTGGCACATGTTCCCGGTTCTCATCCGGCCCGAGTCGGGGATCCGGCGGGCCGAGTTCCAGCAGGAGCTCGAGGCCCGCGGCGTCGACACCCGCATGGTGTGGACGGGGAACGTGCTGCGCCAGCCGGCGTTCCGCGCCATCCCGCACCGCGCCGACCCGGGCGGGTACCCGAACGCCGACCGGGTGATGGAGCAGGGTCTGGTCGTACCGTGCAACCACGGTCTCGACGACGAGGACGTCGACTACGTCTGCGCCACGGTCGACGAGGTACTCACGACCGCTGCGGTCGGCGCGGGGAGGTAGCGAGCCATGGCCATGCCCACCGGGATCGGCGCCGTGGACCTGATGATCGGGTTTCCGCACCACGATCGCAGCGCGGTCTACGACTACCTGCGTAAGGGCGCGAAGGACAGCGAGACCAAAGAGGAGATGAAGTTCCTCGCCGAGTACATGTTCAAGGACGTGCCCGATGATCTCGCCGAAGGCGTCGACCCCATCGACGTGACGTTTGGCGAGATGGACCGCCACGGCGTGGAGATCGGGCTGTTCGGGCTGACCAAGCAGACGCTGGAGGCGCGTGACCGGTATCCCGGCCGGGTGCTGCTGTCGCTCGAGGTCGACCCCAACGACGTCATGGGAACCGTCCGCAAGATGCGCAAGGCCAAGGCCGACCACGACCTGGCGGCGGTGACGTTCTTTCCCTCGGGCTGTTTGCCGCAGGTGCCGGTCGACGACCCCAAGGCGTACGCGGTCTACGCCGCCTGCGTCGAGCTCGACATCCCCGCGATCGTGAACGCCGGCGTCGCCGGGCCCCGGTTCCCGTCGGCGTGCCAGCACGTCGAGCGCTTCGACCAGGTTTGCTACGACTTCCCCGAGCTGCGGCTGGTCATGCGCCACGGCGCCGAGCCGTGGGAGGAGCTGGCCGTGAAGCTCATGCTGAAGTGGCCCGGCCTCTCCTACATGACCTCGGCGTTCGCGCCCAAGTACTACCCGAAGGCCATCGTCGACTACGCCAACACCCGCGGCGCCGACAAGATCATGTACGCGGGCTACTACCCGATGGGCCTGAGCCTCGAGCGGATCTTCGCCGAGATGCCGAACGTGCCGTTCCGCGACCACGTCTGGCCCAAGTTCCTGCGCGAGAACGCGATGGAAGTGTTCAAGATCAAGGAACGGGTGCAGCAGCCATGACGACCGCAACCCTGCCCGCCGGTGACCGCTACGTGGTGATCTCGGCCGACTGCCACGCCGGCGGGTCGATGGACCAGTACCGCGAGCACCTCGACCCGGCGTACGTCGACGAGTTCGACGCCTGGCGCAACCGGTACAAGAATCCGTTCCGCGATCTCCACGGCGATCGCCGCACCAAGAACTGGGACCACGAGCGCCGCCTGGCCGAGCTCGACGAGGACGGCATCGCCGGCGAGGTGGTGTTCCCGAACACCGTGCCGCCGTTCTTCCCCACCGGCGCGCTCATCGCCCGTCCGCCGACGGCCAAGGACTTCGAGCGCCGGCTGGCGGGCATTCGGGCCCACAACCGGTGGCTGGCCGAGTGGTGCTCGGTCGCGCCCGAGCGGCGCGCCGGGGTGGCGCAGATCTTCCTCAACGACGTCGACGAGGCGATCAAAGACGTCCGCTTCGCCAAGGAGGCGGGACTGCGGGGCGGGATCCTCCTGCCGGGCCGCCCCGACGACTCCGAGCTCGCGCCGCTCTACGACCCGGTGTACGAACCGCTGTGGGCGGAGTGCGAGCAGCTCGGCGTCGTCGTCAACCACCACTCCGGCGGCGGTTCACCGAAATACGGCAAGTACGAGTGCGCCAGCCTCCTGTGGGTGGTCGAGACGTCGTGGTACTCGCACCGGGCGCTGTGGCACCTCATCATCGGCGGCGTGTTCGAGCGCCACCCCAACCTCGTCTTCACGGTCACCGAGCAGGGGGCGTCCTGGATCCCGAGCACGCTGGCGATGCTCGACGGCTTTCACGCCCAGATGGCGTCGGGCCGCATCGGCGAGCTCAAGTACTCCGACGACCAGCGCCTGAACCTGAAGCCGAGCGAGTACTTCGCCCGCAACTGCCGGGTGGGCGTGAGCTTTCCGAGCCCGCGCGAGGCGCAGACGCGCGAGGAGATCGGCATCGATCGGTTCATGTGGGGCAGTGACTACCCCCACGACGAGGGCACATACCCGTACACCACCGAGGCCTTGCGGCGGTCGTTCGCGGGGACCGATCCGGTCGAGCTCCAGCAGCTCCTGGCCGGGAACGCCGCCGAGGTGTACGACTTCGACATGGACGCGCTCGCGCCGCTCGCCGCCCGCATCGGCCCGCTCGTCGCCGAGGTCGCGCGGCCGCTCGACTCCGTGCCCGAGGACTCCAACAGCCCCGCGTTCACCCGGGCATGATCCTCGACCGGTTCCGGCTCACCGACCGCGTCGCGGTCGTCACGGGCGCGGGCCGCGGCATCGGCGCCGCCTGCGCGCTGGCGTTCGCCGAGGCGGGCGCGGACGTGGCCATCACCGCCCGCACCGAGGAGCAGCTCGACGAGATCGCCGACCAGGTGAAGGGGCTCGGCCGCCGGGCGCTGGTCATGCCGGCCGACGTGAGCGACACCGACAAACTCCGTCGCCTCGTCGACGAGACCATGGGCGAGCTCGGTCGCATCGACGTCGTCGTCAACAACGCCGGCGGGAGCATGCCGGCGCCGTTCCTCGACACCAGCGAGAGGTCGTTCGAGGCCGCCTTCCACTTCAACGTCACGACCGCGTTCGCGCTCACCCAGGCGGCGGTGCCGCACATGCTCGAGGGCGACGGAGGTGCGGTCGTGAACATCTCGTCGGCCATGGGCCGCCTCACCGACCGGGGCTTCGTCGCCTACGGCACCGCCAAGGGCGCGCTGGCGCACATGACCCGGCTCATTGCCCAGGACCTCGCGCCCAGGATTCGGGTCAACGCGATCGCAGTCGGGTCGGTGGCGACGTCGGCGCTCGAGATCGTGCTCACCAACGACGAGCTGCGGGAGTACATGGAGCAGCACACGCCGCTGAAGCGGCTGGGCGAGCCTGAGGACATCGCCATCGCCGCCCTGTACCTGGCGTCGCCGGCGGGCGCCTACGTCACCGGCAAGATCTTCGAGGTCGACGGCGGCATCGAGTCACCGAACCTCGACCTCGGTCTCCCCGACCTCTAGCCGGTCGGGCAGGCCTCGTCGATCGGTGCGATCGGCGCGTCTGCGTCCGGCGGCGGGAACGGCTGGCGGAACGTGAACGCGTGCTCCGTCGGGCCGTGCTCGCGCAGGTACAGCAGGCGCTCCTCGGCTTCCTCGATCGTGGGCAGGTGGCCCGCCGGCACCCACCAGAGCGCGACGTAGGCCTCGGCCATCTTCTCGAACCACTCCCGTCGCCGGCGCATGACGTCCTTGTGGTCACTGCGGTAGGCGAAGTCGGCCAGCGCCTCGATCGACTCCCACACGGTGAGGTTCACGATCATCGAGTCGTCACCAAGCACGCGGTACGCGGTGGCATCGCCCTCGTCGGTCTGGAGCCGCCACACGAAGCCGGGACTGCCGTCGCCGAGGGCGTTGATCGGCTCGAGCGCGGCCATGAAGTCGGCGAGCTGAGGCGAGTCGAGCGGGGCCAGCATGCGGGCCACGTTGACCTGGGCGAGATGATGGGCCATCAGCCGCAGGCTACCGGCGGTTGCCGAACGGGCCTCCAGGCCCCAAAATAGAACGCGTTCCACCGAGGAGGGGCATGCTCGACTACCTGATCCGGGGCGGCACGGTCGTCGACGGCACCGGCTCGCCCGGGCGGCGGGCCGACGTAGGCGTGCGCGACGGGCGCATCGTCGCGGTCGGCGACGTCGACGAACCGAAGAGCGAGACGATCGACGCCGACGGGCTGGTCGTCGCGCCCGGCTTCGTCGACCCCCACACCCACTACGACGCCCAGCTGTTCTGGGACCCGCAGGCGTCACCGTCGAGCGTGCACGGCGTCACCACGATCATGGGCGGCAATTGCGGCTTCACCCTCGCGCCGCTGGCGGCCGAGGACGCCGACTACCTCCGGCGCATGATGGCCAAGGTCGAGGGCATGCCCCTCCCCGCGCTCGAGCAGGGCGTGCCCTGGAACTGGTCGAGCTTCGGCGACTACCTCGCCCGACTCGACGGCAACGTCGCCGTCAACACCGGCTTCATGGTCGGTCACTGCGCGATCCGCCGCAACGTGATGGGCGCCGACGCGGTCGGCAACGAAGCCACCCCTGACCAGGTCGACGCCATGGTCCGGCTGCTGCACGAATCGATTGACGCCGGCGGGCTCGGCTTCTCGACCACGCTCGCGTTCACGCACTCGGACGGCGACGGCGAGCCGGTGGCGTCGCGGTGGGCGTCGAAGGACGAGGTGCTCGCGCTGTGCGGCGCGGTGCGCGAGCACGAGGGCACCGGGCTCGAGTACGTCACCGACGGGTGCATGCGGGGCTTCCGCGACGACGAGGTCGAGCAGATGGCGGAGATGACCCTGGCGGCGCGGCGCCCGTTGAACTGGAACGTGCTGACGGTTGACGCCAAGGAACCCGAGCGCTACCGGGCCCAGCTGGCGGCGTGCGAGAACGCGGCGAAGAAGGGCGGCAAGGCGATCGCGCTGACTATGCCGATCCTGGTCGAGATGAACATGTCGTTCCGCAACTACTGCGCGCTGTTCATGCTCCCCGACTGGAACCAGGTCATGAACCTGCCCGTCCCCGAGCGGGTCGAGAAGCTGAAGGATCCCGCGACCCGCGCCTGGATGAACGAGCGCGCCCGCTCCCCCGAGGCCGGCGTATTCCGCCGGCTGGCGTCGTGGGGCCGTTACCAGATCGGCGACACGTTCTCCGCCGCCAACGAGGGTCTCAAGGGACGGTCGGTCTACGACATCGCCCAGGAGCGCGGCGGGGACAACTTCGACACCCTGCTCGACGTGGTGATCAACGACGAGCTTCGCACCGTGCTGTGGCCGCTGCCGCCCGACGACGACGAGGACTCGTGGAAGCTGCGCGCCGACGCCTGGGCCAACCCGCTCGTGCTCATCGGCGGCTCCGATGCCGGCGCCCACCTCGACCGCATGTGCGGGGCGCCGTACACGACGGTATTCCTCGCCGACATGATCCGGGGCCGGAAGCTGGTTTCGATAGAGCGGGCCGTGCACCTGATCACCCAGGCGCCGGCCAAGCTGTTCGGGCTGCGCGACCGGGGACTCGTGCAGGAGGGCTTCCACGCCGACCTCGTGCTGTTCGACCCCGACAGGGTCGGCGCCGACGAGGTGCACCTGGTCGAGGACCTGCCCGGCGGCACCGCCCGGTTGTTCGCGGGCTCGACCGGCGTCGAGCGGGTCTTCGTGAACGGCCGCGCCATCGTCGCCGACGGCGCGGCCACCGGGGACCTGCCCGGCACCGTGCTGCGCTCGGGGCGCGACACCCGGACGGTCGCGGTGCCCGCGGGCGCGTGACGGGGACAGGCACCGCCACGGGGAGTCGCCCGGCATCCGTCCGCATCGACGACCTCGCCGATCCCCGCTTCTCGCCCGAGGTCGAGGAGATGCGGGCGGCGATGGCGGCGATGGCGTCCGAGATCGCGCTCGAGCCCGACGCCCTCATGGCAGCGGCCGCGGCCGAGACCGGGCTCGCCGACTTCGGCGACGACGGGTTCCGGGAGCGGCTCGCCCTGCTGTGCCGCTCGGTGCAAACCGAGTCGGGCTACGGGCCCCACGGGATCGTGAGCGCGTATGCGCAGTGGGTGCAGCTGCTCAAGAACCGCCTGCTCGTCGAGGACCTCTTGCGGCGTCACCCCGAGATCCACGACGTCCGCATCGAGCGGCCGATCATCGTCTGCGGGCTCCCGCGCACGGGGACGACGCACCTGCACAACCTCATCGCCGCCGATCCCGCGCTGCGCTCGCTGCCGTACTGGGAGAGCCTCGAGCCGGTGCTGCCGGAATCGGAAGTCCCGGCGCCGGGCGAGCCCGATCCCCGTCTCGCCCGCACCGAGGTCGCGCTCGAGTTCGTGAACACCGCGATGCCGTACTTCAAGCGCATGCACGAGATGACCGTCGACCACGTGCACGAGGAGATCCAGCTGCTCGCGATCGACTTCTCGACGATGCTGTTCGAGACGCTCGCGCCTATGCCCACCTGGTGCGACTACTACCTCGCCCACGACCAGACGCCGCACTACGAGTACATGCGCACCGTGCTCAAGGCGCTCCAATGGCTCCGGGGCGGGGAGCGGTGGGTGCTGAAGTCGCCCCAGCACATCGAGCAGTTCGGGCCGCTGGCGGCCACGTTCCCGGACGCGACGTTCGTCGTGACCCACCGCGATCCCGTGTCGGTCACGACGTCGGTCGCCACGATGATCACGTACACGTCACGCATCAGCCAGAAGCGCGTCGATCCGGCTCGGATCGGCGGCTACTGGTCCGATCGCACCGAGCGGATGCTGCGGGGCTGCGTGGAGGGGCGCGACCTGCTGCCCGCCGACCAGGCGATCGACGTGCGCTTCGACGAGTTCATGGCCGACGACATCGCGATGGTGGAGCGCATCTACGACCTCGCCGGTCAGCCGTTCACGCCGGACACCCGGGCGGCGATGGACGCGTTCATGGCCGACCACCCACGCGGCAAGTTCGGCGGCGTCCTCTATGACCTCGCCGACTTCGGCCTCGACCGGGACGAGCGCCGCCAGGCCCTGCGCTTCTACGTCGATCGGTTCGGGGTCACCGAGGAGACCGGGGGCGGCTGAGCCGTCGCTAGTATCCGGCGCGCGAGCCCCTGATCGACCCCCCGAGAGGATGGCGCATGACTGACACGCGTACGAGGACGTTCGACCTGCCCGGCTTCGGCGGCCGGCTCCTCCACCCCGGCGACGCCGACTACGACGAGGCCCGCAAGGTCTTCAACGCCATGATCGACCGCTCGCCCGCTCTGATCGCCCGCTGCGCATCCGCCGACGACGTGGCGGCGGTCGTGAACCTCGCCCGCGAGCAGGATCTGCCGCTTTCGGTGTACGGCGGCGGCCACGGCGTCACCGGCTCCGCCGTTGTCGACGCCGGCATCTGCGTCGACTTGCGGGACATGAAGCGGATCGACGTCGATCCCAAGGCGCGCACCGTCCACGCCGAGGGCGGGCTCACCTGGGGTGAGCTCGACGCCGCCACCCAGGAGCACGGGCTCGCGGTCACCGGTGGCCGGGTGACCGACACCGGCATCGGCGGCCTCGCGCTCGGCAGCGGCAGCGGCTGGCTCGAACGCAAGCTCGGCTTCACCTGCGACAACCTGGTCCAAGCCGAGGTCGTCACCGCCGACGGGCGCCAGGTCGTCGCATCCGACGACGAGAACGCCGACCTGTTCTGGGGGCTGCGGGGCGGCGGCGGCAACTTCGGGGTCGTCACCGCGTTCCACTTCCGGCTGCATCCGATCGGGCCGATCGTGCTCGGCGGCATGCTCATGTACCCGGCGGCAATGGCGGGCGACCTCGCGCGCTTCTGGCGCGACTTCATGCTTTCCGCCCCCGACGAGGTGGGCAGCGGGATGGCCTTCATCACCGCACCGCCGGAGGAGTTCGTGCCCGAGCCGGTGCGGGGCCAGCCCGTGGTCGGCGTGATCGTCTGCTACGCCGGCGACCCCGACGAGGGCGAGAAGGTGCTGCGACCGCTGCGCGAGTTCGGTCCGCCGCCGATGGACATGATCGACCGGATGCCGTACACGGCGGTGCAGCAGCTGATCGACGCGCCCAACCCGAAGGGCCTCTTGAACTACTGGTCCGCCGATTTCTTCGAAGAGCTACCCGACGAGGCGATCGACACATTCGTGGAGCACCCCACCAAGCCGGTCTCGCCGATGAGCCAGATGCTGATCCTCGCCGGTGGAGGCGCGATCTCGCGCGTCGACGACGATGCGACGGCCTTCGGGCAGCGCAACGCGCCGTTCAACCTGCACTTCCTGTCCCTGTGGTCGGATCCGGCCGACACCGAGCGCAACATCGCCTACACCCGGGCGATCGCGACCGCGATGAAGCCGTGGGCGACGGGGGGCGCCTACCTCAACTTCCTCGGGGAGGAGGGCGCGGGCCGGGTCGAGGCGGCGTTCGGGCGCGAGAAGTTCGCCAAGCTCCAGGCGCTCAAGGCGAAGTGGGACCCGGCGAACCTCTTCCGGCACAACCAGAACATCCCGCCGAAGAAATAGCCCTACGGCGTTACGTCGGCCAGCGGCGTTCCTGCCAGGCGCTGGCGCACGACCTCCTGGAAGTTGGGACAGGTCACGATGTCCTCGCGGGGACAGTGGATCGCGTGCTCGACCGCGATCCGGGCGACCTGGGCCTCGTGGATGCGGGCGTCGAGCTCGTCGAGCTTGCGGCGGGCGAGGTCGCGCCACGCGCCCGGCGACGTGGCTCGCGAGTCCATCAGCTGACCGATCTCGTCGAGGGCGAAGCCGACGTCGCGCAAGAACAGGATCGCTCCGACGATGCCGACCGCCTCCGGGGGGTAGCGCCGGTGGCCTGACACCCGGGTGGCCGAGCAGACCAGGCCCAGCTCCTCGTAGTACCGCAGCGCCGAGGTGGCGACGCCGGTGCGGCTCGCGAGCTCGCCGATGGTGAGGAGATCGTCGTTCATCGCTTGACTTCAAGTGTACTTGAAGATGGAGGATGGCGGCCATGAGCATCAAGCAGAAGACGATGAAGAGGGTGGTGGGCCAGTTCCACCGGCCCACCGGGCTCGCCGGCCAGGCCGCGGGCTGGGTGATGGGCCACCGGGGGTCCAACCGCAAGCGCAACGTCTGGGCGGTCGAGCTCCTCGACGTCCAGCCCGAGGACCGCGTGCTCGAGATCGGGTTCGGTCCCGGCGTCGCGATCAGCGAGCTCGCCCGCCGGGCGACCCGGGGACTCGTGTGCGGGATCGACCACTCGGAGGTCATGGTGCACCAGGCCACGCGTCGCAACGCCGCGGCCGTGCGCGCGGGCCGGGTCGAGCTGCGCCTCGGCTCGGTGACCGAGTTGCCGAACTACGCCGAGCCGTTCGACAAGATCCTGGCGGTCAACAACGCCATGATGTGGGACGACCCGAGCGCGCGGCTGCGCGAGCTGCGCGGCCTGATGCTACCGGGCGGAACGATCGCGATCGCCCTCCAGCCGCGCGGCCCGGGCTCGTCCGACGAGACCGCCGACCGGGCCGCGGTCGAGATCTCGGAGCAGCTCACCTCGGCCGGGTTCACCGACCTCCGAGTCGAGACGCTCGACCTCCAACCGACGAAGGTCGTCTGCGTCCTCGGGCTGAACCCCGCCTAGACGTCGCCGACCGGCACGACCTTCGTCGTCGGACGGGCGGGCGTCTCCGACGGGTAGAACCAACGGAACCAGATGCGGCCGCGCGGGTGACCCTGAGTCGACACCCAGTTGTCATGACCGGGATCACGGTGCGCGACCACGATCTTCCACGAGCCGTCGGGCTGGTAGCGCACCTGTCCCCCGTTGATAGTCACCCGCTCGTACTCGTAGTTGTACGTGTGCAGGAACTGGTTCCAGAGGCACATGTTCCAGAACGCGCACTCGGGCGAGCGCCCCTCGATCACCAGGGCCTCGTCGTCACCGAGGTCGAAGCTGCCCATCGCGTAGGCGGCGTCGCCGGCGGCCCATCCGTAGGTGACCTCGGGCACCGGGTAGGGCTCGTCGATCGAGTTGGGGTCGCCCAGCGCGAGCGGGACGATGTTGGCCTGCTCCTTCACCCACGTAAGCACGGCCCGGAAGCGACGGGCGAGTTCGGCGTCGTCCAGCCGGTAGGTGGCGGGCGGGTCGTCGGCCTCGATGTGCCACTCGACCCTCCGGCCGTTCACGGGGTCGTTGAGGTAGTCGCGGGTGATCGCGCACACCGCGTCGGGCTCGAGCTTGATCCAGGCACCGTCGTGCTCTTCCGGACTCAGGACGACTTCGAACGTGCCGTCGGCGCCGACGTCGAGCATGCGGTCGTTGACCGTCCCGACGATGCGCTCGGAGTAGCGGCCGTCGTCGGGCCCGCCGTACACGGTGAGCGAGAGGTACACCGCGTCACCGGTCTTGCCCCGCACCCGATACGTGCGCTTCGGGTCGATGGGCGCGAACTGGTAGTAGGCGTCGGCGTTGTCGCCGCCCCACTTCTTGTAGGGGCCGACGATGTCGACGAAGCGGGGCTGGGCCGTGTCGCCCCAGACGTACACGTCGAACGCGACCTGCGTGATCGAGAAGATCCACTTGTAGCCCTCGAGCACCGACTGCTCGTCCTGGGGCGCATTCGGCCCGTCGAACAGCTTCGACTCGAGGGCGCGCAGCTCGTCGAGCAGCTCGTGGAAGACGGCGCTGGTCTGGAGGTCGCTCGGCTTCATGAAGCCCGTTCTAGTCTGAGCCGGGCATGAAGATCATCGCCGCCGTGCCCGGAGCTCCTCCCCCGACCGCCGACTTCCTCTATCTCCCCATCGAGGAGGGCGTCAGCGGGCGCGACGACCCCGTCAGCGCGATTGCGGTGTACCGGTCGGAAGACCCGCCGCTTCCCGACGGCGCCGAGGCGTACCGGGTCGACGAGCAGGTCCAGTGGGAGCGCGGCGACGCCGCCGTGACCCGGATCTCGTTCGTCCGGCGGCCCCGGGAACTGACCCACGAGGACTTCGCGTTCCACTGGACGCAGGTGCACGCGCCCCTCGCCCGCCGGCACCACCCCGGAATCTGCCGCTACGTGCAGAACGTCGTGGTCCACAAGCTCACACCGGGCGGGCCCGACGTCGACGGCATCGCCGAGCTCGGCTTCGCGTCGCTCGACGACTTCCGCGAGCGGATGTACGACTCACCCGAGGGCCAAGAGATCATCGCCGCCGACGTGCGTGAGTTCATCGACGTCACCGCCGGCTGGCGCATGCTGGCGCGCCCCGCCGCGACATAGATCAGGCGTCGGCCAGGCGCTCCGCCATGCGGTCGAAGAAGACCGACCAACCCTTCTCGGCCTCTCCGTACTGCTCGGGTGTCATGTGCCCGCTCTGCTGGAAGAGCATCTCGGTCCGGCCGTCGCCGAGATCGGTGAGCATGACGGTCACCAACTCGAAGGCGTCATCGTCGGGCTGATCGGAGACCGTGAACACCAGCCGTTCGGGCTCGACCACCTCCCGGTACTCGCCGTGCCACTGGATCTCGTGGCCGCCGGCGAACATCGTGGCCCGCCAGGCGCCCCCCTCCCTGACGTCCATCGAGACCGAGTCCACCGGAACCTCGCCCGCGGTGCCGCCGTACCAGTCGGCGAACCGCTCGGGCTCGGTCCATTCCTTCCACACCCGCTCGCGCGGCGCGTCGAAGACGCGGGTCATCGTGATGCCCGGCTCAGCCATGCTCGGGTTCTCCCTTGGTCGGTCGCAGGCGGGTGTCGAGGCGGTCGAAGCTGCCTGCCCAGAACCGACGGTAGGACTCGAGCCAGTCGACCGCGTCCTTGAGCGGCGCGCCCTGGAGCCGGGACGGACGGAGCTGCGCCGCCTGGCTCCGCGAGATCAGGCCGGCCCGCTCGAGCACCTTGAGGTGCTTGGAGACCGCCTGGACGCTGATCGGGAACGGCTCGGCCAGCTCGTTCACGGTCGCCTCGCCCTCGGCGAGGCGTCCCAGGATCGCTCGGCGCGTGGGGTCGGCAAGGGCGGCGAAAGTGGTGTCGAGCTGCTCGGCGGCCACGTGGTCCTCATCCACTTGGTTGATCAACGAGTGGGTTGACTATAGTGCGGCCACACCGACAAGGAGGACACTGTGGGAAGGATCGTCGTCACCGAATTCATCTCGCTCGACGGCGTCATCGAGGACCCGGGCGGCGCCGAGGACTTCCAGCACTCCGGCTGGAGTTTCGAGATCGACCGCGGCGACGACGGGAACCAGTTCAAGCTGGACGAGACCCTCGCCTCCGCGGCGCTGCTGCTGGGCCGGGTGACGTATCAGGGCTTCGCCGACGCCTGGCCCGCGCGGGACGGCGAGTTCGCCGACAAGTTCAACGGCATGCCCAAGTACGTCGTCTCTTCGACCCTGAAGGACCCCGAGTGGAACAACTCGACCGTGCTGACCGGCGATCTCACCAAGGCGGTCACGAAGCTGAAGCAGGACGTGGACGGGAACATCGTGGTCCACGGCAGTGCCCAGCTCGTCCAGGCGCTGCTCGAGCGCGACCTCGTCGACGAGTTGCGCCTGATGGTGTTTCCGATCGTCCTCGGAACCGGCAAGCGCCTCTTCGGCGAAACGAACGACAAGAAGCGGCTCCGGCTCGCGGACTCGAAGACGGTCGGCAACGACGGCGTCACCGTCGTCGTCTACCAGCGCGCGTGAACCACGCGTCTCACGGCTTGTCGGCCGAGACAACCCACATGGAGAAGTAATGCGGAAGGGGTCGCGGCCACCTGCGCCTATACGCGTGACATGCCCGCTGACCTGCGATTTTGTGTCCGAGCAGTTCCGGTCGTTACCGGTCGTTTCTCGTCCTCCTGAGGACCGATTGAGGACTGATTGAGGACCGTTCGCTGACGCGGTTGTCACGTTGCTTCGCGCGCGAACGCCGCGGCACGATCCGACACGACGCGTCACCGGATTCGCGACCGCGAGCGCGATGCAAGTCGTAAAGCGGATTCGAGTTCGCGGTACAGCAAGGGGCGCCCGTTCGGCGCGTAGCTCCGATCCGGTCGAGGGGCTCTGCGGAGCGCGTGTCGATGGCGCGTCCCCGACCGGCACTTCGGGGGCGCGGCCGCCTCGAGTCCTCAGCTCGCCTGCTCGCGCACAAACTGAGTGACGAGGTGCGCTGTCTGTTTCGGGTGCGAGAGCACCATCATGTGTCCGGTCGATTGCCACTCGACGCGGATCGGACCGCTGCTTCGTGTGATGTGGTCGCTGAGGCCCTTTCGGAATGGAACCATCCACTCTGCGTCCGCTGTTGACGTCCCCATGCAAAGTGTGATGAGCGCCGGGCACTGGAGTGCTTCGAGATCGGTCGCAACATCCGGGGGGTCGGGAACGAAACCTGGATGGTTCGGCTCCAGACCCATCGCGGCGTAGGCGAGTGCGGTTGGACCGTCGAGGCAGACCAACCCACGACACCGTCCACGTGCTGCTGCGTGGTGCAGCGCGATCCAGCCACCCAAGGAGTGTCCAACCAGGACGGGCTCGCCCAAGTTCAACTCGTCGAGCAATGCCTCAGCATCCGCCATGGCCTCAGCAACCGAAAGGCGCGGAAGCGGGGAGGCGCCATGTCCGGGCAAATCCTGTGCGAGGACGCGAAACGGCCGAAGATTCGGCACCATGCCCTCCCACACGGTGGCGTCGCAGCCGGAACCGTGCAAGAGGAGGAGGAGCGGGCCATCTCCGCCGTAGTCACGTACGTGGACCGAACGCCCGTTGCGTTTTATGACTCGGTGAATCGATTTCGCCGGATCCAGTGCGCGGCTGACGATCTGGAAGTCGATTCGATGAGGCGCAGCGTCTTCTACGGTGCATCGGAAGCGTCTGAAGCTGCCGTCGACGAGCTCTAGAACGACCCGCGCCTCGTTGGGTCGTGACGGCTCCCCGTGCGTCGCCACGGCGGCGCCGATCATGGGGGCCAGCTCTGAGAAGAAGGCCGGCCCGGTCGGTACTTCAGCGAGCCATGACGACGCGTACCGCTGGGCGATCTCGGCGTCGCTCGGTGGATCGCCGCCGGCTGCGATGGCCAGCAATCGCTCGAACACCCACGCCGCTCCGTCACCGGCCGGTGTGGGCGGAAGGACCGGGCCCAAGCGCTGGATCAAGACAAGCTCCTACGAACGAGCCGAGCATGCCAGCCGAACCCCTCGCAGCGTCTCGTAACGCCGGGACCGGGTCTCGGTCACGGTTCGGGGCTAACTGTTCTCGTCGACGCTGAGAGCCTCGATCACGCGCCGCAGTTGCTCGACGAACTCGGGGAGCAGATCCGTTGCCGTCGTGTGCGGGATCTCCATATCGATCGACCAGTAGCCGTGGACGATTCGGTTGCGGAGGCGCGTCGGCATCGGCCACTCCACCTCAGGAAACCGCTCCTTCACCTCGTCGCCGAGCTGCGCTGCGGCCTCTCCGAGGACAGTGAAGTTCCACAGCAACGCCTCGCTCCGCTGTTGGTCCTCGATCAGGCTTGCGAGGTCAGTCCCCGCGACGAGCGACTGGGCCCGCTCAGCGGCCTGGATCATCTCCGCGAGCAGGAGCAACTCACGCCGCATACAGCAGGCGCGCCTCGGCGAGCACCCGATCACGCAGCCGCTCGTGGAGGGCGTTCCGCGAGACAAGGTCGACCCGCCGACCCAGGAGCTCCGAGAGCTCGTCGGCGAGCGTCTCGATGTTCCACCCGAGGCGAGCCCCAGGTGCAAGCTCGTAGAGAACGTCGACGTCGCTCTGTGCGTCGGCTTCGCCTCGACCGACCGAACCGAATACTTCGAGCCGCGACACGCCGTATCGATCGCAGAGCTCGCGGAGCTTGTTCGCGTCGATGTCCAAGCCGGGCACTGTCATGGCCAACAGGCTACGGCCGTGGTCGGATCTCAGGAGCGACCCGTCGACGAGCCGCGATCCACGGTTCCCAAGCCTGGCGCACGTGCGCCGGCAGGTACAGCTCGTCCCAGACCTCGAGCAGCGTGCTGGCACGCAGGTGCGTCCGAACCTCGTCAGCCGTGCCCTCGCGCAGCACCTGCTCGTATACCCGGCGCAGCTGCTTACGGTCACCCAGGTCGTAGTCGGGTTGCCCGCTCCAAGCGATCGTGGCCGGCAAGCGGACTCGCCCTTCCTGTGGGGCGGAGTCGTCCAGATCGTCGGGCACCTCAACGGGCCGCCAGCGCGCGCTGAAGATCCCGCCCCTGGGCGCCCTGCATCGATCTCTCGCAGCTGCCGGTTCACGATCCCATTGTCTCACCACCGGACCCGAGCCCCATCGACCAACGAGCAGAAGGCCACGACCGAACGATCCCGAATCAGCGATCCACCGACCGACGACAGCCTCACGCTCGACCTACCGCGAGCACTCCCCGATCGAGCCTCGACGCACTTGCACCTGAGGTGCAGCGCCGAGCAGCGAGCCCTGCTCACACACTGGCACCAGGGGTGCGCGGGAGGCGTGTGAGCGGCGCCGGGATCCTCGATCTGAACGACATCGAGCATCACCGCAACGGCGACTGCCGACAGCCAGCCCACCTGATTCGCGATCACGGACTCGATCCTCAAAGAGCGCGACGACGGATCTCAGCTGTCGCAACTCCGGACAGACGAGTGCACACCTGCGAGCAGGGGTGCTGGGTGTCGTGCCCGGGGGCTGCCGGCACTTGTTGTAGGTGCGTGACAACGCCCACGGTTGCCCGGAGGGAGACAGCAATGAGGACCGCACCGAAGTCGACCGATGACCATCGCGACCCGATCGCAGCGCGGCGGCGACTGCTGAGTCCAGCTGATGTCGCCTCGTACCTTGCAGTGCCGTTGCGTACGGTCTACGGCTGGCGTTCGCGCGGTGAAGGCCCGCGCGGCTACCGCGTCGGCCGCCACGTTCGCTTCATGCTTGACGACGTCGAGCGTTGGCTGGAGGATCATCGCGACGCGTCGTAACGAACGATGCGCGGCTGCCAGAGTGCCGACACCCACCGACGCGGCGCTCAGAAGCTCCGACAGCCGCTCTCAGCACCACTCCGAGCGCACGACCCCGAAAGCGCGGTGATCGCAATGGCGAGCATCGACAAGCGTCCCGACGGCAAGTGGCGGGCGCGCTGGCGCGAGTACCCCGGCGGCCCGCAGCGCACCCGGCACTTCGACCGGAAGATCGATGCCGAACGCCACCTCGTGAGCGTGCAGCACGACCTCGCCACCGGCCGCTACGTCGATCCCGCCAAGGCACGCAGGACCGTCTGCGAGTACTACGAGCTCTGGGCCGCTCGGCAGCCGTGGCGGCCCCAGTCGCGGGCGTCGATCGAGTCGACGTTCCGCACCCACGTGCTGCCGGCGTTCGGAGAGCGGCCGCTCTCGACCATCCGCCGCAGCGACATCGAAACGTGGGCCGCCCGCCTCCCGGTCGCACCGCGCACCGCCGGGCTGGGCGTGCAGTACCTGGGCACCATGCTCGAGGCCGCCGTCGCCGACGGCATCCTCGCCGTGAACCCGGCGCGCCGGGCCAAGCGCCCGCGTGTCGAGGCCGAGCCCGTCGTGCCTCTCACCGCCGACCAGCTCGACGCCCTCTCCGACGCCGCGCCGCCGTGGTTCCGGGTCGCCGTCACGCTCGGCGCCGCGGCCGGGCTCCGCCAGGGCGAGACCGCCGGTCTGGGTGTCGACCGCGTCGACTTCCTCGGCCGGTCGCTGACGGTGGACCGCCAGCTCCTCTCGCCCGCGACCGGCGACCCGACGTTCGGTCCGCCCAAGACCGCGCGCAGCTACCGCACCGTGCCGCTGGCCGACATCGCCGTCGAGGACCTGGCGCGCCACGTCGAGCGGATCGGGACCAGCAACGACGGCCTGGTGCTCCACGACAACGGCAAGCCGGTCTCACGGCGGCGCTTCTCCGAGTTGTGGGGCATCACGCGCCGCGGCGCGCGGCTCGACGGCGTGAAGTTCCACGCGCTCCGACACACGTACGCGTCGACGCTGCTGTCGGGTGGCGTGTCCGTCGCCGCCGCGGCCGACTATCTCGGACACTCGCCGGCCGAGCTCCTGCGCACCTATGCGCACCTGATGCCGGCCGACCATGACCGCGCTCGCGCCGTCGTTCAGCGCGCCTTCGCTCGAGCTGCTGAGGACTCATTGAGGACCGAACGAGATCCCTGAGCCTCGAACAGCGCCCTGACCAGGACTTCTACGGCTTGTCCGCGCCCACCACCCACATGGAGAAGAACTGGGAGCCGCCGCCGTAGGCGTGGCCCAGGGCGGTGCGGGCGCCGTCGACCTGGTGCTCGCCCGCCTGGCCCCGGACCTGCATGGCGGCCTCGGCAAAGCGCAGCATCCCCGACGCGCCGATCGGGTTCGTCGACAGCACACCGCCCGACATGTTCACGGGCAGCTCACCGTCGAGCGCGGTCGCGCCCTTCTCGGTCATCTTCCAACCTTCGCCGTCGGGCACGAAGCCGAGGTTCTCGAGCCACATGGGCTCGTACCAGCTGAACGGCACGTACATCTCGATGCAGTCGATCTGCTCGCGGGGATTGGTGATGCCGGCTTGACCGAACACGTCGGCGGCGCAGTCCTTGCCCGCCTGCGGGTTCACCGCGTCGCGCCCGGCGAACATCGTCGGCTCGCTGCGCATCGCAGTGCCGAGCACCCACGCCGGCGGCTTGGCCGCGCGACCACCGACCGCCTCGCTGGTGAGCACCATCGCGCAGGCGCCGTCGGACGACGGGCACGTCTCGAGGTAGCGGATCGGGTCCCACAGCATCGGAGACTCCTCCACCTTCTCGAAGCTGATGTCCTCGAGGTGGAGGTGGGCGTACGGGTTCTTCAGCGCGTTCAGTCGGTCCTTCACCGCCACCAGGATCCCGATGTTGGGCGGCGCGTCCGACCGGCGGATGTAGGCGCGGATCAGCGGGGAGAAGTAGCCCCCGGCGCCGGCCATCGTCGGGGGCGCGAACGGCAACGGCCGCGACAACGCCCACATCGCGTCGGCCTCCGACTGCTTCTC
This sequence comes from Actinomycetota bacterium, assembly GCA_052390575.1. GTDB lineage: Bacteria > Actinomycetota > Acidimicrobiia > IMCC26256 > JACDBD01 > JBPCMN01. The sequence continues at coordinate 8,095 of JBQTGU010000067.1, read as the reverse complement.
GAACGCGACCGTCAGCACCCGCTCGTGGACGCCCCCCTGCACCAGGCCGGCGGCCACCAGCGCGGTCGAGCCGCCCACGCTGCCGGCGGTGTGGACCCGCATCATCGGCTTGCCGACCGCGCCGAGCGCGTCGGCGAGGTAGATCTCGGGCATGACCACGCCCTCGAACATGTCGGGCGCCTTGCCGATGACGACCGCGTCGATGTCCTTCCAGGTCATCTCGGCGTCGTCGAGGGCCCGGGTGGCGGCCTCCCGGCACAGACCCGCGATCGACACGTCGGGCCGGGCCGACTTGTGATGGGTCTGACCGATGCCGACGACCGCGCACAGTTCGGCCATCACATGGCTCCCTCGCTCGGCGCCGGGATACCCGGCGCCGCCCCTGCGGGGGCGCTCGTCCGCACGGTCACGCGGCCTCGCCTCCGAGCACGGCCACCAGATTGTGCTGCAGGCACGGTCCCGAGGTCGCGTGCGCGACCGCCCGCCCGGCGCTGCCGTCCATGACGCGGCGGGCGGCTTCGCCGATGCGGGTCAGGCCCGCGCCGATCACCACGTTCGCGGCGAGCGCACCGCCCGACGGGTTCACGTCGACGCCGTTCGACAAACCGAGCGCGTCGCGCAGGATCAGCTCCTGATGCGAGAACGGCGCGTGCAGCTCGGCCACGTCGACGCCGTCGACCCCGGCCTTCTCGCCCGCGAGGCGGGCAGACGCCGAGGTCGCGAGCTCACGAACGCCGAGCCCGTGCGCCTCGATCCGGTGGTCGATGCCCCGGATCCACGCCGGGCGCTCGGACACCTCACGGGCGCGGTCGCCGGCGGCCAACACGACCGCGACCGCGCCGTCGGAGATCGGCGGGCAGTCGTGCCGGCGCAGCGGCGTGACCAGGAACGGCTCGCGCAGCAGCGCCTCGGCGCTCTCGTCCCCGCTGAGGACCGCATTCGGATTGTCCCTGGCGGCGCGACGACTGCGGGCCGCGACCTCGGCCATTTCGCCCTCGTCGTGGCCGGCGTTGAGCCAGGCGCGGGCCTGGAGAGCGGCGGCGCTGATCGAGTCGAGCCACAGCGGTGCCTGGTAGTACGGGTCGAGCTGCTGGCTGAGCACGATGGGCAGGTCGCCGAGGCTCGACTTCCCGAACGAGTAGACGAGCGCGGTATCGACGTCGCCGTGCTGGAGCCGTACCCACGCCTCGTACAGCGCCCAGGCGCCGTCCATCTCGACGTGCGACTCGCGGATCGGCGGCCACGCCCCCACCGCGTCGAGGCCGGTCACGAAGGCGAACGGCGCGCCGGCGAGGTAGTCGCACGAGCCGGAGACGGTGAAGCCGATCTCCTTGCGCCCGATGCCCGACTTCTCGATGGCCTCGGCGACGACGGGGATGAGGATCTCGACCTCGTTGCGGGTGGGCTCCTCGCGTGCGCACCACTGCGCGAACGAGACGACCGCGACGTCCCGCATGGTCAGACGTGCTCCCGGTACGCGTCGTAGTCGGCATCGGGCTCACCGGTGGGCCGGAAGTAGCGGATGCTCTCGAGGCTCGGGGCGCGCTCCTCCGGGGGCTTCCACACCGCTTCGACCCGCATGCCCATGTGGACGTCCTCGGCCGGACACTCCTGGATGAGGTGCATGAGCCCGATGTCGGCGCCGTCGAGCAGGATCGTGGCCGACACGTACGGGATCTCCATCCTCTGGTCGTAGAAGGGCACGTTCACGACGCAGAAGGTGGTGACCGTTCCCTTGTCGCTGACCTCGACCTCCTTGTCGGTGGGCACGCCGCAGGCGGCGCAGGCGCCCCGGGGCGACACGTACACCCTCTTGCACTGCGGGCAGCGTTGACCGAGGAGCTTCCCCTGCTCGACGCCCCGCAGGAACCGCGACTGCGCCCGCCCGGCGGTGAAGCGGTACCGCAGCTCGATCGGCGTGTCGATCATGGTGACGGGCTCGGTCGTCTCGGCCATCACATAGCTCCCTCGCTCGGCGCCGGGATACTCGGCGCCGCCCCTTCGGGGACGCTCGTCCGCACGGTCACGCGTCCTCGGGGACGAACGCCTCGATGTCGTGGATGTCGCCCACTCGCTCGGACCGCCAGCGGGGCACGACCCGCATCCCGGTGCTCATCCGCGCCTCGTCACCGGAGTCGACGACGTGCACCATCGCGGTGTCGGCGCCGTCGAGGCGGATGAGCGCCCATGCGAACGGCCGGTCGAGCGGGTGCTTCTCGTGCGGCTGGTGCACCCACGCCCACGTCGTGACTTCGCCGCCCGGTCCGACGTCGACAAACGCGTCGTCGCCGAGCGACTCCCCCGTCACGGGGTCGTACTCGTTGGGGGGGCAATGCACCCGCCCGTCGGTGCCACGGATGCCCTCGATGCGCCCGTCGCGCAGCGACGTGAAGAAGCGGCCGATCACCGGGCCGGTCGACCGCGTGTACGGGTACTCGAGGATGTTGGGGGCTTCGAGAACGTCCGGCTCGGCCATCAAATAGCTCCCTCGCTCGGCGCCGGGATACCCGGCGCCGCCGCTTCGCGGACGCTCGTCCGCACGATCGCGGCAAATGAGAACACGTTCTCGTGCCGGTAGCAAACGGCCTACATTCCTGCGCATGCCGCTTCCGCCCGATCCCCGCACTACCTACGACCCCACCGACCCCGCCGAGGACGCCCCGCTCGCGGGCAAGCACCGGCTGGTGCGCGAGACGAAGCGCCTGGTCGAGGCGGTGGCGCACCTCGACGCCGACGAGACCGACCCGGCCGAGCTCGACGCGCTCGCCGACGCGGTCGCGGCCGCGGCCGACCGGGCCGAGGCCCATCCGAGCCTCCACGCCAAGGGCGGGCTCGCCGGCGTCGCCGGCCACCAGGGCGCGCTGCTCGAGCGCAGCGGGATCAGCGGGCGCAGCAACCCCCTCGCCGCGCCGGTGCAGTGGCACGAGGACGGCTCGGACGTGCTCACCGCCTGGGCGACGTACTCGCCCGCCTACGAGGGCCCCCTCGGCCACGTGCACGGCGGGTTCGTGGCCGCCGCGTTCGACGACGTGCTCGGGTGCGCGCAGATGAAGTCGGGCCAGGCCGGGTACACGGGCACGCTGACCATCAAGATGGTGCGGCCCACACCGCTCGGGAAGCGGATCGACTACGCCGCCGGCGTCGAACGGGTCGACGGCCGCAAGATCTACGTCTGGGGCACGTCCGAGTGCGAAGGCGAGCGCCTCGGCGAGGCCGAGATCGTGTTCATCGCCCCGAAGAGCGGGATGCCGCGGTAACTAGAGGTCAATGCGCATGCACACGCGCGTGCTCGGATCGAGCCCGTGGTCGGCCTCCCGGGCTCGTACTCGGCGAGCTCGGGCGTGAGCTCCGCTTCCGTGAGCGTCCGGAACCCGCACCGCTCGTAGTAGGGCGCGTTCCACGGGACGTCGCGGAACGTCGTGAGCGTCACCGCCGGCATGGCCCGGTCCTGCGCCCAGGTCGTGATGTGGTCGATCAGCCGGCGGCCGTGGCCCCGGCGGTGGTGATCGGGGTGCACCGACACCTGCTCGATGTGCGCGCATCCGTCGACGATGTCGACGAGCGCGTAGCCAATCGGCGCGTCGTCGGCGTCGGCGAGGACCCAGGCGTGGCCGCGACCGGCGTAATCCCGCAGCGCTTCGAACGAGGGCGGCTCATACTTCGCGATCTCCTCCATCCCGATCTCGGCGAACAGCCGCCCGGCGGCGCGCTCGACCTCTCGGAGGACGTCGAAGTCGTTCGGTGTGGCTGGTCGGATGAGCGGCTCAGGCAACGGCGTGGGCGGCGACGGCGCGCGCAACCTCGCGCCACCGCTCCCTCGACGCGGGATCGTCGTTCCACGATGTGGTCGCGAAGTAACAGATGACGCGGTCGGCGCCGCCCCGGTACCGGTCGACGATGGCGTCGGCGAGCCCGTCCCAGCTCGATGTGAGGCTGAACACGTCGAGCATCTCGTCGGTGAACGTCTTCGCCATGCCGGGAATGTCGCCGGCGGCCTGCTGCTCGTGCAACTTCTCCGAGGTTCCGGCCCATCCGTGGAGCTCGAAGATCCGCGAGTACGTGCGGGTGGAGCCGTAGAAGGCCAGCTGGAGGCGGGCCCGCTCGCGCCAGGTCGCCCGCTCCTCCTCGGTGTCGCCGACGATCGTCAAGAGCGGGCACACGATCGCGATCTCGGCGGGGTCGCGACCCGCCGTGCGCGCGCCGGTCTCGACGTTCGGACGAACCACCTCGTCCAGGTACCGCAGCGAATGGAGCGGATGCACGTGGATGCCGTCGGCGACCTCACCGATGGCGCGGCACATCCACGGGTTCACCCCCGCGAGGTAGACCGGCGGATCAGGCGGTTCGATCGGTCCCGGCGACCACATCGCCGGCAAGAGCGACAGCTTGTAGAAGTCGCCCGGGAAGTCGAGCTTCTCCTCGCCCCGGAACGCCCGGAAGATCGCCTTGACCGCCAACACGTACTCGCGCATGCGGGGGCCGGGATGCTCGAACGGCGACGAGTAGCGCCGCTCGATGTGCCCCTTGACCTGGGTGCCGAGCCCGAGCACGAACCGCCCGCCGGTCGCCTCCTGCAGCTCCCACGCCGCCTGCGCGGTCACCATCGGGCTGCGGGGGAACGCCACCGCGATGCCGGTGCCGAGGTCGAGGCGCTCGGTCGCGAGCGCGGCCGCGGTGCAGGCGCCGTAGGCGGTGCGACCCGACTCGGTGATCCAGAGCCCGGCGAAGCCGGCGTCCTCGACCTCTCGCGCCAGCGTGTGCATCGCCCGGATCGGGAGCCCGCCCGACATCGCGTCGAGTTTCACGACTCGGAGCCTAGGAGCGACTCGAGCAACCCGATGCTGTCGAGGTCGTCGATCGCGGTCGTGGACGCCTCCATCCCCTGGCGTCCGTAGGCCTCGGGCTGCCAGCGACTCCCGACCCCGGCGGTCGACGTCGCCGACGACCACGCGTACACCGCGAACAGCCGGTACTGCTCCCACGCGACGGTGGCGTCGAGCTGGATGCCCTGGCGCGCCAGCCCGGTGCGGTACCGGTCGATCCACTCGCGCTCGTGGGCGCGCCGCACCTCCGGCGGGAGGCCGTTGCAGATCACGTAGGCGACGTCCCACATCCCGGCGCGGTGCATCACCATCCCCCAGTCGTAGAAGCCGGGACGAGCGCGGTCGACGAACAGGTTGCCGAGGTGCGGGTCGCCGTGGGCAAGGGTGTGGGGCCCGGCTTCGAACAGCTCGGCGATCCGGGGCGTCTCCGCGACGTACAGCTCACCGAGGCGACGGAACGCCGGCGGCATCTCGTCGGCGAAGCGGTCGACGGCGCGCTGGATGAACGGCCCGCCCCCTCCGAACCGGAGCCGGTGGCCTTCGCTCACCCAGCCGAGCCCGGCGGTCAGCGCCGGGTCCTCCCAGAAGCGCGCGTGCAGGAGCGCGAGCTCGTCGACGATGCGCCCGGCGACGTCGGCGATGTCGTCGTCGTGCGGACTCGGGAACGCGCAGTCCGAGGCGATCAGGTCCTCCAGCAGCATGACGTAGCGGCCGCCGTCGTCGAGCGACGCGTGCAGCACCTCGGGGATGCGAACCGGAACGTCGGGCGCGAGGTCGCGGTAGAAGCGGGCCTCGGCCAACCCGAGTCCGACGATGTCGACGAAGCGCCGCTGACGCTCGTCGAACGGCGCCAGCTTCACGAACACCGCGCTCGGCAAGGAAGTGGTGCCGCTGTAAGTGAGGGCCAGCCGGGCCCGGCCGGTGGTCCCGGAGTGGCGGTCGACCACTTCGACGGTGGCGACGTCGGCGTCGAGCGCCTCCGACAGCCACTCCGGCGTGACTTCGTCGACCTCGACCGGAATCACGCGCTCGGGGTCACGCTCCGCGGGGGCGCCACAGCGGGACGGCCACGCCTTCGTCGGCGGTCACGAAGTAGACCTCGACCGGCATGCCGATCTCGACGTCGTCGGGCTCGCACCCGGTCACGTTGCCCATCATGCGCGGGCCTTCTTCGAGCTCGACGACCGCGACGACGTAGGGCAGCTCGTCCTTGAACGGCTTGGCGTGGTTCTGGCGGATCACGGTGTACGTGTGCACGGTCCCGTTGCCGGTGCAGGTGAGCCAGCCGGGATCGGCGCCACAGTCGGTACACACCGCCCGGGGATAGAACTGGCGGTGACCGCACTCCGGGCACTCCTGCACCACGAGCTCGCCGCGCGCGGCCGCCTCCCAGTAGGGCGCCGAGACCGCGTCGGGACGCGGGATCGGCTTGGTCCACTCGTTCCCGGTCACGACCTCGTGCGTCACGGGTGCTCGCTCCCCATGATCACCGTGCCCATACACGACAGCCATCCACCCGACCCGCACGCCAGCGCCAGCTTGCAGTCGGGCACCTGGGCCTCGCCGCCCTGGCCCCGCAGCTGGCGGGCGGCCTCGATGATGAGGAAGATCCCCCGCATCCCCGGGTGGCACGACGACAGGCCCCCGCCGTCGGTGTTGAGCGGCAGGTCGCCGCCCCGCTTGAGGTGACCTTCCTGCACGAACTTCCCGCCTTCGCCCTTCGGCGCGAACCCGAGGTCCTCGAGCAGCAGCAGGGCGGTGATGGTGAAGCTGTCGTAGAACTGGATGGTGTCGATGTCGGACGGCGTGACGCCGGCGCGCTCGAACGCGATCGGGCCCGCCTTCGCCGCCGACGTCACCGTGTAGTCGGGCATCTGGCTGATGTTCCAGTGGGTCTGGGCGCCGGCGGCACCGAGCACGTACACCGGCGGCTGCTCGAGGTCCTTGGCCCGCTCGGCGGTCGTCATGATGAACGCGCCGCCCCCGTCGGAGATCACGCAGCAGTCGAGCTTGTGCAGCGGGTCGGCGATCATGCGCGAGCCGACGACGTCGTCGACGGTGATCGGGTCGCGGTACATGGCGTTGGGATTGAGCCCGGCGTACTCGCGCACGCCCACCGCGATCTCCGCCAGCTGCTCCGAGGTCGTGCCGTACTGGTGCAGGTGGCGCTGGGCCGCCATCGCGTACGCGCCGACGAGCGAGTTCCCGAACGGCGCCTCGTACGCCTGGGGCCCGCCGACCTTCTGGGTACCGCGGGCGAACCCGCCGGTCCCGAGCATGCGCCCCATGCGCGAGACCTGGTCGGAGCCGTAGGTGACGAGGATCGTGTCGCACAGCCCGTCCTTGATCGCGGCGGCGCCGTGCTGGACGTGGAACTCGAACGACGACCCGCCCGTCATCGTCCCGTCGATGTAGGTGTGGTCGATGCGCAGGTACTCGGCCATGGTCACGGGGTCGTCGACCATCATCTGGTGGCTGCCGCCGGCGCCGATGTAGGCGTCGATGTCGGACTTCTTCACGCCACAGTCGGCCAGCGCCCGCTGCATCGCCAATGCGTGGTGCTGGACGCTGTCGAGCTCGGGGATGATCGGGTAGTCGCTGAGCCCGATCCCCGCGATCACCGGTGTCCGGTCGCTCACGCCCGTTCGTCTAGCAGTAGACGCGCCGCCCGGTCGACCTGCTCGCCGACCTCGGCCGGGTCGCGGCGCCCGTTCACCAACCCGATCATGGTCGAGAAGAACACATGCTCCAGGACCTCGACGATCCGTTCTCGATCGGGCAGGTCGTCGTCGCCGATGGCGATGTCGAGCCAGCGGCGCATCATCGTGGTGAAGCTGGCTTGGACGTCGGTGACGGCAGGGTCGCGCGACAGCAGCGCCTGCGTGACCGCCGCGGCCAGGACCGGCTCCTGCTGCACCGTGCGGCCGGCCCGCTCGAGCACGCTGGCGATGCGTTCGCGGAGCTCGCCCTGTGCCGGCGACCGCCGGAGGCCGTCCTCGAGGTCGCCGCCCCACGCCACCAGTACCTCGGCGAGCAGGTGGTCCTTCGAGGCGAAGTAGCGGTAGAGGGTACCGAGGGCGACGCCGGAGCGCTCGGCGACGTCGCGCATGACAACCGCGTCGTAGCCGCCGCCGGCGGCGAGCTGGCGGGCGACCGTCAGGATCCGGTCGCGTCGCTCCTGTTGCGGCGCGGTGAGCCGGCGCCGTACGACGAGCTCGCCCGCGGTCATGCCGGTCTCCGTCCCCACGCCGCCACCGCGATGGGCGACAGCG
>JBQTGU010000066.1:0-8595 GCA_052390575.1 Actinomycetota bacterium | reverse complement strand
GTCTGCGCTTTCGGCACGGTCCCATGATGCCATCCCGAGGGGACGGTCAGGCCGGGGCCCGCTGGGTGGTCGTGGTGCTTTGCGGCGGCGTGGTCGTGGTGGTGGTGGTCGACGTCGTTGTCGTCGTCGTGGTGCGCGGCGTGGTCGTCGTGGTCGTGCCCATCGTCGTTGTAGTCGTCGTCGGCGTCCCGTCTCCGTACGGCGGCAGCAGCGGATTCCCGCACCGGCACCGGGTGACCGGCGTGTCCGGCGGCAGAATCGTCGTCGTGGTCGGGGTCCTCGTCGTGCTCGTCGTGGTCGTCCCGTCCGTCGGTATCAGGCCGTTCGTCACCAACACCTCGGTGCCCTGCGGTAGGAGCGACGGCCGCGCGTACGCCACTCCGTTGTGCAGGCCGTGGTTCGTGACCATGGTGTCGCGCTCGAGCTTCTTCGGCGCAAGGGTGTCGATGAAGGCCGGCACCTGGTCCTCGGAGAGGCCGAGGACTCCGGCCCAGGCCCGCAGGGCCTCCGGGCGCCCCTGCAGTTCGCGAAGGAGCTTGTCCTTGTCGCAGATGCGCTCGTCGCCGGTGATCACCGGTGGAGTGAACGCGTCCGGTCCCACGCTCGACACCGGCTCGATCACGAAGCCTTCGGGGGTCGCCTCGAGGCCGTCACCGTCGTCGCCATCGTCGGACACCAGCGCGACGGCCATGGTCGCGGCGGCCAGGATTCCGACGACACCGATCGCGAGCGCGGCCCACCCGAGACGCTTGTCCATGCGACCCGCAGTATGGGGCGGGCGGCGCCGGCGCGCCAGTGTCACTGCGGCGGGAGGTCCTCCAACACCGCCATGGCGGCATTGCGGCCGTTGATCCCGATGACCGATCCTCCGGGGTGGGTGGCGGCGCCGCACAGGTAGAGACCGGGAATCGGTGTCCGCGGCGCGAAGCGCCGCTCCCACATCTGGTCGGGAAGACATTCCCCCTGGAAGATGTGACCGCCGGTGAGTCCGATGCGGGCTTCGACGTCGGGCGGTCCGAGTACCTGGCGCTCCTCCACGCAGTCGGCGACGTCGGGGGCGAAGCGGGCGATGGCGGCGAGGACGAGGTCGCCGATCTCGTCCCGCCGATCGTCCCATCCGCCCTCCGCGAGCTCGTACGGCGCGTACTGCGCGAACACGCTCATGAGGTGGCGGCCCGGCGGCGCGACCGACGGGTCGTACGGCGTCTGGAAGTAGACCTCGCACCACTCGACTGCGGGCTCCCCCCGCCGGCTCGCTTCGAACGCCGCCTGGGTCTGGTCGATGCTGCGGCCGATCTCGACCTGGGCGCGGCACACGTGCTCGGGACGGTCGGGAGCGGCGGTGAACGTGGGCAGGCGGGTGAGCGCACAGTTGACCTTCACCACCGGGCTCTCGCAGCGCCACTCGTCGACGCGGGCGCGGAACTCCGCCGGCACGTCGGCGTCGCCACAGAGGGCGAGCGTCCGCTTCGGGTCGACGTTCGACACGACGGTCCCCGCCTCGATGCGGTCCCCACCCTCGAGGTCGACGCCTTCACCGGGTCGGATGGCCGCCACCGGCGCGTCCGCCTCGATGGCGGCGCCGGCGTCGCGAGCGGCGTCGGCGATGCCGAAGGAGATCCGGCCCATCCCGCCCTCGACGTAGCTCCAGCCGCCGATGAGACCAAGGGAGTGGAGGGCGTGGATCCAGGCGGTGCCGGGATCGCGTGGGCCGGCGGCGGTGCCGATGATGCCCTGGCCGTGCAGCGCGGTCCGGAGCCGTTCGTCGCCGACGTGCCGCTCGATCACGTCGGCGATCGGCGCGCCGCCCAGCACGACGTCGCGGGCCTCGGTGTCGTCACCCAACAACGCTTCGAGCTCGGCGCGGGAGGGTGCGTCGCCGACCCAGGTGTCGCGGGGCCCGGTGCGCAGTGCCGACCGGATACGGGTGAAGATCGCCTCGTAGGCGAGGAGCCCCTCGACATCCCGAGGTGAGAGGGTCTCGAGCTCGGCGCGCGTCCGAGCGGGGTCGAGCCACTGCGTCAACGCGGTCCCGTCCTCGAACGGCGTCCACTGGGTGGGGTCGGCGACGAAGGTGCGGTAGCCGTAGCGGGCGAGCGCGAGCTCCTCGATCACGAGCGGGTGGAGCAGCCCGACCAGGTAGGCGCACGGGCTCACCACGTAGCGGTCGTCCGCGAACGGCTGCTCCAGGGTGCAGGCGCCGCCGACCCGGTCGCGGCGCTCGAGCACCAACACCGAGCGGCCGGCGCGGGCGAGGTACGCCGCCGCGGTCAGGCCGTTGTGCCCACCGCCGACGACGACCACGTCCCAGCGTCGCCGGACCAGTTCGTCGACCGGCATCGTGCGGCGCGGTCAGGCTTCGTGCTCGAGCGTGGCCGTCCCCGGCACCATGGCGTCGGTGAGCAACCGCTCGAGGGCCCCATCGTCCTCGTGGAGGTAACCGTTCCAGAAGTCGACCGTGACGGTCACGACGAGCTCGTCGCCGGGATCGTCGGCGTCCTCGAACGGCGCCGAGTGAAGCGCCCGCTCGAACGTCCAGAGGTACTTCGGCGGGCTCGCCATGCTGTACGGGTCGCGGCCGCTGTTGTCGGCGTTGCCGGCGATGACCATGAGGGGGACCGCGGGCCACTCGAACTCGCCCTCGAAGTCGAACAGCATCCCCGCCATGACGAGGGCGGCGTCGACGCGGTCGTCGCGGCAACAGCTGTTGAAGCCGATGCCGTAGACGGTTGCTCCGCCGAGCGACAGGCCGGCGACCCCGACGTGGTCGGCGGTGACCAGGCCGGCCAAGGGGCCCTCGTCGCCCTCGCTGCGCGCCAGCACCTCGTCGATGACGAAGCTGAGGTCGCCGGGCTGGTTGTTGTAGTCGGCGATCACCTGCATCGGCACCTGGTTGCTCGTGAGCGGCAACAGCGGGGCCGCGACAATGAAGCCGGCGGACGCCCACGCGGTCGTGAGCTCGGTGAACTTGTCGGGGTTGCCGGTGAGGCCGTGGGCGAGAACGATCAGCGGGAACGGACCCTCGCCCTGCGGGTACACGATCGTGGTGACGAGGGTGCGCGAGGGCGCTCTTCCCTGGCCGTCGGGTGGCTCCGTCGGACGCGAGTCGTCGACGTAGGTCTCGGTCAGCTCGGCGACCTGATAGGTCCCGGGCGCGGCCGCCGCCGGGAGATCTGCTTCGACGTCCGCCGCCGACGGCGGTACCGAGGACGACCCGTCGTCGTCGTCACCGCACGCGCCGACTACCGCGACCACGGCAACGATCAGGACGATGACGGCGCGGCGCACGCCTCCAGTCTGACCCGTCGGCCTCACAAACGACCGGCGGCGATGACCCGCTTGAGGAAGGCGGCCGTCCGGGGGTTGGTGGGCTCGGTGAAGATCTGCTCGGGTGGGCCCTGCTCGAGGATGGATCCTTCGTCGAGGAAGCACACCTCGGTGGCGATGTCGCGGGCGAAGCTCATCTCGTGGGTGGCGAGCAGCATGGTCATGCCCTCGGCCGCGAGCTCGCGGACGATCTCGAGCACCTCCGCCACCAGCTCGGGGTCGAGGGCGCTGGTGATCTCGTCGAGCAGCATCAGCTTGGGCTGCATCGCCAGTGCCCGGGCGATCGCGACCCGCTGCTGTTGACCACCGGAGAGGCGGTCGGGGTACTCCGCCGCCTTGTCGGCGAGCCCGATCCGATCGAGCAGCAGGGTGGCGCGGGCGCGCGCCTCGGTGCGCGAGAGGCCGAGCACTTCCCGAGGCCCGAGGGCGACGTTTCGGAGCACGGTCATGTGCGGGAAGAGGTTGAAGTTCTGGAACACGATGCCGACTTCGCGTCGCAGCCGGTTGAGGGCGAAGTCGTCCTGGAGCACCGGGCGGCCGTCGACGGTGATCGAACCGGCGTCGATGGGCTCGAGCCCGTTGACGCACCGGAGCAGGGTGGACTTTCCGGAGCCCGACGCGCCGATGAGGCAGATCACCTCGTGCTCGTCCACGTTCAGGTCGACGCCTCTCAGCACATGGTTCTTGCCGAACCGCTTCTCGACCCCGCTCACCTCGAGGAACGACATCACGCCACCGCCTGGAGGCGACGCTGATCGCGTTTGGCGAGGTAGTCGACGAAGCGAGTCATCGGGATCGTGATGACCAGGTAGCAGAACCCGAGCCCGACCATCGACGAGAGGTTGAAGTTGTTGCCGGCGTAGATCCGAGCGCGGTTGAACCCTTCCAGCACGCCCAGAACGTTGATGAGGGCGGTGTCCTTCTGGAGCCCGATGAAGTCGTTGAGCAGCGGCGGGATCATGCGCCGGACCGCCTGGGGGACCACGACGAAGCGCATGGTCTGACCGTAGGAAAGGCCGAGCGACCGCGCCGCCGCCGCCTGGCTCCAGTGCACGCTCTCGATCCCGGCGCGGTAGACCTCGGCGACATACGCGCCGTAGACGAGCGTGAGCGCCATGACCCCGAACCAGAACAGGTCGAGCTCCTCGAAGAACGAGATCCCCAGCAGTGGGAGCCCGAAGCCGACCAGGTAGATCGTCAGGATGGCGGGGAGGCCGCGGAACACGTCGATGTAGGCGATCGCGAGCCAGCGGAGTGGCGCCGCCGCCCCCCCGGGGGCGAGCCGGGCCAGCGCGACCACCAGGGCCCAAACGAGCACGAAGATCTCGGCGACGACGAACAGCTTGATGTTGAGCCAGAAGCCCTTCCGGACCGTGGGGAAGCTATCCCGCAGGTGCTCCGGGTCGAAGAACGTGTCCCGGATCTCCCGCAGCCCGTTGCGGGCGAGGTAGAGACAGAGGAGCACGCCGGCGATCAGGCCGAGGACGAGCCCGACCTTCGCGAGGACCCGCGCCGGGCCCAGGAGGCCCCGCTCGGGGTCGACCGCGTCCACGAGACGACGTTCGCCCCGCCGAACCAGCACGAGCGCGACGATCGCGGGCACGACCGTCAGGGTGGCGACCGAGATGATCGCCAGGACGAACGCGGCGACCGCGAGGCCGTCGCGCCCCTTTCCGTCGGCGCTGGTGTCAGATCTCGAGGTAGGGGACGTCGGCCGGGTCCTTCCCGAACTCGGGCACCAGGAACTCCTCCGCCAAGGCGTCGAGGGTGCCGTCGGCCTTCATCGCCTTCAGCTGCTTGTTCACCTTCTTGAGGATCTCGGAGTCCTTCGGGAGCACCGCGCCGTACTTCTCACCCGTCTTGAACTGGCCGACGACCTCGAACGTCGAGTCGGGCTGGTTGGACTGCGCGAGCACAATGGTGGTGTCGAGCAGCACCGCGTCGATCTGGCCCGCCTGGAGCGCCGCGAACGCCTGCGTCGTCTCCTGGTACACCTGCGGCTCGTCGTCGGGCTTCAGCTCGTCCTCGAGGAACGTCTGCGCGGTCGTCGCCGATTGGACTCCCCACTGGAGCGCCTTGGCCGCCTCGGCGTCGGGCACCTCGGTTCCCGGCTGCACCATGATCCCCTGGTCGGAGCTGAAGTAGGACCTCGAGAAGTCGACGACCTCTCTGCGCTCCTTGGTGATCGTCACCTGCGAGAGGGCGATGTCGAAGCCCCTGGCGTTGCCCGCCACGAGGGCGTCGAACGACACGTTCACGACGTTCACGCCGTCGTCGCGCCCGAGCCGCCCGGCGAGCTCCAGGGCGATGCCGTACTCGAACCCGCCGCTGATGTCGTCGGGGTCGTCCCCGGTCCAGAAGCCGGGCGCGGGCAGGTTCGTGCCCACTGTGAGGACGCCCTCCTCTTCGAACCCGTCATCACCGGCCGAAGCCGGCAGCGGCGCCGCCAAGGCGGCGAGGGTGAGAGCAGCGGCGAAGGTGACGACGAGCTTGCGCACGGGTGTACTCCTGCGTCTCGGGGCCGAACGGGCCGGAATCTAGCCCCGTGGCCTTGCCGATGCTCGGGGACTCGGCGTCAGGCAGCCTCGTACTGGATCGTGCTCAGCCCGGGGACCGACGCGTCGGCCAGCAGCTGGTCGATCACCCCGGGCCGCTCGGCCAGGTAGAGGTTCCAGAAGTCGGTCGTCACCGCCGTGACCATCTCGTCGGCGGGGTCGTCGTCGTCCTCGAACGGGGGCGAGTGGCCGCCGCCGACGATGGTGACGAGGAACTTCGGCGCGGTGGTCTCGGCGTAGGCCTCGGCGCTGCCGGCGTACGGCAGCACCGGGTCGGCGTCGCCGTGGAGCAGGAGCAAGGGCACGTCGGTCATCTCGTAGTCGCCGTCGTACCCGAACCTCGCGCCGGCCATGGTGACGGCGGCGTCGATGCGGGGATCGCGGCAGCACGTGTTGTACGTCACGGCGAACGTCGTCACCCCGCCGAGCGACAGGCCGGCCACGCCGATGCGGTCGCGGTCGAGGCGGCCGTGGAGCGGATCGTTCCGGTCCCGGCTGAGCTCGAGGAGCTGGTCGATCACGAAGCTGACGTCGCCGGGCTGGTTGGTGAAGTCGGCGACGACCGTCGGGGCGCCCAGCTCGTCGTTGGTGAGCGGGAAGGTGGGGAGCGCGACGACGTAGCCCGCCTTCGCCCACGCCTCGGAGAGCTCCGCGAACTTCCGGGGGTGACCGTTGAAGCCGTGGGCCAGGACGATGAGCGGGTACGGGCCACCCGTCTCGGGAAAGCGGATGGTGGTGGCCAGGGTGCGGTCGGGCGTGCCGACGGGCGGGCCGGTGGGCCGGCTCGGGTCGACGAACGTTTCGGTGCGCACGACGACCTCGCCGATCGGGCCGGCCTCGTTGTCGTTCCGAGCCTGGCCGGCGTTGTCGCTGCTCCCACCGCTGTCGCTGCCGCCACACGCCGCCGCGACCAGCGTCGCGAGAAGCACCCCCGCCCCGAGCACTCGCATCGGGTGAGTCTGGCGCGTCTAGGCCTCGACGACGAAGTCGAACGTGCCTTCCTTGCCGTCGGCGACGTCGCGCACGTCCATGAGCAGCTCGGTGTGGAAGAGGTCGTCGCCCTCGTTGTCGGCCTCGCCCGGGAAGTAGAGCTGGGTGGTGAGCACGGGACCGCCCTCGGCCTGCACCTTCACGTGGATGTGCCGGGTACGGCCGGGATAGGCGGCGGGCACGATCGTCTCGAGCCGGTACGCCCCGGCGGCGTCGGCGAACAGGTGGCCCCGCAACCGGTACCCCTCGTTGTCGTAGTCACCGTTGTCGTCGGCGTGCCAGAAGTCGAGCAGGGCGCCCGCGGCCGGCTGGCACGCGGTCGTCAGGACGGTCCCGGCGACGGCGATCTTGGTCCCGCCGTCGACGTCGGCGAGGAAGCTGGACTTCTCGGGCGAGTCGGGGGTGAAGAACGGACCCTCGGTCTCGCTCAACGTGGGCTCGTCGCCGTCGGTGCAGGCGGGGGTGGGCGCCAACGTCGTCGCGGTCGCGGCCTCGGTCGATCCCCGGGTCGTCGTCGAGCAGCCGGCGCGGGCGATGCCACCGCCGCCCCTGCACGCCGCCAGTACGACCGGCACCGATGCGAGCCCGCCGAGCACGAGTGCGCGCCGCGAGAGGACCAGCGCTTCGAGGCGATCCGGTGCTGGCGTCGGTTTCATGCTCGTCCTCCGTGCTCCGCGACGAGGACATACCACCGCGGGCGGCATGAGAGTCGCTGGGGATCGGCTCCGAGTTTCCTCCGAGCCTCCCATTCCGGCGCCGGCACTGGCGGTCGCGGCCCGCGGCTGCATGCGAGGATCACCGCGTGGGCGACCTCCGCCGCGCCGTCATCACCTTCGCCGTTCCCGCGCTGCTCGCCGCCTCGGGAGCGAGCCCGGCCGTCGCCCGGCAACCCGCCCCATACGGCGGCCTGCAGCCGGGGGTGCGCTACCTGGCGGCCGAGAGCGACGTCCAACGGGTCGAGTTCTTCGTCGTAGGTGAGCTCAATGGCGGGGGCGCGCGGCTGGCGTTGAGCGTCGACGTCCAATGCGAGGAGGAGTTCGGGCCCCTTGTAGGCAGCAACTTCCTCACGGGCACGGTGGATGCCGACGGGCGGATCAACGCCGAAGGCCGCGCCTCGAGCGAAGAGGAGGAGGACATCTTCACCGGGGGCCCGGTCGAGGTCTCGGGACAGCTGGGTCCCGACGGCGCGGTGACGGGGACCGTCGACGTCGAGCTGAAGGTCGACCTGGAGGATGGCGACAGCTGTGAGGCGCCCGACCAGCCCTGGCGCTCGGCACCGGTGGCCGATCCGGGCGTCGCCCGCATCCTCGGGACCGTGCCGGCCAAGCGATCGATCGTCGAAGCCGGCGCGGGGCTGGCGGCCACCGAGGACGCGCTCTACGTCCTCACCCAAAAAGGCGAGCGCACCCGCCTCCACCGGCTCGACCCCACGACCGGGGGCGTCGAGTGGAGCGTCAAGGTCGCGGGCGCGGACATCCTCGCCGAGGTCGTCGCCGGCGCGGGTGTGGTGTGGGTCGCCAACGTCGCCGGGGACGACGGCCCCGTCGTCGCGGGCTTCGACCCCGACGACGGCGACCGGGTGGGCGAGGCCCCTGGCACGGCAATCGCGTTCGGTCCCGACGAGGTCGGGTGGACGGTCGAAGAGGGAGGCGACCGACTCCGTCGGGTCGAGGGGCGCCCGCCCGAGGTCACCGACACGTTCGAGATGCCGGGCGAGTTGAAG
>JBQTGU010000065.1:0-5053 GCA_052390575.1 Actinomycetota bacterium | reverse complement strand
GCCGAGGCCGGTGCGCGCGATCCCGGAGAGCGTTTCTGCCCACCGCAGAAGGTCGGACGCGGCGACAGCATGCGGTTCGGTCATCGACTCGACATTAGGTCGCGCGCGCGACACGGCCGGCAGGGCGGGGGGAACCCTGCCGGCCGCGTCGCTGGGCCGCGCCGCGTTGCGCCTCGCGTTACCGCCCGGTGGTCGGGCCGTGCGACGGGCCTCCGCCTGCGAGCACCCTCGCGCCCTCGGGACCGATGACATCGATCTCGTTGACGACGATGTTGTCGTAGGCGAGGACGCCCATCTCGGGCAGGTCCAGCCCGGCCTGCTCCACCTCCTCGGTGGGCCGGATGCCGCCCTTCATGAACCGATCCTGGAGCTTGAAGAACCCGTAGGCGATCCCGCCCATCACGAAGATGATCACCGCCGCGCCGATCGCTTGCGACCCCAGCTGACGAAGCCCGAGGTCGAAGTCGTACAGGATCCCGGTCACTCCAGTTGCCTTGGCGGCGGCCCCCTCGACGGTCAGGTTCCAACCGCCGCCGTAGTCGCCGCTGGAGAAGATCCCGACCGAGAGCACGCCGAAGATCCCGCATGTGCCGTGCACCGAGATCGCGCCCACCGGGTCGTCGATGCCCCGCCGCTCGATCAGCAGGATCGACTCGAGCACGAGCACGCCGGCGATCGTCCCGATGACGGCCGCCGCCCATGGCTGCACGAACGCGCACGGCGCGGTGATCGCCACCAGGCCGGCGAGCATGCCGTTGGCCATCATCCCGGGGTCGGGCTTTCCGAGCCGGTTCATGGCGTAGAACATCGCCGCCGTCGCTCCGAACGCCGCCGCGATCGCGGTGTTGACGGCCACGATCGCGAACCGCACGTCGGTGGCCGCGAACGTCGACGCGGCGTTGAAGCCGAACCACCCGACCAACAGGATGAATGTGCCCAGCATCGCCATCGGGATGTTGTGAGCCGCCAGGGTGCGGGGCTTCCCGTCGGGCCCGAATTTTCCGATGCGGGCGCCGAGTACGAGCGCGCCGGCGAGCCCCGCGATGCCGCCCATGGCGTGCACTACGCCCGATCCGGCGAAGTCGACGTACCCGAACCCGAGTTCCAGGTTGTTGCCGAGCTGGTTGAGCCAGCCGCCGCCCCAGGTCCAGGCGCCGAACAGCGGATAGAAGATGGCGCCGACGAACAGGCCCCAGCCCACGAACGCCTTCCACTTCCACCGCTCGGCCATCGCGCCGGTCGGAATGGTCGCGGTCGTGTCCATGAACGCCACCATGTAGAGGAAGAACGCCGCCGTCGGCGCGCCCAGGGCGGCGTTGCCCTTGAGTCCGCCGAGGTCGGTGAGGAAGAAGCCGTCGCGCCAGAGGAAGACCCACTCGTTGTTACTGAACCCGAGCAGCGAGTGCCCGACCGGCCCGTCGAGCCCGAAGTAGCCCGGGTAACTGAACCCCCCGAACATGAACGCGTAGCCGCACACGAAGAACCCAACCAGGCCGAGGCCGAAGATGGCGAAGTTCGTGCTCACCACGTGGGCGGCGTGCTTGGCTCGGCAGAACCCGGTTTCGACCAGCGCGAACCCGGCCTGCATGAAGATGACCAGCACCGCGCCGACGACCACCCACAGCAGGTTCAGGCTCACGCCGATGTCGCTGGCGGCCGGGATGAAGTCGCCGTTGAAGACCGGCTCCGGTTCCTCGCCCGCGAATGCGGCCGTCGCCGTCAACCCCACCAGCAGAACCGCGACCGCGGACGCGATCGCGAGCTTGCTCCTGAGTTTCACTGTCGCCCTCCTGACGGATTCGAACGTTGCCGGTGACGCTAGGAAGGGCGCGTTTCCCCGGCGGTGCCGGAGCATGAACGAGTCGCGTCGCGCCGCTGACGCCTACCTGACAGCCATCGGCCTGACGCCAGCCGCCCGAGCCGGCCGCCGGTTGCTCCCGTCACGCCGCCGGTGATCGCCCGCCGGATCGCGTCCTTGGTGGCGTCGCCGAGCTTGTTGCCTCGCCGGTCGGTGAGCTCGAACCGGTCGACCGCCAGGTGGTTCTCGGTGAGGACCCGGGCCGAGTGCACACTGGCCCCGGCGCTGGCGATCCCGGCGGTGATCGAGTGGAGCAGCCCCCGCCGGTCGCGGCTTCGCACCTCGCAGCGCGTGTACCAGGGGGAACCCTCGTCGTCGAAGTGCACATGGGCGCCGGGGTCGGGCGGCGACGCCAGCGGCCGTCCCAGGGCGGCGACCACCGCGTCCTCGAGGACGGCTCGATCGGGGGCGGCCGTCGCCCGCACCCGGAACGATTCGAGCGCGCCACCGTCGGGCCATGTCGCGACTACGGCTTCGAGCACGTCGAGCCCATGGGCGGCCAGGACGCCCGACACGGTCGCGAGCAGCCCGGGCACGTCGCGGCTCGCCACCTCGACCCGCCACTCGTGGGGACCTTCGGCCACCGTCCCCACCCGGGCCCGGCCGCGCGGCGGGAGCGGCTCCAGCAGGGCGGCGTGGCGGGCGATCTCGGGCGCGTGCTGCGTGAGCACGTAGCCGCGCGGCGCGTGCTCGATCCGCTCGGCGGTCCACGACGCGCCCCCGACGAGGCGGGCGGCCTCGGCCTTGCGCCGCTCCACCAGGTTGCGGGCGTCGAGCCCGGTGAGCTCGGGCTCGTCCAGCACGGCGAGCACCCGGTCGACGAGCTCGTCCAGCCGCTGGCGCTGCCAGGGATCGAGCTCGCCCAGGGCCAGGCTGAGGAGGGAGAGCGCGCGCACGCGCTCGGGGCGATCGAGGTGGGTGGCGAGCTGGAGGACGGTCTCCTGGCCGAGGCCGTCCACGCGCGCGGCCGCGGCCCGCAGCAGGGCGCTGTCGCCGACCAGCAGTGCGATCTCCTGCTCGGCAGCGGCGCCGAGGTCGAGTCGCTTGACGAGCCGGCGGGCGAGGTCGACCGGGGAGGCGTCGTCGCCGGCGGTATCGAGGATGAGCGCGGCCAGCAGCAGCCACTCGGGATGCTCGAGCCGGGCAAGGGCCTCGGAGGCCGCCTCGTCCTCGGTACCGACCTCCCTGATCGCCTCGACCAGCGAGAAGTGCAAGACGTGGCTGGGCTCGACAACGATGGGGTCGGCGCGCCGGCGCTGCACCGCCTCGGCCAGCTCGGGAAGGGCCCGCTCGAGCACCCCCGTGGTCTCGAGGAAGCGCCACGAGCGCGGGTTGCCCGACGTCAGCACGTCGAACAGGGCACGAGTGGCATCGTCGTCCCAGTTCAGCGGGGCGTCGTCGTCCAGGCCGCCGAGCCAGTCGAGCAGCCGTGGTCCCGGGCGGGCGTCGGCAACCGCGAGCGCGGCCTCCAAGCCCAGGTGGAGCGCGAGGTGATCGGGCGGGTGGGCGGCCAGATCGACTTCCCCGTCGCGCTCGACGAGCCAGCCGCCCGCCGGCATCGCCGCAGTGGAGGGATGGCCGGCGCGCCGCTTGCGCAACCGAAGGAGCCGCGCCCGCAGCAACGGTGGCGCCGCCAGCGTGGTCGCCAGCACCACGAGCAGCAGGGAGGCGTAGAGGTTTTCGGTCAGGACCCCTTCGCGCAGGCCGATGGTGGCGAAGATCAGCCCCACCTCGCCACGGGGGAGCATGCCCAGCCCGATGAGCCAGCGGTCGCCGGCCGACCCGGTGGCGCCGAGGGCGGCGACAAGCTTGCCGGCGACGCCCACCGCCAACAACGCGCCGGCGATGCCGAGCACGGCGGGGCGGGCGAACGCGCCGATCTCGGCGTCGATCCCGATCTGGAGGAAGAACACCGGGATGAAGAGGTGGCCGACTGGCGACAGCTCGCGCCGGATGCGGTCGGACTGGTCGCTGCCGCTGAGCGCGAGCCCGGCGACGAACGCGCCGACGATCGGAGCCAGCTTGGCGGCATCGGCGAGCTCCGCGAACGCCAGCGCGAACGCCAGCGCGAGGGCCACGAGCGTCCCGGCCGACCGCGCCCGTCGGTGCACGAGGGAGAAGAGGGGTGGGGCCAGACGGGTCCCGACCACCGCGGCCACCACCAGGAAGCCGACTGCGAGCGCCACGATCCCCACGACCGAGAGCGCCGACACCGACCCCTCGGACACCAGCCGCACGACCACGGTCAGGATGACAAGCCCGAGCACGTCGTCGGCGACCGCGGCTCCCAGCACGGTGCGGGCCTCGGGTCTCCCGAGCACGCGGAGATCACTGAACACCCGGGCGGTGATCCCGACGCTGGTGGCACAGAGGGCGGCGCCGAGATAGAGCGCGACGTCGCCATCATGCCCGAATCCCAACGCGACACCGGCCCCGGCGAACAGGGGCACCACCACGCCGATGGCCGCCACCGAGAGCGACGCCCGCCCCACCGAGCCCATCCCGGCGAGGTTCATCTGGAGGCCGACCTCGAGCAGGAGGAGGATCACGCCGATCTCGCCCAGGACGCGCAGCGTCGCGTCGCCGCCAACGAGGTCGAGCACTGACGGCCCGATCGCGATCCCGGCGACGATCTCGCCGACCACCGTGGGAAAGTGCAGCCGCTCGGCGATCTCGGCCGCGAGCTTGGCGGCCAGCAGCACCACCAGGATGTCGAGGAGGACGTCGGTGACGGTTACGTCGGCCAGCGCGCTCCGTCCCCCTGCTCGACGTTCGAATCGGCGACCGCTTGGAGCAGATAACCCCGGGCCCGCACCGTGCGCACGCCCAGGCCCAGCGGCGCGATCCGCCGGCGTAGGCGCGACATGTGGACGTCGAGGGCGTTGCGGGTGGGCCGCTGCTCCGGCCAGGCCCTGCGAGCGAGCGTCTCCCGCCCGACGACGGCGCCGAACCGCTCGACGAGCGCGGAGGCCGACTCCATCCTGAGCTCGAGCCGCTCCACGCCGCTCTGCAGCCGGTAGCGCGCCGCCACGGCGGCCTCGCGACGGCCGGCCGCGTCGGAGAGCTCCTCCTCCGCGCGCGCCCGGGCGCCGAGCACTCCCTCGAGCCTCCCCTGCGCGCCTCGTTTCGAGTACGTCACCGCGTCGCGGCGCAGCTCCGCCTCCGCACGACGCGAGCCCGAGTCGGCCCGATCGA
>JBQTGU010000064.1:0-42765 GCA_052390575.1 Actinomycetota bacterium | reverse complement strand
CGCTCGTGGAGCGCGGCACCGATCACCTCGGTCGCCTCCGCGTCGATCAACGCCTGGAGCACCATCTCGGTGCTCTCACGAACAACGTCGACGTCGCCGCCGGCACGGACCATCTCGAGCAGCTGGGTAAGGTCATCATGGGTAAGGGCCACCGTGTCGTCTCCTTCGCGTGAGCCATTGGTCTGGATCACGCTGAGGATCACGCGGTGGCCCACCTACGTGGTGGACCCGTCAGTTACACCACTCGAAGGGACGCCAACCGTCGAGTTCCGGCGATAGCCGCCTGAAGCCCTCCGCCGTCAGGGTGGCCCGAAGCCCATCGACGCCATCGCGCTCCGCGGCTGCTGCTTCCATGAGCGCCCACCGACGTGCCGAGACGCCATCCACCGGCGAGGTCACGAGGAGGCCCGGCAGCGCAGGGTTCCGGCGGTCGGCACCCGCCGAGGCCAGTGGGCGAGGGCTCAGGTGTCGTGCCGGGATGGAGTCGACGAACAGGTCGGCAAGACCAGGCGGCACGAGCGCTGTGCGCTCGCCATCGTCGATCCAGGGTCGGCCCCGGCAGCATTCCCGCTCAACAGGGGAACGGACAGCTCGCGGGTGAAGCCAGGACTCACAGCCGGCGGGGCAGCAAAGACCTTCGCAAACGCGGCAAACCACGGACGACCTGGGTCGCAGTTGTCGGTCACGAACCCATCGCCTTCGACCAGGCATCTCGCGCCCCCGCCGTCGCCCGCATCAAGGGACCTCATCGCTGCCTGGACCGACGCGGACCGCCCTGGGAGCGCCCGTGGACACGGACAGCCCGAGCACGCGTTCGAGGCACACGTCCTCAGTGGCCTCCCGCTCGTCACGACCAGTGGCGGCCTTCGTCTCGCCGTCCCTTACGAAGGCGGGCATTGCGGGCCGCGCAGTTCCCCACGCGCTCGGGCAACGTCACTCGCCCGGCCCGCTATGTCGACCCCCTCCGCTGTGTACCCTCCTTCGGTTCTAAAACTAGCTGACCTTGGCGGTAGGACGATTTCTCGTGCTAATGTCAAGGTCCATTAGCGTTAGAAGGGCCGGGGTGATTCCCGATCCGCATCCGGCCCCCCACAGAAGGGCCAAGCAGTCATGACAACCACCGTCGTCGGACCCTCCCCCGTACCCGGTGCTCGGATAGCCGAGCCCGTCGCTCGCCCAGGCCCGGCCTCTGCCGAGCCGACGTCGGCTGCGCGTGAGTTCTCTCTCGAGTTGAGCGACGACCAGGCCCAGATCCAAACGTGGGTGCACGACTTTGCCGCGAAGGTGATGCGCCCAGCCGCCCACGAGTGGGATGAACGGGAGGAGACGCCCTGGCCGATCATCGAGGAGGCGGCGAGGGTGGGCTTGTACTCGCTCGATTTCGTGGCGAACGCCTTCGGCGACCCTTCCGGGGTGCTCATGCCCGTCGTCATGGAGGAGGTCGCCTGGGGTGACGCTGGCATCGGCCTGGCCATCTTTGGGACCGGCCTCGCGGTCGCTGGGATCATGGCCAGTGGCACGAGCGAGCAGGTCGGTGAGTGGCTCCCGCTCTGCTTCGAGGGCGAGAACGGCAAGGTCAATCTCGCCGCGTTCGGAGTGAGCGAGCCTGACGCGGGCTCAGACGTGAGCTCCCTGCGCAGCCGGGCCGTCTACGACGCGACCAGGGATGAGTGGGTCCTCAACGGCACCAAGACCTGGATCACCAACGGCGGCATCGCCGACGTGCACGTCCTGGTGCTGTCGGTCGATCGGGAACTCGGCTCGCGTGGGCAGGCCGCCTTTCTCGTCCCGCCTGGGACAGCGGGTTTGCGTCAGGGGCAGAAGTTCAAGAAGCACGGGATTCGTGCCTCGCACACCGCCGAGGTGATCCTCGAGGACTGTCGGGTGCCGGGGCGGTGTCTCCTGGGTGGCAAGGAGAAGCTGGAGGAGCGCCTGGCCCGGGCCCGCGAGGGCAAGAGCGCCCGCGTGCAGGCGGCGATGGCGACGTTCGAGGCTTCTCGCCCCGCAGTGGGGGCGCAGGCCGTCGGTATCGCCCGCGCCGCCTATGAGTACGCGCTGGACTACGCGAAGGAGCGCAAGCAGTTCGGCCGGGCGATCATCGAGAACCAGGCGATCGCGTTCAAGCTTGCCGACATGAAGATGCGCACTGACGCGGCCCGACTCCTGGTGTGGCGGGCCGGCTGGATGGCGCGCGCCGGCAAGACCTTCGAAGCCGGAGAAGGCTCGATGTCGAAGCTCTACGCGGGCGAGAACGCGGTGTGGGTGACCGAGCAGGCCATCCAGATCCTCGGCGGTTACGGCTACGTGCGCGACTACCCGGTCGAGCGTTGGCACCGCGACGCCAAGATCTTCACCATCTTCGAAGGGTCCTCGGAGATCCAGCGGCTCGTGATCGCCCGGGCCCTGTCGGGCATGCACATTCGCTGAGCCAGGCTCAGGAGGGCTCATGGCCAGACGCATCGAGCGGCTGTGGTTCGAAGGCTCAGCCGGTGACCGCCTGGACGCCCGGCTCGATCTCCCGGCCGGTGATGTGCGTGCCTACGCCCTGTTCGCCCACTGCTTCACGTGTTCGAAGGAGACGGCCGCCGCCACGCAGATCACGCGCGGCCTCGTCGATCAAGGGATTGGCGTCCTCCGCTTCGACTTCACCGGGCTCGGGTCCAGTGAAGGGGATTTCGCCAATACCAACTTCTCATCCAATATTGAGGACCTCGTTCGAGCAGCCGACATGCTGCGCCATCGCCACGCCGCTCCCAAGGTCCTGGTGGGACACAGCCTGGGCGGCACCGCCGTCCTCGCCGCCGCACCCCAGATCCCCGAGGCTGTCGCCGTGGTGACCATCGGCGCGCCCTTCGACCCCGCCCAAGTGACCCATCTCCTCTCCGTCGACGCGGTCTCGGAGCTCGAGCACTCTGGCGAGGTGACCGTCCACGTCGGCGGACGCCCGTTCCCCGTCCGCCGCCAGCTACTCGAGGACGTGAACGCCCAAAACCTCACCCAAGCCATCCGGGACCTGCACGGGGCGCTGCTCGTCTTCCATGCGCCGCACGACGAGCTGGTCGGCATCGAAAACGCACGGCGCATCTTCGATGTCGCCAAGCACCCGAAGAGTTTCGTCTCCCTCGATGACGCCGACCACCTGCTCAGCCGACGCATCGATGCCGCCTACGTCGCGCAAGTGCTCGCCGCGTGGGTCAGTCGGTACCTCAGAGCACACGCGCCGCCTGATCGCCCAGTCGCCCGAGAGGGGACCCTCGTGACCGATTCCCCCAAACGCACGTCTCTCGTGCGTGACGCGCCGCGGCTCCGTCGGTCGAGGAAGGGGTGACGGGTGAACGTCACCTTGTGGGGCACGCGCGGGTCGGTTCCGACGCCCGGGCCCCAGACCGTGCGCTACGGAGGCAATACCTCATGTGTCGAGGTCCGTGGGTGCCCGGACAGCATCGTTGTGCTCGACGCCGGCACCGGTATCCGAGCGCTCGGGAGAAGTCTCGGTCCGGACGTTCGGCGCGTCGACATCCTGCTCACGCATCTTCACCTGGACCACATCCAGGGCCTCGGCTTCTTCGACCCCCTCTCTCGCCCGGGTCTCGAGGTCCACCTCTGGGGCCCGGCGTCAACCGTGCGGACGCTTGGTGCCAGGCTGTCGCGCTACCTGTCCCCGCCGTTGTTCCCGGTGCGGTTGCGCGATCGCCGCTGTGATCTGACCCTCCATGCGGTGCAGCCCGGGAGCTTCGCGCTGCCGGGCTTCGAGGTGAGCGCCGATCTCGTGCGCCACCGCGGCCGAACGGTCGGGTACCGACTGAGTCACGGGCATGGCTCGCTCGCCTATCTGCCTGATCATGAGCTCAAGCCGGGTCGCGCATCCCAATCAGGCGGGCGGCCCGTGTCGGGGCACGCGCTGGTAAGGGGCGTCGACCTGCTCATCCACGACGCGCAATACAGCGTCGACGAGTACCTCGAGCACGCGGGATGGGGTCACAGCTCCATCGATGAGGCGATCAACTTCGCGGCCAGCGCCGACGTGGGCACGTTGGTGGCATTTCATCACGATCCCGCGCACGACGATCGAGCCATCGACGGCATCCTCGAGTCTGCCCTGAGAGATCGCGAGCGGGGCCCGGAAATCGTGGCAGCGATCGAAGGATCTACCTTCACAGTCGGACCAACGGCGCGGGAGCTTGCTCCGACCACCATCGCGCACGCGGCGAGGCGGTGCCGAAGCAGCGCTGTCGTACCCTGGGCATCATGACCCGCGCCGACGTGTGGGAGAAGCTCGACGGTGCCGGTGCGGCGGCATCGGTGGTCGGCGGCAAGGCGGCTGCACTCGACCGTCTGGTCGCGGCGGGTACGCCGGTCCCGCTGGCGGCCGCGCTCACGGTCGAGGCATACGCCAGCTTCGTCGAGGCGTCCGGGCTGGCGGCGTTCCTCGCCGCGCTGCCGGCGAGCGTGGAGCCGGCCGTGCTCGGCGAGGACGCCGAGCGGGTGGAACGCGCATTCCTGGAGGCTCCGCTGCCACCGCCGCTGCGGCATGCGATCCACGACGCCTACGAGTACGTCTCGGGCGGCGGACCCGTGGCAGTACGGTCCTCGGCCACCGCCGAGGACCTCGCGGGGGCATCGTTCGCCGGCCAGTACCGCAGCTTTCTGGGCGTCGGCCTCGGCGATCTCGAGCGCGCGGTGCGGCTGTGTTGGGCCTCGCTGTGGGCGCCCGGCGCCCGTGCCTACCGGCACGCCCAGGGACTCAACGATGCCGACGTGGCCATGGGTGTGGTGGTGCAGCGGATGGTGCTCGCGGAGCGCAGCGGCGTGGTATTCACCGTCGACCCCACCGCCCCCGGCAGCGAGTCGCTCCGCGTCGAGGTGGTCGAGGGATTGGGCGAACGCCTCGTCTCCGGTGAGGTGACCCCCGACGTGTTCCACCTGCGGCGTGACGACCTGTCAGTGCTGGACGAGGGCGCCCCGTCATTCCTGCCCGCGCTCGCTCGCCGCGCGCTGGAGATCGAAGCGGCGCTCGGTGCGCCCCAGGACATCGAGTGGAGCGTCGCCTCCGGTGCTGTCCACATTCTCCAGGCCCGCCCCATCACCACCGAGTTCGGGCTCAGCGGCGACGGCTTCGACACTCCGCCGGTCCCGGGTGTGACGTTCACCTCGGCCGGGGTCGGCGAGATGCTCCCCGGCGTGCTCTCACCGCTGCTCTGGAGCACCAACGCTCCCCTGCTCGAAGACGCCTTCAAGAACCTGTACGCATCGCTCGGCATCCAGCCGCGGGGGCCCACCCAACCGATGTTGGGGCGATTCCGCGGCCGGGCCGCGCTGAACCTCTCGTTCCTGAAGGCGGCCGCCCGCCGCATGCCGGGAGGGTCGGGGGCCGAGGTGGAGCGCCAGTACCTGGGGCGCGTCTTCAGCGACGAGCGGGAGCCCCCCACCCGCTTGCGCCACCGCCTTGGCCGGATCCGACCGGCGTGGCGGGCGCTGCGTCTCCGCAAGCGGCTCGTGCGGGACGCGGACGTGGTGTGCGAAGCGGCACGCCTGGCCCTCGAGGTGGAACCCGATCACCAGCGACTCCGGACCGACGCGCTCGTCGCGTACCGGCACCGGGTACGGGACCTGGCCCGCTTCGGGGTCCAGATCGAGGTTGCCGTCGCGGCATCGGCCGCCGCCAACTACCGCGGGCTCGAGATTGCCCTCGAACGATGGCTCGGCAAGGAGGAGGCCTCGCTGGCCGCCCAGCGGCTGACCGCTGGCACCGTCCGGGAGCAAGCGGGCGGCTGCGCCGCGGTCCTCTCGCTCTGGGATGTCCACTGCGACTACTGCCAGCTGCCCGAGGTCGCCCGCGCCGTCTACGAGGGGCCCGTCGAGGAGACCGAGCAGCGGCTGCGCGACCTCGGCGAACGCGGTCAGGGCTTCCTGCGGATCGTGTACCAGGGGCTGCGGCGTTCCGGCTCTGCCGCGCTCTACGGCGGACCCACGTGGGAAGAGCAGCGGGACTCGTTGTGGTCGGTGCTGCGCCAGTGCCGCACGCTCCGGCCCGAGGAGGGCCCGACCCGGTGGATGGACGACGCCGCGGCCCGGGGTGCGCAGTACCTGGCCGACCTGGAGCGGCGCATTCGCCGGACGTGGAAGTGGCGTCTGACCCGGGTGCTGACCGGACAGATCGTCGACATCCGGCGCCGCCTCCTGCGCCGCATGGTCGAGGACGCCGCCACCTTCCTCCGACTCCGCGAAGCGGTGAAATCCACGGTCCTCCAGATCGGTGGCGAAGAACGGCGCGTGGTGCGTGAGCTTGCCCGCCGTCTCGTCGAACGGGGCGCGCTCGAACACGACGGTGACGAGTTCCTGCTCTCGAGCGAAGAGCTTGATCGCTTGGCCCTGGGCCACAGCGGTCCCGACCGGCTGGCGATCCAACGGCGTCGGGCGGCACTCGACGCGGCGCGGGACGCGTCTCCGCTGCCTGAGCTGTTCTCGGGGTTCCCGTCGGCCGAGGCCGAGACCGACATCGAGATGGTGGACGGCGTCCTCAGCGGGTGGGCAACGTCGCCGGGACGGGTAACCGGCACCGCACGCGTCGTTCGCGATCTCGCCGACGCCCACGACCTCGTTCGGGGAGAGATCCTCGTCGGGCACTCGACCGACCCGTCCTGGACGCCCCTCTTCCTGACGGCCGCCGCGATCGTGATGGAGGAGGGTGGGCCGCTCTCACACGCCGCCATCGTGGCGCGGGAGTTCAATCTGCCCGCGGTCCTCAACGTCAAGGGCGCGACACGCACGATCTCCACCGGCACGTTGATCACCGTCGACGGGAGCCGGGGCACGGTCGAGGTCGCGGCACAGGAAGAGGCCGGGAGCGCGGGATGAGTCGCTTCGCCTCTCGGGCGCTCGCTTGGACGGCCGACATCGAAGACGACGTCGCCGATCCTGGGGCCATGCGCATCTTCGTTCCCTCGATCATGGGCGCCGGGATCGTGGTCTCGGTGGCCATCCTCCTCGGCGACCTCGGACGGAGCCTCGCGCCCAATGCAGCCAAGGCCCGCCGCCGCGCCGTCGTCCGGCGCCGGGCGCTGGCGCTGGTCGCGCCCATAGCGACGGCAATCGGCGCGCCACCGCCCGCAGTGCCGGTGGCACGACGACGCCTCCGACGTCGGGGCTTTTACGCCGTGCTCTTCGCGGTGTCGACCGGACTCTCCGTCTACGTCGCGCTCGGGTCCACCTTCAATTTTCGCCGCCGCGGCGGCTACCTTGAGGGCGTGATCTGGGTCGAGGCCCTCGCTCTGTCCTTTTCCGCCGTCTGCCTGGCGGTCGGTGTCGTCGCGCTGACCGTGGCGCTGCGGTACCCGCTGGTGCCCAAGTGGGTACGCCCGCTGATCGACCGGACCCCTCTGGGAGTGCGACAGCCGTGAGTGCCACGAGCGCCAGGTCCTCGATACGCGCGGGGAGCATCGCTCCCGACTTCTGCCTTCCCGCCCCCGCGGGAGAGACGGTCTGTCTGCGCGACCTGCTCGGGACCGAGCCCGTGCTCCTGTGGTTCTATCGCGGTCACTGGTGACCGCACTGCCGGGCGGCGCTCGCGCAGTTGCGCGAGGACCACGACAAGCTGAGGCAGCGGCACGTCCAGGTGGCCGCCATCTCCCCGGACGCAGCGCCCGACTCGGCCCGACTCCGCTCCGAGGACGAGCTTCCCTTCACGCTGCTCTCCGACGAGGACCGCCGGGTCGCGTCCCTCTTCGGGATCGCGCGAGGCGACGACGTCCAGCCGTCGGCACTTCTGCTCGATCGGCGCGGCCGCGTGCAGTGGGCCTACGTCGGCAAAGACGTGACCGACCAGCCGTCATCGCGGGCAGTGCTCACGGTTCTCACAGAGGGAAGGCTCCCTGTCGCCACGGTCTCGAGCGTGCTCACGCCCGTCGTCGCCGTACTGGTCACGATTGTGTTCGCGCTCCTCGGACTGCTTGCAGCGGTGGCGAACCGGCGCCTGCTCTCCTGGGACGAGCCGGTGCGCGATTCCATCCGTGACATCGACCCGGCATGGTTCGGAACGCTGATGCGCAGCATCACTCAGTTCGGCTCTCGATGGCCGATCGCAGCGCTCACGATTCCCATGGTCGTCCTCGCCTGGCCCCGCTGCCGGCAGTTCGCGGTGGTGCTCGCGCTGGCCTTGCCCGCCGCCCTCGCGCTCGAGCTCTTCCTCAAAGCGATAGTCGACCGACCGCGCCCCGTCCTGGCAGGAGGGTTCGGCGCATCGTTCCCCAGCGGCCACGTGCTAGCAGCGGCCGCCTTCTGGGGCCTCGTACCCCCATGGGTCTACCTGATGACCCGGCGCCGCTGGGCGTGGGCGGTCGCCGTGACGGTCGCGGGGATCATCCTGGTGGGGGTCGGTGTCAGCCGCGTCTACCTCGGTGCCCACTGGCCCTCCGACGTCTTGGGCGGCTATCTGGGCGGCGCCGTCTTCCTGCTCGCCGCCGAGTGGGCGATCCGACGGGCGTGGCCGGCGATGCATTGCGACGCATGCGAGCTGCATCCCTTGAGGCGGCCGGCCGCGGCGAGGCGGTAACCGCGACTGGAGCACGCGGCGCGTGGAGCCTCTCGCCCCGGTCGTGACCGCCTACCCCTCCGGTATGTGGCGCCAGGGCGGGTTTCGCTCGCCAGAGTTCTCTCTCACTCTCGACACGTCTCTCGCTTGCTGTTGCGGTCCCTATGCGGTCCCTGCGCACGAACGAGGCCCATCTCCGCAGGTCAGAGTGGATGAAGCGTGGCGAGCGAGCATTCTGTACGTACGGTCGCGGTTCCCCAGGTCAGAGAAGTGGTGGCGAGTCGGCCATACGCCGGAAACATGACGAATCCCCCTCTGACCTGCGCTAACGGGGCGTCAGGGCGGCCTCAGGCCGCGAGCAGGCCGCGAGCCGTCGGCGAAGGCGTCGCCGAGGACAGCCTCAGTGTCGGAGCTCCTCGAGGGTGCGAAGCGGTGGAGCGCGTGCGTGCAGCGGTCGGTCGATGGCCACGGAGATCGACCGCCGAGGCTTGTGACGGGCATGCAAGCCGAGTCGGTCCGCACCGCCGCGGCTGGCACATCGAGTCGGGGCGTAGCGTGCCGGCACGAGCGTGCCCTGAGAGACGCCGTGGCTTGTCGCGGCTACAGCCCGAGGAGTTCGACCGATCGTTCGCGCATTTCGACCTTGCGGATCTTGCCGGTGACGGTCATGGGGAACTCGTCGGTGAGGTGGAGGTAGCGGGGGATCTTGTAGGGGGCGAGCTTGCCGGTGAAGAACTCGCGTAGTGCGTTGATGGTGAGCGGTTCGGCGCCGGGGCGGAGTCTGATCCAGGCCATGAGCTCTTCGCCGTACTTCTCATCGGGGACCCCGATGACTTGGGCGTCGTCGATGTCCGGGTGGCCGTAGAGGAACTCTTCGATCTCGCGGGGGTAGATGTTCTCGCCGCCGCGGATGACCATGTCCTTGATGCGACCGACGATGGCGACGTAGCCGTCGTCGTCCATCGTTCCGAGGTCGCCGGTGTGCATCCAGCCGGCCTGATCGATCGCTTCGGCCGTCTGCTCCGGTGCCTCCCAGTAGCCGAGCATCACCGAGTAGCCGCGGGTGCACACCTCGCCGGGCGTGCCGCGGGGCACGGTGAGGCCTGTGTCGGGGTCGACGATCTGGACCTCGACGTGCGGCATCACCGTGCCCACCGTGGAGGTGCGGTGCTCAACGTCGTCCTCTCGGCGGGTCATGGTTGAGACCGGTGAAGTCTCGGTCATGCCGTACATGATGGTGACCTCGTCCATGTTCATCTCGGTGACGACGCGCTTCATCACCTCGATCGGGCACGGCGAGCCCGCCATGATGCCGGTGCGGAGTGAGGACAGGTTGAAGGTGGCGAAGTCGGGGAGCGCGAGCTCGGCGATGAACATCGTCGGCACGCCGTACAGCGACGTGCAGCGCTCGTCCTGGACTGCCTGCAGGGTGGCCGCCGGGTCGAACGCTGGTGCGGGGATGACGATCGTGGCGCCGTTGGAAGTGGCGCCGAGGTTGCCCATCACCATGCCGAAGCAGTGGTAGAAGGGCACCGGGACGCACACTCGGTCCTCTTCGGTGTAGCCGAGCAGGTTACCGACGAAGAAGCCGTTGTTGAGGATGTTGTGGTGCGAGAGGGTGGCGCCCTTCGGGAAGCCGGTCGTGCCCGACGTGTACTGGATGTTGATCGGGTCGTCGAAGCCGAGCGTCGTCTGGCGCGCGGCGAGCGTGTCGTTATCGACATCGGCGGAAGCGATCTCCTCCCACTCGGGTGAACAGAGGAGGACAACCGTCTCCAGCGCCGGGCACTCTCCGCGGACCTCGTCGATCATCGCTCGGTGGTCGCTCGTCTTGAACGACGGCGCTGCGACGAGCATGCGGATACCGGCCTGGTTCAGCACGTATTGGAGCTCGTGGCTCCGGTACGCCGGGTTGATGTTGACGAGGATCGCCCCGAGCTTCGCAGTGGCGTATTGTACGGACACCCACTCGGCGCAGTTCGGTGACCAGATTCCGATGCGGTCGCCTTTCTGTACGCCGAGTCCGAGGAGGCCGCACGCGACGCGGTCCACGGCCTCGTTCAGCTCGGTGTAGCTCCACCGCTTGCCGGCGTGCGCGTCGACGAGCGCTTCCCGGTCGGGAAAGCGGGCCACGGCCCGTTCGAGATCTTCACCGATGGTCCGCCCGAGGAGCGGAACGTCACTGGTGCCGCTCGCGTAGCACAGCTGTCGCATGGATCGTTCTCCTGACTCGTTCGTCGTCATGATCGGGAGTCAGCTCACCTAGAGCCAGGGGCCAAAGGCTCGGCGGAGGAGGTAGACGCCGTGTTCGCGGCCTCGCGGGCAGCCTTCGACCGAGCATTAGGAGGTCGTTGCCCGAGGTCGCCGCGACGCTCGCCGTTCCCGAGGACTCCGCTCGCGCCGAACCCGAGGCAACGATCCCCCGCGTCTCGTCCTCAGGCACATGAACCGTGTCCATGAAACCGGGGCGAGTACATATGCTCCCGTGTGTTCTCCCGTGACTTCGGACGCTTGCTACAGCGGGTACGTCACGGGGTGACGAATCAGATCGTTGTCGAAGATGACGTGTCGGGACCCGAACATCAGTACATCTCCGCGCCACTGCAACTCATCCTCGTACCTTCCAACTGCCAATACATCAACTCGGCGTTGATGTTCGGTGACAAAAACAGCAAATGTTGACACCGCCGTTATCTTCCCCAGCGAAGACTTCTCGAGCCGAGCAACGCTAGTCACGTGCCTCGTGCGAGTAGGGCGCATACTCCAATAGCGATCTATCATGTCGGCACGATCGAGCATGCGGTCATGGGTGTCATCGATAATGGGCAACGGGAGATTTTTCTCATGATTCTCAGCTGAAATAGCAATATACCTGCCGTCCTGGACAAAGAGGTCGATCCAGTCTCGGTAACGACGGCGATCGAGGAGGTCTGCCGCATCCTGCAGAAGCTGCTGGGCCGCGATCTCCTCCTCACGAGACAACGTGTCGGCCATGACATCGATCCGGTCAGCCATCAGGGCTTCGCCGCCTCGAGGGTGGCCGGCCCGTCCTCACCTGGT
Source organism: Actinomycetota bacterium (assembly GCA_052390575.1). Classification (GTDB taxonomy): domain Bacteria; phylum Actinomycetota; class Acidimicrobiia; order IMCC26256; family JACDBD01; genus JBPCMN01. Next base: position 31,175 of record JBQTGU010000064.1, on the reverse strand, counting down.
TCCCCGTTGTCGCCCGACATTCGTGCTCGGTACGCTTCGTAGAAGCCGCGTATCGTGTACTCGCCCCGCAAGTTGCCACGCGACTCGCCGACGTCTCCGAGCCGCATGAGACTCCGGCTTCCCTCGGGCTGGGCATGTGTAGCCTGCACGGCTTCGGCAGCAACGACATCGTCCCGACCTGCATAACCGGCTGGCCCGAAATAGTTGCCGTAGAGGCGCGCTCGGCGCTGCTGCTTCTCCTTTGATTCCCCCGCCACGCCCAAGGCGAGGGTATGAATTTCCACCGATCCGGGGCCACGCGGAAGCAACTGACGGACACTGAGCGTGTCCCACTGCTCCAACAAGACTGCATTGGGAAAGATACCGAGCACGCGGTTTACGGATCCCTCGGGCCTATCGACGCTCTGGAATAAGGCGAAGTCGCGCATCTTGAACGTTGCGTTCTCCGCGATATGGCGCCGCATCGCCTCCGTTGACGGATTGGCCATCGGCCACATAATCACGCCATGCCCGTTTTCGAAACAAATGTTGTCACCGGTGGGAAGGACCGCCAGACCGTCGACGAAAGTGTGTAACTGCGTTTGGTGGTAGCAGTCGAGTGAGTTCTCCCAGAACAACTTCCAGTTGGCACTGATTTCATACCGATGATACCCGAGAAGCTCAATGCGCCCGCCATACATCATCGCCTCGATGTGTGGAAGAGAAGCGCCAAGATAGTCCTCGATCGGCGGTGGGTCCGAGCACAGAGCGGCAAAGATGAGGCCAGCGACCACCGCAACTCTCGCATTCTGGAGACCCAACTCTCCTTTCTCGAGATCTTCGTACTGTGCCTGCATGGGTACTCCGAGAAGCCGACCTTCATTGTCATAGGTCCATTGATGGTAGAGGCACGTGAAGGTATTGCAGTTTCCACCATGCTGGTAGGCAACGAGGGCGCCGCGATGAGAACACGAGTTGACCAGCACACGGACATTGCCGTCCTTCGCGCGCGTGACCAGGACCGGCGTCTCGCCGATAGCAGAACGCACAAAATCGCCCCGGTGAGGAATCTCGGCGGTGACTCCAACGAGCACCCAGCCGCCGCAGAAGAGGCGCTCCAGTTCCAGTTGGTACAATTCATCATCGTGGTATATGGAGCGATCGACGCTGGTTCGATCGACCAAATTGGTATCTAACATGGTGACGCCTCCCCACTTCGTGTAAGCGGTGCTGCCACGTTGGCCGAATACTCGCACAGTGCTCGTTGCGGTTGTTGCCGTAAGCTGCGCGGTCGACTTAACACATCACGTCGCATTGGCTATGGTCCCGCAATGGCCTGCACTTCAACGAGGAAGTGGGGCCACACCAGGCTGCTGACGATTAGGAGCGTATTCGGAGGATAGGGGTCCTCACTACCCAGGTATTTTGGGAACGTCTCCTCTCGGGCGGAATAGAATTCTTCGACTGCGTTTGGTCGGTCGCGCAGGTAGGTTGTCATTTGGAGCACATTGCGGTGCGTCAAACCGGCAGCACCGAGTGCGATGCCGATGTTCTTCATGATCTGGTCAAGTTGCTGCGAGATGATCGACTCACCCACGAGGCGACCGGTCTCGTCCACAGAGAGCTGACCAGCGAGGAATACCAGGCGCGACCGCGAGTGAATGGCGAAGTGTGAGTAGAGGCCGAGGGGCGGGCTGAGCCCCACTGGATTACGGAATTCTGGCATGGCCGGCCCGGCCCCTCATCCCCTGAACGGTAAGCAGACGCATCCGTTTGTGCGGGATCGCGGCGAGCGCCCTTAGGTGCAACTGGTCTATCGAGCTCTCGCGCAGTTTGAACTTCTGGATCTTTCCCGTGACGATCATGGGGAGGTCGTAGGACAACAGCGCGTAGCAGGGCACCAATGCGTCCCCATCTGGAGCGCGTTCGGCGATCTTGGCGAGATTCCTTCCGATCGTCTCACCGATCAGGGGCACTCGCGATCCACCATGGGTGTAGGGGAACTCGCTGGTCATTTTCTCCCGATCACCTCACCCCTTATGGGCGGCGTGCCACTCTTCTCATGAGATCTGGTTTGAGCCTTCCTCGTAAACGGCAAAGCCCATGCCACAAATCCACTCAGGCACGGGTTCATAGGCCAGGCATCGGGCGGGCGCGCCGTTCATCGTCCCCATCACAGCGGCCCAGTTCAACACCTCATGACCACCATTTCCCGCGTCGCGTTCGATATCGGCGTATCCCAGACCAGTCACAAAGCCGACGTCGCCGGCTGTGACGGCGTCGATGAAACCTCGGTCCCAGGTCTCATTGATGAGCAGCGGCCTGGTGCGCGCCATTTCCTCCTCGTACTTCCCTAAGTCTGAATACAGGTTGGGATCGGTCTCAAGCACTGCGCGGCCAGTTGTCTGAAACTCCCGCATTCGCTGGAGAAAGACGTCCTCCGGAGGGCTATTCTCATTCCAAATCGGCGGCCAATGAGACAGCCCGCCAGTTCCTAAGAACAAAACGGTCCCTGGCCAAGCGGACTCCACTATCTGCCGAACCTTTTGGCCGAGATCGTATGCTCGTCGCATTGTGCAGACGGGAGGCGTAAAGGCATTAATGAACACAGGAACGACTGGAATGTCAGATCCCGGCATCACGCGATCCAACGGGCACATGAGGTTATTGCCGTACTCGATTCGCCCCATCCGGGCAGCATCGAAGTCGCCCGTCACCAAGGCGTCCAGCAGCACTTCGGCCAAGTGCGCATCGCTGCGCACATCCCGCGGCTCAATCTTGAGGAACTCGACGTAGTGCTCGCCCGGGCCCCGATGTACGTCCGCGACTCCGACCGCGAACGTCGGCATGAGACTGCGATAGTGGTTGTCGAAGTGATCGTCCAAGAAGGCGAGTATCGTCGTGGGCGCGATCCTCTCAATCATGGATCCAATGTCATCGAGCGCAGCATCGATGCGCTGACGCACGTCAGATGGTGGTGCTTCGCGCGACGCTGTTAGCCCTGGCGCGTGCGACATACTCACCGCACCGACGACTCTCGCCATCCTCACGACCTCCCTCGATTCTGGTGCCGCTTGCTACCGTGTGCCGACGCTTGTCGAAATCACGTTGCGGAGAACTCCCACGCCCTCAACCTCGGCAACGACGACATCGCCCTCCTCGAGGTACTCCGGAGGTTGACGGGTAAAGCCGACACCTGCGGGTGTACCGGTGGAGACAACATCGCCAGGCTCGAGCGGCGTCACGCGCGACAAGCGCTCGATAAGTGTTCCGATCGAAAACACCATGTCTCGTGTGTGGCCGCATTGCTGCTCACGCCCATTCACAGAGAGCCGCAATGCGAGCGACGGTGGATAGCCCAATTCGGCGGCTGGGACGATGGCCGGACCAAGTGGCGATGATCGATCGACATTCTTGCCAAGATGCCATTGGCCATACTCACGCTGCACGTCGCGCGCCGTGACATCATTCAAGACGGCATAACCTGCAATGTGAGCCCCGACCTCGTCGGCTCCCACATGCGACGTTCGCCTTCCGAGCACGACCGCCAGTTCGACCTCCCAATCGAACTCGCGCGAGATCGAACTGTAGAGCTCAAGCTTGCCGTAGGGATCGGCGATAGCACGCGCGCGCTTCATGAAAAAGATCGGCGATTCCGGAAGTCGTGCGGCGAAGTGCTCGGCTGACTCGACCTGATGTTCGACATAGTTGACGCCCGTACACACGATTCCCCGGTCGCGTGACGGCAACGGAGCGAGCAACTCAACTTCGGAGATCGGCCGCCTCAGCGCGGTAGGTAGACGCAGGTCTCCCGAACGCGCAGCCCATCGTCTCAGGACCGCTTTCACCGTCGTACCCGCGAGCGGTGTGACGTACGAGTCGTCTTCGATCGCCCACCGCGGGCGCCCCTCAAAACGGCAACGCACTAGCCGCATACCTGATCGCCTCGATGCCGCGAGACGCCGCCTTCATCCGGACTGGAGAGGAAAGAAGCCACCACATTGTTGAACTGGGCCGGATTCTCCCACTGCGGCCAGTGCCCTACATTGTGAAGCGCGATGAACCGCGATTTCGTGATCTCCTCGGCAAGTCCCCGGCCCGCGTCAACCGAGCCGAATCGGTCCCGATCGCCCCAACACACAAGCGTGGGGCACTCGATCGCCGCGAGCTCGGCGAGCTTGAGTGCGTTGCGTTGCATCACGGCGGGCTTGAGGAGATGAAGCACGGCTCCTAGCGCGGGCTGTCGTTCGAGTTGGTAGCTATAGATCGCCCGTCGAAGGCCAACCAGCTCGGCGGTCACGTGATCTGGATTGTGCATGAGCCATTCAAGACGGCTCCGCAACGCATCCTCGGTCATCTCGGTCGCTGCCCGAGCGCTTAGATGACGAAGCTCTTCGAGAGCCGGGCCGGCGGTCACGGTACCGCCCGGAGCGCTCAGCACTAGTCGACGCACCAGCCGCGGGTGTCGCGCAGCGACTCGCGCGGCCACCCACCCACCCAGCGATGAGCCAACTACGTCAACAGCACCGTGGCCGAGTTGGTCAATGAGGGCAAGCACCTGCTCGCAGTAATGATCGAGTTCGAGTGCGGCGTCGCTGGGGTCGCTGTAACCGTGGCCAACGAAGTCCGGCGCGATGACGGGTCCGCAGCGGCTGAGGGCACAGATATTCCGCGCGTATGCCTCAGCGTGCCCTTGCAAGCCGTGGAGGAGAAGGACTGGCGTCCCATCTCCTGAGCCAGCGTGGAGGACACGGGTCCGGTGCCCAGCACGGTACGAGAAACGCTGCTCGAATGGGACTTCGCTAAGCGCGAGCCAGATAGATTGCGATCTCACTGCGCGTCCCGACCACAGAGTTCTGATGACCGGGCCCCGTGACGGATGATGGTGAACCGGTCGCGGTTCGACTGGAGATCGCTATCGTGGTCCTTGGCGCCGAACAGCACCGAGCCGTGGGCGGCCCGCGGTTCCCCTACCTTCGGTGTAGTCACGTCGACGGAATCAGCGGTCCACGGCGGACACGGTGAGACCACGCTCGACGCGATTAGCCCGCAGCTTGGGAACGGCCATAGATGTTGGACTTCACCCGGTGAATTACCGCTCTCAGCCGTGAGCGTCCCCATGTGGGCTCTTGGCGCCTTCGGCGCCGGGCCGCTCGGCCCACGGGCGCGCCTATTGGCACATCCCCTGAGGCAGTCCGCATCGCGATGCGTCCAAACCTGACGAGTTACACCTCCCGCCGGAGCGTGGACCTGTGCGTGAAGAAGCGCGCGCGAATCACTATGTGGCAGCTCGCAGTCAAGGGCGTGGGACTTCACATTCACGCAGGCGTATGGTGCTCGCACGAGCCCGATATCGCGAAGCGGCGAGTTCCGCTGAGCGGGACTGCGGTCGACTTCCGAGCGCCGACAGAACGGCGCAGGCGACGTCCAGCCGTACTGGACAATGGCTCCCGTCAGTAGGTGAGTCGAACTTTCACAGTTGACGACTGGGGGTCAAGCCACGCCGTTTAGCTCTACAGCACGGAGTGAAGTGGCCCTTGCCAGAGCCACGCCATGCTAGGGAGCGTGTGGAAAAGCCTGGCGCGTGCCCGTCGATGAGTACCTCGCCTCCGACGACGGGAAGTTGCTCTCGGTAACCTTGACTTGAGCAACCCCAATCTCAATCCCCTTGAGACCCCCTCGTGAGTAGCGCTCAAGCCGTCGTACCGGCGCCCTCCGAGGCCGACAGATGGCCTTGACTCATTTCTCGGAATTTCTGCAACCCAACAAACAGCCGCATACCCTGGGCTCCTGACGATCGGTCGAAGGCTGCCGGTGAGGCCGCGAACACGGCGTCTACGTCCTCCGCCGAGCCTTTGGCCACCTGTTCGGTCCTGTTGATGAATGGGGAAGTCACCTGCTGGCTGGTGCATGGCCCCAGATGCTCGGGCGGTCAAGCTCGGTGACGATCCATGTCTCGTCATCGACGCGGAGCCCTCCCCACCCGTACTCGACGCTGAAGCCAGAAGGTGTGCATCCGTAGAACGAGATCACCTGGTCATTCGAGTGTCGGCCGAGGCTCATCTCGATGGCGACCCGACGTTCGAGGGCTTCGTCGTACGCTCGCCCGACGTCATCGAGTGTCTGGACCTCGACCATCAAGTGGTGGAGTCCTACATCCGCGCCGGCGCCCACGATCGCAACACTGTGGTGCCGCTCATTGCAATGCAGGAAGGCCATCGGGGACTCGCCGAGCGTCATGAGGTCACTGAATCGAAAGCCGAGGACGCGGGTGTAGAAGTCCACGTTTGCCTCGTAATCGGCGACGAGGAGGACGACGTGTCCCATGCCTACACGTGAGTCGCTGACGAAGCGCACGCCTCGTGGTGAGACGAAGGGAGCGGCGTCAGCGCGCTGGCCGTACCCGATCTCGATAACATTCCCGGCAGGGTCTTCGGTGCGGAAGAGATCGGTGGTCTGACGAGCGCGCCTCGAATCCGGCGGGACCTCGCGGGTCGTGATGCCGGCTGCTTCGAGTGACGCTTTCGCTGCCTCGAACGCCGCCGCATGTGCGACCTCGAAGCCCATATAAGCCAGGCCCTCCAAGTCGTTGCGGTGGACCGCAATCCGAAAGCCGCGGTCGTCCATCCGCAGCAGCAACGTGTCACTGTCGTCGGACTCGGCTCGCGACATCCCAAGAAGGTTGCAGGCGTACTCCTCCCATTCTTCGAGCCGACTCGAGGAGATGCCGATGTACGACAATCCACGAATAGCGACGCCTACTTCGGCACTGTTCACGATCGGCCTCCTACGTCTAGTCGCTTGCTCGTGCGGCTACTTTGGCGTCAATGGACTCGCCGTCAGCGGCTCCAGCAAGAGGGATTCCTCGACCCCAAGGAATCGGAGCACGCTGCCCGCAAAGTCGCGGGGCCGTTCGATCATCACCCAATGACCGCACTTGGGGACGACATAAAGCCAGGAGTTCTCAAGCAGCTGGTTGAACTTCACGGCTTCCTCAACCAGCACGACCGCGTCCTCACGCCCTGCGATCACGAGCGTGGGGACCTTCACCCCAGCGACGGCAGCTTCGTCGCAGTGGAGGCCGCCATCCTTCTGAACCTGCTGCATCATGGCGCTATAGGCCGTCATCGTGGCCTCTCGGCGGGTGAGCTCAAAGCGGTAGCGCACCAAAGCCTCGTCCGGCTCGAACTCGGGATGGGTGAGCCCCTGCACGATGCGCCGCATCGCATCGAAATCTGGCTCGCGATATTCGAGGATTCGCTGCAGCTCCGGTGAGACACCTGAACCAAGGCCGGCGCTGCCCAAGAGCACGAGCGCAGACACCCGGTGTGGGGTATCCATGGCAAGCCCCAGTGCTGTCATTCCGCCCATCGAGTTGCCCACAAGCGCGACGGGACCAAGACCCAGCGCGTCGAGAAAACTCCGGAGATGCCCTACCCGCGCGTTGTGCGTGTACTCGAGGTTCCGGCCGTCGATCGACTCGGTCTCTCCGAAGCCGAGCATGTCGACTGCGAACAGGTGGAAATGGCGAGCGAGCAGCGGTGCAGCTGCTACCCAGTTACCCAAGGCGTCTGCGCCTGCTCCGCCTCCGTGCACGAGTACCAGGGGTTCGCCACGCCCGGCCTCCCAGTACCGGGTGCGGATGCCGTCGTGGTCGATCCATTCAGGTTGCAGGCTTGGGGAAGCGCCGTGGTCTGCCTTCGTCACGAAACGAGCCTGGAGCGCCATTCGCGCTTGCTCGAGGGCATCGGTACTCATCACCAGGCCCTTCTACTTGTTGGCTGGGACGTTGACAATCGATGTGTTCTGGTCAGCGAATATGGTTGCGCGCCTCAGCCGGGACTGAACTTCGGCGGCTGGTGCGCCCGCATCGGCGGAGGCTCGCTGTCGAAGCGCTCGATCTCGACGAGCACGTGTTGACCGGTTGATCCCTGTGCCAGACGCGAAGTACCTTGATCGCGGGTCAGGACGTTCGGGTTCCCATGGGCACAGGGCGAGTTCGGCTGGGACGGATCAACCGGGTCGTACCAGGCGCCGGTCGCGAGGTTGACGACCTGAGGTCGCACGTCGGGGGTCACGACGGCGCCCGCGAAGCAGGAACCGCGGTCGTTGAATACAAGCACGACATCGCCGTCCGTAATGCGGCGCGGCGCAGCGTCGTCGGGGTGGATTCGGATGGGCTCCCTGCCGGCGACCTTGGACGCCCGGCTGTGGACACCGGCATCGAGTTGGCTGTGAAGTCGCGACGCCGGTTGGTTCGCGATCAGGTGGAGGGGGAACTTCTGGGCCCGTTCACCCCGCAGCCATTCTTCGGGTTCGCGCCAGACAGGATGCCCCGGACAGTCCTCGTAGCCGAACGCGTTGACGGTCTCTGAGAAGAGCTCGATGCGACCGCTCGGCGTGTCGAGCTTCCGCGCCTCGGGATCGGCGCGGAAGCGGTCAAACAGGGTGTGGTCGTCGGAGCTGATGGGCAGGCGGGCCTCGCCCGTGTCCCAGAACTCGTGGAACGGAGCCACGACGTTGTGGTGGCCAGCTGCGTCTGCACGGAACCGCTCGTAGATGTGCTCGAGCCAACTGCGGGCGGATCGGCCCTCGGTGAACTCGTGCCACACGTCGAGACGCTTGGCCAGCTCGGAGAATGCTTCGTAGTCGTCGCGCGCCTCACCCACCGGCGCGATGGCCCGGGGCATCGCTATGAGGTAGGAGTCGTTCTTGCCGGCGCCCACGTCGTCGCGCTCGAGGGTGGTGGTGCTCGGCAAAACGACGTCGGCGTGGCGCGCCATCCCGGTCCAGAACGGCTCGTGGACGATGATCGTGTCCGGCCGGGCGAGCGCCTGCCGAAGCCGGTTGAGGTCCTGGTGATGGTGGAAGGGATTCCCGCCCGCCCAGTACACGAGGCGGATGTCGGGGAGCCGAAGCCGGTGACCGTCGTAGTCGAGAGTGCCACCCGGGTTCTCGAGGAGCCGGCTGATCTGTGCGACGGGAATGAACGATGCGACCCGGTTGCGGCCTTGCTCCAAGACCGGCAGTCCCTGGGAGACGAGCGAAGCACCGACGTGGGCGACGGAGCCATACCCATGCCCGAACCCGCCGCCGGGCAATCCGATCTGACCAAGCAGCGCGGCAAGGGCGATGCCCATCCATACCGGCTGCTCGCCATGACGCGATCGCTGCAGCGACCAACTCACTGTGACGAGAGTGCGCGATCTTGCCATCCGACGGGCGAGTCCGCGCATCACGTCGGCTGAGATGCCGGAGAGGCGCTCCGCCCAATCGGGATCCTTGGGGAGTCCATCCTCCTCACCCAGCACATAGGCGATCAAGCGGTCTGCACCGACGCAGTACTTCTCGAGGAACGCGGCGTCGTGGAGGCCTTCGCTCACGAGCACGTGCGCCAGCGCCATCATGATCGCGACGTCGGTACCAGGCGCGACCGGGTGCCACTTGGCACTTACGTCGTCGATGAGGTCCGTTCGCAGCGGGCTGAAGAGCTCGAATGTCAGCCCGCGCCGACCGGCCTCCCGCAGGCTGGGCCCGAGCGTGTGCCGCGTCACGCCGCCAGGGCTCACCCAGCCATTCTTCGTGTTCATGCCCCCGAAGGCGATCACTAGCTCCGTGTGTTCGAGGATCGTCTTCCACGGCGTCCCTCCGTAAAACACGTCGGCCGTGCCTGCTCGACCGACGACGTGAGGAAGGATCACCTCCGACGCACCGATCGAGTAGGTGTTGACCGACCGCGTGTAGCCACCTATGCAGTTCAGGAAGCGGTGGAGCTGACTCTGGGCATGGTGGAACCGCCCCGCGCTCGCCCAGCCGTACGAGCCTCCATAGATCGCTTCGTTGCCGTGCTCGTCTCGGACACGTCGAAGCTCTTCAGCGACGAGGTCGAGCGCCTCGGCCCAGTCGACCTCAACGAATTCGTCGGCACCTCGCCGCTCGCTGGGCCCCGGACCCTGCTCCAGCCAGCCGCGACGGATAGCCGGTCGCAATACACGCGAGTTGTTGCGAACCCCATCGAGGAAGTTCTCGATAAGCGGGGAAGGCGCTGGGTCATCCGGATGAGCCTCCACCCCGACGATGTCGTCACCGTCGAGGCTGACGCGGAAGGCACCCCAGTGCGATAGGTGCGCGAGGGTGCGGCGTCGGGGGGTCTCGCCCGCGGTCGGTGAGCCGTCTCGCTTCACCGCGCGTTGGCGCGCTCGGCCGTCGTGGTTCGCATCGCCTACAACTTATAGACGCGCCTGCCTCGCTCACAGAGCAACTGTCTCGCACAGCGGGACAGACAGATGGCTGGCGCCGCGGCCCTCCTTTACGTTCTGTTCGAGCGCTTCTCGGTGAGAGGGTGCCCGGTTGACGGGGGCAGCCGTGCCTCTCCACGTCACAGCGATGGAAGCACACGGTCGACACGGCTGGTAGCGAGCGCAGCATTCATCGTCCCCGATCCTCACCACACGTCGGGGCATCACAAGGGGGGTCACAATGGCACGGAGACGCGAGCGTGGAGCCACAGGCCCCACGCCCCGACTAGGAACGCTGCGGCGCCGCACGAGAGCACTCGGGGCGGTCACGGCCTTGGCGGTCCTCGCCACGGCCGCGAGCAGCGCGATGGTTGGGGCATCGGGTCCCTCGAGCAGCGCGAGGCTGTCCACGGACGAGCCGGCGCGCGTCATGTTGATCGCGGACCTCTCCGGACCACGGGAGTGGATCGGGGCTCCGGAGATCAATGCGCGGGGTGCCATCCGGGCGATCCACAAGGCCGGCGGCCTTGGCCCCGCGGGGCAGCGGATCAAGCTCAGTGTCTGCGACACGAAGAGCCTCGCCGCCGAGGCGGCGAAATGCGCCCGCCGCGCCGTCTCGGACGGCGTCGTCCTGGAGCTCTCCTCGACGACCCTCGGCGACCAGATCATCCCGATTCTCGAGGACGCGAACATCGCGTCGATGAATCTCGGGTTCACGGCGGAAGAGCTGACCGCAACGAACTCTTTCGTCGTGACTGTCAACTTCCCCGTGCTGGCAGCCCAGGTCACGATTCTCGCCGATCAGGGGGCGGAGAGTGTTCATCCGGTCATCTCCGACCTCGGGCCGGCAACCGATCAGGCTGTCCAGACCATGCAGGCCGCCGCCGAAGCCGCGGGGATCACCTGGGACGGCCATGAGGTCATGCCGCTTGATGCGGTCGACATGGCACCCTTCGTCGAGGCGGCCGCGGGAGATGACGTCGACGGGATCCCGGTGACCATCCTCGGTCCGAATCAGGCCGCGTTCGTCGTCGAGTTTCGGCGCGCCGGAAAGGATCAGCTGCTCAGCGCGACGCCGAGCCTGCTGACCGGCAGCGAGGGATTGGGAGACGACGCCAATGGCGTCTACGTCGTATCGGGTCAGCGGCCCTACAGCTCATCCGACCCGGGAGTCAAGAGGTACGTGAAGCACATGAATGCTGTGGACGACGACCGCGGGTACCGGGATTTCTTGGACGCGAACATGTACGTCGCAATGTTCGCGCTGGCAGAAGCGGCGGAGAATCTGAGTGAGATCACGGCGGAGACTGTTCTCGAGGCGATGAGTGCGGTCGACAACCTCGACCTCGGGATCGTCGCCCCGCTGAACTTCAGTCAGCCTTCCGTCTGCTTCCCGCTGCCGCGCCAGTTCGCGTGTCAGTTCGATCCGCTTCGGATCAGAAAAGGCAAGCTCGTTGAGCTGACCGGAGAGTTCCAGGATCCCTTCAGGGGGCCGGAAGACCCTTCGTGAATGAGATCACCCAGTACCTGGTCCTGGGCCTTGGGAGCGGAGCTATGTACGCTCTCACGGCCCAGGGCCTGGTCGTCATCTACCGCGGCTCAGGGACACTGAACTTCGCCCAGGGCGCCATCGGGATGGTGGGTGCGTTCTCAGTGTACGAGCTGGACCAGCGCGGCGTACCCCTGTGGGGAAGCGTCCCGGCGGGAGTCGCAGTTTCGGCTGCGCTGGGGCTGCTCATCCAGGTCTGGATCATGCGCTCGATGCGGAACTCGTCGCCGCTCTCGCGGCTGATCGCCATCCTAGGTTTTTTCGTGCTCATCCAGTCGCTGGCGTTCGAGGTCTGGTCGACCCGAGCCCGGTTCCTCCCGCGGATCTTGCCGTCGGAGCCCATGGAGATCGGTGGGATCACGCTCAGCCAAGACCGCGCCCTCCTCCTGCTGCTGGCGATCGGCCTCACGGTTCTGCTGACCATCGCAAGCAACTACACGCGGGTGGGTCGGGCGACGCGGGCGGTTGCCGACGACCAACTGTCCGCAGCAGCTCTGCGATGGTCGCCCAACCTGATCGGCGCAATCACGTGGACGACCGGGGGAGCGCTTGCGGGGGTCGCCGCCATCTTCATCGCCTCGAGTACGACACTGGCTGTCGGCCCACTGACGCTGATGGTCTTGCCGGCTCTGGGTGCTGCGCTGATCGGCCGGTTCTCGTCGTTCTCGGTGACGTTCCTCGCGGGCCTGGGGATCGGCATGCTGCAGACCCTCATCACGCATTTCGTCAAGGCGGAGGGCTGGGCGGAGGCTGTTCCCTTCCTGGTAATCATCGGGATACTCGTTGTCCAAGGCCGAGGTCTCCCGCTCCGACACGAGCTGCTCGAGCGCCTCCCGAGTGTAGGGCGCGGGCGGCTGCGCCCGCGCTCCGTCTTGATCGCGACCCTGGTTATGGTGGGAGTCCTCTTCGTCCTTCCGCCGGTGTGGCTTGACGCCGCGACTACGGTGATCGTGCTCTCCATCGTCCTGCTCTCGGTCGTGGTCGTCACCGGACTCGGCGGGCAGCTCTCCCTCGCGCAGCTAGCGCTCGCCGGCCTCGCAGCGTGGGGTACCGCCACCGCGGTCTCCGAATGGGACTGGCCCTTCGCCGCTGCTGCCGTCTTCGGAATAGGAGGGGCGATCGCGATCGGAGCGGTGGCGGCAGTTCCGGCGCTTCGAGTGCGCGGCGCGGTTCTGGCGATCGCGACGCTGGGGCTGGCCTACGTGGCCGACAGCCTCATCCTGCAGAACTCGGAGCGCACTGGCGGGCTCGAAGGCCTGAACGTCGGCCAAACCTCGTTGCTCGGGCTCGACATCGATGCGATCGGCCATCCGACGACGTACGCCCTCGTCTGCCTCCTCGCATTGGTCGGCGCAGCTCTCGCGGTCGCCAACGTCCGACGCGGAGTGAGTGGGCGCCAGCTGCTCGCAGTGCGCGGAAACGAACGCGCGGCGGCGGCGATCGGCATCAATGTCCCGAGCACCAAGGTCTACGCTTTCTGCCTTGGGGCCGGGCTCGCGGGCCTCGGGGGCATCCTCATGGGCTTCCGAACTCGAACCGTCGACCTCACGCAGTTCGCCACCTTCGGGTCGATCACGGCCGTGATCTATGGCGCCCTTGGCGGTATCGGATACGTCACGGGCGCGATCGTCGGCGCGAACTTCGCCCCGGGCGCGCTCCCGGGCGCCGCCGCCGACGAGATCGGTTCGAGCGTGTCGCATTGGCTCACCGTGCTCGCCGGCCTGGGCGTCATCATCGTCATCAAGCAACGCCCTGACGGCCTCACCCACTTCTTCGTGACCACGCTCCACAAGCGTGCCCGTCGGCGCATCGAGCGTCGTGCGACATCCTCGAGGAGCGAGGCGACAGCGAAGACCGTGGTCGACGCGCGCCCACGGATGGAGCCACCGGAGCGGGTCGAGCCACGGGTCCTGACGGTGTCGAACCTCGCTGTGCGGTTCGGCACGACGACCGTGCTGTCGGATGTGAGCCTTCAGGTCGCTCCCGGCGAGATCGTCGGTCTGATCGGTCCCAACGGAGCGGGAAAGACGACCCTGATCGACGCGGTCACTGGCTTCGTCCGATATCAAGGAACCATCAGCATCGGCGGGAGGACCATCGATGGATTGTCGCCCGCGAGACGCGCGCGACACGGAGTGGGACGAACGTTCCAATCGCTCGAGTTGTTCGAGGACATGACCGTTGGCGACAACATCCGCACCGCGAGCGAAGGCGGGCTCCGAGGGCTCACATACTTGACGGACGTCGTCAGGCCCAAGACGCTTCCCCTGGCTGGAGCAGGTCGCGCTGCCGTCGATGTCTTCGCACTCCAGGACGACCTCGAACGAATGCCCACCGAGCTGTCGTTCGCCAGGCGACGCCTCGTGGCACTTGCCCGGGCTGTAGCAGCCTCCCCATCCGTGCTGCTGCTCGATGAGCCAGCCGCCGGATTCCTCGATCACGAATCGACACAGCTCGGATCGCTCGTACGCCAACTCACCCACCGGTGGGGAATGGCCGTCCTCCTCGTGGAACACGACATGGACCTCGTTTTCGACAGCTGTGACCGCGTCGTGGCGCTCGATCTCGGCGTCGACATCGCAGTTGGAACCCCTGATGAGATCCGCCAGAACAGCAATGTACGAGCGGCCTACCTGGGGACCTCCACCGTCAATGCTTAGGACCGATGACCAAACCGCTCGTCAACCGCTCCCAGCGCCTAGGCGCGGCGTAGGCGGGTCAGATGGCGTCGGGCTGCTCGAAGCGTCAGGCATCTCGGCGGGCTACAACGGCGAGGCGATTCTCAGGAATGTCGATCTCTCGGTCGCCCCGGGGGAGTTCGTCGCCCTGCTGGGTCCGAACGGCGCAGGGAAGACAACCACTCTCATGGCGCTCGCCGGCATCCTTCCCTTGGACGCGGGCGAGGTCCGCTGGGACGGCCGACCCTGGCGACCGTCACTTCATCGCCGCGCCCGCGATGGCCTCGGACTCGTCCTGGAACGCCGAGGCACCTTTCCTTCCCTGACCGTGAAAGACCATTTGTCCATTGCACCCGGCGCTCCCGAAGCCGTCCTCGGACTGTTCCCGGCGCTGGAGAAGCTCATGCGCCGCAAAGCAGGCCTCCTCTCCGGTGGGGAACAGCGAATGCTCGCCATCGGCCTCGCACTCGCGGCCCAGCCCCGCCTGATGCTGATAGACGAGCTCTCCCTCGGACTGGCGCCGATGGTCGTGGACCGCATCGCCCAGGTGCTGCGCAACGCGGCCTCGAACGGCGTTGGGCTTCTCGTCGTTGACCAGCACGTCGGCAGGCTGCTTCGAATCGCCGACCGCGGCTATGTCCTACGTCGAGGCCGCGTCGAGATGACGGGCACCGCCGAAGAGCTCTCGCAGCGCATCGCCGAGATTCAGGATGCGTATCTCTGAGCGCTCCAGGCCTTCGAACACCTATGGCTGCGCGCGAAGTTCAACCAACCGCTCACCGGTGCGGACGGCCGCGGACGTCATGATGTCGAGATTGCCGGCGTAGGCAGGCAGGTAATGAGCCGCGCCCTCCACCTCGAGGAAGACCGTCGCCTTGACGCCGACTCCATTGCGACCGATCGCCCGCGCGCCGAGCGTGTTCCGCATGGGGACGCGATCAAACTGCACCCGCTGTTTCAGGCGATAGCCCGGGACATAGCGCTGCACCTCGGCGACCATCGCTTCGACCGAGTCCTCGATCGCAGCGAGGTCACTGTCCTCGTCTACGAGGCAAAGCACGGTGTCACGCATCAGCAACGGCGGCTCGGCCGGATTGAGGATGATCACCGCCTTGCCCGACCTGGCCTTCCCGACTCGTTCGAGGCCACGAGCAGTCGTATGTGTGAACTCGTCGATGTTCGCTCTGGTTCCCGGCCCGGCGGACTTCGAAGCGATCGACGCCACGATCTCGGCATAGAGGACGGCCGTGACCGACCTCACGGCGGCAACGATCGGGATGGTCGCCTGGCCACCGCAACTGACCAAGTTGACGTTCGTCCGGTCGAGATTCTGGTCCAGGTTGACAAGCGGCACGACGAACGGCCCGACGGCCGCCGGTGTGAGATCAATCACCTGCTTGCCGTGCTGCTGAAGCACCGCGTTGTTGTAGAGGTGGGCCTTCGCAGAGGTCGCGTCGAACACGATCTCGATGTCGCCGAACCCTTCAAGCTCTACGAGACCGTCCACACCCTGGGAGGTCGTGGCGACGCCGAGCCGCCTCGCTCTTGCGAGCCCGTCGGACCCAGGGTCGATGCCAGCGAGCGCGGCCATCTCCAGCATCCCGGACCCGCGGAGCACCTTGAACATCAGGTCGGTGCCGATGTTCCCCGAACCGATGATGGCGACCTTCGGCATGCCTATCCTCTCGCGAACGCGACGCTGACCGAGCCAAGACCGTCGATCAGCGCCTCGTAACAAGCTCCGGGGACGACATCAGCCATTGGTCCGAGGGCGCCCGACAAGACGAGGTCACCGGCGCGCAACCCGCGACCTAGGGCAGCCAGCGTGTTGGCCAACCAGACCACCGCGTTTACTGGATGGCCCAGGCATGCGGCACCGACACCTTCGGAGACGGTCTTGCCGTCCTCGGTCAAGGTCATGGTGACGTGTGCCAGATCTACCTGTGCAAGCGGGAGTCGCCGTGGCGCCACGACGTATAGGCCCGACGATGCGTTGTCTGACACCGTATCGACGATGTCGATGTCCCAGCCGGCGATTCGAGAGTCGACGATCTCGATCGCGGGCGCGACGAACACAACCGAACCCAGGACGTCGACCGGTGTAATCAAACGCTCGGGAAGGTCGGCCGCCATGACGAATGCGACCTCGGCTTCCACACGTGGTTGCAGAAGCCGGCCGGGGGCGACTGTCGTGGCATCACGGACCTCGGCATCCGCGAACAACGCGCCGAAGTCGGGTTGGGCCACTCCGAGCTGTCGCTGTACGGCTTCCGACGTGAGGCCGATCTTCCAGCCGACAATCCGCCCCCCGAGTGAGACAGCACGGTCGTGGCCCAGCGCCTGTACTTCATAGGCGTGCGCGATTGATCCCTTCGGCAGCAAGTTGCGCACCGGTGGGCATGGCGAACCCGTGCCGACCGCCTCGCGGAGGCGGTCGGCAGCTGCGACCACCGACTCGCACTCGGCGCCCGATAACCCCTTCATCCCGTAAGCGTCGCTGGTGTTGTCATGCGATCCCACCCTTGCGTCCCGTCAACCGGCACGGTATTTGTAGTCATGGCCCATGGCTACGGACGCAGCGATGGTGCTTGAGGCCGTGAGCCGTCCGCGCCGGGGGAAGCATGACGGGTGATACATATGGGGCAGCCCGCAGCACATCACCGCAGACTGACGCGTCGGACTCCGTCCTGGCGAAGGTTCGCGTGATCATGGATACCTTCGTTCAGCCCGAGATGGGTGTCAGTGCGATCGCGCGACAGAGCGGGCTCCCGAAATCGACGGTGCACCGCTTGTGCTGTGAGCTGGTGGACCTCGGTTTTCTCGAGCGGCGGGGCACCGGGTTTCAACTGGGCGTCTACCTCTTCGAGATCGGTCAGCGGGTTACGACAGCGCGAGTGCTACGCGATGTCGCACTGCCATTCATGGAGGATCTGTTCGTCGCGACAGGTGAGACGATCCACCTTGCGGTACTCCAAGGCACTGAGCTGCTCTACCTCGAGAAGATCGTGGGGCACACCCCGGTGGTCACTCCGTCCAAGGTCGGTGGACGCCTTCCGCTGTACTGCACGGCGTTGGGGAAGGCGATCCTGGCCTTCTCGCCCCCGAGACTCCTTGACGAAG
Organism: Actinomycetota bacterium; assembly: GCA_052390575.1. Taxonomy (GTDB): domain Bacteria; phylum Actinomycetota; class Acidimicrobiia; order IMCC26256; family JACDBD01; genus JBPCMN01. Next base: position 13,611 of record JBQTGU010000064.1, on the reverse strand, counting down.
TGATCGCAGGGGGGCTCCTTCCCCGCACGCCGTACACAATTGTGACGGCGGATCGCTTGCGATCCGAGATCTATGCGGTCCGCCGGGCCGGCGTAGCGATCGAGCGAGAGGAGTCTCGTCTCGGCGTTGTGTGCGCGGCAGCACCGCTCATCGGGGAGGAGAGCAACCTCTCCGGAGCGCTCTCGATCAGCGCTGCCCACCACGACAAGGACCCGGAACGCCTCGCGCCGATCATCCGGACCACGGCGCTGAGCGCGTCCCGGGCTCTCCAAAGGGCCCAGTCCGAGCCGAGATGAGGTCGATCCACCACATCGGCCTGAGTCGGTCCGTTCAGCGGCACAGCGTTATGGGATGCACCCAGGGCCGCCAGCGATGATGCCCTCGAGACGCGGCGACTGGTCAAGGGCGTTGAGGAAGCATCGGATTCGGAACCGATTGCAGTTCGCCGGCCGGATGAACCGCTTAACACGGGGGGGGAGAAGTGACGATCGCAGAACGAGACGTGCAGCTCAACGCCGATCCCGCCTGGACAGCCGATCCGGGTCCCGATCACATCGATCGCGAGATCTACACGAAACGGGCGATCTTTGAGGCTGAGCAAGACCGGATCTTCGCAAGGGTATGGCAGCTTGCCGCCACTGCCACGGAGCTCAGCAGACCCGGAGACTTCGTGTCGGTTGATGTCGGACCCGATCCGGTGATCGTCGTTCGCGACAAGCAGGGCAGCCTCAACGCCTTCTACAACACCTGTACGCACCGCGGCGCGGAACTCAAGTGTGAGCCGCGGGGCAACTGCGGGGCGATGCTGCGGTGCCCGTACCATAATTGGAGCTTCGACCTCAGTGGCAGCCTCGCGGCGATTCCGTACCCCGAAGCCTACGGCGACGACTTCCCTAAAGAACAGCTCGGCCTCGTCCCGGCGCGCGTCGAGCAATGCGGCAGTTTCGTCTTTGTCGCGACGAAACCACGTATCCCGACCCTCCGAGACTTCCTCGGCGAGGCCTGGGAATGGGTCGAACGGCTCACCGAGGGCCGCGAAGTCATCGGGCGCGCGGCCTGGATCTATGAAGGCAACTGGAAACTGTGGCACGAGAACTTCCGGGACAACTACCACCCTGAGTTCGTCCACCGCTTCGTGCGTGATATCGAACACGGATACGCGGATCCGGGAAACGGTGGTACCAACCGGTCGCTCGAACCTGGCCACTCGATGCTCGAGTGGACGATGATTTCCGACTTCGAGCGCTATACGCGCGGGCTGGAGCGCGCCTCCGGAATCGTGGTGAATCCCGCGATGAACGAGGAATGGGCGGGGGGAGCAGGCGGCGGCGAGGATGGCGGGCCAGCCGGACCGCCGCCAGTCATAAACATCGCTGCCATTTTCCCGAACGTCGACCTCCAGCACCTCCAGATCTCAGGTGAACCTGGCAGCACCACGGTCCAAGTCGTGAAGCCGCTCGACGTGGATCGCACTCGCATCGACATCACCTTCATGTCTGTCACCGGTGAACCAGCCGAGTTACGGCAGTTCAAGCTCGACCACGATGCGGACACCCAGGGATCATGGGGCAAGGTGAGCGCCGACGACACGGAGATCATGGCGATCACGCAGCTTGGCCTGCGCGGGCGAGGAACGAAGCGCTCCAACATGGGTCGGGGCCGATCACCCGGCCGCGTTGGCGAGACCCGAGACGAGTACTCAATTCGAAGCCTCTATCGGACGTGGCGGGACTACATGTACGAACAGGACGCCTAAGGCGCGTGAGCCGCAACAGCGATCGCGGGCGACCACGACTTGGGAGGGTGAGATCATGGCGGTCATGGACAGCCTTGAGCATCTGACAGATGTTCGCTTCGAGCGGGAACAACAGATTGTCGAGCACTTTCTGAACCGCTACGGCCGAGTGCTCGACACCGGCGCCTTCGAAGTATGGCCCGATCTCTTCGAGGACTCAGGTGCGTACTCCCTCACCACCTACGAGAACACCAGGCTCGCTGGTCTGTCGCTTCTCCTGGATCGAGGTCGCGAAGCCCTCAAGGAGCGCGCCGCGTACGTCCTCGGCTACTACCGCGTGCCTCGGCGCAAGACCTTGCACATCATCTCCAATGTTCTGATCGAAGAGGTGGAAGGCGACGTGGTCACGAGTCACGCGAACGTAGTCCTGTACCGCGTCAATCGACGTGGGGAGAGTGCATTGCACGTATGCGGAGAGTACAACGACCGAATCCGACTCGGCGCGAGCGGCGCGAAGTTCGTCGAACACCGTGTGGTTCTCGATGGAAGCACCTTGCCCGAGGACCTGTCCGATCTACTTTGATCATCAACCCATCGGTACATGAGAGGACGTCGCGAGCGGCAGACGCCAATCGTGGCCGTACCCGCCACCAAATGCCAGGATGATCGCGCCCGAGCTCGACATTCGTATCACCGACTGCGCGCTGCGCGATGGTTCCCACGCGAAGCGTCACCAGTTCACCGTCGAGCATGTGCGCCAGATCGTCGCCGCACTCGATGCCGTGGGCGTTCCCGTGCTCGAGGTGTCCCACGGCGACGGCTTAGGCGGCTCGTCCTTTACCTACGGGCTGAGCCTCACCGAGGAGAGCGAGCTCATCGCCGCCGCTGTCGATAGTGCGCGAGGGGCGAAGATCGCGGCCCTGATGCTGCCCGGCATCGGCACGACAGAGGACATCCGTGCGGTCCAAGATCTTGGCGTTTCGATCATTCGGATCGCTACCCATTGCACAGAAGCAGACATCTCGGTCCAACACTTCGGGCTCGCAAGCGACCTCGGTCTCGAGACGGTGGGCTTCCTCATGATGGCCCACACGCAGCCCCCAGAATCCCTCGCCCGACAGGGCCGGATCATGGTCGACGCGGGATGTCGGTGCGTCTACATCGTCGACTCCGCCGGAGCGCTAATCCTCGAGCAGGTCAGTGAGCGCGTCTCAGCTCTAGTCGCCGAGCTCGGCGACGATGCCCAAGTGGGATTCCACGGTCACGACAATCTGGCGCTCAGCGTCGCCAACTCGATTCATGCCATCCGCGCTGGCGCGACCCAGATCGACGGCTCCACGCGCCGCTTTGGAGCCGGTGCCGGCAATACGCCCACGGAAGCGCTCGTCGCGGTGTGCAGCAAGCTGGGCATTCGAACGGGAGTCGACGTCCTTGGGCTCTTCGATGCGGCGGAGGATGTCGTTCGCCCGATCATGGACGATGAGTGCGTGCTGGACCGCATGTCACTCGTCATGGGCTATGCCGGCGTCTATTCGAGCTTTCTCAAGCACGCGTACCAAGCAGCGGAACGCTATGGAGTCTCCGGTGCCGAGCTTCTCGTCCGGGCTGGGCAGGATCGGTTGGTCGGCGGCCAGGAGGATCTGCTCGCTGACATCGCGATGAAACTCGCGGCCGAACCTTCGTCGGGAGCCGTCTCGGCAACCCGATGAGCGAAGCTTGCCGAGAGATGTGTGGCAATTGGCGGCGGCAGGCCCGGGACGCCCGCACTGGTCCCATTCCGTATTTCGGTGGAGCAGCAACGCGCACTCGGCATCACGCCACCGAGCCTGTACGACCTGCGCAACCTCTTCCAGGGGACCGATGCACACCTTCGCCGATCCGCTGAACCGAGCTGTGCGCATCGCGCGCGACGACCAAGCGGTCGTCGACGGCGACACGCGCTTCACCTATGGCGAGCTTGCCTCACGCTGCGCGCGCCTCGTGAGTGGTCTCTACGGTCTCGGCCTGGAGCCGGGTGACCGCGTCGCGATCCTCGCCGCGAACTCGGCGCCGTACCTCGAGGCCTACCTCGGCATCCCGGCGGGCAACCTCGTGATCGTCCCGCTCAATACCCGCCACGCAGAGCCGGAGCTGCAGTACGCCCTCGCCGACTCCGAGGCGCGCGTCCTGATCACCGATCGCGACCCCGGCGCCCTCGCCGAGATGGTCGAGCACGTCGTGAGCATCCCCGACGGCTATGCGCAGCTGGTCGACCGTGCGGGCGAAGCAGCGCTGGGGACCGGCGTGATGAGCGACACGCTCGCCGGCCTCTTCTACACCGGCGGTACGACCGGCGCGTCCAAGGGCGTGATGCTTAGCCACGGAAACCTGATCGCGAACGCGCACCACATGATGGCGACGCAGCCCATGCTGCGGGGCGACCGGTTCGCGGTCATCGCGCCGATGTTCCACGCCGCAGGCTCGTTCGCAGTGCTGGCCACGGTTTGGACCGCGGGCTGCCACGTGATGCTCCCAGTGTTCGAGCCCAACGCGGCGGTCGACCTTGTCGAGCGCGAGGCGATCACCGCGACGCTCATCGTGCCGACCATGCTGGCTGCGATGGCCGAGTCGCAGCTGGAGCACGGCCGGGACACCTCGCACCTGCGTGAGCTCGGCCATGGCGGATCACCCGTCGCCACCGAAGTGGTACGACGAGCGCACAAGGCGTTTCCGAGCGCACGGCTCACGCACTGGTACGGCGCGACCGAGACGGCCCCTATCGCCACGGCATTGCCGAACGAGCAGGACGTGCTCGACGGGCCACGGGCTCGCTCGTGCGGTCAGCCCGCCGTCGGTCTCGACGTGCGGGTCGTCGACCCGAACGGGAACGAACTCCCGCCGGGTGAGGTCGGTGAGGTCGTCATCCGCGGCGCCAACGTGATGATGGGCTACTGGAACAAGCCCGAGCAGACCGAGGCCGCGTTGCGCCGAGACGACGCGGGGGTGGTCTGGTACCAGTCTGGCGATCTTGGCTACGCCGACGAGGAGCAGTTCATCTTCCTCGTCGACCGACTCAAGGACATGATCGTATCCGGCGGCGAGAACGTCTACTGCACTGAGGTCGAGGAAGTGCTGTACGCGCACCCAATGGTGCTCGAGGCGGCGGTCTTCGGCATCCCCGACGACACCTGGGGCGAGGCCGTGTACGCCGTGGTCGTGGCGCGCGGGAAGGTCACCCCGGAGGAGCTCGTCGGACACTGCGAGCAGCACATCGCCAGCTACAAGGTGCCGAAGCAGGTGGAGGTCCGCGATGATCCCTTGCCGAAGTCCGGCCCGGGGAAGGTCCTCAAGCGCGAGTTGCGTGAGCCCTTCTGGGCGGGGCAGGACGCGCGCGTCTCCTAGGCCCGTCAGTGGAAGGAACCAGCGCGTCGGCATCACCTCGTCGAGGGCGACGAGGATTGTCCGGGTGGTGCGGACGTCCGGCAGGTTCTGGTGGCGTACCGGGATCACGTCGCGCAGCGTCTCGACGTCCGGCGCGGACGAGCAGCAGCATGTCGAACTCATCGGCGGTGAGCGCGACGTAGGCGACCCCGGGCATCGCCAGGAGTTTGGCGCGTGTGTCATCGACGGCTTCGGCCCGCGTCGAGCCGCATCGCCTGGGCCTGACGCGATCGCGGCTGTGATCAGCATTGCCGCGGAGCGACCCGATCGTCCGCTTCGAGCGGTACGTCGCCGATGCGGGCGTCCTCGACGACCACACTCGAGACGCGGCGCGCCGAGAAGCCGAGGAAGCGGCTAGAGCGTGCATTCCGGCATCACCAGTGCGGACGCTCCCGCCGGCGACGACCTCTTCGATTACGTCTACGGGCAGCCGACGTCCCTGCTCCGCGTGCAGCAGGAGTTGTTGCACGACGACCTCGCACGGACCTGACGCGGCGGAGTTCACCCAGGCCCGGCACTGAACGCCGTGCTGCGCGACGCGATGGTCGGCGACGAGCGCGTCGTGGGGCACGGCGAGGACGTCGGCAAGCCCGGCGGGGGTCTTTCGGATCACCGACGGGCTCCAGGGCACAGTTCGGCGGCGACGCTGCTTCGTCACGCCGCTCGCCCGAGTCCGGCATCGTGGGAATCGCCGTCGGGATGGCCATGGGCTAGTCTCCCGACCGAACGGTCGGTCGGGTCATCGATGGTCAGGAGGTCGAGGAGCGCAGTGCCCGAGCTCGTGGTTCCGGAAGGCGGGTTCGCCCGCCCGCCGGTGGTGCCCCCGCCGAACATCTTCCCGATCGAGTGGCGGGTGGAGACACCCAAGCTCGCCGAGATCTACGAGCGGGCCAAGACCCAGGGCTGGAACCCCAGCGACATCCCGTGGGACACGATCGAGCCCGAACGGTGGAGCCGCGAGGAGCAGCTCGGCATCGCGTACTGGTTCTCGGTGTTGGCCAACTTCGACGCCTCGGGCCCGCCCGTGTTCGCGCATGCGATGGTACAGAGCTTCGAGCAGCACGAGGAAGACCCGTTGCGCAAGTGCTTCTTCTCGATCACGCGCGACGAGGTGAACCACGAAGAGGTCTGCCAGCGCGTCGTCCAGCGGTTCATCCCCGGCGGCCCGCTCGATTGGCAGCCGCGCAGCGACCTCGAACATGCCTTCCACAACAACATCGGCTGGCTGTACCACAACGGTGGTCGCTACTGGAGCGGCTTCGAGCGTTCGTTCGACAAGTACCCGCTCGCCGTGGTGTTCACGTCGTTCATGATGGGGGAGGTGGCGTCGTCCACCTTGTTCCGCGGCATGGCGACTGGCACGAAGCACGACGTGTTCCGCGAGGTCTTCAAGCGAGTCGGTCGTGACGAGTCGCGCCACCTCCAGATCTGCCTGACGATCCTCGAGACGTCCTGGCCAGGACTGACCGAGGGCGTGAAGCAGATGATCACCAAGCAGCTGCGAGCCGGCTTTGTGTTCCTCTCGATGGTGTTGTGGGAGCCGCCGGACCAGTTCTGGCAGCTAACCCCGTACTTCATGAACAACCATCGCGTCCTGATGGACTACGCACGCGACGCGGGGCTCGGCGTGCTGTCCTACGAGGAGCAGGCGGAGAACTGGCTCCTCGCGATCGTGCGGGTGCGCAAGATCGTGGAGCGCTGGGGAATCGAGTTCCCCGCGATCCCGGAACTCGACATCGAGGGTATCGACGTCGGCGACATCGACGCCCACGACATCATCCCGGTCTTCTGAGCATCGATGTGCGATGTGCGCGTCAGCGGCCCTCGTCGCAGTAGGGGTACTGCGGAACGACAATGCGAGCTTGCCTCGCGGGCCCACGTACGGTCGTTCAGGGCATTCTCGCGCAGCTTCGCTTCTTGGGTACGCATGGTCGCGCCTCGGTCTTTGGAAGCGGATCAACGAGGCTCCAGGAAGCGTGGCACCATGAATCGCGGCATCTTCGGGATCAGTTACTCGATCAGCTCCTTGGGCGTGAGCTCGCCACCGGGCGCGACGACGACACACACCTGGCCCGATCTCGAACTTCCGGGAGGGCGGCTCGCCGATGCCCATGGTCGACCGCGAGCTCATGGCCCGGATCGGCAATACAGTCGGACGCCGCTGCCGATTGTACGGTCGGTCGGGAGCAGCGGCGGGTGTGCGGTGCACGAGCTACAAGCAGCTCGAGGACCTGGGCCCCCGTTACTTCGTGCGCCCAACCTCGAGGTGAAGGTTCTGCAGCGGTGACCCCGGCGGCCGAGGGCCTGGATCGGTTCCTTCTGTTCCGCACCTACGACGAGCTCGAGGTCGGTGACGTGCAGACAACCCGGGGTCGCACAATCACCGAGGCCGACGTCGTCAACTGGTGTGCGCTCACCGGAGACTGGTTCTACCCGCACATCGACAAGGTCGCCGCGGAGCGCTCGATGTTCGGGCAGCGGGTGGTGCCTGGGATCATGGTCTATGCACTCGGCACCGGCCTCGGCGTTCCGGCAGACTCGACGGCGATCATTGCCAACTACGGTGCCGACGCACTGCGCTACACGCGCCCGACGTGGATCGGCGACACCATCCACCTCGAGATCGAAGTGCTCGAGCGAGAGGACCGCGACGCGACGGCGGGCGTGGTCACGTATCGCTGGGACATTCTGAACCAGAACGGCACCACGGTCTGTGCGAGCAAGCTGAAAATCCTCACCGCGAGGACGCGTGCGCCGTATGGCGGGTGAGGCTGTGTTCCTCAATCTCGACGGCCCGTACGGCGAGCTCGTGCTCAACCGGCCCGACAAGCTCAACGCGGTCAACACGGCAATGGCCGACGACATCATGACTCGGCTCGACGAAGCCGAGGCAGCGGGCGTGCGCGCGCTCGTGGTCCGTGGCGAGGGCCGCGGCTTCTGCGCCGGCCGCGACCTCGCGGACGCCCAGCCGCTCGACGAGGACGGCGAGGCCATCCTCAACGACTCGCTCAATCCTCCTGTCGCGCGGCTTGCCGTGTACCCGGCGCCCACCTTCGCAGCGGTGCAGGGTGCCGCGCTCGGCACCGGACTCGGGCTCGCGCTCGCCTGCGACGTAGTGTACGCAGCTGACGACGCGCGTATCGGGTCGCCGTTCGCGCGCATCGGAGCCGTACTCGACTCGGGCGCACATCACTTCCTCGTCCAGCGGATAGGCGCGCATCGCACACTCGAGCTCGTCTACACGGGACGGATGCTCTCTGGACGCGAAGCGGCGCAGTGGGGGATCGTCAACCGCGCCGTCGCCGGCCTCGATCTGCTGCCGCGAGTGCGCGAGCTGGCCGGCGCGGCCGCGACGGGCCCGACCCGGGCCTTCCTCGCGTCGAAGCGGCTGGCGCGGCGCATCCTCGAGGAGGGGCTCGGGCTCGACGACGTGCTCCGGGCGGAGGCTGCCGCGCAAGGTGAGGCCTCTCGGACCGACGACTACCGAGACGGCATGACCGCGTTCCAGGAGAACCGCACGTCCCACTTCACCGGGCGGTGAGGTCTCGACCGGGCCAACCGTCCCTTGTGCCGCCAGCGCGAGCGCTCGAGCTGTTCCCCGAGCTCGCCCCTCACCTGAAGCGGAAGCGGATTGCTGTCGGGCGGCCAGCAGTAGATCCTGACACTGGCCCGGGCGCTTGCGTGCCAAGCCCGAGGTGCTGCTCGCCGACCAGCTGCCACTCGGAATAGCGCCAATCGTGGTGCAATGGCTGTCCACGGCGGTCCGGGAGGCCGCGCAACGCGGTGTTGGCGTGCTCCTCGTCGAGCGGCGTCGGACGAACTACCTCGCTCGTCGGAGTGCGGACGGAGTTGATCGACCGCGTCGAGTACCGTCCCGTCCCGCATGGGAGACGCCACCGCGAGGGCTCCCTACGACGCCGACGCTCTCGTCGATGTCGCGGTACGCGTGTTCCTGGAGCGCGGGTACGACGGCACATCGATGGAGGACGTCGCTCGAGCGGCCGGCCTCGGCAAGTCAAGTATCTACCACCACGTCGCGGGCAAGGAGGATCTGCTCGAGCGGGGCGTTACGCGGGCGCTCGACGCGCTCTTCGCCGCGCTCGACGAGCCGGCCTGCTCCGAAGGGCGCGCCGTCGATCGCCTTGGGGCGGTCATCGGGCGGACCGTCGAGATCATGACAACGCAGCCCGCTGAGGTCGCGCTGCTGCTGCGAGTCCGCGGGAACACCCCAGTTGAACGGCGGATGCTGGAGCGCCGCCGCGAGTTCGACCGGATCGTCACATCGATCGTCGAGCAGGCCCGCGACGCTGGCGATGTTCGTACGGACCTCGCCCCGGCGCTGGTGACCCGGCTCGTGTTCGGTATGTCCAACTCGGTGGTCGAGTGGTACCGCCCCGAGGGCTCGCTCCAGCCCACGGACATCGTGGCCGCGATCCGTTCGATCGTGTTCGAGGGTCTCGTGACGGAGAAGGACCGGGCGTGACGTACTCGTCACGGCCATTTCCGGCGTGTTTCCGGCGTACAAGGCCGACTCGCCGCCACCTCTGACCTGCGCAAACGCGGAGGACCGTACAGAAGCATTCCTGCAGTCCAAGCGGCCGATACGCGCCGCTTATGCGCCTGGATTTGCCGCGCTGAGCGCAAGCACGGGACGCGGCTCAGGTGGGCGTGACTCCGGGCCAGCGACCGGGATCAAGGGTCTCGACGATGCCGCGCGAGCTCCTATGCCAGCTAAAGCCCTTGGCGTCCCGGAAGTAACAAGTCGATGGTCATCGGCCACGTCCCGCTACCGGAGCGGTCCGCCTTTCGGCCCGAAACGTCTAGTACCTACTGTGCGGTCGAGCCCGTTTCCACCGGTCAGAGATGGTGGCGAGTCGGCGTTGTACGCCGGATTCTGGGCCCCTTTCGCCGTCCCCTACGCATGTAGCGGCCGCGGCGCGTTTACGCAGGTCACGAACTGTTTCTTGGTGCCTGGAGAACTGCCGTCAGCTGCCGACGTTCGTCGTCGTTTCGCGGTGCACGGTCCCGATGCGGTCCCGCGCGCCTTCGTCCCGTCCCCTGGTGATCGGTAGGCCAGGAGGCGATGGCCCGCAGTCCAGGGTGGACTGTGGAGCGGTCCGGTTCGCCGAGGTGCCCGACTATGTCGCGGGTCGCGGCTGGCGGCGTTCGACGAGCCGGCGGGCGACGCGGCCGACGCGCTCGATGTGGCCGAGAAGCCGTTCGCGGGCCTGTTCGGCGGTGGCTCTGAGACCCTGGAGGCGATCGAGTCGCCAGTGACGCAACAGCACCGGAACGAGGATCTGGTCGTGATGGGCGGCGAAGTCGTAGATGCCGGCGTCGGCGATTCTGCGGGCATGCCGGCCGAAATCGGGGATGCCCGTGCCGGGCATGGCGAAGTTGCGTACTTGCCGGTCAATCGCCGGGACGACTCCGGCGGGATCGATCTCGAGGGCGGCGTTCGTGAGATCTCGATAAAAGAGGTGATGGAGGTTCTCGTCGGCGGCGACGCGAGTCATGATCTTGCGGCCGGCTGAGTCTGAAAGGAGCTGTCCCGTGTTGTGGTGGGCAATCCGGGTGGCGAGCTCCTGCAGTGCGGCATACACGAGCGCGTCGGCCAATGATGACGGCTCCGGCACCACACCGTTCGAGACTTGGATCATCCGCGCCCGTTCGAGCGCCACGGGATCGATGGCACGCGTCACCGTGAGGTAGTCCCGAATCACTATGGCGTGGCGTCCCTCTTCGGCGGTCCAGCGGCGAACCCACGTCCCCCATGGGCCATCGCGTCCGAGTCGATCGGAGATCGTTCGGAAGTAGTGCGGGAGGTTGTCCTCGGTGAGGAGGTTCACGAACAATGCACTGCGGGCGGCGGCGCCGATAGGGGACTCGTCGTTGGGTTTCCAGTCGCCGGGGTTGTCGAAATTCCGTCCCCGACTCCAGGGCACGAGCGCGTGAGGAAACCACTCCCGGGCCGTCGCAAGGTGCCGCTCGAGGAGTTCGACCGCGCGGGGTTCGAGTTCGGCGGCGAGATCGGGGGGCGGGCTCATGGTCCTCCGACCCTACCGACCGGTCGGCAGGTTACAAGCGCCATCGCCCAGGCTTCCTCGAGCGCCCGACGCAGCTCCTCGAGGATGATCGATCGCACTCCGGGTGACAGCGCGTGCGGCGTGCGGCGGTGAGCCCCGCAGGACGCCGCGGCGAGGCCGCGCGAGAAGCAAGCGCTCTGTAGCAAAGACGCCCGCAGAGCCCGGTTGACGTGCGGACTGTACGGGTTCTGTACGCGACTCGGCCGTTTCAGCAGGTCAGAGGCGGTGGCGAGTCGGCCTTGTACGCCGGATTCTGTACGAGTGCTTGCGCGCTCGCGGCGGCCATCCCTCTCGGCCGACCGTTGCCGGCCGGCTCTAGCGGCCTACCCGGGGGTGTCTGCGGACGGGCCGTCCTCCCCCTGTGTGGCCTTGCTCCGGGTGGGGTTTGCCGAGCCGCCCGGGTCACCCCGGGCGCTGGTGCGCTCTTACCGCACCGTTTCACCCTTACCTGTGCGGGGCCGCTCCGGAGACCGGTCCCGCCATCGGCGGTCTGTTCTCTGTGGCACTTTCCTGCGGGTTACCCCGACTGGCTGTGACCCAGCACCCCGCCCTCTGGAGTCCGGACGTGCCTCGGACCAGCCGCCTCGTGAAAGACGGCTGGCACGCGGCCGCCCGGCCGGCTCGCCACCATCTCTATTGTCGCGCTTAATCGCGCGCCCGGGTACTGCCGCCGACCATGCGCATGTCGGGGTAGCGGGGACCGGCGGCGAAATCCCGCGGTGCGGCCTCTTCGATGGCGGCGAGGTTGGCGTCGGTGAGCCCGAGGTCGAGGGCGGCGACGTTCTCCTCGAGGTAGGTGCGCCGCTTCGTACCCGGGATCGGGACGACGTCGTCGCCCTGGGCGTGGACCCACGCCAGCGCGAGCTGGCCCGCGCTGACGCCCTTCTCCGCCGCCAGCTCCCGCACCCGCTCGACCAGCTCGAGGTTGCGGTCGAAGTTCTCGCCCTGGAACCGGGGCTGGTGGCGGCGGAAGTCATCGGCGGCGAGATCGTCGGGGCTCTTGATCTCGCCGGTGAGGAAGCCCCGCCCGAGCGGGCTGTAGGGGACGAGCCCGATACCGAGCTCGCGCACGGTTGGCAGGATCTCGTCCTCGAGGTCGCGACTCCACAGCGACCACTCGCTCTGGAGCGCGCTGATCGGGTGGACGGCGTGGGCGCGCCGGAGGGTGTCGGGCGCGGCCTCGGACAGTCCGAGGTAGCGCACCTTGCCGGCTCCGACGAGCTCGGCCATGGCACCGACGGTGTCCTCGATCGGGGTGTCGGGGTCGGCGCGGTGCTGGTAGTAGAGGTCGATGTGGTCGAGTCCGAGTCGCCGCAACGATGCGTCGCAGCACTCGCGTACGTACTCGGGCCGGCCGCTGATGCTGCGCTTCATCGGGTTGGACGGGTCGCGGACGATCCCGAACTTGGTAGCGAGCACGACCTCGGCGCGCCGGGGGGCGATCGTCGGGCCCACGAGCTCCTCGTTGGCGCCCACGCCGTAGACGTCGGCGGTGTCGAGGAACGTGACGCCGAGGTCGAGCGCCCGGTTGATCGTGGCGACCGACTCGGTCTCGTCGGCGGGACCGTAGAACTCGCTCATGCCCATGCAGCCGAGGCCCTGGGCGGACACCTCGAGGCCCTGGGAGCCCAGCGGTCGGGTGGGGATGGTCATGGATCGCCTCCGGATCGAGCGGTCATGTTCACAGCACGACGACCGAGCGCAGCACCTCGCCCTGCTGCATCCGGTCGAACGCGGCCTCGACGTCGTCGAGCCCGATGGTCTCCGACACGAACCGGTCGAGGTCGAACTTCCCCTGGAGGTAGAGCTCGATGAGGGCGGGAAAGTCGCGCGACGGTAGGCAGTCGCCGTACCACGACGGTTTCAGGGCGCCGCCCCGGCCGAAGAAGTCGATCATCGGCAGCTGGATGCGCTCGGCCGGCCCGGGCACGCCCACCTGCACCAGCGTGCCGGCGAGGTCGCGGGCGTAGAACGCCTGCTCGAACACCTTCGGGTTGCCGACCGCCTCGATGCACACGTCGGCGCCGAGGCCGCCGGTCAGACCCTGCACCGCCTCGACGGGATCGGTCTTGGATGCGTCGACCACGTCGGTGGCGCCGAACGAGCGCGCCCACTCGAGCTTCTTGGGATCGACATCGACCGCGATCACCTTGCGGGCGCCCGCGAGTGTTGCCGCCGCGATGGCGGCGTCGCCGACGCCGCCGCACCCGAACACGGCGACGGTGTCGCCCCGTCGGATGCCGCCGGTGTTGGCGGCGGCACCGAAGCCGGCCATGACGCCGCAGCCGAGGAGCCCGGCGGCCTCGGGCCGGGCGCGTTCGTCGACCTTGGTGCACTGGCCCGCGGCGACGACGGTGCGCTCGGCGAAGG
>JBQTGU010000063.1:0-22864 GCA_052390575.1 Actinomycetota bacterium | reverse complement strand
AACGCGCGGCCGATGCACTGACGGTCGGCGGAGACGGGCGCCGAGAAGAACGCCACGTAGCCGCCGGCGAACAGCTGGGCCGTCGGGGCCCAGAACGTGTCGTTGATCGCCCACGGCGGCCGCTGGGTCATCCCCTCCTTGGTGATCCCGATCCAAGGGAAGAACCCGAACGACTGACCGAGGTTGGTGACCGGCGTGATCGGCATGCGGGCCGAGCTGTTCGACCCGAACACGTAGTAGGTGCCGTTGATCGGCAGCACGTACGGGGTCGGCGACCAGCGGCCACTGCGGCGGTTGGGCGTACTGCGTATTGATGACGCCGAGCTTGGGCGCCACGCTCCGGCACGCGGCGAGCGAGAGCGCGCTGGCGCACAGCAGCGCGATCCCGACGAGCCGGGCCCGGCGGCGGGCGATTCCGCAATTCCTGCGAGTCAAGATGCCCCCTCTGATCTCGTCACCTCGACATGTGCAGAAACCTCGAGCGCCGGATCACGGTGAGGGCGCAGGACGGCACGCCCCCACCGCGAACGGCCTTCGATCAACAGATGGGCGGCGGCGGCTTCACACCACCGGCGCAGGCGCTCAGCACCATGACGGCCAGGCCGAGCAATGCCAGCCACGGAAGTCGTGAGCGCCTCGATGCTGTCACCGTCGTCACCGCGCGCCGGCGTCGACGCCAGAACGCGTACGCACCGACGGGGATGGAGGCCAGCAGCCCCTCGGTCCCCAGCAGCGCGCTCCCGCCCACCGAGGCCTGCTTCGCCGGGCACACCGGTGGCGAAGGCGGACTCGTTGGCGGCGGCGGCGACGGCGACACCTCGACCGAGCCGATGTCGCACCGCGAGTTCTGCGGACGCGACACCCCGCGCTGGTCGGTCGGAGCGCCCGGGTCGCAGTCGCCGTTCGGGATCGCGTCGATCAGCGGGCTGCCCGACTGGGGCAGCATCGTCTGGGTCGCCCCGCCGTTGTTGCCCAGCGCACCTAGCATCGGATCATTGGCCGCATCCTCGTCGTCGGTGGCGTCATTGAGGTCACACGACGTGTCGTCGGCGAAGTTGTACCCGCCCGACGTCGTGCCGTCGGTCCCGACCACGCAGTTGGGGCTGCCGGGATCGGCGATCACCGACCCGAACGTCGTCAACGAACCGTCGTCGGCACCGTCGAGCGCCGAGACGTTCCCAGCGTCAGCCCCCGAGTTCTCCACCACGGTCGAGTGCAGGAGCGTCACGTCGTTGGCGCCGACACCGCCGACATCATCGCCGGAGGCAGCTGCCGTCGAATTGCCGCTGATCGTCGAGTTGGTCGCCGTCACGTCACCACCCAGCGATCCGACGCCGCCGGCGGCGTCGCTCGGGGTACCTGAGACCGAGTTCCCCGAGATCGTCGAGGCCTCGATCGTGGCGGCGCCGACGAGCCCGAGCCCACCAGCGGCCAGGCCTCCGTTGGTTTCCGCCGTGTTCCCGGTGATAGTCGAGTTCGTGACGCTGGCTGTACCCACAGACGCGCCCCCGACGGAGTTGCCCCCGGGGAAGGTGCCGTCGTTGCCCTGAATGGTTGAATTGGTCACCGTCAGTGCGTCCGTCGTGTAGATGCCCCCGGCCCCGCCGCCGTCGTTGCCAGTCACGATCGAGTTGGTGAGCGTCACCGCACCGTTGGAGGTGATGCCACCGCCGACGCCGGACGCAGTGTTCGAGCTCACGGTCGAGTTCGTGAGAGTGACGCCGCCTTGAGCGCCAATGCCGCCGCCGAACGGGCTCGAGTTGGGGCTGGAGACCGTGTTCCCCGTAATGGTTGCGTTGGTCAGGACGACCGAGCTATTCGCGCTCACCCCCCCGCCCGGGAAGATCCCCACGTTGGAGTTGCCGCCCATGATGGTGGTGTTATCGATGGTGAGGGTGCCCGATAGCGGTCCCGGTTGGCCGTGGAAGATCACGCGGCTTCCAACAGTGTTCTGCTGGATGGTCACGCCGTTGCCCTGAACTGTGAGCGCGGCGTTGTCCGTCGGCACGTGCCCGGCCTCACCTGTCGTCAACGTGATGAGGTTGACCGAGTCGAGGACGGTCACCATGTCGTCGCCGGGGAAGACGGCGGCATCGGCGAAGGCCTGGCGCAGCGAGCCGGTCCCCGAGTCGTTGCCGTTGGTGACCATGAATGGCCCGGCCAAGATCTCGACGGCGCCGATGTCGCAGCCGTTGCCCTGTGGCCGGGTGATCCCACGCTGGTCCGTCGTGACAGCCCCGTCGCAGTCGACCGTTGGAATCGCGTTGATGAGCGGGCTGCCCCCCTGGGGCGCCCGGGTCTGCGTCGGACCACCGTTGTCCGCCAAGGCACCCAGCACGGGGTCGTTGGCGACGTTCTGGTTGTCGGTGGCGTCGACTAGTGCACACGACGTGTCGTCGGCGTAGTTGTAGCCCGTCGACGTCGTGCCGTCGGTACCGAGGACACAGTTCGTCCCGCCGCCGAGCGGGTCGGCGATCACCGAGCCGAATGTCGTCAACGACCCGTTGTCGCTGAAGTCGAGCGCCGAGACGTTTCCCGCGTCCGTGCCGGTGTTGTTCACCACTGTGGCGTGGATAAGCGTCACGTCGTTGGCACCGATCCCTCCGGCATCGATGCCGGAAGCCGACACCGTGTTGTTCGTGATCGTCGAGTTGGTGACGAACACGTCACCGCCGAGTGAGCCCACGCCACCAGCAGCGTCGCCACCGGTGGTGGTGGCCGAGTTGCCGCTGACCGTCGATCGCTGAATGGTGACCGTGCTGCTCGTGCCGATCCCGCCCGACGCCAGACTGTCGCCGGTCGATGCCGTGTTCTCGCTCACGGTCGAGTTCGTCACGGTCACGGCGCCGAGTGTCTGTGCACCGCCCACCGAGACGCCGCTCGCGACCGTCCCGTCGTTGGTGCTGATGCTCGAGTTCATGACGGTAAGCGAGCCGAGGGCGAAGACGCCTCCTGTACCGCCCACACCGCCCACACCACTCCCGGTGTTGCCGGTCACCGACGAGTTGGTGAGGCTCACGTTGCCACCCGAGACGATCCCCCCACCGTGACCGGCCGCCGTGTTCATGCTCACGGTCGAGTTCGTCAGCGCCACATTCCCGTTGGACCCGATCCCCCCACCGTTACCGGCCGCCGTGTTCATGCTCACGGTCGAGTTCGTCAGCGTCACATTCCCGTTGGAATGGATCCCTCCGCCGGTCGAGATGGTGGTGGTGTTGTTCGTGACGGTCGAGTTCGTCAGCACGACCGGCCCACCGGAGACGATTCCCGCTCCCGAGAAGCCGTCGCCGAGCGTGCCGTTGCCCCCGGTGATCGTGGCCGAGTCGATCGTGAGCAGACCGGTGCTGCCGTTCGCGATCACGCGCGATTCGGCCGTGTTCTGCTGGATCGTGACACCGTTGCCCTGGAGCGTGAGCGCGGCGTTGCCGGGATCTCCGTGACCGACCGCGCCCGTCGTGAGCGTGATCATGTTCACAGCATCGTCGACCACGATGGTGTCGTCACCGGCAGTGTTCGTCGCGTCGATGAACGCCTGGCGCAACGAGCCGGCGCCCGAGTCGTCACCATTGGTGACGTTGAAGACCGCCCCGCTCGCACTGGTCGCGGTAAACACGAGCTGCCCACCCGCGAGCACCGCCACGGCCAGAACCCGCGTGATCCAGCTCGGGATCGAGTGCTTCCTCATCAGAGCCTCCCCCCCGCCGGCCGCCCCGAGGCGGCCCGCGATCCGTCAAGGTTGCAGAACATATGCTGTAGCGTGATCGTCTGCAACGGTCGAGCGTCGGCCGGTGCCTCCGACGCTCAGCGCCGCCTTCGGCGAGGTCCTACGCGAGCTCCGAGAGAAGCGAGGTATGTCCCAGGAGGCCCTTTCCTTCGCCTGCGGCCGTCACCGCACCTACGTGTCGCTCCTCGAGCGGGGCCGGAACTCTCCGTCGCTCAACACCCTGTGGATGCTGGCGGAGGCGCTGGAGGTCACGCCCAGCGAGTTCGTCCGTCGGATCGAGCGCCGCCTCCGGTCACCTCGCGGTCGATCGCGCCGAGCGTGACCGGCCGGGCGCGTTCCGTAGCTGCGATACCTGTCACAGCCCGTCGGTACGATCGCATCACCGGTCTTCTTCCCGGCCGAACGCTTCCCCCGTGACGCGATCCGGAGAGGCGACATGGGAAGGAGGACGTGGCCGTGCTCGGGCAAGGGTCGTCGTCGAACGATGGAGAGGGACACGAGCCGTCCCTTGTAGATCTCATCGCGACCGTCGAGCGGCTGCGCACGGAGCTCGCCGAGTTGCGCACCGCCCTCACCACCGAGGTCCGCACCCACCGGATCGTGCTCGTCGAAGACGACGGGTTCGAACGACTCGTGCTGGAGACCGGTGAGCGGTTCGGACGGGTCATGCTGTCCGGCCGGCCCGGTCGGGGCCGCGCCGCGTCCGTCGAGCTGTTCACGAACGACCCGGTCGACGACCACGGTGCCCACGTCGGTGTCGCGCTGACCGACGACGAGAACGTCGTGGCGGTATTCGAGGTGGTCGAACGGCACCGGCCGACCTTGTGGCTCGAGGGCCGAGACAACCCGGCGCCGGCGGGAGACTAACCCACGAAGCGGCGCATGTAGACGTTCGACACCAGGCCGATGCAGGCGAAGGTCGTGAGCGTCGATGAGCCGCCGTAGCTCATGAACGGGAGGGGAATGCCGGTGACCGGCATGATCCCCATCGTCATGCCGATGTTCTCGAAGATCTGGAACGTGAGCATGGCGAGCACACCCATGCACACCAGCATTCCGTAGAAGTCGCGCGCCAGGGTCGCGGTTCGCCAGACCCGCCACACCACCACCGCGAACAGCCCCAGGAGCGTCCCCGCTCCGATGAACCCGAGCTCCTCGCCCGCGGCGGTGAAGATGAAGTCGGTGTGCTGCTCGGGGACGAACCCGCCCTGGGTCTGGGGGCCCTGGCCGAGCCCCTTGCCGTCGATGCTGCCGGTCTGGATGGCGAGCTCCGACTGCTCCTGGTTGTAGCCCGAGCCTTCGGGGTCGCTGCCGCTGTCGAAGACCGCGGTCAGGCGGTCCTGCTGGTATTCGGCGAGCATCCCGAGGTTGATGACCGCCCACACGCCGGTGAGGGCGAGCAGGCCGAGGATCGCGAGCTGCCGGCCGCTCACGCCCGCCAGCGCGAGCAGGCCCACGACGATCACGGCGATGACCATGCCGGTGCCGAGGTCGGGTTGGAGCGCGACGAGCCCGAGTGGGACGGCCGCCAGTCCGATGGTGAGCGCGAGCTGGCGCGGGTCCATCTCGCCGCGGTGCTCATTGCAGTACCCGGCGACCGCCACGATGATCGCGAACTTGGCCAGCTCCGACGGTTGGAGCTGGAACCCGCCCGGGAGCTGGAACCACGCCTGAGCGCCCCGCGCGTCCGAGCCCAGGGGTGAGAGCACCGCCAGCAGCGAGATCACGGCCGCGCCATAGGCGAGGACGGAGAAGTCGCGCAGCTTGCGGTAGTCGACCGCCATCACCGCCGCCATGACGCACAACCCGAGCAGGATGAAGACCGCCTGGCGCTTGACGAAGTAGAGCTCGTCGACACCGTCGAACGCCAGGCGCTCGCGCGTGGCCGAGTGGATCATCAGCAGGCCCAGGAGCGCGATCGCCAATACCGCCCCGACCAGCACCAGGTCGACGTTGCGGGTTGCGGACGCCTCGAACCGGGCGCGACGGCTCGAGAGCGCGGGTGCTGCGGGTGGGCGGGCGAGCGCGGCCACGGAACTACTCGTCCACGTCGGCGCTCGGCGGCCGGACCTGCACGGGATCGGGATTGAGGTTGCCGCCGAGCGCCTCCATGATGCGGCGGACGATGGGCGCGGCCACCGCGGAACCAAAGCCGCCCTCCTCGACGATCGCCAGCGTGACGTACTGCGGGTCCTCGGGTGGGTTGATGCCGACGAACAGCGACGTGTCCTGCTTGCCGACGACCTGGGCCGTGCCGGTCTTTCCCGCGACCGAGCCGCTGTAGCCCTCGAAGGCGTCGTTGGCGGTGCCGAACGCGCTGCCGACGACCCCGGCGAGCCCCAGCATGATCACGTCGCGTACCGCCGGTTTGATGTCGACCTCACCCAGCCGTTGCGGTGCGAGCTCCCGTACGATCTCGGCGGCCGCGGTCTCGTCCCCGGTGCGGGGCTCGAGCAGGGCGGACGCCAGGCGCGGGGTGTAGCGGGTACCGCCGTTGGCCAAGGTCGCGTACGCGTTCGCGAGCTGGATGGGCGTGACGAGCAGGTCGCCCTGGCCCACTGCGAGGATGACGCTGTCGCCCGGGAGCCACAGCGAGCTGACCCGGCGCTCTTCGAGGTCGGGGTTCGTCCGGTTGAAGTCCTCCTTGAAGTCCTGGTCGGGGATGCGCCCTGAAGCCTCGCCCCCGAGGCCGACCCCGGTCGGGGTCCCGAACCCGAACTCGGCCGCGGTGTCCTGGATGGCATAGCCCTTCTTGGGCTCGCCCCCCTTCTTGTTGACCTCGTCGTTGTAGTACTGCCAGATGTCACGGCCGATCTCGTAGAAGTACACGTCGCTCGAGACCGTGAGGGCGCCCGGGAGGTCGACCGTGCCGTGCTCCTTCTTCCCCGCGTTGCAGAACTCGAGCACGTCGACCTTGAGGCAGCCGGTGTCGTTGATCTTCTCGTCGGGCGTGATGAGCTTGCTGTCGAGCCCGGCGAGACCCGTGATCAGCTTGAACGTCGAACCCGGCGCGTACGTGCCCTGCACCGCCCGGTTGAGCAGCGGGAAGTTGCTGTCCTTGCTCTCGAACTCCTCGAGCGTCTTGCTCGGGATGCCGCCGTTCGTGAACGCGGCGGGGTCGTAGTCGGGGGCGGAGGCCATCGCCACGACCGACCCGTCGTTGGGGTTGAGCACAGTCACGGAGCCGGCCCCGGCCCGGAACGTCTCGAACGTCGGGTTCTCCTCGTCGTCCTCCGGGATGTCGCGGATGTCGCGGGCGCCCTCCATCCCCTGCGCGAGCGATTCCTCCGCGATCCGCTGGATGTCGATGTCGATCGTGAGCTGGACGTCCTTGCCCGACACCGCCTCCCGGTCCTCGAGCACGGAGACGACGCGGCCGCGGCTGTCGACCTCGAGCTTCTGCACGTGAGGCTGGCCCCGAAGCTCGGACTCGAACATCTGCTCCACGCCCGCCTTGCCGATCTTGTCGCCCTGGCGGTAGCCCTCCCCCTGCAGCGCCTTGAGCTCGTCCGCGTTGATCTCGCCGGTGTACCCGAGCACGTGGGAGGCGAGGCGGCCGTTGGGGTACTCGCGGAGCGTGATCCGCTCCGCCTCGACGCCGGGGAAGTCCTCCTTGTGCTCGGCGATGAAGCCGACCTTCTCGAGGGGCACGTCGATCGCCACGGGAACCGGGGCGAACGCGGCGATGCGGGGGTCGTCGATCGTCTTCTGGATCGACTTCGCGCTCACCCCCAGCAGCTCGGCCAACCGGCCGACGACGGCCTTGCGGTCCTCGGCCTTGATCCGGGCGCTGCGGTCGAAGGTGATGGCATCCGCGACCCGGTTGCCGACGAGCACCCGCCCCTTGGCATCGAGGATGCGCCCCCGGATCGCCGGCTCCTGGATCTCCCGGATCCGGTTGCTGGTGGCGGCGGCCTCGGCGCTGGGGTTCGCGCCGACCTGCAGGAACCACAGCCGCGCGAAGAGCGCGCTGAAAAGCGCCATCACGATGACGCCGACGATGCTCAGGCGGACGCGGCTGTTGCCTTCGCTCACGTGCTCACAACCTTCTCATGCCGACATAGCCCCACGCACCGCGGGCGGCTCCTCGCTCGAGCTCGCAACCGTCCAGCGAGCGACCGGGAACATCACCACGGCCAGCAGCGCGTCGTACATTGCGGCGAGGACGAGCACCCAGAGGGTGCGGAACGCCATGACCTGGTCCTCGCCGGCGAGGGCGGCGATCGCCACGAACATCAGGCCGCCGGCCAGGCCGCCGGCACCGCCGACCATGGCTGCGACGAAACGGGGCGTGCGCGAGAGCCCGGTCTGGAGGATGCCCACGCCGTAGGCCACGACCGCGAACGACAACGCCGAGATACCGAGCGGTGTCTGGAGGAAGAGGTCGATGGCCAACCCGGCAGCGAACCCGTAGACCGCGCCGGACTCGGGGCCGACGCGGTAGGCCACCGCGATCGT
Organism: Actinomycetota bacterium; assembly: GCA_052390575.1. Taxonomy (GTDB): domain Bacteria; phylum Actinomycetota; class Acidimicrobiia; order IMCC26256; family JACDBD01; genus JBPCMN01. The sequence continues at coordinate 14,682 of JBQTGU010000063.1, read as the reverse complement.
CCCCACGAGCACGAGATCGGGCGCGACCCCGAACAGGCGCAGGTCGGGGAACAAGGTCGTCTGGAGGACGACGGTGACGACGATGAGTCCCGCGAGCTTCAGGCGGACGGGCCAGGTCACGGTGCCTGCGTCCCCGTCGTCGGGGAGCTGGTCGTGGGCGGCGCGCTCGTCGTCGTCGGGGGGCGCAGCACCTTCACGAACTCGAGGCTGTCGAGGTCGACCAGCGGCCGCAGCACGATGTCCTGCTCGAGCTCGCCCTTCTTCACCTTCTCGACCCGGGCAACCGGGATGCTCGGCGGGAACAGGCTGTTGTCCCGCCCCGACGTGAACACCAGCTCGCCCTCGTCGACCTGGACCCCGGCGTCGACAAAATCGAGCGTCAACGTGTTCTGACCGGTCTGGCCGTACGCGATCCCGGTCGTGCGGGCGCTCTCGGTCACCACCGCGACCCCCGAGTCGGGGTCGCGGAGCAGCAGGACGGTCGCGCGGCTGCCCGACGCCTCGACAACCCGGCCGACCAGGCCGGCCCCGGTGACGACGGCCATCCCCTCGGTCACGCCGTCGGCGGTTCCCCGGTCGATCTGCACCGTCCACTCGAAGTTCCCCGGAGATCCCGACACGACCCGGGCGGCGATCGCGTCGCTGTCTTCGGTGTAGGGGAGGTCGAGCAGCTTCGACAGCTCCTCGTTCTCGCTCTCGAACGCGCGGTTCTGGGCCGCCTTGCCCTTGAGCTCGTCCAGCTCCTTGCGCAGCCTCGAGTTCTCGTTCTTGAGCGTTCCGGCTCGCGTCACGCCACTGACCCAATCACCCACCGGTGAGAAGACCTTGTCGGCAACCGTCGCGATGGGCGCCACGACGTCGTGGGCGACGCCGCGTGCTCCCGTGATCGGGCCCGAGCCGCGGACGTCCAGCGTGATCAGCGTGATCGACGTGACGAGCAGAAGGATCAGGATCGAACGTCGGTTGCCGCGCCGGTACACCACCATTGTTCCGAGCGACCTCCCTGGCCGAGGTCGGTCAGTGCTGCTGCTGAGACGAAAGCAGGACCTGCTTCAGGACGTCGAACTGCTCAGGCACTGCCCGGAGCCGAGCACGACCGAGAACAGCGGGTTGTCGGCCACGAAGACGGGCATGCCCGTCTCCGCCGCCATGCGGGCATCGAGACCGTGCAGGAGCGCGCCGCCGCCGGTGATGACGATGCCCTTCTCCATCATGTCGGCGGCAAGCTCGGGAGGCGTGCGGTCGAGCGTGTACTTCACCGCGTCGACGATCGCCATGACCGGCTCGTCGATCGCCTCCCGCAACTCGGCCGTCGACACAACAACCGTCTTCGGGAGACCGGTGACGAGGTCACGCCCGCGAATCTCGGCGTAGAGCTCCTCCTTGAGTGGCCATGCGCTGGCGAGCTCGACCTTCACCTGCTCAGCGGTGCGCTCACCCAGCGCGAGCGAGTACTCCTTCTTCGCCCACTGGATGATGGCCTCGTCGACTTCGTCGCCGGCGATGCGCACCGACTCGCTGGTCACGATCCCGCCCAGCGAGATGACCGCGACCTCGGTCGTGCCGCCGCCGATGTCGACGATCATGTTGCCGGCGGGCTCGTGCACCGGGAGGCCGGCGCCGATCGCGGCGGCCATCGGCTCCTCGATGATGTAGGCGGGCTTGCGCGCGCCCGCGTACTCGGCCGCCTCCTGGACCGCCCGCTGCTCTACGCCGGTGATGCCCGACGGCACGCAGATGACGATGCGGGGCTTCGCCCACCGCCGCTGGTGCACCCGCTGGATGAAGTAGCGGAGCATCTTCTCGCAGATGTCGAAGTCGGCGATCACGCCGTCCTTCAGCGGGCGGATCGCCTGGATGTGCCCGGGCGTCCGGCCCAGCATCTGCTTGGCCTCCATCCCGACGGCGAGGGGTCGGCCGTCGCGGACGTTGATCGCGACGATCGACGGCTCGTTCAGGACGATGCCGTGCCCGCGCACGTAGACCACCGTGTTGGCCGTCCCCAGGTCGACGGCCATGTCGCGGCCGACGATCGAGGAGATCCAGGGTTGGGTCACGTTGGGCGGGCCTCCCGGCTCGAGGTAGGCGGATCCGACGCGCCCGGGGTCACGACCGGGCGCAAGGAGTGCTCAAGGGTATGGGTTGGGTCGGAACCGGTCCAGCCCGCCCGGGTGGTCCCAATTGTCGTGTTTGCGCAGGTCAGCGCACGAATCGGGACTCGCTCGCTCCGCCCGCCAGGCCCGCCGCGCGTCAGGCTACCGGCCCGGTTCGCGCCCTTGGCGTCAGTCCTAAAGGTCGGGGAAGAACAGGGCGATCTCGCGCGCGGCCGACGAGGGTCCGTCGGAGCCGTGGACCAGGTTCTCGGTCGTCTCGAGCGCGAGATCGCCGCGGATCGTGCCCGGTTCGGCGTCGCGCGGGTTGGTGGCACCCATCGTCTTGCGCACGTCCTGCCAGGTGTCGTCGCCGCCCTCGACGACCATGGCGACGAGCGGGCTGCGGGTGATGAACTCGACCAGCTCGCCGAAGAACGGCTTGTCGCGGTGCTCCGCGTAGTGCTGACCGGCGAACTCGGCGTCGATGCGACGCAGGTCCATCGCCACGATTCTGAGCCCACGCCGCTCGAGACGCGCCACGATCTCGCCCACCAGTCCGCGTTCGACCGCGTCGGGCTTGCAGAGCACGAGCGTGCGGTTCATCGGGCGCGCAGGCTACTAGTGGACCAGTACCGCGCGGGCGGCGCCGACCGTGTACAGCGAGCCGGTCACGACGACCTGGTCCTCCGGCGTCGCGATCGCGAGGGCGCGCGCGACGGCCTGGGCGACGAGGTCGACGATCTCGATGCGCTCCGGCTCGACCCCGAGATCGCGGGCGGCGGCGGCGACGAGCTCGGGGTCGAGCGCGCGCGGGCTCGGGGGCCGGCAGCACACGATGTGGGCGGCGGTCGCGGCGCCGAGCGCCTCGAGCATCTCGTGCGGCTCCTTCTCGCGCAGGAGGCCGACGACGAAGATGCGGGGCGCGGCGACGAACTCCTCCGCCAGCGCGGTTCGCAGCGCGGCGGCGCCCACGACGTTGTGGGCGCCGTCGAGGAGGACGAGGGGGGCGTGGCCGACGACCTCGAGCCGCCCGGGCGAACGCACCGCCGCGAACGCCTCGTCCACCACGTCGCGCCCGAGCGGCGTGCCCAGGAACGCCTCGGCGGCGGCAAGCGCCACCGCCGCGTTCTGGGCCTGGTGGGCGCCGTGCAAGGGGACCAGGACCTCGTCGTAGCGGCCGCCCGGCGTGTACAGGTCGACCAGCCGGCCGCCGACGGCGGGGCGGCTCTCACTGACGCCGAAGTCCACGCCCCGGGTGACGACCTGGACCGCGCCCCGGTCGAGGAAGATCGGCGCCAGGGCGGGTTCGGTCTCGCCCAGCACGAGCGTCGAGCCGGGCTTGACGATGCCGGCCTTCTCCTTGGCGATGCCCTCGCGCGTGGGACCGAGGTACTCGACGTGGTCGATGCTCACGTTGCTCACGACCGCGACCCGGCCGTCGACGACGTTGGTCGCGTCCCACGTCCCGCCGAGGCCCACTTCGACGACCGCGACCTCGATGGCGACGTCGGCGAACCAGCTCAGCGCCGCGCCGGTCAGGATCTCGAAGTAGCTCAGCCGGCCACCCGAGCCATTGGCGAGGTGGTCCTCGACGTCGGCGACGAGCCCGAGGACCTCGGCCAGGGCGACGTCGTCGATGGGCTCGTCGTTCCAGGCCATGCGCTCGTTGACCCGCTCCAAGTTCGGGCTCGTGTACGAGCCGACCGACAGCCCCGCGCCCATGAGCAACGCCGTCGTCATGCGCACGATCGACGTCTTGCCGTTGGTGCCGGTCAGGTGAATGGCGGGGTACGAGAGCTGGGGGGATCCCAGCAGCTCCATCAGCGCCTGGATGCGGTCGAGCGTCGGGGCGGTGGCCCGGCGGTCCTCGCCTGCCGGGCGGCCGATCGTCTCCAGGTTAACGTGCGAGTCGAGCCAGGCGAGGGCCTCGTCGGAACGCACCCGAGTCCCTTCAGGCGGCGTCGGACTCGGCCAACTCGACGTCGACAGATGGCTCGTCGGATTCGACCGTGTCGAGGTCGCGTACGCGGCCGGCGTCGCGAACATCGTCGATCACCCCGGAGAGTGCACCCAGGCGCTCCTGCGTGTCACGGACGAGCACGCGCTCGACGTCGGTGCGCAGCGACCGCTGCTGGGCGGTCTTGGCCTTGCGGATCGCACCGAGTACGTCGGCCGCGACCGTGTAGGAGAGGTCACCGGCCTCGCCGGCTTCGGCGCGCAGCGCACCCGCGTCGGGCCAGGCGGCGAGGTGCACCGAGCCGTCCTGCCACCACGACCACACCTCCTCCGTCACGAACGGCAGGTGGGGTGCGAACAACCGCAGCATGGTCTCGAGCGCGAGCTCGAGGGTGCGCCGCGCCGAGGCCGTGCCTTCGTCGCCGGCCGAGCCGTAGGCGCGTTGTTTCACCAGCTCGAGGTAGTCGTCGCAGAAACCCCAGAAGAACCGTTCAGTGCGCTCGAGGGCACGGCTGTAGTCGTACTCGTCGAACGCAGCCGTCGCCTCGTCGACGATCGCCGCCAGCGTGTGCAGGAGCGACCGGTCGAGCGGCGCGGTCACCGTTCCACTCGTCGCCGCGTCGCCGCGCACGCCCAGTGCGAACTTCGACGCGTTGAGCAGCTTGATCGCGAGACGGCGACCCTCCTTGATCTTGCCTTCGTCGAACGCGGTGTCGACCCCGGGCCGGCCGTTCATCGCCCAGTAGCGGACCGCGTCGGAGCCGAACTTCTCGAAGTACTCGACCGGCGTGACGACGTTCCCCTTCGACTTCGACATCTTCTTGCGGTCGGGGTCGAGGACCCAGCCGTTTATCTTGGCGTCGCGCCAGGGCAACGTGCCGTGCTCGAGGTGCGCCCGCAGCACGGTGGCGAACAGCCAGGTGCGGATGATCTCGCCGCCCTGAGGGCGCAGGTCCATCGGGAACAGCCGGGCGAAGAGATCAGGATCGTCCTCCCAGCGGGTCGCGATCTGCGGCGTCAGCGACGACGTCGCCCACGTGTCCATGATGTCGGGGTCGCCGATGAACCCGCCGGGTTGCCCGCGCTGCGCTTCCGTGCAGCCGTCGGGGACGTCGCTCGACGGGTCCACGGGTAGCCGGTCCTCGCCCGGCAGGATCGGGTGCTCGTAGTCGGCAGACCCGTCGTTGCCGACCGGGTACCAGACCGGGAACGGGACGCCGAAGAAGCGCTGCCGGCTGATGAGCCAGTCGGTGTTGAGGCCCTCGACCCAGCTCTCGTAGCGGTTGCGCATGTGGGGCGGGTGCCAGCACAACTCGCGGCCCCGTTCGAGGAGCACCCCTCGCAGCTCGGGGTCGTTGGCGCCGTTGCGGATGTACCACTGACGAGTCGTCACGATCTCGAGTGGCCGGGAGCCCCGCTCGTAGAACTTCACTGCGTGGGTGATCTCCGTCGGCTCACCGTCGAGCGCCCCCGACTCGCGCAGAAGCTCGATCACGCGCCCCCGCGCCTGCTTGACCGTCTTACCCCCGAGCTCGCGGTACCGCGCGTCAGCCTCGGGATCGGTCGCGTCCCAGTCGGGCGGGTCGCTGATGAGCCGACCGTCGCGGCCCATCACGCTGCGGGTCGGCAGGCGCAGTTCCCGCCACCACACGACGTCGGTGACGTCGCCGAAGGTGCAGATCATCGCGATGCCGGTTCCCTTGTCGGGCTCGGCCAACGGGTGCGCGACCACCGGCACCCGCACGCCGAACAGAGGCGTCGTCACGTCGGTGCCGAAACGATCCCGGAAGCGTTCGTCTTCGGGATGGGCGACAAGGGCGACGCAGGCGGGAATGAGCTCGGGTCGGGTCGTCTCGATCAGGATGTCGGGGGCGCCGTCGATGCCGTCGAACCGGACCCGGTGGTAGGCGCTCTTCTCCTCGCGGTCCTCGAGCTCGGCCTGCGCGACCGCGGTTCGGTCGTCGACGTCCCAGAGGGTTGGCGCCTCCGCCTGGTACGCCTCGCCCCGCGCGAGATTCCGGAGGAAGGCGCGCTGCGAGACGCGCTGGGCGACCTCCCCGATGGTCGTGTAGGTCAGCGACCAGTCCACCGACAGCCCGAGCCGGCGCCACAGCGCTTCGAACGCCTGCTCGTCGATCTCGGTCAGGCGCTCACAGAGCTCGACGAAGTTGGGGCGGGAGACGGGAATCTCCTGCTTGCCCGGCCTCTCGGGTGGGTCGAAGTCGGGGTCGTACGGCAGGGAGGGGTCGCAGCGCACGCCGTGGTAGTTCTGCACCCGGCGTTCGGTGGCGAGCCCGTTGTCGTCCCACCCCATTGGGTAGAAGACCTCGTTCCCGCGCATCCGGCGGTAGCGCACGACCGCGTCGGCCTGCGCGTACCCGAACACCGACCCCACGTGCAGCGACCCGCTGACCGTGGGCGGCGGCGTGTCGACCGAGTAGATCTCGTTCCGGGTCTTCGACCGGTCGAACGCGTAGGTGGCATCACCCTGCCAGCGCTCATCCCACTTCGCCTCGATGCCGTCGAGGGAAGGCCTCTCGGGCGCACCCATGGGCCCGAGTCTACGAACTACGCGGAACGGCGCTCGGTGTCGCCGGCTTCGCCGGCGGTGATGAGCGTGGGCGTCACCCGGTCGAGGACGACGTTGGCGTCGATCACGCACTGGGCGACGTCGGAGCGGCTGGGCAGGTCGTACATGACCTCCAGCAGCACCTCTTCGAGGATGGCGCGCAGACCGCGGGCACCGGTGCCCCGCTTGAGGGCCTCCTCGCCCACCGCTTCGAGCGCGTCGTCGCTGAACACCAGCGACACCTCGTCGAACTGGAAGAACTTCTGGTACTGCTTCAACAGCGCGTTCTTGGGCTCGACCAGGATGCGGATGAGCGCCTCCTTGTCGAGGCTGTGCACCGCGCCGATGACGGGCAGGCGGCCGACGAACTCGGGAATGAGGCCGAACTTCAGCAGGTCCTCGGGTAGGACACCGGCCAGGACCGCGCCGAGATCCTTCTCGTCGGACTTGCGGATGTCGGCGCCGAACCCGACGCCGTGGTTGCCCATCCGGCTCTCGATGATCTTGTCGATCCCCGCGAACGCCCCGCCGCAGATGAACAGGATGTTGGTCGTGTCGATCTGGATGAACTCCTGGTGCGGGTGCTTGCGCCCGCCCTGGGGCGGGACCGACGCGGTCGTCCCCTCGAGGATCTTGAGGAGCGCCTGTTGCACACCCTCACCCGAGACGTCGCGCGTGATCGACGGGTTCTCGGCCTTGCGGGCGATCTTGTCGATCTCGTCGATGTAGATGATCCCGGTCTCGGCCTTCTTCACGTCGTAGTCGGCCGCCTGGATCAGCTTGAGGAGGATGTTCTCGACGTCCTCACCGACGTAGCCGGCCTCGGTGAGCGCAGTCGCGTCGGCGATCGCGAACGGCACCTTGAGCAGCCGGGCGAGCGTCTGGGCCAGCAGCGTCTTCCCGCAGCCGGTCGGCCCGATCAGCATGATGTTCGACTTCTGGAGCTCGACGTCGGGGTCGCCGTACGCGCCCGCCTGCACCCGCTTGTAGTGGTTGTAGACGGCGACGGAGAGGATCTTCTTGGCGTGGTCCTGTCCGATGACGTAGTCGTTGAGGTACTCGTAGATCTCACGGGGCTTCGGGAGGTCGTCGAAGCGCACCTCGCTGCTCTGCGAGAGCTCCTCCTCGATGATCTCGTTGCAGAGGTCGATGCACTCGTCGCAGATGTAGACACCCGGCCCGGCGATGAGCTTCTTGACCTGCTTCTGCGTCTTGCCGCAGAACGAGCACTTCAGCAGGTCGCCGCCATCGCCGAACTTCGCCACGAGGCCCCCCTTACCCTCGCGGTCCGCTCAGCTCACCCCGGCGGCCGCGGCCACCTGGGCGAGCTCTCGGTTGGTGATGACCTCGTCGACGATGCCGTACTCCTGGGCCTCGACCGCGCTCATGATGAAGTCGCGGTCGGTGTCGTGGGCCACCTTGTCGAGTGGTTGACCGGTGTGGTGCGCAAGGAGCTCGTCGAGCAGCTCGCGCATGCGGATGATCTCCTTGGCCTGGATCTCGATGTCGACCGCCTGCCCCGACGCGCCCCCGTGGGGCTGGTGGATGAGGATGCGGGCGTGCGGGAGGGTGAACCGCTTCCCGTTCGCGCCCGCGGTGAGCAGCACCGCCGCCGCCGACGCGGCCTGACCCACGCAGATCGTCTGCACGTCGGGCTTGATGTACTGCATGGTGTCGTAGATCGCGAACAGCCCCGTGATCTCGCCGCCGGGCGAGTTGATGTAGATGGAGATGTCCTTGTCGGGGTCTTCGCTCTCGAGGTGCAGCAGCTGGGCGATCATCAGGTTCGACACCGTGTCGTCGATGGGCGTACCCAGGAAGATGATGCGCTCCTTGAGCAGCCGGGAGTAGATGTCGAACGCACGCTCGCCCCGGTTGGTCTGCTCGATGACGGTGGGGACGAGGTAGTTGTAGATGGGCTCGGTCACGCCTGCGGCTCCTCTTCCGGCTCTTCTTCGGGCGGCTCTTCTTTGGGTGACTGGTCCTCGGGCAGGCTCAGATCAACGGGGTTGCCCTGCTCGTCGACCACCGTGGCCCGGTCGACCAGTAGCTGCAATGCCTTCCCTCTGGCGATGTCAGAGCGTACCGCCTCCAGGAGGCCCCGGCGGTCGAGATCGCGCCGCACCTTGGCAGGCTTTTCCTCCATGCGTTCGGCGAGGCGGGCGATCTCGGCGTCCAGCTCGTCCTCCGTCGCCTCGATGCCTTCCTGCGCGACGACGGCGCGTAACGCGAGGTCGGCGCGGACGCCGGCGGTCGCACCCTGGCGCACCGCGGCGACGAACGCCTCCTGCTCCTGGCCGGTCGCGGCCAGGTACTGCTCGATGCTGGCGCCCTGGCCCTCGAGCCGGTGGGCGAGGTCGTGCAGCCGCCGCTCCATCTCCTGGTGCACCAGCGAGTCCGGGAGCTCGACGTCGACCAGCTCGGCCGCCGCCTCCAGCACCTTGTCGCGCGCCGCCATCTGCGTCTGGACCTTCGCCACCAGCTCGACGCGCCGGCGTACATCGGCGCGCAGCTCGTCGACGGTGTCGAACTCGCTCACTTCCGACACCCAGTCGTCGGTGACCTCGGGGAGCACCTTGCGCTTCACGTCCTTGACCAGGACCTGGAACGCGACCTCCTCCCCCGCCCGTTCGCCGAATCGCTCGGGGAGCTGGTCGTTGAACTTGAGGATCTCGCCCGGGCGCTTCCCCCGCAGCTCCTCGTCGAGCTTGGGCACGACCATGCCCGATCCCACCTCGTAGAGGACGTCCGTGGCGGTCAGCCCGTCGATGGCTTCGTCGTGGACGTAGCCCTTGATGTCGATCTCGGCGTAGTCACCGTCGGTGAGCGGCGCCGCCGACTCCTCGAGGTCGGCGAAGCGGTTGCGCAGCCCGTCGATCTGCGCGTCGACGGCTTCGTCGGTGACCTCGGGGCTCGCGACCTCGACCCGGAGGGAGTCGTACCCGGTGAGCGTGGCCACCGGCCGGATCTCGACCACCGCGTCGAACTCGACGTCGCCCTCGTCCTCGCCCGACGTGATGTCGATCTCGGGCGGCGCGATCGCGTCGAGGTGCTCGGCGTCGACGGCGTCGGCGTAGTAGCTGGGCAGGGCCTCCTGGAGCGCCTCCCGGCGGGCGACGTCGGGCCCGAACCGGGCTTCCAGCAGCTCACGGGGCGCCTTCCCGGGCCGGAAGCCGGGGATCTTCACGTCGGACGCGAGCTTGCGGAAGGCAGCGTCGACCGCCTTGTCGAACTCGGAGGCGGGGATCGCCACGTGCAGGCGCACCTTGTTGCCTTCGAGGTTCTCGACCGACGTGCTGACGGGCGCCATGGGGACGGCGAGTGTACCCGCGGCCTCCTGCGGTTCCGTGCTCCGCCTGGATGCGCAGACGCGTGCGAAGCTCTGGCCGTGAGCGGCGAAACCGGGATGGTCGACCGCGGGCTCACCCACGTCGCGCTCCCGGTCACCGACGTCGACGCCAGCATCGAGTTCTACCGGCGCTACGCCGACATGGCGGTCGTGCACCGGCGCCGCGACGACGAGACCGGCACCACCGTCGTGTGGATCAGCGATCGCACGCGCCCCTTCGTGATCGTGCTCATCGAGCAGGGGGCCGTCTCGCACGCACTGGGCGGGTTCGCGCACCTCGGCGTCGGCTGTCCGAGCCGTGACGAAGTCGACCGGCGCTGCGATGCCGCACGGAGCGAGGGGCGGGAGGTCCTCGGGCCGCTCGACTCGGGCTACCCGGTCGGGTACTGGGCGATCATCCCCGACCCCGATGGGCACAACCTCGAGGTATCGCACGGCCAGGAGGTCGGGCTCGCGGTCGAGCGGGCCGGCCCGTAAGGGCCAAGAGCGGGAAGATGGAACTGTCGCTCGGGACCGTCCTCGTCGTCGCCGTCATCGCGTTGGCGGCGCCGTTACTCGTGCAGCTGGCGCCGCCGTTGCGGCTCCCGGCGGTCGTGCTGGAGATCCTGCTCGGGATCCTGGTAGGGCCGTCGGGCTTCGACTGGGTCGAGGTCGACGTGCCGACCGAGGTGCTGGCGCTGTTCGGGCTGGGCTTCCTCCTCTTCCTCGCCGGGCTGGAGATCGACCCGCACCGGCTGAAGGGCGCGGTCGAGCGGGTGGGCCTGGCGCTGCTGCTCTCGTTCGGCCTCGCGTTGGCCTGCGGCTGGGGCGTCGAAGAGATCGGCGAGACCAGCTCGCCGCTCTTCGTCGCCGTCGGGCTGGTCGCGACGTCGCTGGGCCTGGTCGTGCCGGTGTTGCGCGACGCCGGTCAGACCGACACCGAGTTGGGTCAGCTCGTGCTGGCGGGATCGTCGGCGGGTGAGTTCAGCTCGATCGTGCTCGTGTCGCTGTTCTTCTCGCAGGAGAGCTCCTCGACGGGCGCGACCGTCTTCATGCTGAGCGCGTTCTCGGTGCTGGTGGTGGTCGTCGGCCTCGCACTCACCCGGGCCGGCCGCTCCATGCGCCTGTCGGCCACGCTGCTGCGCCTGGAGGAGACCACCGCCCAGCTGGGCGTGCGGGTGGCCGTCGTGCTGCTGGCGGTGTTCTTCGTGATGGCCGCCGATCTCGGGCTCGAGACGATCCTGGGCGCGTTCGTGGCCGGCGCCCTCCTCCGGGTGGTGGACCGCGACGAGCACCTGGTCCACGAGCGGTTCCGGGCGAAGATCGAGGCCATCGGGTACGGGTTCCTGGTCCCGGTGTTCTTCGTGTCGAGCGGCATGCGCTTCGACGCCGACGCGCTGTTCGCCGAACCCGAGCACCTTGCGCTCGTCCCGGCGTTTCTCGGCGCGCTCCTCGTCGTCCGGGGTCTCCCCGCCCTCCTCTACCGTCCGATCGTCGGGACCCGCCGGGCGGTCGCCGCCGGGCTGCTCCAGGCAACATCACTCACGTTCCTGGTCGTCGCCGCCCACCTCGGGCGGGAACTGGACGTGTTCGACGCCGCCACCGGGTCGGCTCTCCTCGCGGCAGGGTTGCTCTCGGTCGTGCTGTTCCCGCCGATCGCGCTCGGGCTGCTCACCCCGCCTGACGGGCGGGCCAGCTCGGGTCGGACGTGATCGCGGGGGCGACGTAGAGGGTGTACCCCTCGCGAGTTGGCTCCCTGGCCGCGAGCAGCTCGGCCAGGGTCACGCCCGTCCAGTCGATGTCGCGTGACTCGGCCCGTGACAGGTTGAGCTGGGTGACCGGAGGCGGCTCCTTGCGGTCGTCGACGCCGGGGAGCGGCTCCTGGCAGACGTCGAAGGTCTCGAGCTCGTCCCAGCGCTCGAACACCTCGGGGAGGAAGGCCCGGGCGCTGGGCACGATGCCCTCGGCGTAGTCCGCGGCCGTGTACTCGCCGGTGGGTTCGACGTACACCGCGAGGTGACGGCCCGTGTCGGACGGTCGGTAGCGCCCGTGACGGGTGTCGATGAGCGCGCCGCGAGTGAGCTTCAAGCCCAGCGGCTCCAACTCGGCATCGAAGATGTCGGCCAGCTCCTCGAAGTCGTTCGGGGGCAGGGAGCGTTCCTCTGTGCCAGCCGACCCGCAGGCTGCGCCGGCGAACGCAATCGTGACGAGCAGCGGCAGGAAGACGACGAGCGGCATGCGGACGCGCATCGCCGGATGGTACCGACGCCGAGCCTGCTCACTGGTATCAGCTCCGGAGGCGAGCGAGTCCCGGGTAGTCGGGCGCGTACCGCTCGGCCCGGAAGAGGCGCCGCTTCTTGAACACCTCCTGCTCGTTGAGCTCGACGACGTCCGCCCCCCGATCGAAGAAGGGGTTCACGTACTCCCAGACCTTCTCGCCGGCCGGGGTCACCTCGAAGACGACGCCGTGAGGCCCGTCCGCGATCAGGGTGTTGCCGTTGGGCAGACGCTGCGCGCCGGAGGTGTGGTGGGCGAAGAACTGCGGGTCGGGCTCCCTCGGCCACGCGACGCGGGCCACCCGCGCCTCGAACACACCGTCCTCGCCGAGCACGTAGTCGCGGCCGTGCATCGTGGGCGCGATCTCGTCCACGGTGCTGTAGGGGCGGTAGAGCGTGCCGTTGTTGAACACGCTGATACGGCCCTCGCCATCGAGACCGGGCGCGATCCATTCGGCGTCGTGCTGGCCGAACGACAGCCGGGGGGCGGCGTCGCCCCGCCCGTAGGCGGCCGGGTTCCCCCAGCGGAAGCGCAGATCGCCGGCGGGACCACGCGCCTCCTCGGTCGAGATCGAGTGGTCGATCACCCAGACCTCGTGGAACGAGCGAACGCTGATCACGATCTGGTCGAGCTCGGGGTGGTACGCCACCGAGTTGGCGTGCATCCAGTCGGTCGTCCCGGTGTCGGTCACGTAGTTGAGGTCGATGCGGCCGGGATTGGCCGCGGGGTCACCGAAGTTGGGCTTCGACTCGTCGCGGTCCTGCACGAGATGGTCCCACGAGTGCCATTCCCAGGCGATCTCGTCGGTGCGAGGGTCGACCTCGACGATGTGCTCGGGCCACAGCTCCCCGTCCCTCAGCAGCTCCGGGTCGCGCCCGGCGGCGAGCGCCTCGTCCTCGCCGACGTACTCCCAGGCGAGCACGAGCACGTTGCCGTTGGGCAGGGCCTCGACGTCGTGGTGCTGGAGGCGCTCGTCGCCGGCGTAGCGGTAGCGCCAGGCCACCTCGCCGTCCCAGTCGAGCAGCTCGATCACGCCGCCCCACCCCTTTCCCTCGGCAAAGGGCGTCTTGCGTTGGGTCTTGCCCGGCCGCAGCAGCTGGCCGTTCTCGAGCAGCTCGACCTGGAGGCCGGGAGTGAAGTCGGCACGCCACTCGCGGACGACCTCGCCGTCGAGGCCGACGAGGTAAGTCGTCTTCGACTCGCTGGGCGCGATGAGCGTGTAGCCCTCGAACGCGCCGTCATCGTTCACCTTCACGGCATCGGCGTGGTCGCGGTCGCTCTCGCTCCCACCGCCGGCGCGGGCGGGGACCGCCGTCGCGACCAACACCGCGAGGACCGCGGCCGCACTCCACCCACGACAACGCATCGTTCCGCCTCCGGCTCGCCTGCCGACGACGCCCGCAACCTACGGGAGGTCGCAGGGCTCTGACGCGTCTTCATCGTCATCGGCACACGACTGCCAACGAGCTGACACCTGATCGCAACGAATGCCGCTACGCCTCGACGTCGGCGGCGATCACGACGAGGTCGTTCGCGCTCCAGGTGACCGCAGGGGTGAAGCGGGCGGCTGTAAGCCACTCCAGAAGATCGGGGACGTGGTCGGGCTTGTCGTAGCCCGGGGTCAGCGGGGTGACCGCGTCGGCCGGGTCCTCGGGAACGACGACGTCGCCGAGCACGAACCGGCCATCCCGGCGCAGCCCATGGCGCACGCGACCGAAGAGCACCTGCTTCTCGGCTCCGTCGAGATGGTGGATCGCCAGCGCCGAGACGACCAGATCGAACGGGCCACCGGGGAGCTCGTCACGCAGGTCGCCGACGTCGATCCGCTCGATCCGGTCACCGGGGACTTGGTTCCGCGCGATCTCGAGCATGTCCGCGCTCTCGTCGACGAGGCACAGAGAAGCCGACGGGTGTCGCGAGAGCACGGCAAGTGACGTCGTGCCGGTGCCGGCGCCGAGGTCGAGCACCCGGCGCACGTTCGGGCGCGCGCTCGCCTCCCCGACCTCGAGCGGCAACGTGTCGTAGTCGGGCACCTCGCGCCGGGTCGCGTCGAGGTAGGTGTCGGGCGAGAAGTGGAACTGGGCCACGCCGAGACCATAGGTACCCTTGGCGCTACGGGGAGTGGCGCAGCCCGGTAGCGCACCTGCTTCGGGGCTCACTGACGCTGAGCGCTGTGCTCGCATGCGCGCTGACCTGCGCATTCGCGCCGCACGCGTGAGCGAAAGTCGCCGAGTTATCTGCGCCCGAATCGGGTTCGCGATCCGTGTCGGGCGCGTCCGGCTCGCGCTCGCGTAGGTTGGGCGCGATGGCCGAGCACCCCCCGACCGTGCATCGCCTGAAGATCACGCTGCGCGACATCCGGCCGCCGATCTGGCGGCGATTGCTCGTACCGAGCGAGACATCGCTGTACGAGCTCCACGGTCACATCCAGACCGCGTTCGGATGGTGGGACTGCCATC
>JBQTGU010000062.1:0-2305 GCA_052390575.1 Actinomycetota bacterium | reverse complement strand
CCGCCGCGTCTCGCCATGGCGACGCCGGCGTCGAGACGCGCGTCACCGGCCGACGGCTCGAGATTGCCCCTGCCAGCAGCGCCAGCGTCGTGACGACGACCAGCGCGAGCCCCATGGACCGGCGCACGCCCCCCCTTTCCTGCCTGCCTTGCGCCCCGGAACGGAGGGGAGGATAGCGGCAAACCGGACATGGTGCCGGATTGACAACCCGGGTGGGATGGGTTAATGATTAATGAGAGCGTTAATGATCCGTGGAGGTCAAGGTGACTGAGATGCCGAGCATCGCCGAGTGGTTCGCCGACAATCCGCCGCAGGATGCGGTCGTCTGAAGGGAGCGTTCGCATGGCCGAGGAGATTCCGGAGACGTACCCCCGACTCAGCCCGTACCTCTACTACCGCGACACCGCCGCTGCCCTGGAGTGGCTGGCCAACGCGTTCGGCTTCCGCGAGCGGTTTCGCAGCGTCGACGACGAGGGGACATTGCGCCACGCCGAGTTGGAGTTCGGCGACGCGGTGATGATGCTCGGGAGCCCGCCCGACTACCGGAACCCGAGGGAGCTGGGCCAGGTGACGATCGGCCTCTACGTCCACGTCGACGACGTCGACGCGCACTTCGAGCAGGCCAAGGCCGCCGGCGCCGAGATCGACGGACCGCCCGAGGACAAGCCCTACGGCGACCGCCTCTATGGCGCCCTCGACCCCGAGGGCCACCAGTGGTGGTTCGCGCAGTCGTTGAAGTGACACCGCGCGCCGAGGTGAAGAAGATCTGCCTCGCGCTCCCCGAGGCGACCGAGGAGCGTACGGGCCGGCACGCTGCTTACCTCGTGCGCAACAAGAAGTTCGCCTACTACCTCGACGACCATCACGGCGACGGGCGCGTGGCCGTGACCACCCGGGCGGCGCCGGGCGAGAACACCGCCCTGATCGCGTCGAACCCCGACCGCTACTTCTTCATGCCTTCGTACATCGGCCCGCGCGGTTGGGTCGGTCTCTACCTCGACCTCGGCCGGGTCGACTGGGACGAGGTGGACGAGCTCGTCATCGACAGCTACCTGCTGGTCGCGCCGAAACGGCTGGCCGCCCTGGTCGACATCTAGCCTCGGCGGCGTGAGCGACGCCCTCCGCGGCAAGACCATCATGATCACCGGCGCGACGAGCGGCCTCGGGCGAGAGGCGGCGTTCACGCTCGCCGGGCTCGGCGCCCGCCTGTGCCTTGTGGCCCGCGATCCCGAAAAGGCGGCGGCGACGAGGGCCCAGATCGCGGCAGCGACCGGCAACCACGACGTCGGGTTCCTGATCGGCGACCTCAGCTCGCAGCAGGAGGTGCGGCGCGTCGCCGAGGAGTTCCTCGCCGCCGGCCTCCCGCTTCATGTTCTGCTCAACAACGCCGGCGCCGTCTTCGGCTTCCGGCGCGAGGTCTCGGTCGACGGGGTCGAGATGACGTTCGCGCTCAACCACCTCGCCTACTTCACCCTCACGCTGCTCCTGCTCGACCGGCTGCGGCAGGACGGCCCCGCCCGCATCGTCAACGTGGCGTCCGACGCGTACAAGGACTCCAAGGCCCGCTTCGACTTCGACGGCTACAACGCCGAGCGGCGGTACCGGCCCATCCGCCAATACGGCTTGTCGAAGCTCGCCAACATCCTGTTCACCCGGGAGCTGGCGCGGCGCCTGGACGGGTCGCCGGTGACGGTCAACGCGGGGACGCCGCCCCGGCTGACGTCGACGCGGTTCGCCCACAACGTGCACCCGCTGGCCAAGGTCTCGCTGCTCCTCGCATCACCGTTCACGATGTCGCCGAAGAAGGGCGTCTGGCCCCTGGTCCATCTCGCGAGCTCGCCCGAGGTGGAGGGCCTCACCGGGATGTACTGGTCCGGCCGCAAGCAACCCGAGCTGACCCCGGCGGCAACCAACCACGAGGACGCGGCGCGGCTGTGGGGGCTGAGCGCGTCGCTGACGGGCGTCGACGCCTAATGGGGATCCACCGAGGGTTCCTGTGCTGCGGGAAGCCTGGTGGCCGAGCCGCTGGCTGGTGAGCAGTGTCGTCGCCTGGAGCGTCGATTCCTAGGGTTAGATCGTGCCCCGGCCGGTTGGTGAGGGCTGCCCATAGCGCTGATGGGGTGTCGTGCCGTTGAGCACTGATCCATTAGGTCGCCGCCGGTTGTCCTCGGGCTCGTGTGAGAACCAGCAACCAGAGGAGGATACGACACGATGATCTTCGTCGGCGATGACTGGGCTGAGGCCCACCACGATGTGCACGTGATGAACGAGACGGGTGAGCGGCTCGGGAGCCGACGACTTCCCG